>NZ_JAPDMU010000005.1 GCF_026319325.1 Methylophaga sp. OBS3
CCCAAACACCTGCCAACTTAGATGAGTTGTTAGAGCAAGTTAAACGCGACCGTGTTGTTGAACAACAGCAAAACCAAATGCGTGAGTCAGCGTTTCTGGCTGAACGTAATCGTCAGGCTGAATTATTAGCCGAAGCAAAAGCAGAACTGGCGCAACAAGAACGTCGTACGCAAACCTTAAATAGTCAGTTTGAAGCCAATGAAAATGTCTTGGCTGAGCAGGAATCTTTATTAAGAGAACGTTCTGGTTCTTTAGGTGAGCTTTTCGGTACCGTTCGCCAAATGGCTAACGATAGTCGTGCCATGTTGGAAAGCTCAGTAGTCACAGTGAAATACCCAGAACGTATTGCATTTTTGAAAGAGCTGGGTGAGCGTAAACAACAGCCAACCATCGAAGAATTACGTGAGTTATGGCTGACGCTTCAACAAGAAATGACCGAGTCAGGTAAAGTTGAAACCTTTAACTCACCTGTTATCACCATTTCTGGTGATGTAGAAGAGCGTGATATTACCCGTATCGGTGTATTCACTTTCTTTACGGATGGCAGTTACCTGCGTTATTTACCTGAAAACCACAGCTTGGTTGAGTTAGCTCGCCAACCCGTACCTCGTTTACAAGATGTCGCGCGTGACTTTGTCGATGCCGATGCCAACGAATGGCATGAGGCGGTAGTGGATCCAACTCGTGGTGCTTTAATGGCATTGCTGGTACAAACACCTGATTTGAAAGAACGTATTCAACAAGGTGGTTGGATTGGTTTCATCATCATCGCGCTGGGTGTGATTGGTTTATTGATTGCCCTGGTACGTTTTGTCTTGTTATTTAAAGCTGAGCGTGGCGTCAGACAACAACAAAAAGAAACTACACCGAATACGTCGAACCCACTTGGTCGCATCTTGTCTGTTTATGATGATAAACATGCTGATGATGTGGAAACCTTACAGTTGAAACTCGACGAAGCGATTTTAAGAGAAACACCTGCTATCGAACGCGGCTTGGTAACGCTGGCGATTTTGGCTGCTGTTGCGCCGATGTTGGGGCTGTTGGGTACGGTTTCGGGCATGATTGAAACCTTCCAGTCGATCACCTTGTTTGGTACGGGTGATCCGAAATTGATGTCAGGCGGTATTTCACAAGCTCTGGTCACTACCGAGTTAGGTTTGGCCGTCGCGATTCCAATTTTGCTGATTCATAGTGCTTTATCGAGCAAGAGTAACCGTCTTATCCAAATTTTGGATGAAGAAAGTGCCTCAATCGTTGCCCGTAACGCCGAGCATCATAGTAATAAGCCGTGACCGATAATCTGTTTAACATTCAGCTTTTAATGGAGAGCGGCGGCTTAGTGCTGTGGCTCATCCTGCTGGCGTCGATTGTCATGTGGACATTAATCATCGAGCGTTATGTTTTTCTGTTGTTTTTACACCCTAAAGATAAACAAAAGCTGATCGAACACTGGCATCAACGTAGCGACAGACGCAGTTGGTACGCACAGCAGATTCGATTAGGTCTGATTGCTGAAAGTCGTATCAGTTTGGAACGTTATTTGGTGTTGATTAAAACACTAACCATGGCATTACCGATGTTAGGTCTGCTGGGAACAGTAAACGGCATGATTCAAACATTTGATGTCATGACCGTGTTTGGCACGGGTAACACCCGCGGTATGGCGGCAGGTATTTCAATTGCGCTTATCACCACGATGGGCGGTTTGTTAACGGCGTTATCTGGACTGTATTTCAGTACACAACTACAGCAACGGGTGACACGCACCGTTGATAACGTAGCCGACGCACTGCGTCGAGATTAGGATTTGTTATGAGAAACCGACATTCCCGTCGACAAAGTGGCGGTATCGCAGAAATCAACATGACACCACTGATTGATATGGTGTTTATTCTGCTGATTTTCTTCATCGTCACCACATCGTTTGTGAAAGAAACCGGTGTTGATGTGAACCGACCTTCGGCACAGACCGCTGTTGAAAAAGAACGTGCGAATATTCTGATCGCCATCCGTGAAAACGATGAGATCTGGATTGATAAACGCCAAATTGACCGTCGTGCGATCCGCGCTAACGTTGAACGTTTACACGCTGAAAACCCAGAAGGTGCGGTCATTATTCTTGCAGATGAAAATGCCAAAACCGGCATTCTGATTGAAGTGATGGATCAGGCGCGTCTAGCAGGTGTGGCAAACGTGTCTATTGCCGCAGAACGCGACTAGCGGGGCAGTATGCGTATATTGCTTGGATTAGTGCTGGCGGTATTGGTCAATTTCGGCCTGTTTACCTTGATGCAGAAAATGACCAGTACCGATGGTTTAACTGCTCGGGAAGACGAAGATATTCGTATTTTGGACTTTGTGCGTCTTCAGGAAGAGGAAGCGCCGCCGGAAGAAAAACGTCGTCAACCACCTGAAAAACCAGAACCACCTGAAGCGCCACCGCCACCACCAAATGCGGATGCACCGCCACCAGAGCAACCGGATGTACCTCAGCCGCAATTGAGTGCACCAAATATTGATGTGCCACTGAATATCACTGGTGGTCCACATTTAGGTGACTTTAAATCTGCACCTGCGCCAGATCCAGGTCCAGCCCCATCAGCACAACCGCAGATGGATGGTGAAGTCGTGCCATTGGTTCGTATCCCGCCTAACTACCCACGTATGGCACAGCGGCGTGGTATCGAGGGTGTTGTAACCATAGCCTTTACCATTACTAAAGATGGTCGAGTTAAAGATCCGCAGATCATTAAGTCTAACCCTGAGAATGTATTTGATGCTGCGGCATTGGCGGCGATTTTGAAGTGGAAATTCAAACCAAAACAAGTAGATGGCGAAGCTGTAGAACGTCGTGCAACTCAAGAAATCGAGTTTAAATTGGCCCGCTGATGAAAACATTATTTGCAAAACTTGCCCTATCCAGCCTGCTTGTCATGAGTTTGATGACATCGGCCAGTGCCGAAGAGTACTTGTTATCACAAGAGACCTACGAAGCTCTGGAATCTGCACAGCAACAGATGGCTGATGAGCGATATCAACCTGCTGAAGCGGCTTTGTTGAAGTTAATTGATGAGACCGATGCGGGTAGTTACGAACGCGCTGTCGTGTTACAAACGCTGGGTTATTTGTACTCTGAAACGGGAGATTATCCTCGTGCAACAGAGCAGTTTCGTAGTGCATTAGAGCTCAATGCGTTACCACCAGAAGTAACCCATAATCTGCAATATAACCTCGCCCAGCTGTTAATCGCAGATGGTAAATACCAACAAGGTGTGGATTTGCTGACGCGTTGGTTAGCAAATGAAGCCAACCCAGACACCAATGTCTATGTGTTACTGGCAACGGCGCACTATCAGCTAAAACAATTTAGCAAAACGGTTGAGCATATTCGTACGGCGATTCGTCGCACCAATTCACCTAAAGAAGACTGGTACCGCATGCAACTGGCTGCACATATTGAGATGAAGCAATATGACTCGGCAATCAATGTGCTGGAAACCTTATTAGTTTTGCATCCTGACGATAAAACCTATTGGGATCAGTTGGGTTCGTTATACGCACGTCAAGATAAGCAGTTGTCATCATTAGCGGTATCGATGTTGATGAAGCGTCTCAATCTGGGCGATGACGATATTGTGATGCGACTCAGCAATATGTATCGCTATCTGAACATTCCATTCAAATCTGGACAATTATTGCAAAAAGCCATTGATGATGGGGTGATTGCGGCCAACTTCTCGAATATGGAAAAACTCGCTGATAGTTGGTTGGCAGCGCGCGAAGCAGATAAAGCCTCTGCGGTACTTGAAAAAATACGCGGTCAGGACAATAGCGGCGAAACAGATCTTAAACTAGCAAGACTCTATGTCAGTGAAGAGCAATGGCAAGAGGCTGTTGCCCCGTTAGAGGCTGCCACTGAGAAACTCACCAATAGCAAAAAAGGTGATGCTTTGTTGATGGGCGGTATGGTGCAGTTTCATTTGAAAAATTTGGAACGTGCCGAAAGTTTGCTAAAACAAGCAGGTCGATTTGATAAACAACGTAATCAGGCGGCACAATGGCTGAGACATATTCAGCAAAGTCAGCCTGAGGACGGAGATGCCTGAAAAAGATCTCGCGAATTTAAAAGCAGCGTTAGTCCAGCATTATCTTTGGTTACGCCAATATGGGTGTAATGACTCCCATAGTGGTAATGCGTCTTTTCGTTGGCACGATCAGGTTTGGGTGACCCCAACAGGTTGCTGTGCCGACACCTTAACGGTTGATGATCTCATTAAATGCAGTATTGACGGTGATCTCGGTGAGGGGGCTTCATTAGACGCACCGTTGCATATTGCTGTTTATCAACAAAATCCTAATGCGCGTGCTGTATTTCATAGTCACGGTCCACATGCTGTTGCCATGACCCTCAATGGTGACGACTTCACTCCGGTCGATTTCGAAGGCCAATATTATTTTCCAGTCGTGCCAGTTATTCACATTAATTACACGGATTACGTGGCATTGTCGCCGGCAAAAGTCGCATCAGGCCTAGCTGATCATAAAGTTGTCATTGTTCGCGGGCATGGTGTTTATGCTTGTGCTGAAACAATCAACCTCGCATACAAGTGGAGTTGCTCGGTTGAGTTGTCTGCCAAAACAGCATGGTTAGCCGCCAACTGCTAAATAAATATAAACATTAAATGCAACAAATCGTCACGGTATGCGTCTGACACCGACAAGCTAAGATAAAGGACTGTTACCCATGAATGCCAAAAGCGCTTTATCCGTCAAAGAGCCGGTCAATCATCTTCGTACTCCCTTGTTAGAAGGTAATGATATCGCTGCCAAGCGATTGGAAATTGCTGAGTACTTTAATAGCAATTTTGACCGTTACGAGTCTTTGTTTGAGACGCTTAAAGACGACCGTGGCTTTTATGAAAAGTCGATTTCATTGCGTCATCCATTAATTTTTTACTTTGGTCATACAGCAACATTTTTTATCAATAAGATGTTGTTAACGGGACTAATTAAAACACGTGTTAATCCAAAGTTTGAATCCATGTTTGCCGTCGGCGTTGATGAAATGAGCTGGGATGATTTGGATGAGAATCACTATGACTGGCCAGCAGTTAGTGAAGTAAAAGACTATCGCAAAGCGGTTAAAAAACTGGTCAACCAAGTGATTGAAACTGCGCCGCTAGAATTACCTATTGATTGGCAAAATCCTTGGTGGGCGATCATGATGGGGATCGAACATGAGCAAATTCACTTGGAAACCTCGTCAGTTCTGATCCGTCAGCATCAATTAGACAAAGTGTGTAAACAACCGCAATGGCGACCTTTTACTCAAACAGGCAAAGCGCCAACCAATAAAGTATTAGCAGTACCTGGTGGTGAAGTGCGTCTTGGTAAATCCTTTAATGATCCTGTTTATGGTTGGGATAATGAATACGGGCAGCATCAAACTGATGTGGCTGACTTTAAAGCTAGCCAATTTTTGGTAAGTAATGCTGAGTTTCTAGGCTTTGTTGAAGCAGGCGGCTACCAGCAAGATAACTGGTGGAGTGAGGAAGGCTTAAAGTGGCGCCAATTTGCCAAAGCTGATTTTCCAACATTCTGGTTACGAAGCGGCGATAAATGGCAATTACGGTTGATGACTGAGGTTGTCGATATGCCATGGGATTGGCCGGTAGAAGTCAATTATCTTGAAGCAAAAGCATTCTGTAACTGGAAAGCCGAACAAACTGGTGAGCCAGTAAGGCTGCCAACGGAAGATGAATGGTATCGGCTATATGAGCATGCTGGGATTGATGAATTGACCGGCCAGCAAGCGAACGGCAATATCCATTTGGATTATGCGGCGTCATCTTGCCCGGTAAATGCCTTCAAACAAGGCGACTTCTACGATGTTATCGGGAATGTCTGGCAATGGACTGAAACGCCGATTTATCCTTTTGATGGCTTTAAAGTGCATCCCATTTATGATGATTTCACGACACCAACTTATGATAGCCAACATAATTTAATTAAAGGTGGTAGCTGGATTTCGTGTGGTAACGAAAGTCGAAAGGCCTCTCGTTATGCTTTTAGACGCCACTTTTTCCAACATGCTGGCTTTCGTTATGTGGTGTCAGAAGCGCCGGTGAATATTGTCGACTCACATTATGAGTCAGACAAAATGTTATCTGAATATGCCGAGTTTCATTTTGGCCCGCGTTATTTTGATGTCGCCAATTTTCAACAAACCTTGGTCGATCTCGCTGTGCGTGCGATGGGGGATAAACCTCGTCAAAAAGCCCTCGACTTAGGGTGTGCCGTAGGCCGTGGGAGCTTTGAATTAGCGCGTCATTTTGACGCTGTAACGGGCATCGATTTTTCGGCACGTCTCATTAATCTTGGTGTGCAAATGCAGCAACGTGGTGTGGTGCGTTACACCATTACAGATGAAGGTGACCTGGTTGAGTATCGCGAACAACGCTTGGCCGATTTAGGGCTTGATGATGTTGCCGATAAAGTTGAGTTTATGCAGGGCGATGCCTGTAATTTGAAGTCGGTATTTACGGGCTATGATCTTGTTGTTGCAGCCAATCTATTAGACCGTTTGTATGATCCAGCCTTATTCCTTAGTGCTATTCATGAACGCGTGAATGCCGGCGGTTTATTGGTTTTGGCTTCGCCTTACACATGGCTTGAAGAGCATACAGATAAAAACAAATGGTTGGGTGGTTTCAAAAAAGATGGTGAAAGCTTCACCACCTTGGATGGTTTACATGCCATGTTAGACGCCAACTTTAATTTGGTGAGTGAGCCGACATCATTGCCATTTGTGATCCGTGAAACGCGTCGTAAATTCCAACACACTCTGTCTGAAGTCACTATCTGGGAACGTAAATCTTGAGTGAGTTTGATTTTGACCAAGTCATAACGCGGGAAGGCTCTGGAGCACAAAAATACGATAATCGTGAGGTAATATTTGGCCTGCAAGATGTAATCCCATTATGGGTTGCGGATATGGATTTTTCTGTGCCGCCAGCGGTTAATAAAGCGTTAAAACAGCGTGCAGAACATCCTATTTTTGGTTATCACCAGTTTCCAGACAGTTTGTATCAGGCGATACAGAACTGGTACCTAAAGCGGTTTAATTGGTCGATCGATAAGCAACATATCTTGATGTGTCCGGGTGTGGTGCCATCAATCCATGCGGTGATTAATGCACTCACTCAGCCTAATGATGGCGTTATTGTGCAATCACCGGTGTACTTTCCTTTTTTCTCAGCCGTCACTGAAACCGGTCGTCAATTGGTACTGAATCCATTGTTAAAAACTGACGATGGTTACCGAATGAACCTTGAGCAACTTGAAGCACAAGCTAAGGCGGGGGCAAAGCTTTTATTAATATGTTCACCGCATAATCCTGTCGGTCGTGTTTGGCAGGTTGAAGAGTTGCAGACGGTGTTAGCCATTGCCGAGCAATATAATTTGGTGGTTATCTCAGATGAGATACATATGGATTTGGTGTTCAAAGGATTTCAAAATACGCCATTAACCACCTTAGCAAAGCCTGGTCGAGTGATTACCACTGTCTCTGCCAGTAAGACGTTTAATATCGCAGGACTCAATTTATCGTCATTAATCGTGGAAGAGGCGGCTCAGCGAAAAGCTATCGAGGCAGAATTCAAACGTTGGCATGTCAGCTCAGCAAATCCTTTTAGTATTGTTGCAACACAAGCCGCTTACCAAGATGGCGAAGCGTGGTTAGACGCGCTGCTTGATTATTTGGCCATTAACCGTGATTGGGTCAAAGACTTTTTTGCTAAACATTTACCACTGATTCGTATTCAACCGATTGAAGGTACCTATTTGTTGTGGCTGGATTGCAGCGATCTTAATCTCAGCGACAAAGCATTGAGACAGTTTTTTGTGAATGACTGTGGTGTGGCAATGAATCCTGGCGCCATGTTTGGGGAAGGGGGGAGTGGCTTTATGAGAATGAATATTGCGGCACCACTCTCAACACTAAAACAAGCCTGTCAGCAGATTTTGGGCGCCTACCAACAACAATTCACTTGTTCGTAAATGGTGCGTGTTAGATACTTTTTTGCACAGAAATAGCGCAGAAAATTACTTATATTTCATATGTTTGTCATCAAGGTGCCAGAAAATAAAGCGATTATGAAATGGCACACGAATTGCCAGTGAATTTTTGTATAACCCCACAAGGAGTAGGCAATGACTGACAGTATTGGTACTAGCGCTGGTGTTTTATGGCAATTTCTACAGCAAAACGGCCCATCAACCATGGCCAAAGTTGCAGAAGCTTGTTCATTGGATAGTAAGACTTTACAGCGTGCGATTGGTTGGCTGGCTCGTGAAGACAAAATTGATTTTGTCAGTAAAGGCCGTAGCGAGTTAATTACGCTGAAGTAACGCCTTTTTAATCATCACGATATTTCACGACGCTAAAGGCGCCACGAATATCGTTTTGTTTAAAGCCGGTAGCTTGGTCTTCGGGATAGAGACGATTTATTTCTGTCTGAAGTGCCGTGGATATATTTTGTCCATGACAAGTGAGACAAACAGTTTCGGTATTAATAGCTTTCATGAATCTCAGTGACTCGCTGTCATCACTGACAGCGACAAACTGCATTTCATTCACAGGTGTGCCAGACTGTTTTTGGCTTTCAAAGTTATTCAGCACGATTTGTTGCCATGGCTGGGGTTGATTTGCTGGGTTACGGACTTTCAAGCTGGTACGGCCAATTTCGAATCCTGTTTTGGCTGCCAGTGCTTCAGCTATTTTCGGGGCTTGAACTTGACATACGTTGACGGCAGTTCCTGGGCCACCAGATTGCATAGCGTTTTGCAATGCTGATTTGAGTTGGCCAGCAAACTCAGTAATCGCTGCTTTCGCTTCTTGTTCAAAAGCAGGGAGTTCATCATTGGCTGATGGTGTGCAGGCGGCTAAATGCACAATAACTAGGCTACTTAACAGGGCATATTTCATCGCGGTGTCCTTGCGGTATTCTCAAGCAAAACATAACAGATATTTTTCTTTTATAAAGATTAGCGACTAGGCTGGGCCTGAGCATGTAGACGTTCTTGATTGACTGAATGCCGCTATGCTTGTACTTCTGGCTTTTATCCTGCTAACCTGCGGACAACCTAAAATTTAATGACTGCAAGACAATGACCACGATTTATGATGCTTCGGCGATTGAGGTACTAACGGGACTAGAACCGGTTCGCAAACGGCCGGGCATGTAT
The DNA here is from genome assembly GCF_026319325.1 of Methylophaga sp. OBS3. Taxonomy (GTDB): domain Bacteria; phylum Pseudomonadota; class Gammaproteobacteria; order Nitrosococcales; family Methylophagaceae; genus Methylophaga. The sequence continues at coordinate 9,250 of NZ_JAPDMU010000005.1, forward strand.
ACCGATACTGCGCGACCCAATCACTTGGCTCAAGAGGTTATTGATAACAGTGTCGACGAAGCCATCGCAGGTCATGCGCGATCTATCCAAGTCATTCTCCACAAAGATAATTCCTTAGAAGTCATCGATGACGGACGAGGTATGCCGGTGGATATTCATCCTGAAGAAGGTGTGCCGGGCGTTGAAGTTATCCTGACTCGTCTGCATGCTGGGGGTAAGTTTTCAAACAAAAACTACCGTTTCTCTGGTGGTTTGCATGGCGTCGGGGTTTCTGTCGTAAATGCGCTTTCGACACGTTTGGAAGTGGGTATTCGACGTGACGGCATCAGTTATCAAATTGCTTTTGCAAACGGGGCATTAATCGAGCCACTGAGCGAAACAGGCACGGTTGGTAAAAGAAATACCGGAACCAGTGTGCGTTTTTGGCCTGATGCCAGCTTCTTTGATGCGCCTAAATTTTTGGTCTCTCGTTTACGTCATGTGCTTCGAGCTAAAGCCGTGTTATGTCCGGGCTTAGTGGTCACCTTTGATGATTTGAGTGGTGCTGAAAAACAATCAGACCGTTGGTGTTATGAAGATGGTGTGAATAGTTATCTGTCGACGGCACTGACAGATATGCCTTGTATTCCAGCTAAGCCGTTTGTTGGGCATTTCGCTGACGCTGATCAAGAAGTTGATTGGGCCTTGATGTGGCAACTTGAGCCCGGCGAGGTGATTGCTGAAAGTTATGTGAATCTTATTCCGACAGCTCAAGGCGGTACGCATGTAAACGGTCTTCGAAGTGGTTTGTTAGATGCACTTCGTGAGTTTTGTGAGTTTCGCAGTTTATTACCACGCGGTGTGAAACTAACGGCCGAAGATATTTGGGATCGTTGTTGCTACGTTTTGTCAGTCAAAATTGAAGATCCACAATTTTCGGGTCAAACCAAAGAGCGTTTATCTTCAAGACAGTGTGCTGCTTTTGTCACTGGTGCGGTTAAAGACGCATTTAGTCTTTGGTTAAATCATCATGTTGAAGATGGTGAAAAAATTGCTGAGCTCGCTATTAACAACGCTCAGTCGCGATTGAAACAAGCGAAAAAAGTCGTCCGTAAACGCGTACAGTCAGGTCCAGCATTGCCAGGAAAATTAGCAGACTGTACGTCACAAGATCCGACCCGTACCGAATTATTTCTGGTGGAAGGGGACTCGGCAGGTGGTAGTGCCAAACAAGGTCGTGACCGTGTTTTTCAAGCCATCATGCCGCTACGCGGTAAGATTTTGAATACATGGGAAGTTGAGCCGTCTCAGGTTCTAGCCTCACAAGAAGTTCATGATATTGCCGTGGCAATTGGTGTCGATCCTGGGTCAAATGACTTATCTGGCCTGCGTTATGGAAAAATTTGTATTCTCGCCGACGCTGATTCAGATGGACTTCACATCGCTACATTGTTATGTGCATTGTTTGTTCGACACTTTGCCCCATTAGTCAGTGCTGGACATATCTGTGTCGCAATGCCGCCGTTGTATCGTATCGACGTCGGTAAACAAGTGTTTTATGCGCTTGATGATGAAGAACGCAAAATCATTTTGGATCGCATTGAGCGTGAAAATATCAAAGGCAAAGTCAGCATTCAGCGATTTAAAGGGCTAGGTGAGATGAATCCGATTCAGCTCAAAGAAACCACCATGGCCCCAGATACGCGACGTTTGGTCCGTCTGACCATCGATGCTGAAGATGATACCTACATGATGATGGATAAGCTGTTGGCTAAAAAACGCTCAGCAGATCGCAAACAGTGGCTAGAACAGCACGGCGATCTTGCCGATTTGGCGACAATCTGAGCGGAACAGAGAGAAATACATGAGTACAATCATTGATGATCTAGAGCGACAACCGCTTCGGGATTTTACCGAAAAGGCGTATTTGGATTATTCCATGTACGTTATTTTGGACCGTGCCCTGCCACATTTAGCAGATGGTTTGAAACCGGTTCAGCGCCGCATCATCTACGCCATGTCGGAGTTGGGTCTCAGCGCGCTTTCCAAACATAAAAAATCTGCTCGTACCGTTGGTGACGTATTAGGTAAATATCATCCTCACGGTGACTCTGCCTGTTATGAAGCGATGGTGTTAATGGCCCAGCCATTTTCTTATCGTTACACTTTGATCGATGGTCAAGGTAACTGGGGCTCAATGGATGACCCTAAATCTTTTGCTGCAATGCGTTATACCGAAGCTCGTCTTGCCCCTTATGCACAAACTTTACTGAGCGAATTAGGACAGGGGACCGTTGAGTGGGTGCCAAACTTTGACGGCACTATGGATGAGCCAGAGTTATTACCTGCTCGGTTACCGAATGTTTTACTCAATGGCGCAACCGGTATCGCTGTTGGTATGGCGACGGATATTCCGCCACATAACTTGCGTGAAGTCGTTGAAGCCTGCTTATTGTTACTGAAATCTTCTCGCACAACATTGGATGAGTTGCTCGAAGTTGTGCAGGGGCCAGATTTTCCAACTGGTGGCGAAATCATCTCATCACAAGTCGATATTCGTAAGATTTATGAGACCGGTCATGGCTCTATTCGCCAACGTGCTTGCTACCAAGTTGAAGAGGGTGAAGTCATTATTAATGCACTGCCATACCAAGTGTCTGGTGCCAAAGTGCTTGAGCAAATCGCCGCACAAATGCAAAGCAAAAAGCTGCCAATGGTCACTGACTTAAGAGATGAGTCAGATCATGAGCATGCTGTTCGTTTAGTGATAGTGCCGAAATCAAATCGTGTCGATATCGAAAGCCTGATGTCTCACCTGTTTGCGACGACTGATCTTGAGCGTAGTTATCGCGTCAACATGAACATGATTGGCCTTGATGGTCGCCCTCAAGTTAAAAACTTGAGAGACATGTTGTCTGAGTGGTTGACCTATAGGATCCAGACCGTAACTCGCCGTTTGCAACATCGCTTGGATAAAGTCGTCGATCGTATGCACGTGCTCGAAGGCTTATTGGTTGCCTATCTAAATATTGACGAAGTTATTGCGATTATTCGTCACGAAGATGAACCAAAAGCTGAGTTAATGGCTCGCTTTAATCTGTCAGAGCGTCAAGCGGAAGCCATTTTAGAGTTACGTTTACGTCACTTAGCCAAACTGGAAGAAATGAAAATCCAGGGCGAAATGGATGAACTGTCAAAAGAACGTAAAACACTTGAACAATTATTGGGCTCTGAAACGCGGCTGAAAACACTGATCCGCAAAGAGCTGACAGCAGATGCCGAAAAATTTGGTGATGAACGCCGTAGCTTAATTAAGCCACAAGAAGCGGCGAGAGCACTGAGTGAAACTGAGTTACTGCCAACCGAACCGCTAACCATTGTGTTGTCGGCCAGTGGTTGGGTGCGAGCTGCGAAAGGTCATGATGTCGATCCTGTGTCACTGAATTATCGGACCGGCGATCGATATCTAACCTCAGTTAAAGCCCGTAGTAATCAACAAATTGTCTTTTTGGATTCAGCCGGCCGAAGTTACTCACTGCCAGCCCATACCTTGCCGTCAGCAAGAGGCCAGGGCGAACCATTAAGTGGTCGATTACAATCACCTGCGGAAATACATTTTGTCGCCGTGATGACTGCGGAAAGTAAACAGAAAGTCTTACTGTCGAATACCGCTGGCTATGGTTTTGTCACCGAGTTTGATAATTTGCTGGCAAAAAATAAAGCGGGTAAAGCGCTATTTAATTTACCTGAAGGTGCTGAGCTTTTACCGCCAATGATGCTGCCTGATAACGCGGATATGCAGTTGGCAGTCGCTGCTGGTGATGGACGTCTATTGGTCTTTTCAATTAGCGAAGTGCCGGAGTTGAACAAAGGTAAAGGTGTACGACTGATTAATATTCCATCTGCACGCTTCACCGCAGGTCAAGAATGGCTGCAGTCGGTTAGTTTGGTACCGCAAGATTACAGTTTAACGCTGCATGCTGGACGAAGACATCTCACGTTAAAACCTGCCGATCTGGCGCATTATGCTGGTGAACGCGGCAAACGCGGGCATAAATTACCCCGAGGTTTACAAAAGGTCAGCGAAGTTACGGTAGCTGAGTAAAATACTTGGTTATTTGATAACATAAAGGCGTGAAAAATAACTTCATTGCCTGCCATGCTTGATACGCCCGCTGACCATTTTGATGTTTCCGGCTTACTGCTAAAACAGCCGAGCAAGCACCGCTGGGCGAAATCCAGTTGGCGTCTGTTAGGTGTTGTGCCGGGGCTAAGCGATGACGATATCGACAGTGCGCAACAGCAAGGTGAGGTGATTACCTTAACGGGATTGCGTCTTCAGCTTTACCGACAATTTTGTGAAAGTTATTACGTTAACTTAACGGCTGAACAAACTAAGGTATATCTGGTTTGCCGAGAAGTTGGCGATGACTTGCTGCCAGTCATGCTTACTGTTGATTTTGACGAAGCCGCATCCTACATGGAAGCAGGCGAAATGGTCTTTGATGCGCCGCTACCGGATGTACTTTGTGTTTGGTTAGAGCGTTATGTTTTAGCGCACTATCAGCCACAAAAACCTAAAAAACGGCGTCGTCAGCGCTGGAAAGAAAATGCTTCCTCAGAGACCGCCAATGGCTGATAACGAAAAATCTGGTTTTTTTTCGCGCTGGTCAGCACGAAAACTTGAACAGTCGTCTCCAGCTGAAGAAGCACAACAGCCAACGATTCCAGCTGAAGACAATGTTGAGCCTGCGCCAGAAGTCATTGCTACAGAACTTGTAGAGACAGAATCGCCAACACCCGCATGGCAAAATCCAGAACTTGATGCGGCAAGTCGCAAACAAGCATTAAGAGATATCTTTCGTAAACCGGGGATCGGTAAACCAGATGGTCTGGATGAGTATGAAAATGACTACAACTATCAAAACTTTGCCAGCTTAGGTGATGTGGTCACCCATGAAATGCGTCGGATGCTTGATAAACAAATTGAATCATTAGTTGCATCAGCAGAACCAGATGCAGAAAAACCAAGCGATCCAACCCCAACCAAATCTGAGGATGACAAACTTGCATAATGCAGTAATTGAAGCGGGTAACTTGCCTTTTGAGGTTGCCGACTGGGTGAGTTATGAATCAGCAGGCCGGTTATTGGTTATTGGTGATGCAGCCAATATCAATGCTGTCATTGCCCATTGTCATGGTTTGGTTATTGAAGTGCTTATTCTTGATGGTGGCGAGTTAGTTACTGAGCAACCTGTTACACGCTTGAAAGGTGAGCTAACTGAGCTCAGTGGTTGGTTAGGCGATTTTTCTGCCGTCGTTGCTGGTGTTAAGCAAAAATATGACTTGGTGCTGGATTTAAGTGAACAACCACTAATGACCATGGTGGTATCACCAATCGGTTATTTTGCGCCTGCTGATAACCCACAAGCTTTAGCCGAGGCTTTAAAACAGCTGCCAGATCTGGTGGGCACATTTGATAAGCCCAAGTTTTTTAACTACAAATCTTCTATTTGTGCCCATAAACGTCGTGGGGTCAGTGCTTGTGAGCAATGTTTAGATGCCTGTCCGGCTGATGCGATTCAATCGTTTGGTGAACAAATTCAGGTTAACCCAAATTTGTGCCAAGGTTGTGGCAGTTGCACAACAGTTTGTCCGTCAGGCGCGATTAGTTATGCCTTACCAACTTTAGATCATAGCCTTGAAAGACTGCGGGCGATGTTTAAGCAGTACAAGGCTGTCGAAGATAAGCCTATGCAATTGTTGATTCACGATAGCTTGCAAGGTGAACAATTGTTATCGGTTTATGCCGAACAGTTACCTGACAATATCGTCCCGTTTGCAATTGAAGAAATCGGCGCCCTAGGCTTACCTTTTTGGCTGGCAGCATTAGCCTATGGTGCAGCTAACATCACCGTCTGGGATGCTGGCAGTCATCAAGATCATGATTGGCAGGGTGTGCAACAGCAAATTAGCTTAGCCAATGACATGATTGCTGGCTTGGGGTTTGAGCAAGCAATCAGTTGGTTTAATGGGCAACGGATTGATGCGTTAAAAACGCATCTTAATCAGCAGCCAAAAATGCTGTTGAGCGAGGCAGCCAGTTTTGCTGGTTTAGACGACAAGCGTCGCGTGAGTCATCTGGCTTTAACGCACTTACATCAATATGCACCCGCACCGATTGCTGAGTTAAAACTGACTGATACAGCACCTTTTGGTGAGATCAAAGTTAATGCGGAAGGCTGTACCTTATGTATGTCTTGTGTCTCGGTGTGTCCGGTTGGTGCCTTAGTTGATGGTGTTGATAAACCACAACTTAACTTTATTGAAGATCTTTGTGTGCAATGCGGTATGTGTGAGACGGCTTGCCCTGAAAAGGTTATCGAATTATCGCCGCGATATCTCTTTGATCGTGAACAGGCGCGCCAGAAGCGGCTATTGCACGAAGAGCCAGTTTTCCACTGCATTAGTTGCCATAAACCTTTTGCCACACAGAAAATGATCGACACCATCATCGGTAAATTAAAAGACCACCCGATGTTTCAGGATGGCAAATTAGAACATCTGAAAATGTGTGAAGACTGTCGTGTCAAAGCGCAGTTTAGACGGAGTTAATAATGCAGGAAGATTTGCAAGAAACCCTTCAATGGCGAGCACAGATTTATGCGTTGCTGGCGAATTTATTGGCAAGACCCGCGACAACCGATTTGTTACATAATATTGCTGCCTTAAAAGTCGACACACCAGCATCGGCACTTGGTCAGGCTTGGCAGCAATTGATTAACGCGGCAAGTAATACTACCGAAGCTGAACAAGCTCGTGAATATCACGAACTCTTTATCGGCCTTACCCAAGGCGAGATAATCCCTTATGCATCTTATTATCAAACCGGCTTTCTGAATGAGAAGCCTTTGGCTGATTTGCGAGTCGACTTAGGTAAGCTGGGTCTGGTGCGCCAAGAGGGTAAAAAAGAGCCTGAGGATCATATCGCTGCATTATGTGATGTGATGCGTTTAATTCTCAGCGCAAATGGCACACCGGTTGTGACTGCATCAGAATTTTTTAACCATCATATGGCAAAGTGGCTACCTCGGTTTATTGTTGATTTGAAGACAGCGCCAAGTGCAAATTTTTATGCGGCTTTAGCTGAACTTGCCCAGTTGTTTTTTGAAGGTGAAAGTCAGCGTTTAACCGCCGTTTAAGTGCTCATCTTGGCTTGATGATAAAGCCTATATGCGGGATAATTCATATTCATTCAGTTGTCGCAATGACGCATGGCATCTGTCGCCAAAATGCTGTTATCTGATCCGGAGATCACCATGAGCTCGCAGTCTTCATCATCGCGCAGAAAATTTTTGCATACGTTGACCGCTCTTGCTGGCGGCTCCGCTGCAGTCGCTTTAAGTAGTAAAGCGGTGCATGCACAACCCACTCCCGCACCCGAAAAAACTGCTGTCAAGCCGCAGTCTTCAAAGGGATATCAGCATACGGAACATGTAGATACATTCTATAAAACTGCCGATTTCTAGAAGATCACCGTCATGAAATTAATTAAACGAGACCCTGCCGCCATTATCAGTCGTTCTTCGGGTATTGACCGTCGAACCTTCTTGAAAGGCTCCGGTATTGCCGCTGGTGGTGCTGCATTCATGACCATGTTGCCAACGGCAATGATCGAAAAAGCGGAAGCTGCTGAAGGTGGTCAACCCGCATACGATGAAGGCGAAATCACCAAAGTTCGCAGTGTTTGTAGTCACTGTAGTGTCGGTTGCGGTGTGGTTGCAGAAGTCCAAAACGGCGTCTGGATTGGACAAGAACCAAGTTTTGAACATCCATTCAACTTGGGCTCGCATTGTGCAAAAGGTGCTTCTTTACGTGAGCACGGCCACGGTGACAAACGCCTTAAATACCCGATGAAAAAAGTAAATGGCGAATGGCAGCGTATGAGCTGGGAAGACGCCATTGAAGAAATCGGTCAAAAAATGCTCGATATTCGAGAAACATCGGGCCCTGACTCTGTTTACTGGTTAGGTAGTGCCAAATTCAGCAACGAACAAGCCTATTTGTTCCGTAAATTTGCTGCATTTTGGGGTAGCAACAATGTTGATCACCAAGCACGTATTTGTCACTCGACAACGGTAGCTGGTGTAGCCAACACTTGGGGGTACGGGGCGATGACCAACTCGTACAACGATATCCATAACTCGAAGTCGATTTTCATTATCGGTGCGAATCCGGCAGAGGCACATCCGGTATCGTTACAACATATTTTCCGTGGTAAAGAACGTGGTGCGCCGATCATTGTTGTCGATCCGCGCTTTACCCGTACTGCTGCGCATGCTGATCAATATATCCGTATTCGTAGTGGTAGTGATATCCCATTCGTTTGGGGCATGCTCTGGCACATTTTTGAAAATGGCTGGGAAGATAAAACCTTTATTGAGCAGCGTGTTTACGGCATGGATGATATCCGTGCGGAAGTGGCTAATTGGACACCGGACAAAGTTGAAGACTTAACCGGTGCTAAAGAAGCGGAAGTTTATCAAGCAGCCAAGACTATGGCTGAACACCGCCCGGGTACTGTTATTTGGTGTATGGGGATCACTCAACACACTGTTGGTAACAGTAACACCCGAGCCCTATGTATTCTGCAATTGGCGCTGGGTAATATGGGGGTATCCGGTGGTGGTACCAACATTTTCCGTGGCCATGACAACGTTCAAGGTGCAACCGACTTTGGTGTTGTTTCAAACAGCTTGCCTGGTTACTACGGCCTGGCTGAAGAAGCTTGGCAACATTGGGCTCGCGTCTGGGGCGTTGATTTAGACTGGCTTAAAGGACGTTTTGATCAGCGTGCTTATGAAGAATCTGATGGTAAGCAATTAAGTCCTATGTACACCAACGGTATTACCGTTTCTCGTTGGATCGATGGTGTTTTGGAAGACAAAGCCAATATCGATCAAAACGATGCTATCAAAGCGATGGTGTTGTGGGGGCACGCACCAAACAGTCAAACACGTGGCCCAGAAATGAAAGCTGCCATGGAAAAGCTCGATATGCTGGTCATTGTCGATCCTTATCCAACCGTTTCAGCGGTTATGAATGACCGTAAAGATGGTGTATATCTGCTACCCGCAGCCACCCAATTTGAAACTTATGGTTCATTGACCTCTTCGAACCGTTCGGTGCAATGGCGCTCGCAAGTTATCAAACCATTGTTTGAGTCCGAACCAGACCACGTCATCATGTACAAATTTGCCAAGAAGTTTGGCTTTGAAAATGAATTGTGCAAAAACGTCCAAGTAGTTGGCGAAGAGCCAATGATTGAAGACATTACCCGTGAATACAACCGTGGCATGTGGTCGGTCGGTTATACAGGTCAAACACCTGAGCGTTTGAAGCTCCAAGCTGAAAACCTGCACACATTTAACAAAACAACACTGCGTGCTGAAGGTGGCCCATGTGATGGTGAGTTTTATGGCTTACCATGGCCTTGCTGGGGTACAGCTGAAATGAAACACCCTGGTACTCATATCATGTATGACACGTCAGTACCTGTTGCTGAAGGCGGCGGTGCGTTCCGTGCACGTTTTGGTGTTGAACGTAATGGCGAAAACCTGCTGGCGGAAGGTTCTTACTCTGCGGGTAGTGACGTTGAAGACGGTTACCCAGAAGTCAGTGCCGACATGATCAAAGAGCTTGGCTGGTGGAATGAGTTAACGGCGGAAGAAAAAGCCGAAGCAGAAGGCAAAAACTGGAAAACTGACTTATCTGGCGGTATTCAACGTGTTGCTATCAAACATGGTTTATCACCAAGTGGTAATGCCAAAGCTCGTGCAATTGTTTGGCAATTCCCAGATCCAGTGCCAATTCACCGCGAGCCGTTGTATACCAACCGCCGTGATTTGGTTGAAAAATACCCAACTTATGAAGACCGTCGTAGCTTCTACCGGCTGCCAACACGTTATGGTTCTATTCAGGCGCAGGATTTCAGCAAAGATTTCCCGCTGATTATGACCAGTGGACGTTTGGTTGAGTATGAAGGTGGTGGTGACGAAACCCGCTCAAACCCATGGCTGGCTGAGTTACAGCAAGATATGTTTATCGAAATTAACCCAGCTGATGCTAACAATGCTGGTGTTAAAAACGGTGAACAAGTTTGGGTTGATGGACCTGAAGGTGGGTCAATCAAAGTCATGGCAATGGTTACTAATCGTGTAGATAGAGGTGTGGTGTTTATGCCTTTCCACTTTGGTGGTCATTATCAAGGTGAAAGCTTGCGGGATAAATATCCGAAAGGTTCAGATCCACATGTCCTAGGTGAGTCTTGTAACGTTGTCTTTACCTACGGTTACGACTCAGTCACAGCGATGCAAGAAACGAAAGTTTCGTTATGTCGCATCCGCGCTGTCTAATCTCAAGAGGATACTGAAAAATGGCAAGAATGAAGTTTCTCTGTGATGCCGAGCGCTGCATTGAATGTAATGCCTGTGTCACAGCCTGTAAAAATGAACATGAAGTACCTTGGGGTATCAACCGTCGCCGCGTGGTGACCATTGATGATGGTATTCCTGGTGAAAAATCTATTTCCGTTGCTTGTATGCATTGTTCAGATGCCCCTTGTGCGTCGGTGTGTCCTGTAGATTGTTTCTATACCACTGATGATGGTGTCGTTTTACACGATAAAGATATTTGTATCGGCTGTGGCTATTGCTTTTATGCTTGTCCGTTTGGTGCGCCACAATATCCGCAAGATGGTGCATTTGGTGCACGTGGCAAGATGGATAAATGTACTTTCTGCTCAGGTGGTCCTGAAGAAGATAACTCTAAAGCCGAAGTAGAAAAATACGGTCGTAACCGTATTGCTGAAGGCAAATTACCGTTGTGTGCTGAAATGTGTTCAACCAAAGCATTGTTAGCCGGTGATGGTGATATCGTTGCTGACTTGTTCCGTAGTCGTGTTGTCCGTCGTGGTGGCCGCCCTGATAACTGGGGTTGGGACACTGCATATAAGGATTAATGATGAAACGATTAAGCCTGATTATCGCGATCTTTATGCTGAGTGCCTGTTATGAAGATACAGATGTGACCATGCATAAAGCGGGTGAATACAAAGGTAGTCCTGATGAACATGCATTATCTGCTGAAGAACGTGAAGTGATTCTAAAGCAGCGTTTTAACAGTGTTCAAACGGATCGTTAATTGGAGTCCGCATGACTGCTAACGTTGCTTTAGCCAATCGTCACCGAAAGTCTTTTATCGCAACTATCGCGATATTGCTGGCTATCGTACTGCTACCACTAACTGGATATTTATATGTTGGTTTGGCAGATGCTGAGCCTGGAGCCCAAGAAACAAATCCGCGTGCCGATACTTGGCGTCAAGTTCGTGATAATTCAAAAGGTATCAGCACCGTTAAGGGGCAGGAGACCAACGAACTGATTCAAGGCGCGGGACAAAACTGGCGCCAACTTCGCAATGGCCCAATTGCAACCTATGGCAGTTGGTTGCTAAGTTTTGTCATTATTACCTTGGTGGCTTTTTACATGTGGCGTGGCCAGGTCAAAATAGGTCATCCACGAACTGGTAAGACGGTTGAGCGTTGGACTTTAAATGAGCGCCGTTTGCACTGGGTAACGGCCGTGCTGTTTATCTTATTGGCGATTACAGGACTTAGCTTGCTGTATGGTCGCTTTGCTCTGATTCCATTATTAGGTTATCCCGGCTTTTCAGCTTATGCCACAGCAGCAAAATGGATACATAATGTCATTGGCCCGGTATTTATGGTGGCCTTGTTTATCATCCTGATTAAGTGGTTCAAAGATAACCTCTTTACCAAAGTTGATATTCAATGGTTTAAAGACTTTGGCGGCATGGTGGGTGACAAACATCCGTCAGCCGGTAAGTTTAATGGTGGTGAGAAGCTTTGGTTCTGGACGTTGGCGACCGCTGGTGTTGCACTTTGTTTGTCTGGACTGGTATTGGATTTCCCGAACTTTGGCCAAGAACGTGAAATCATTATCGGTGCTCATCTGATTCACATTCTGACAGCATTTTTATTGATGTCATTCTCGTTGGGTCATATTTATATCGGTACGGTCGGTACAGAGGGTGCTCTGGAAGGGATGACGACAGGTCATGTTGATACAGCTTGGGCTGAGCAACACCATGATTTATGGTTAAAAGAATTAGAGCAAAAAGAGCACGCGAGCAAATAATCGCAAAATTGCGCATAAACGACATTAAAATTGGCATTTTTATTGCCGAATCCAAATTCAGAATAGTTTTTTAAGCCGGCTTATTGCCGGCTTTTTTGTGCCTGAAAATAATCCTGTTTTCTATCCAAAGATATATCCACGCCAAAAAGCGCCTTAAAGCTAGTAAAAATGGGCAGTCAGCCTATGCTCGAATGGCTAACGAAAAGTAGCAAAATATCAGTCCATTTTTTATGTCGGAATATTCATTAACCCAATACTTAAAACCGGTATGAACACCGCTTCACAACGGCTATCAGGTCATGGTAGTTTCATAATTTTGCGTAATTAAGAACGTTAGATTGAACAGCATATTGTAAAGAGGCAAATATGAGCGGACAGCCAATTAGCGTCCAGAAGGCAGGCGCGGCCCTTAAGAAACCTAGACCGATTGGTAAAGGGCGTCAGGTCGATATGAAAGCCTTGGCTGAAGTGCAGTCACTATTGGGTGATGAGCCCAGACGCAAAGATTTGCTCATAGAACATCTTCACAAAATCCAAGACACTTATCACTATATTTCAGCTGCCCACCTATTGGCACTTGCTCATGAGATGAAATTGTCTCGTGCAGAAGTGTACGAAGTTGCTACGTTCTATCATCACTTTGATGTCATCAAAGAAGATCAAACCCCGCCCCCACAATTAACTGTTCGAGTCTGTGATTCGATGACCTGTGAAATGCTGGGCGCTAACCAACTAATTGAATCGCTAGAAAATGGTATGGGAGAGGGCGTCAGAATCCAACGCGTTCCCTGTATTGGACGCTGTGATAAAGCGCCTGTCGCGGTAGTTGGCATGAATCCGATTGAGTTTGCCAATGTTGAAAAAGTGACTGTTGAGGTCTCGGCAAAAAACAGCAAGCCTGAAGATATCGAGCCGCTTCGTTTTGAAACCTATAGCGAGCAATATGGTTATCAGACCTATCAGCAATGCGTAAACGGTCAAATTCCGGTCGAAGATGTGCTGACCAAAATGGAAGACTCTGGTTTACGTGGTCTTGGCGGCGCGGGTTTTCCGGTTGGACGTAAATGGCGAATTGTACGAGATCAACCAGCGCCAAGATTAATGGCCGTCAATATTGATGAAGGTGAGCCTGGTACCTTTAAAGATAAATATTATCTTGACCGCGACCCTCACTGTTTTTTTGAGGGCATGCTGATCGCGGCTTGGGCGGTAGGCATTGATGAAATTTATATCTACTTGCGAGACGAGTATGCCGCCATCCGTGAGATGCTTGAGGTGGAACTGGTTAAATTAAAAAATCAGCCACCGGTACCTAATTTGCCTCAGATACACCTGCGTCGTGGCGCGGGGGCTTATATCTGTGGTGAAGAGTCAGCGATGATTGAATCCATTGAGGGCAAACGTGGTATGCCTCGGTTAAGACCTCCATTTGTTGCGCAGGTTGGTTTATTTGGCAGGCCAACGCTTGAGCACAACATGGAGTCGCTTTACTGGGTTCGCGACATTATTGAAAAAGGCCCTGAATGTTTGACTAAACATGGTCGTAATGGTCGCAAAGGCTTACGGTCTTTTTCAGTGAGCGGAAGGGTTAATAAACCCGGTGTGCATTTAGCGCCTGCTGGTATCACATTACGTGAGCTAGTTGATGAGTATTGTGACGGCATGCAAGAAGGCCACACCTTGTATGGCTATTTTCCGGGCGGGGCATCAGGCGGGATTTTGCCGGCATCGCTGGCAAATGTACCTTTAGATTTTGATACCTTGCACGAATACGGCTGCTTTATTGGTAGTGCGGCTATCGTCGTTTTTTCAGACAAAGACAAAGCAAAAGATCTTGCGGTTAATGCGATGCGCTTTTTTGAAGATGAATCTTGTGGCCAGTGTACGCCTTGCCGTGTCGGTACATCTAAAGCGGTCACACTGATGCAAGAAGCCAAGTGGGACGAAACCTTACTCGAAGAGTTGTCACAAGTGATGGTTGATGCCTCAATTTGTGGCCTCGGCCAAGCAGCACCAAATCCACTTCGCTGTGTCATCAAATACTTTCCTGAGGAGCTAAAATAATGGCTTCACAACTGCAAGAACAAATCGAATTAGTCTCGTTCACCCTTAACGGTAAATCAGTCAGTGCACGAGCCGATGAGACCATTCTACAAGCAGCACAGCGTGAGGGGATTGAAATTCCACATCTTTGCTACTCAGAGCGTCAGGGGCAAGATGGTAACTGTCGCGCTTGTGTCGTTGAAGTGGAAGGTGAGCGGGTTTTAGCACCATCGTGCTGTCGTTACCCAAGTAACGATATGAAAGTAAAAACCAACAGTGAACGGGCTTTGCATTCACAAAAAATGGTGTTGGAGTTACTAAAAGCCGATGTCAGTGAGCAGCCCCACACTTTGAATTCGGAGTTGGATTATTGGGCAGGCAAACTTGACGTCAGCACGCCAAGATTTAAATCTCGTCAACAACCTAAGCCGGATCTATCACACCCGGGTATTGCCGTTAACATGGATGCCTGTATTCAATGTACACGCTGTGTTCGTGCCTGCCGTGATGAGCAAAATAATGATGTTATCGGTTTAGCGATGCGTGGCCATCACACCGAGATTGTCTTTGATTTAGATGATCCGATGGGCGATAGCTCATGCGTTGCTTGTGGTGAGTGCGTGCAGGCTTGTCCTACCGGCGCCTTAATGCCAGCGAATGAAGTGGGTATGGTGGTGCCTGATAAGCAAGTCGATTCTGTTTGTCCGTATTGTGGTGTTGGTTGTCAGCTAACTTATAACGTTAAAGACAACAAAATTCTGCATGTTGAAGGTCGTGATGGGCCTGCTAATCATGGTCGTTTATGCGTCAAAGGTCGTTATGGTTTTGACTATGTGCATCATCCACACCGACTGACCAAACCACTTATTCGCCGTGAGGATGTGCCAAAGTCAGCTGATTTTGAGTTCGATCCCAATGATTGGCAAAAAGTATTTCGTGAAGCGACATGGGAAGAAGCGCTTGCCAAAGCCAGTGGAGGCTTTGTCAGTATTCGTGATGATCTCGGTCCGCAAGCATTAGCTGGTTTTGGTAGTGCCAAGGGTAGCAACGAAGAAGCTTATTTATTCCAAAAACTGATTCGTACTGGCTTTAAAACCAATAACGTCGATCACTGCACGCGTTTGTGCCATGCCTCATCAGTTGTGGCGCTGCTTGAATGTTTAGGTTCGGGCGCGGTATCTAATCCGGTAGCTGATGTCGATGAAGCCGAAGTTATCATTCTGATCGGTGCTAACCCAACAGTGAATCATCCGGTTGGTGCGACATGGATGAAAAATGCCGTTCGTAAAGGCACCAAGTTGGTATTGATGGACCCGCGTGGTACTGAGCTGGGCCGTGAAGCAACCTATCAATTGCAATTTACACCGGGCAGTGATGTGCCGATGCTCAATGCCATTATGCATGTCATTGTTGAAGAAGATTTGGTTGATGCTGACTTCATCAGCAGTCGAACGGAAGGTTTTGAGGCGATGAAAGCCCACCTCAAATCCTATTCACCTGAAGCCATGTCACCGATTTGTGGCATTCCTGCTCAGACATTACGAGAAGTGGCGAGACTGTATGCCACCTCTAAAGCATCAATGATTCTTTGGGGGATGGGGATTTCTCAACATGTGCATGGTACTGATAATGCGCGGTGTTTAATTTCGCTTGCATTAATGACAGGGCAAATTGGCCGTCCGGGTACCGGGCTGCATCCACTTCGTGGTCAAAATAACGTACAAGGCGCATCGGATATGGGGCTTATCCCCATGGTATTTCCGGATTATCAACCTGTTGGTGATGGCAGAGCCCGCGAGTATTTTGAACAATTATGGGAGTCACCATTAGATCCAAATCCAGGATTAACCGTCGTTGAAATCATGGATGCGATTCATCATGGCAAGTTAAAAGGTTTGTATGTGATGGGTGAGAACCCTGCCATGTCAGATCCTGATGCCAATCATGCTCGCCAGTCGTTGGCAGAATTAGATCATCTGGTGGTGCAAGATATCTTTCTAACGGAAACGGCATATCTGGCAGATATCGTATTGCCGGCCTCAGGTTTCCCAGAAAAAACGGGTACGTTTACCAATACCGATAGATTGGTTCAACTTGGACGTCAGGCATTAGATCCACCCGGCGATGCGCGTCAGGACTTATGGATCATTCAGCAGATTGCTAATGGTATGGGGCTTAACTGGCACTATAAAGATGCCTCTGAGGTCTTTGCAGAGATCCGCAAAGCTGTGCCGCATATGGCAGGTATTACATGGCAAAGACTTGAGAATGAAGGTGCCGTTGTTTATCCATGCTTTAACGAGGGCGATCCCGGCGAAGCGGTTATCTTTAAAGAAGATTTTCCTCGTGATAATGGCCTTGGTAAGTTTGTACCTGCCGATATTGTTCCTCCTGCTGAGCGTCCGGATGAAGAATATCCGTATGTATTGATTACTGGCCGGATGTTAGAGCATTGGCATACAGGCTCAATGACACGTCGCGCCAATGTTTTAGACGCATTAGAGCCAGAAGCTGTGGCAACGCTTAATCCCGTCACTTTGGATGAGTTGGGTGTACATCCGGGCGATTTAATTACGCTTTCGACTCGGCGTGGTGAAATCTCGATGATTGCACGTGCTGATTTGGCGGTACCAACCGGGGCCGTATTTATGGCATTTTGTTTCTACGAAGCAGCGGTTAACAGGCTGTCGAATGCCGCATTAGATCCGGCTGCGAAAATACCTGAGTTTAAATACTGCGCGGTTAAAGTGACTAAAGGTGGTCAACCAATGCAGTTTTTCAGTTATGGTGGCGGTCAGTCCCAAAACCAGCTGCGAAATTAAGCACAAAAACAAAAAAAGGGCATGATTTGATGCCCTTTTTTATGACTTGCAGGGCGCATTCTTGCTAAGATGAGCGCTTGTTTAATAGCGAGCCAACAAGCGGAAATACATGAAAATTTTGATCAGCAACGACGATGGCTACATGGCGCGTGGTCTACATACTCTGGCCAACTCGCTGAAAGATTGTGGCGAAATCACCGTGGTGGCGCCAGATCGTAATCGTAGTGGTGCCAGTAACTCGCTGACTTTAGAAAATCCTTTACGTTTAGACCGTTTAGACAGCGGTATTTATCGTGTTGAAGGCACACCAACTGACTGTGTGCATCTTGCTATTACTGGTCTTTTGGAAGAAGAGCCTGACATGGTTGTTTCTGGCATCAATGCTGGAGCAAATCTTGGTGATGACGTTTTATATTCAGGTACCGTTGCTGCGGCAATGGAAGGCCGGTTTTTGGGCTTGCCTGCGATTGCAATTTCACTTGCGAGCTTTGAAGGACGTCATTATGAAACTGCAGGTTGGGTTGCACAGCAATTGGTCACCCGCTTAAGTAAAGCATCACTTCCTGCCGACACGATTCTAAATGTAAATGTCCCTGATATTCCGATAGATCAAATTATTGGTTTTGAAAGTACACGCCTTGGTCACCGGCATAAAGCTGAGCCAGTGATTCGTGAACTTGATCCTCGTGGTCGCCCTATGTACTGGATTGGTCCAGCAGGAGCCGAACAAGATGCAGGTCCAGGCACCGATTTTGATGCCATTCGACGTGGCGCTGTTTCGATTACACCTTTGCAAATTGACCTGACACGTTACGATGCCATCGACGGTGTAGCGCGCTGGTTGGAAGATACAACACCATGATAAGTGATCCTCGCGGTATTGGTATGACCTCACAAAGGACGCGGGATCGCTTGATTCAACGTCTGAAAGATCGCGGTATTAACAATCAGCAGGTATTGGCGATCATGCGTCAATGCCCACGCCATCTTTTTGTTGATGAGGCCTTAGCTAGCCGCGCTTATGAAGATACCGCGTTGCCAATTGGCCACAGCCAGACAATTTCACAGCCATTTATTGTCGCGCGCATGACAGAAATTTTGTTGCAAGGTAATCCCCGCAATAAAGTACTTGAGGTCGGCACAGGCTCTGGATATCAAACTGCAGTCTTATCTGGCCTAGTGCCAAGAGTGTTCAGTGTTGAGCGTATTTCGCCATTATTGAAACAAGCTCGTGAACGTTTTTATCAACTAAAGCTCAATAATATTCGTCTCAAACATAGCGATGGCAGCTGGGGATGGGAAGAGAATGCACCGTATGACGGAATTATCGTTACCTGTGCGCCTGAACAAATCCCAGAAAGCCTATTACATCAACTCGCGCCAGGTGGTCGACTTGTTATCCCAGTGGGAACGAGCAAAGGCCAGTCTTTACGAGTCATTGACCGTAATGGCAATACGTTTGAGGAATCAGAGTGGGAGGCGGTCAGTTTTGTACCGCTACTAAGCGGACAAATCTAATGAAATTATTTTCATCTCTTTATGTGCTTACGATGAAGTGGGCACGACACAAATACGCAAGCTTCTGGCTGGCTGTGGTGAGTTTTACCGAGTCATCATTTTTCTTAGTACCGCCTGACGTTATGCTGGCGCCAATGTCGTTGGCAAAACCTGAAAAAGCCTGGTTCTATGCTTTTATTACCACGGTGGCTTCCGTTGCTGGTGGACTACTAGGCTATCTTATCGGTATGTTTGCCTTGCAGATGGTAGAGCCATGGATAATTCAGTTTGGCTATGAAGCAGGATATTTAACCGCACAACAATGGTTTAACGATTGGGGATTCTGGGCCATCTTTATGGCAGGGTTTACGCCAATTCCTTATAAAGTTTTTACTATCGCAGCTGGTGCGGTAGGCATGTTGTTACTGCCATTTATTTTAGGGTCAATGGTCGGACGTGGCCTACGGTTTTTCTTGGTTGCAGGCTTAATGCGTTGGGGCGGCCCGGCGTTAGAAAACAAATTGCATCAATGGATGGACTGGTTAGGCTGGTTAACAATCTTTATTCTTGTGACTGCTTGGCTAATACTGCGGTGATATGAAACGACTGCTGATTTTAACGACGCTTTTTTTAACTGCCTGTGGTGGCGGTAAAGCTGTTGCGCCGTTAGGTCACTATGATCGCCATTCACCACAGAAGCAGACGAGAAGCCAAACACCACCACAAACCTATACCGTTAAAAAAGGCGACACTTTATATTCCATTAGTTTTGGTTACGGTATGGATTATCGTGATGTGGCGCGCATAAATGGTATTCGTCCACCCTACACAATTTATGTTGGACAAAAATTACGGTTCAGAGGGGCATCAGCTGCGCCAGTGAGACAGCAAGTTGCAACGAGTCGGCCAAAAACGGCACCGACAACATCTGCACCAAAAACACAGGCTTCAAAACCTAAGACGAGTCAGCCAGCAAAAGCGACCCCTAAACCGTCGTCGCCACCGCCATCATCACCAGCACCAACGGGCACGGGTACGCCAGCTTGGCAATGGCCAACTAAAGGGCCTCTGTTATCAAGCTTTTCAAATGCAGAAGCAACACGAAAAGGTATCAAAATAGCTGGGCGGGCAGGCCAAGACGTCGTTGCAGCGGCTTCAGGTCGCGTGGTTTATAGCGGTAATGGTTTATCACGTTACGGCAACTTACTTATCATCAAACATAACGATGTCTACCTTAGTGCTTATGCGCACAATAGTTCATTGTTGGTGAAAGAAGGTGATAACGTCAGAGCAGGACAAAAAATCGCTACCCTTGGACGCACAGGTACACAACGAGACCAACTGCATTTTGAAATTCGCAGAAATGGGCAACCTGTCGATCCATTACGCTATCTGCCTAAACAATAAGGCCATTTTTCCGTTACAATACGCGGTTTTCTGATCAACATCGCAATCAGCAGATGAGGTGAACTTTGGAACTCGGCGCAACCATGACTCGCATTAAAAACCTTCGGGATCGCAGTGACGATCTCAGGGGGTATCTTTGACTTCGATAGCAAAGCCGAAAGCTTAGTTGAAGTCACTCGCGAATTAGAAGATCCCAACGTTTGGAATGATCCCGAACGTGCCCAAAAGCTCGGACAAGAGCGGGCGAGTCTGGAAAAGCTGGTGGGCACGTTATCCGGCCACCGTGAAACACTCGAAGATGCCAAAGAATTGTTGGAAATGGCAGTTGAGGAGGGCGACCAAGATACCTTTGACTCCATCACCCAAGATTTGGATGAATTAGAAAAAGGTCTAGAAAAACTCGAATTCCAGAGAATGTTCTCTGGCAAGCTCGATAAAAATAGCGCTTATCTGGATATTCAAGCTGGCTCAGGTGGTACTGAGGCTCAAGATTGGGCCAATATGCTGCTGCGGATGTATTTGCGTTGGGGGGAAGCCAACGAATACAAAGTTGAGCTGATGGAAGTCTCGGCCGGTGAGGTTGCAGGTATTAAGTCCGCGACGATTCGCTTCGAAGGTGAATATGCATTTGGTATGTTGCGAACCGAAACAGGTGTTCACCGCTTGGTAAGGAAATCACCATTTGACTCAGGTGCGCGTCGCCATACATCTTTTTCATCTGTGTTTGTTTATCCTGAAGTAGACGATACGATTGAGATTGATATTAATCCTGCAGATTTACGCGTTGATACTTACCGCTCAAGTGGTGCCGGTGGTCAGCACGTTAATACCACTGACTCTGCGGTGCGTATTACTCACGTACCAACTAATACCGTGGTGCAATGTCAGACTGAACGTAGTCAGCACCAAAACCGTGACAGGGCAATGAATGCCTTACGGGCAAAACTTTACGAGTTAGAGTTACAGAAACAAAACGAAGTCAAACAAGCAGCCGAAGAATCGAAGTCAGATATCGGCTGGGGCAGTCAGATCCGTTCTTACGTATTGGATCAGTCTCGCATTAAAGACCTCCGTACCGGTGTCGAAACCGGCAACACGCAAGCAGTTCTCGATGGTGATATTGATCAGTTTATCGAGGCCTCACTGAAATCAGGCTTATAAAATGACCCAAGAAACTGAATTTGATGAAAACCGGCTGATTGCTCAGCGCCGTGAAAAACTCGCTAGCATTCGTGAGCAAGGTAATGCCTTCCCGAATAATTTCCGCCGTAATGTAATGAACGGTGAATTACAAGCCGAATATGCTGAGTGGGATGGCGATAAACTGAAAGCTGAACCGCGCCGTGTCGCCATTGCTGGTCGTATGATGACCAAACGTGTAATGGGTAAAGCGAGCTTTGCGACCATTCGTGATATGTCTGGTGATATTCAGGTTTATGTCGCTCGTGATGAACTGCCTGAAGGTGTTTACCCACAGTTCAAAAGCTGGGACATGGGCGATATTATCGGTGCCGAAGGGACATTATTCCGTACCCAAAAAGGTGAGCTCTCAGTACATGTTGATAGCATTCAACTATTAACGAAATCACTGCGTCCATTACCAGAAAAATTCCACGGTCTGTCAGATCAAGAAACACGCTATCGTCAACGTTATGTTGACCTCATCATGAATGAAGCTAGCCGTGAAGTTTTCAAACTACGTACCCAAATCATTGATGGTGTACGGCGTTACCTGATGGATAAAAACTACCTCGAAGTTGAAACGCCAATGATGCAGGCGATTCCTGGGGGGGCTACAGCAAGACCATTTACGACCTATCACAACGCATTAGATATGGATCTGTTTCTGCGTATCGCACCAGAGCTATATTTGAAACGTTTGATTGTCGGTGGTTTTGAGCGAGTATTTGAAATCAACCGTAACTTCCGTAACGAAGGTTTATCAACCCGTCATAATCCTGAGTTCACCATGGTTGAGTTCTATCAGGCTTATGCGGATTACATCGAACTGATGGATCTGACGGAAGATATGCTGCGTACCGTCACGCAAAACGTACTGGGTTCAACCAAAGTGCAATATCAAGGTCTTGATATCGATTTTGCTCAGCCGTTTATTCGTATGTCGGTGAAAGAATCAATTCTGCACTTCAACCCAGAGCTTAAACCTGAGCAATTGGAAAGTTTAGAAGCAGCAAGCGAGGTTGCTAAAAACTTAGCTATTCCGCTGAAAGATAGCTACGGTTTGGGGAAAGTCCAAATCGAGATCTTTGAGAAAACCGTTGAGCATCAATTGATGCAACCAACTTTTATCACCGCTTACCCAACAGAAGTGTCACCATTGGCTCGCCGAAGTGATAGTGATCCCTTTGTGACAGATCGTTTTGAGTTCTTTGTTGGTGGCCGTGAGATCGCCAATGGTTTCTCGGAATTAAATGACGCTGAAGATCAAGCTGAGCGCTTTAAAGCTCAGGTTGCTGATAAAGATGCTGGTGATCTTGAAGCGATGCATTACGATGCGGATTACATCCGTGCTCTGGAATACGGTATGCCGCCAACAGCGGGTGAAGGTATCGGTATCGACCGTCTGGTGATGTTATTAACTGACTCACCATCGATTCGTGATGTGTTGCTGTTCCCACATATGCGACCAGAGTAAGTTACAAAACGAGCTAAATTGAAAAACGGGCTTCAGGCCCGTTTTTTTTTATTTTAAAATCTCTTAAATACATATTTAGTCTTGAGTGATAAAACAGTCATAAATTTAAGATCAGCCGCTAAAAATATAATTAATCCATGGGAAGGATAACGTGAAATTTCAAGGAAAACTAAGCAACTGGAATGATGACAAAGGCTTTGGTTTTGTTGAGCCGAATGGCGGTGGCGACAGAGCATTTGTTCATATCAAATCTTTCACAAGACGTTCGAGAAGACCCGTTGATGGCGATGTCATTGTTTATGAACTGGTGAAAGAAGCGAGTGGTAAATTCAAAGCGGTTAATGTCAGTTTTGCTCGTGATCGCGCTTTAAAAAGTAAGCCAACTCATAAGAAACCCATTGTAGGGACTATCATCATAATTACATTTTGTTTGGCATTGGCAGGGTTGGTGTCGCTTGGTCGCGCGCCAATTGAATTGCTCTATGTCTATGTAGCTATGAGTATTCTGACGTTCATTAACTACACTTTAGATAAATCAGCAGCAAAAAATAACCGTTGGCGTACATCTGAAAATCAGTTGCATTTATTGAGTCTTGCTGGCGGTTGGCCAGGTGCTTTTTACGCTCAGAACAAACTGAGACATAAATCAATTAAAAAAGAGTTTAAACAGGTTTACTGGATAACTGTGATAATGAATATTGCCGCTTTGGCTTGGCTACTAACCCCTGAAGGTTTGGAGTTCATGGGAACATTTATCAGCTAACAGTTTTCTCACTTTTCCTTAAATGACTTTAATCTCGATTATTGCACTGCAGCAACAATCCAATTAACTTCCTTCATAGCGCCAAGCTTTCATCTTCTAATTTGTACAACCATCTATTCTCAATCGAGGAGTAATAACTTGCAGCATGCTTTGTTGATTGTTAATCCGCACAGTCGAAATGGGCAAGTCGAAGCTTTGCAAGCTGCTATCGAGTTGTTGAAAAATGCAGGTATTGATGTGTCAATAAATGAGTCAGAAAGTGAAGAACATCTGGTGGCATTAATTGAAGAATATGATCGTGAAGACGGGATTGTCATCGTGGCTGGTGGCGATGGCACGATTAGTTCCGCGCTTGAAGTGATTTATAACTGCCAACGAACATTAGCGATTTTCCCAATGGGTACGGCGAATGATCTTGCGAAATCCATTGGTGTACCCGCTGACTTGTTGTCAGCTGCGCAAGTGATTGCTGAGGGTAAGCGCGAGTCAATCAGTTTAGGTAAGGTCAACGGCCATTATTTTATTAATGTCGCTCACGTTGGACTTGGTGTTGATGTGACACGTGAAATAACGCCAGAGAGTAAAAAATACTTTGGTGTGTTTGCTTATCTGACGGCCTTTTTTCGAGCACTTAAGCGTAATAAGAGTTTTAAGGTTAAGATCAATTACGATGATGGCTACTGTTCATCAAAAGCAATTCATTTAGCTGTTGGCAATGGCCGCTTTTATGGTGGCGGTAATATTGTTGATGAACGGGCGAGCTTGCTGGATGATGAATTAAGTTTGTTTTTTATCAAGCCACAACCATGGTGGAAACTTATTCTACTAGGGCCTATCCTACGTAATGGTGCCAAACACAACACTGACAGAATCGTTCGTAAGTCAGCCAAAAAGTTTAGTATTCAAACCACGAGACCCAAGTCACTAGAGGCCGATGGTGAATTCAAAACCAAGACGCCAGCAGCGTTTGAAGTTATCCCTGAAGCCATCAAAGTGATAGTTGGTGAGCCGCCAATACCAACCTCAGGAACAAAGTGAGATGTCGATAATACGCTCAGATGAACAAGCCGATGCGCTAGAGATTTTGAAACAAGTCATTGAGACAGCCAACTTTTACCGTGCAATGGGGGCATTATTAGCCGAAGAAGACGGTCATGAAGCGCTCGAAGAGATTGCTAGTCAACGTGAAGAATATATAGAACCATTCCAAAACATCGTAGAAGAACTAGATGAATTCCCGTCAACGCCAGACTCAGATAAAGAGCTAGTCGAAGAGTTGGCAGGTAAACTGACGAAATTACTCTCAGCAGATTTTAAACAGGCTATTCACGATAAATGTTTGAACAAAGATCAGGTTTTAGCGGATTTGATTGGGCAGACTGTTTTAGTTGAACAGTCAGCAGAATATAAATTGCTACTCGATTCTTTGGCTGAGCATTTAGCTAAAACCAAAAAATATTTGCACTCAGTTTAAGTGCCATAAAATTTATTTGATGCCTTTATGTTTATTTGGGAGTGTTGATGATTTTTGTTGAAATGTCTGACGATGAAATTTTAGCGATAGCTAATCCAATAATGGATAACTTGATGGATGGCTCAACAGAAATTAATCATAAAAAACATATTAAAGATTTCACAGACCGTTTGAAGACAATCGTTAGCCAAGATTATCTACAAAAAGTGTGTGAACAATACCAATCACAAAAAGGCTTTTTTGCAGCGCGTCAGCCTGTTGCTGTCTTTAGACGACCTGATTCGGTAGCCATTATTTGGAAGCAGTTTTTCACAAAAGCTGAAGGTGAGTTTGTTGCTGAAATGGTGTTGGTTCAGAAAGACGGCCAATATCTCTGTGACCATGTCATGGTTTTTTGAGTAAGGGTAATCTCGGTATGCAGATCCTTAATTACCAAAAAGTCACAAAAAATATCCATACATCTGGGCAGCCCAATGCTGATGAGTTTTTGTTCATTGCAGAAGCGGGTGTTGATACTGTGGTGAATCTGGCCATGCCTGACCATGAAAAAGCGGTTGCTAATGAAGGGGCGTTGGTCACATCACTTGGCATGAACTATATACATATTCCAATCGTATGGCATCACCCTAAAATTGAGCAATACGAGTTGTTTCGGACCATCATGCAAGCACATACTAATAAATCGATTTGGGTGCATTGTGCGTTGAATTGGCGGGTAGCCAGCTTCATCTATCTATATAGTATTCAACATCTGGAAGTTTCAGAGTGGCAGGCTAAAGCGGCTTTACATAATATCTGGACACCCGATGAAACTTGGTCGGCGTTTATTAAACAAAATGCCTAGTCGTTGATAGCTTAGATTCATCATGCTACAAGCTGTAATTTTCGATATGGATGGCACGCTGATCGACTCAGAGCCAATGTGGAAAGCTGCTGAGAAGCAGGTTTTTTCATCAGTGGGTGTTCATGTTTCTGAAGAGCTTTCAGCAAAAACAGCAGTAATGACAAAGCGTGAAGTGACTGAGTTTTGGTTTAGTCATTTTCCGTGGTCAGATAAAAGCCTTGATGACGTCGAAAATGAAGTGGTGGACTTGGTCGCCGAGTTAATTGCCGAACAGGGGCAGGCCATGCCGGGTGTGAAAGCACTTCTCGATTTTCTTAAAACAAAAAATCTCAAAATTGGTTTAGCGACAAATGCACCTGCAAGGCTAATCCCGGTCGTGCTCGACAAGCTTGCTATTGCGGATTATTTTCATGCGACGTCTTCATCAGAGCAGGAGCTCGCTGGTAAACCTGATCCGGCGGTTTATCTTCGAACTATAGAAAAGCTTAATGTTGATGCAGATAAATCAGTTGCTTTTGAAGATTCGCTTTCAGGCATTATGGCTGCAAAAAATGCCAATATGAAAACCGTCGTGGTGCCACAGGCATCCGAGTTCGCTGACGAAAAGTACCAATTATCCCACCTAAAGTTACGTTGTTTGTCGGATTTTAATGATGAACACTTTGCGACCATCGCTAACTGCGTCGCAAGCTAAAGCATAAAAATAGAGGAAACCCCATGGAAAAAATTGATGAAGCGTTCTTTCAACGAGCGGATGCCCATATTCATTTATCGAATGATCAAATTAGTGAAACGGTATCAAGCGGTAAGGTCAGTGCTTCCAATATGTATGCTACGGCGCGGTTTAATGCTTGGTTAAGTGCTTGTGGCTGGGAGTCTGCAAAAGAATTGGCAGATGCGAAAGCTGAAACGGTTGATTATTTTGTCGCTGAGTATCGAAAAATGCTCGAAGAAAACCTGGATGATTACATCAAAAATTTTGACGCATACATGAATAAAAAAGGCTGAGCAGGGCGTTCGCTCAATAAAGTAACTATGGAATTAAAAGATTTACTTAACCATTTTAATCAGGGCTTATCGATCCACGAGGGCGATGAGGCACATCAGTTATTGGTGCATTACAGTAACGAAGCCATGCGAATTACGGCGACGTTAAATAGCACTTATCATTCGCCTGAAAAGGTTAGACGTTTATTTTCAGAGCTGACAGGACAAACTATCGACGACAGCTTTATGTTGTTTCCACCGTTTAATGCTGACTTTGGTAAAAACATCACGATTGGTAAAACGGTGTTTATTAATTCGGGCTGTAAGTTTCAAGACCAAGGCGGTATTACCATTGGCGATGATGTGCTGATTGGACACAATGTGGTGATTGCAACCGTTAATCATGGCATCAGCAAAGCCACTCGACATGCCAATTACATGTTGCCCGTAAAGATTGGCAATAATGTCTGGATTGGTGCCAATGTAACGATTTTGCCCGGAGTCACCGTTGGCGATGATGCTGTTTTGGCAGCTGGTGCCGTGGTAACGAAAGATGTTGCTGCTGGCACGGTTGTTGGCGGTGTTCCTGCCAAATTCATTAAAAATATTGATGATTAACAAGGCTTAAGCCTAATCGAAAGGAATCATAATGCGGATAATTGGGTTTGTGGTGCTGAGTTTGTTGTCATCAATGCTTATGGCATCCAACGTTGTTGATTGTGAAAAGGCCATGACCACGATTGAAATCAATCAATGCGCCAAGCTAGAGCTTGAGTCTGCTCAAGACACGCTGAATCAATATTACCAATCCAGTCTGAAAAGGTATCAAGAAGATAAAGAGCTGGTCTCAGCAATAGAGACATCCCAAGCTGATTGGCAAACCTATATGGAATCGCAGTGTGGGGCAGTATTTACGCAGTGGCGTGATGGCACTATACGTGGTGTTGTAACACTATCCTGTAAAACTACGCTCACTAAGCAACGCACGCATCAGTTATGGCAGTATTTCTTAACGTATATGGATAGTACACCGCCGATACTTCCTGAGCCCGAGCTATAAATTCCTATGCAGTTTGTTATCCAACAAGAACCATCAGGTTGTGGTTTGGCTGCGTGTGCTGCGTTGGCTAGGCTGAGTTACGACCAAATCAAAACGAAAGCCAATGCCATGGGGATCTTTGCTGAAGATAAGGCGCTTTGGTCTCAAACTGATCATGTTAGAAAACTTCTCGCTGAATTTGATATTGCGTTGTCACCTGTTGAGACGCCATTTGATTCTTGGCAGCAATTACCCGACAAAGCCTTACTCGCCATTAAATGGCATAAAGAGCATGACAAACCATTTTGGCATTGGGTGGTTTTTAGCAGAGTTGCTGGAGAGGCTGTTGTCCTAGATTCTAAAAAAGCACTGAAAAATCACAGACGCAAAGACTTCGGACGCATGCAGCCAAAGTGGTACATTGCCGTCTTAGATTAATGGGGGCTCATGATGAGTGAATGGCAACAAATCATTTTATTAACACTGGTCGCAGGTTTGGCTATGCCAGCGGGTGCCATTGTTGCCATGTTTGAGCGTATTCGCCCTGGTTGGTTAGAAAACGAAGTGCGTCACAGTGTAATTGCTTTTGGTGGCGGTGCTTTGCTGGCGGCGGTAACGCTGGTATTGGTTCCTGAAGGTATTCGAAATTTATCGCCGCTGTTCATTGTTGTCAGCTTTGTTGGTGGTGGTGTGCTGTTTATGATTTTAGATAGATGGCTGGCTGCCAAAAATTCACCGATGAGCCAGTTGATTGCAATGTTGGCAGATTTTGTTCCTGAAGCATTAGCGCTTGGTGCGACTTTTGCGTTTTCAACAGAGGCGGGCGTGTTACTTGCCGGAGTGATCGCACTACAAAATTTGCCTGAGGGCTTTAACGCTTATCGTGAAATCAAGCAATCGACCCATTACAACCGACTACAGATATTATTTGCATTTACTTTGATGGCATTGCTTGGGCCTCTTGCTGGTATTTCTGGCTATTGGTTATTGGTAGATTATCCGGCCATTGTTTCTGGAATCATGTTGTTTGCAGCTGGCGGTATTCTTTATCTTATTTTTCAAGATATCGCTCCTCAAGCAAAGTTAGAAAAGCACTGGGCACCGCCACTGGGGGCGATTGCAGGATTTTTACTCGGCATTATTGCCAAAGTCTTATTAGATGCCTAGTTATCATCAGATATAGGCTAATTCAGGTTTTGAGGTGTTATGAGAAAGCTTTACATCATTAAAGTGGGAACAACTTTTCCTGAAACTGCCAAGCAATATGGTGACTTTGATAACTGGACAGCAACAGCGCTAGGGCAGGGTGAAATCGAGATTGAGACAATTGATGCGGAACATGGCGCAACTTTACCGTTAGTTTCAGAGTGTGCGGGCGTTGTAATAACAGGGTCGCACGATATGGTCACAGATAATTTGCCATGGAGTGTGGCGGTTGCGGACTGGTTAAAACAATTACTGGCTGAGCAAACACCTATTCTTGGCATTTGTTACGGCCACCAGTTATTGGCAAGCGCTGCGGGAGGTGAGGTTGGTTATCACGCCAAAGGTAAAGAGATCGGCACTGTTGAAATTGAACTTACAGAAGCGGCTGGTTTAGATCCGTTATTTCAGTCTTTACCGCAAACGTTCAAAGCCCACGTTACCCATTCACAGACAGTACTCAAATTGCCAGAGAATGCGGTGCGATTGGCAGCTAATAGTCATGAACCCAATCAAGCCTTCAGGCTCGGTAATGCTGCCTATGGTGTGCAGTTTCATCCTGAGTACAACGCAGCGATTATGCGCTCATACATTGAAGAACAAACGGATGAACTTGTTGATGCTGATTTTTCTGTCTCAGATTTATTAGCAGGTGTTAGCGAAACGCCTGCTGCTGCAGATTTGATTAAAGGTTTTTACCAACGTATTTGTGATACAAACTAACGCGGATAATTTGCTGGTAAAACGTTAATTGACCGCCAGTAATGGCGTGACCAATAGACATTTCGCATATCTGAGATCATCACACCCTGCGACGTTGAGGCATGTAAAAACTTATGGTTTTCGAGATAAATGCCGACATGTCGACCATGTCGAAAAAACACCAAATCACCGGTTTGTAATTCATCCCGATTAACATGAGGGCCACTGCGGTATTGGTCTGTTGTGGTACGAGGTAAATCGATCCCGAGCAAATCCCGATAAGTAACTTGCACAAAGGCTGAGCAATCAATTCCTGAGCGACTGCTGCCACCAAGTTGATAGGGTGTGCCATGCCAAACATTATGTTGCTGATAGAGCTTCTCGAGTAACGGACTTTGTTTTGAGATATTAGGCTGAGACGTTGAGGGATAAATTGACGGCCCAGACACTGGTGCTTGTTGCATCGGGGCACTTTGACAGGCAGACAGTAATAAGCCGGTGAGTATGACGGCTAATCGATCAAAGTTCCGCGCAAAAAGGGTATGTGGTGTACTTATCAACATCATCAATCAATTATTTAGCAAAATAGATAGGCAGAATTTACGCCATTAAATTCCCTGATATCAGCTTATAACACTAAGGAAAATGTTTTTTACAAAACTTGACGTGTTTTCACCTGTGGCGCAAATTGATTTATTAAGGGATATGCATAAAAACAAAATGGATACAAAACACTGGGAGAGACAAATGGAATACATTGACGCATTCGTTGCCGCCGTACCAAATGAAAACAAAGAAAAATATCTGCAACAAGCACGTGAAGCAGCGGTAATTTTTAAAGAGTATGGGGCGTTACGTCTAGTGGAGTGTTGGGGTGATGACACGCCAGTTGGTAAAACCACGTCATTTCCGTTAGCGGTTCAATGTCAGCCCCATGAAACAGTTGTGGTGTCTTGGGTGGCTTGGCCATCAAAAGCTGTTCATGACGAAGGCATGGAAAAATTTCTACAAGATCCTCGCATTATTGCGATGTGTGAAGAAGGGCTGCCATTTGATGGTCAGCGTTTGATTTACGGTAGTTTTCAAGTCGTATTAGATGAATAGGGTTTCGAAATGAAAATGATTGGGTTACTAGTTACCTTGTTAATCATTGGTTGGTTACTTAATACCCAGTTGGCTTTGTTTATGCCAAATACCCAAAGCACTGTAGAGGATGAAGAGGGCGTTGTAGCAGCGCCGACGACAGTTCAGCAAATTGAAAGTTTCGAGCAAGATATTAATCAATTAATGACAGATACACAGGCTGAAAGAGCGCGGCAAATTGAGCAAAGCCAATAAGCCAAGTCATTCATCCCAAAAATACTGACGCATCTTCACTTTGTCCCCAGTGACAATGACACCTTCTGCTTCGAGTAACGCTTTTTGCTGTTCGAATTTTGGCGAACCTAATGGAAAGGCCAAAACACCATTTGCCTTGATAACACGGTGCCACGGCAAGGTTGAATCACTAGGTAAGTATTTTAAGGTATAGCCGACAAATCGTGCATATCCCGGATAACCACAGCGTTTTGCAATCTCACCATAGTTGGTCACGCGTCCCTTAGGGAGCGCGGCGACAGTTTGCCAAATCGCGTTTTGCAAAACAGTTTGTGACATAGACTTTTGATTTATTCCAATCTTAAAAAAAGGTTTTTTCACTGCATGAAAACCATTAATTCTTGCTACTATCAGTTTTGCCCTTGGGCAATGCAGCGAAAACTACAAATATATTAAGGAGAAAATGATGAATCAATTTTTGGCAGCGTGGCAGCCACGGATTTTGAGTGTGCTACGTATCGTGACTGCGTTTTTATTTATGCAGCATGGTGCACAGAAGATTTTTGGTTTCCCAGCTGAACAGCGTTACCCGTTCGACATTATGTCTTTAAGTGGTGTGGCTGGTGTATTGGAATTATTTGGTGGTGCGTTACTGCTGATTGGTTTATTTACTCGCCCAGTGGCTTTTTTACTGTCAGGTTTGATGGCTGTTGCCTATTTTATGGTGCATGCACCACAAGGCTTTTGGCCACTAACGAATGGCGGTGAATTAGCTGCATTATTCAGCTTTGTTTTCTTGTATATCTGGACTGCCGGTGGTGGTACATGGAGTGTCGATAACTTGATTAAACGCTAATCAACTTATTTAAGAAATAAAAAAAACGGGCCGTTCAGGCCCGTTTTTGGTTTTGCGAAAATCAAACCACAATTACATGTTCTGGAATAACGCTAATGCTTCTTGGTATTCCTCACTATTTTCATCTAACTCAACCACGCTCAGTCCCGTATCGATATTGAGTTTTTCAAATGCCAACACACGATGGCGTTCTTGAGGATCTAATGCTTTTTCAGTGTGGAAGTAACTTTGTAGATTAGCGACTTGAACGACGTCACATAAGTCGGGACCATTAGGGCCGCTGTTGCGATTCAAGTTGGCGTGTTCTGCAGCGACCGTGATGAGGTTTTCTGGGAATTGCCAGCTTTTAAGAATTGCAGCACCAATCCGCGGATAAAGGTTCGCGATGAGTTGCTCTAAAATGACATCATCATCGAGTAAGCCAGGGATGCTTTCGGCATGAATCAAAATGGGTAACACACCGATGTTATGAATCAGACCTGCTAACATCGCTTCGTCAGTTTTGATACCAGGTTGTTTACTGGCAATAACCTGACTGATGGCTGCAACTTCAGTGCTATGTTCCCAAAGTTCGCGCATGCGTTTTTCAAGTCCGCGAGATGTTGGTTTAAACATTTGTTCCATCACCAAACTGGTGACTAAGTTTCGAACCATTTGCAGGCCAAGCCGCGATACTGCAGTTTGTACTGACTCAACCGGAATACGCCCACGATACAATGCACTATTAGCGACTTTAAGTAGGCGGGCAGAAAGTGCTGCATCTGTTACGATAATGTCTGCTAACTGAGCAGAAGTTGTATTGGGATCGTTGACGACTTCGCGAACTTGCAGTGCCACTTCTGGCAATGTCGGTAATATCAGTTTGCCATTATCCAAATCGGCCAAGATAGTGTTATACAATTGTTCTTGTGACGTCATAGTTCTTCGCTATATTAAATGGATTTGAAGTGTTATTGATTTTCAGTTATTTTGCTTGGTTTGCCAACCGCTTTAGCTTATCGCAGGTGCTCAGTTGAACGACGAATTTCCCAGAATCAAACGGCTTCCGCCTTACGTTTTCAACATTGTAAATGATTTGAAGGCGAAAGCGCGTGCGCGCGGTGAAGATATTATCGATTTTGGTATGGGTAATCCTGATCAGCCGGCGCCAAAACATATTGTCGATAAACTGGTTGAAGCTGCTCAGCGCCCAGATACGCATCGTTACTCAGTTTCACGGGGTATCCCTCGTTTACGTAAAGCGATCTGTGATTGGTATCAACGTAAATTTGAGGTCACTTTAGATCCTGACTCTGAAACTATTGTGACGATTGGTTCAAAAGAAGGTCTTGCGCATTTAGCTTTAGCGACTGTTGGTCCAGGTGATGCGGTATTAGTACCGAATCCTGCCTATCCAATTCACCCTTATGGTTTTGTTATTGCGGGCGCAGATATTCGTCATGTGCCGCTAACGCCAGATGTGGATTTCTTTGCTGAACTTGAAAAGTCAGTTAAAGACTCATGGCCAAAACCAAAAATGTTGGTGTTGAATTTCCCGGGTAATCCAACAACGCAATGTGTTGAATTGGATTTCTTCGAACGGGTTGTCGAGTTCGCTCGTGAGCATCAAATCTGGGTAATTCATGATTTGGCTTATGGTGAAATCTGTTTTGATGGCTACACCGCACCATCGATTTTGCAGGTGCCAGGTGCAAAAGATGTTGCTGTTGAGTTTTATACCTTATCTAAAACATACAACATGCCGGGCTGGCGTATTGGCTTTATGTCAGGTAATCCGACATTAGTGGCGGCCTTAGCGCGTATGAAGTCTTATCTGGATTACGGCATGTTTACGCCAATTCAGGTGGCGGCGATTACTGCCTTAGAAGGCCCACAAGAATGTGTTGCTGAAATTTCAGAAACCTATCGCAAACGCCGTGACGTATTGTGTGATGGCTTAAACGCGATTGGCTGGCATGTTGAAAAACCGAAGGCGACCATGTTCGTCTGGGCAAGAATTCCAGAGCAATTCCGTGAAATGGGCTCATTGGAGTTCAGTAAGAAATTATTAAAAGATGCGAAAGTCGCGGTATCTCCAGGTATCGGCTTTGGCGAATATGGCGATGAATATGTGCGTTTTGGTTTGATCGAAAATCAACACCGTACCCGCCAAGCGATTCGCGGTATCCGTGACATGATGAAAAAAGGCTAGGGGGCTGTGTGCAATCAGTAAAAATTGGCATTCTCGGTCTAGGCACTGTTGGTAGCGGTACCGTAAGCGTACTGCAACGTAATGCCCGTGAGATTAGTCGCCGTGCTGGCCGTGACATTGAAATTTTTGTTGCTGCTGATAGAGAGCTTGATAAAGAACGTAGCTGTGATCTGACCAATATCACACTGACTGATGATGCGTTTTCAGTGGTGAATAACCCTGAAGTACAAATTGTCGTTGAGTTGATTGGCGGTACTGGCGTTGCACGTGACTTAGTGATGCAAGCCATTGAGAGTGGCAAGCACGTCGTAACGGCAAACAAAGCTTTGATAGCCATGCATGGTAATGAGTTGTTTGCTCGTGCCCAAGAAAAAGGTGTGACGATTGCTTTTGAAGCAGCCGTTGCTGGTGGTATTCCAATTATTAAAGCGATGCGTGAAGGTCTGGCAGGTAACCGTATTGAATGGTTAGCCGGTATCATCAACGGCACAGGTAACTTTATCCTGACCGAAATGCGCGATAAAGGCCGTAACTTCGCTGACGTTTTAGTCGAAGCGCAAGCACTGGGTTATGCCGAGGCCGATCCAACATTTGACGTAGAAGGCATTGATGCTGCGCACAAATTGACCATCATGGCGTCAATTGCATTTGGTATCCCACTACAGTTCTACAAGTGCTATACCGAAGGTATCAGCAAAATTAGCCAAGAAGATGTGCAATATGCAGCGGAGCTTGGTTACCGGATCAAACACTTAGGTATTGCCAAGAAAACACCACAAGGTGTTGAACTGCGTGTGCACCCAACACTGATTCCACATCGTCGACTGATTGCCAATGTAAATGGCGTAATGAATGCGGTTGTGGTCAAAGGTGATGCCGTTGGTCCAACACTATACTACGGTGCTGGTGCTGGCTCTGAGCCAACTGCTTCAGCCGTTGTTGCTGATATCGTTGATATCGTTCGTGCACTGACATCTGACCCAGAAAACCGTGTACCGCATTTGGCTTTCCAACCGGATGCAATTAAAGACACGCCGATCTTATCTATGTCTGATGTGGTGACGTCTTACTATTTACGTATTCAAACTGAAGATAAACCAGGTGTTCTTGCGAACATTACCCGTATCTTTAGTGAGCAAGGCATCAATATTGAAGCCATTTTGCAAAAACAACCGGAAGATGATGAAGGCTTGGTTCCTATCATTATGCTGACCCAACCGGTTGCTGAGAAAAACATGGACGAGGCCATTGCCCAAATTGAGGCATTGGATACCGTCAAAGATGCGATTATGCGTATCCGAATGGAAACGCTGGGCTAATTTTTCAGCCCAAAAAGAATAAAAGAGGAAAATTTATGTCATTTCGTCCACGTTACACTGGCCTGATTGAACGTTACCGTGATCGCTTGCCGGTTAACGATGACACGCGTCTGATTAGCCTAGGTGAGGGTAATACGCCGCTTATCAAACTCAACAATATTCCGAAGCAAATCGGTAAAAATGTTGATATTTACGTTAAATACGAAGGTCTAAACCCAACAGGTTCTTTTAAAGACCGTGGTATGACTATGGCTGTTACCAAAGCGGTTGAAGAAGGCAGTAAAGCAATTATCTGTGCTTCAACGGGTAATACGTCAGCTGCGGCAGCCGCCTATGCTGCACGTGCTGGTATTACCGCTTTCGTTATTATTCCTGACGGTAAAATTGCCCAAGGTAAATTAGCGCAAGCCATGATGCATAACGCCGTTGTTATCCAAATCAAAGGTAACTTTGATGAGGGTATGCGCTTAGTAAAAGAAGTGGCTGCTCATGCGCCTGTCACGATTGTTAACTCAATTAACCCATATCGTTTACAAGGTCAGAAAACAGCTGCTTTTGAGATTGTTGAAGAATTAGGCCGTGCCCCTGATTTCCATTGTTTGCCAGTTGGTAATGCCGGTAATATCACCGCTCATTGGATTGGTTACTGTGAATATTCATCAGCGGATGGTGCTCACGTTACAGAAGCTTGTGCTTACTGTGATGGCCAATGCAAATACGCTGGTGGTGCGATTGTCGGTAATCGTCCGAAAATGATTGGTTACCAAGCTTCCGGTAGTGCGCCATTTATGCGTGGTGCAATGGTTGATGATCCTGAAACAGTTGCTACAGCAATTCGTATCGGTCACCCACAAAGCTGGGATATGGCTTGGAAAGTAAAAGAAGAATCAGGCGGTTGGTTTGATGAGTGTTCAGATGAAGAAATTCTGGCAGCACAAAAATTACTGGCCGAAATGGAAGGTGTTTTCTGTGAGCCTGCTTCAGCAACGTCATTAGCTGGTGCTTTACGGGATATTAAAAACGGTAAAATTCCAGAAGGCAGCAGCGTTGTTTGTACCCTGACTGGTCATGGTCTTAAAGATCCTGATACGGCTATCAAACAAAGCACATCACCAGTCGTCACGGTAAATGCCGATATGGAATCGGTTCGTGATGCTATCTTGAGTAACTTGAGAAGCTAACGTGGTGATGCAGGCACCGACTGCAGAAGAAATGAGTGCGGCGCGTACGCCGCACGATATTTTTCTGACCAATCTGATTGTAAATCACATTTTGCTTTTTACCGCGATTGCGGCAACGGGTAAAAGTTTGTTTAGTTTTATGGTGTTGGTGCCTATTTTCTCGTTTTGCTGCTTAGGCTATACCTTTTGGCGCTCTAGTCGCGTCAAACGGGAGCAGAGCGAGTTTATCTATATTCATTGGCAGATTGCCCGCCGCTGGAGCAAATTGTTCTCTATCGTGCTATTAGTCGTTGTCAGTACGTCTGTATTGGGCTGGCTGGGATACACCTATCTTGGCATGATGAAAGAGGCTGTATTTGCCTTTATCGGTGGCTTGAGTATTTTACCGATTCTGCTTTCCACATTAGTGCTGATTGTGATTGAGTCTGACTCATTACACCACGCACGTGTTGGTACCTTACCTAATTGGGCAAGACGTCGTTTCTTAGGCGAAGAAATTCCAGTTTCTGAATAGTCTTAACTGACTATTGCTCTTTACGCATTACAACTGAGTGAATAACAAGGTTGTGCTCAAAAAACACATCAAAATCAGCATAACGCCAGCGTGTAATTGGTGGCTCACCAATCGCAGTACGTTTTTCTGCAGCAGCACCAAACTTAGCTTCAACCTGCGCCATACTCATACCGCGGGTGGGTCTTAATACGCCGGTCGCGCTATTGGGTGTGGTGTAAGTTGGATCTGCAATCGATAAAACATCAGCCTGTGCCGGAAGCGCCAGTGACAAAAGCATTATACTGCTGACAATTAAACTGGTTTTTAACATGGCACAAACTCCGTTTTAAAATTTAGTAAAAGCATACTATTCCGGCAGAAATAGCTCAATTAGCGTATTGAGATAACGTTTACCTTTATCTGTGGGCCGGATATGTCTGACATCATATTCGAGTAGCTCCATCGCTTCCGCTTGCTGTAATGCCTCGTTAAACTGACCTAGTGGAATCCCTGTATGCTGCTGAAATAAAGGTGTTGGAAAACCATTAGTCAAACGAAGCGCATTCAGCATAAACTCAAAGCCAATGTCACGAGCATGAAGTAACTCGGTCTTCAATAACACTTGGCTATCGTGCGCTTTATCCAGATAAGCTTGCGGTTGTTTTTGTTTCACCCGGCGGGTTATCGTCTGGGTGGCCGCATCAGAGATTTTTCCATGAGCTCCTGCTCCAATCCCTAGATAATCACCAAACTGCCAATAATTGACATTGTGGCGACACTGTTTGCCTTTCTGGGCGTAGGCCGAGACTTCATATTGTAAATAGCCAGCATCAGCCAAACGCGCTTGGTTGCCTTCTTGCCAGTCGATAATGGGGTCATCATCAGGCAAGGTCGGTGGTTGTTGGTAAAACAGCGTGTTTGGTTCGATTGTCAGCTGATAATAAGAAATATGCTGTGGTTGTAGAGCAATGGCTGTGGTTACATCGGTAATTGCTTCAGCTTCCGTTTGACCGGGCAGCCCAAACATCAAATCGAGATTCACATTATCAAAACCAGCTTGATAGGCGATTTCGACTGCTCTTTGGGCTTCATTACCGTTATGAATACGGCCAAGACGTTCTAAAGCTGCATTATTAAAGCTCTGAATACCAATCGATAAACGGTTAATGCCTAGTTGTCGATAATCCCGAAAGCGTGCCGCCTCAAAGGTGCCAGGGTTGGCCTCCATGGTTATTTCAGCATCAGCTTTTAAAGGCAAAAGGGCGCGAATACCTGAAAATAAACGATCATAAGCCTCTGCTGAAAATAGGCTAGGTGTACCACCGCCAATAAATATGCTTTGTACAGTGCGTCCCCAGACTGATGGACATTCCTGTGCTAAATCAGCGATTAATGCGTCAACATAAGCCTGTTCAGGTAGGTTATCGCTGGCTTTATGGGAGTTAAAGTCACAGTAAGGACATTTACGCACGCACCAAGGCACGTGGATATAAAGGCTGAGCGGCGGTAAGGCTGTGAAATTAAACATTGCGCTTGCCGAGCTTAAGGCAAATGACGGACGTATTGAAATGCTTCCAGAAATTGACGCATCGCTCGACCACGATGGCTAATGGCATGCTTTTGCTCGCTGGTTAATTCAGCCGCACTACAGTCCGTTTCAACAACATGAAATATCGGGTCATAACCAAAACCTCCCTCACCGGTGGCACTGGTTAGTATTCTGCCTTGCCAACTGCCCATGCTAATCTGCGGTGTCGGATCGTTAGCATGTCGCATATAGACTAAAACACACTGGAAACGAGCAGTGCGGTCAGCTTCAGGCACATCACGCATCGCGTGCAATACTTTATTGAGGTTATCAATATCTGAAGCGTCTTCACCCGCATAACGCGCTGAATAAATACCCGGCGCACCATGAAGTGCATCAATTTCTAATCCTGAGTCATCAGCTAAGGCGGGCAGGCCGGTAATTGCTGCTGCATTGCGGGCTTTAATAATGGCATTTTCGACAAAGCTCAGGCCTGTCTCAGCGGCTTCGTGTACATCAAACTCAGATTGAGGTAGCAAGGTAAAGCCCAGCGGCGATAGTAGCTGTGAGAATTCTCTTAGCTTACCTTTGTTACCGCTGGCCAATACGATTTGCGTCATTATTGTGCTAGTGCCTCACGTTGTTTTTCCATCAGCTCTTCAATGCCTTTGGCTGCCAGCGCTAACATTGACTGCAGTTCATCTGCACGGAAGGCGTGACCTTCGGCAGTACCTTGCAGCTCGATATAAGCACCGGCATCATTCATGACAACATTCATATCGGTTTCGGCGCTTGAGTCTTCTGGATAGTCCAGATCTAACACCGGCGTGCCGTCAAAAATACCCACCGAAATCGATGCCACTTGGCCATGTAACGGGCTTTTCTTGAGTTTACGCTTTTTAATCAGATAGTCGATAGCATCATGAAGTGCAACAAAAGCACCCGTGATAGATGCGGTACGGGTGCCACCATCGGCTTGGATAACGTCACAATCGATAGTGATGGTACGTTCGCCTAATGCTTTCAAATCAATCGCTGCACGCAATGAGCGACCAATTAAACGTTGAATTTCCATGGTGCGACCGCTTTGTTTGCCACGCGCAGATTCACGTTGCATACGGCTACCAGTTGAGCGTGGCAGCATGCCATATTCAGCGGTTACCCAGCCTTCGCCAGTACCGCGTAGAAAGGGGGGGATTTTCTCTTCGACCGTTGCAGTACAAAGCACTTTGGTGTCGCCAAACTCAATTAAAACCGCACCTTCAGCATGCTTGGTGTAGTTGCGTGTGATGGTGACATCACGTAATTGATCTGGTTGACGGCCACTTGGTCGCATAAGAAATACCTCATTAAAAAAACGCCTCATTATACTGATTAACGTCTCAAGCTGATGGGTTTTACATGACAGATTCGTTACCATGTGCGCTTTACCTGCCATAGGAAAGTAAAGGTGACTTTAAGCATGACGGCGTTTGCACGCCAAGAACAGACACTTGAGAGTGGTGTACTGAGTTGGGAAATTCGCAGCGTCAATCATCGCTATTTAGAACTCAGTCTGCGCATGGATGAGAGTTTTCGGCCGCAAGAAATCGCTATTCGTAAGTTATTTGCACAGCACATTGCGCGAGGCAAAGTCGAAGCGGTTTTGCGTTTTAATCCAGCAATTGCTGATGGTCAGGCTATTCATATTGATGAAAATTTAGCCAAATCAGTGATCGATGCCTGTGTCCGTTTATCTGATTTGTCGCCAGCGACAGCACCATTAGATCCGTTACGTTTATTACAATGGCCGGGTGTTGTCAGTGCCCAGCAGACTGATGTTGAAGCGCTGAATGCTGCGGTTCTCAGTTTGCTAAAAAATAGCTTGCAAGACTTTGTTGCAACAAGAGCACGCGAAGGTGAGGCCTTGGCTGAAATGCTGTTACAGCGCTGCCAAGAAATTGCCGAAATTGCGGTTAAAGTGCGTGGTCAAATGCCACAAATCCTGGCGCAGAACCATGAACGCATGATGCAGCGATTGGCTGACTTTACAGTGGAATTAGAACCCGAGCGTTTGGCACAAGAAGCGGCTCTGTTGGCTCAGAAAAGTGATGTCGCTGAAGAGTTAGACCGCTTGGAAAATCATGTGAACGAAGTACGCCATATCTTGGGCCGTAAAGAGCCGGTTGGTCGCCGTTTAGACTTCTTGATGCAAGAGCTTAACCGCGAAGCTAATACATTGGCGTCAAAATCTATTGATACAGATACCACGCGTTATGCGGTGGACTTAAAGGTCTTGATTGAGCAAATGCGCGAGCAAATTCAGAATATTGAATAAGCTTCATGGCTAATGTGAAAACTGCCCGCCACCAGCGATACAGTTTTCACGTAGTACCGGAATTTCCGATGCCATGGGATTATTGTAGTAAGTGGTTTGCGTACTGCCAGCAGTGCTAAAACGACAGTTAGGCTGGCTGCGATTACAAGATGGTAAAACGCTGAAGCCACTATTCTGACATTGCTGCTTAAACTGATCGGCTTTGGCATTACTGACCGAATATTCTCGGCAAACGTGGTCGCCAGTTTTCTGGCAGGCAAAGCTTACGGTGCCGCCGGTAGAAACTGATGATGAACGGCCTGAGGATGAGGGGACAGATCTTGCAGATGAGTTAATTGACGAGATCGATGAGCCAAACGCAGAGGCGACGCTGTCTCCACTCGAAATGCTGTTGTAAACATTTACTGAGTTTTGTGCGGCTTGCTCTGGTGTGATTAAACCATTCACCGCTGCACCACTTTGTAATAACACTGAGGCAAGGCCGCTAAAGTAGGCTGCATTTTCACGGTCTTCTTGTTCTTGGCGTTGCTGTGCCAAGATGCGTTCCTGTTTACGGTGCCAACCTGCGATGGCTTGTTCCATATCGTTATCTAGTTGTTTGACCTCTTTTTCAATTTTGGCCAAATGCGTTGCGATGGTTTCTGCTTGTTCACTGGTTTCAGGTTGAAAACCTTCTAACCCTGCCCAGTTGGTGCAATATCCATAACGTTTTTCTTCAATTTCGTGGGCTGTGTTTAGCAGTGATTCAGCGGGTAATTGATAACACCCTTCACTGAGTACCGAGCACTGACAAGTACTCTGTAGTCTTTGATGAAATTGATTAACACGTGACATAGCTTGATTAAGCGCAATCTCTTCACGACCGGAAAAAACATTATCTAAGCTGGTATCTGCTGAGCTGCTAGCAGTATTTAAAGTGTCGTCTAATGATGTCACTGACGCTGGCTCATTTTCTACTAACACATTATTGTTGGCAGTCGCTTTTGGTGTTGTCACACCCATCATATTGTCAAAAGTTAAACCTGATGCTGTGTCTGTTGAGGTTTCAACCTCTTGCTGCGGACTCGAGCCGAGTAGGGCATCAAGTGATAATGTTACCGTCGACGTGTTGGAAAGTTCAGGTAACGGGCGAGGCCAAGTTTGAAACCAGCTTTCGATACATTCGTAACGCTGTTCACAGTATGTTTCGACTTGCTGGTAATCGGCCAATGAAATTGGAGTGCCATCATGCTTGAGTTGCTGACGAATATGCTGACACATCCAATCATTACACTCGACATAAACGGCATCATTTCGCCCGTAATATCGGCGCATGCCACTATTAAATTCTGCAGTGGATATGGTTGACTGTTGTTGGCGTTGTTTTTCAAATATCGGGACAACAGACTCCGATTCCGGCAGCGTTCTCACTGTCTGACAAAATGGTGTGTTCTCGTTTACCCAGCTGCGCATTCCCGATAAAAAATCGGGTAGGGCATCTACCATGTAGCCATGACAAGCGGAGCGAATGGTGCGGTCGAGCTGGGTTTCAAATTCATCTACGGTTTCAGCGTGCAACAACATACTCGTTGAAGCAATACCTAAGGCTGCGAGTATTAATAAATGACGAAACATGGAGTAAACCCCTTATTGCAATTGGCTCTCAGCTTGGTTGATCAGCTCAAGGGCACGG
Organism: Methylophaga sp. OBS3; assembly: GCF_026319325.1. Classification (GTDB taxonomy): domain Bacteria; phylum Pseudomonadota; class Gammaproteobacteria; order Nitrosococcales; family Methylophagaceae; genus Methylophaga. The sequence goes on from NZ_JAPDMU010000005.1 coordinate 51,758, forward strand.
GAATAATGGGTGGCAGAGGTACCTTGCTCACCTATATAGCTATACAGTTTGCTCAATGCTTCAGCGGGTTGTCCCGTTTTTAGCAAGGCTTCACCATAAAAGAATTTAAGTGACGGATCTGACTTGCCGGGCAGTGCTGCCAATTTGGCAAACAATGGGATGGCTTCTTGGTATTGCTGTTGTTTAAGGTGATTTGAAAGTTGCACCATATATTTATCACGAAGCACTGATGGCGGCAGGCTGGCTTCAAGTTGTTCTAATTCTCGTTGTTTTTTTTGTGCTTCTGATTGCAGAGTTGATTCACGAGCAGCAATGTGTCCTTGCCACCCAGGTGTGTTTGCCGGTGTACTGACAAATCGATACCAAACCCTATCAGTTGTTTCACTGGCCTTATTGGCTGCGTTTTGGATATCAAGTTCGCGTGCTTGATTACAGGTATCACAACTAAACCATTCTGTTACAAAGCTGTCGGTGCTACTTTTGTTTTCAGGTAACTTGGCATAGAACATTAACGGATTATCGTCATCATCACTATTTCTGTTGAAGGTGATTTCTATCCAAGGAGAAAAGGTATTCATTGGCACTTGATAGTGCGGGTAAATATGAACGCGATAATAATTGCCAAACGTTTCTTGTTTTAATTCAAAACCAAAATCCATGATGTACAAGCTGGTGCCTTCAGTGGTTACATGACCACTCCATGGTTTGTTCGGCTTAGCTATATTGCCAACCGTTCGGGTGTAATAAAAGCCGTTATCAGGCGCATTTGTTTGCTGATAGGCTTTTGCTGTTGAGGCAATATCAATATAACTATCATTGACTGAAAATTTTCTTGGGCCACAGGCGGTAAGAAAAATAGCAATTGTCACGATTAGCAGTTTTTTCATTGTGAATACTTTCCAAACTTTTACAGTGCAGCTTCTGCTTGGTTAATCAGTTCGAGTGCGCGTGAGTAATGAGGAGCATTACTTCCTTGCTCACTGATATAGCTATAAAGTTGTTTTAACGCTGCTGCTGGCTGGGAGGTTTTTAATAAAGCTTCGCCATAAAAGTACTTTAAAGAGGGATCTGCTTTGTCGGGTAAAGCCTGTAATTTTTCAAAGAGTGGGAGTGCCTGAGCGTATTCCTGCTGTTTGAGGTGTTGTGATAATTGCACCATATATTTGTCACGACGAACTTGCACAGGTAAAGAGGCTTCAAGATCGGCTAATGCCTGTTTCTGTTCTGATTCTGCTCGCAGTTGGGCTACATGCTCTGCGACTGCCGGTGGAATTTGGCTATCTGGCATGCCAGCTAATGACGATTCACAGACCGTTAAATCAGACTGTGTTAAACAATTATCAAATAGCGTTTTGGTTTCTTGGGTTGAAAATGCCAGCTCGTCCATTGGCATTTTGATTGGCATCAGCTTGTAATCGGCCAGACGTTGCAGCGTTTCGGCAGTTGTTAAGCGTTTTATGTCGGCTTTTTGGATGTGATTAACACCATCGGTGTAGACATCAAAAGCTTTAAAGCTATCTGTGCCCAATGTTTTTGTCGAAATTTCTAATTCCATTGCCCAATCAGCTTGGTCTTGATAATCAGCCGCTTGCCAATATTCGCCCATATTGAGCATATAGGTATGGTTGGGTAGTAAATCTAATTTAATGCCATGTTTAGTTGGCAAGATAGCAATGGTTTGACCGCTGACCATGTCGACTACTTTTAGCTCTCCGCGAAAGCCATTAAGACTTTGTGCGAGGGCGTTATCGGTGCGCAATTTGGGGACAAAGATATAGACCGCTGAACGCTCTGGATTTTCAGAGAGCAATTGTTTTGCTTGTTGAGGCGTTTCAGGCTTGGTCTCGATATCAGCCATTTGGGTTGTGCGATCTATCTGTGGGGCGGCACAACTGCTGGTAAAGAGGACTAATAGGCTAAGGGCAAAAAGCTTTTTTAGATTCATTGCGCTGTCACTCTGTATTTAAGACAAGAATTCTTGATAGCAAACGTGCCAGCAAAAGCTGTAGAAACTGACGGCGTTGTCTTTGTACAGTATTAACTTGCTAACGCAGTGAAAACGACCAATGATCGTTAAACGAAAAGACCAAGTGTTTGATTTGAATAGTTATGCGACATCGGTTGCCGAAACGATTCCATGTAACTTAGGCGTCTTCCGTAATATTTTTCACACTATCTCACTACAGACTAGGAGGTTTAGATGACAAGTTCAAGTCAAAGTGACGACTTATCAGGGCTGAGCTAGTTATTTTTTTGGAAAAACGGGTAAGTGTTGGACATCGAGTCGAATGCCGAGTCTCTCACCAATTTTGTGATCATGATGACTTTGCACCAAACACAGTACGGGTTGTCCGCTTTCTAGTTTTAAGCTGTAAAGGTAAACCGCACCACGAAAAGCGCGGCCAACGATTTCCGCTTTTAATGGGCTATTGTCATCGTGAATAACATCATCGGGACGCAGTAACAAATCGACCTCTTGGGGCAGATCGTCTTGTGCATCAATTTCACCCGTTACAATACCAAGCTCAGTTTGCACCTGACTTTCGCCAATCACACGTCCGGGGATTAAGACTCCCTGACCGATAAAGTCAGCAACTAACAAGTCGGCAGGGCGGTGATACAAATCGTAGCCCGACCCCCATTGATGGAGCTGACCTTTACCTAAAACGCCAATATGATCAGCCATGGCAAACGCTTCATTTTGATCATGAGTGACCAAAATCGCTGTAATACCATCACGTTTCAGTAGCTGCCTAACATCACGTGCTAATTGTTCTCGTAAGTCAGAGTCCATGCTTGAGAATGGCTCATCCAGCAGCAAGATATTGGGTCTTGGTGCCATCGCTCGTGCTAATGCGACACGTTGTTGTTGGCCGCCAGATAGCTGGTGTGGGTAAAGAGCACGAAAATCTGTTAATTCAACCAGCGCTAATAATTCATCAACCCGCTTTTTACGGTCTTCACGAGAAAATTTACGTAGCCCAAAACCGATGTTTTTAGCGATGTTCAGGTGCGGGAATAATGCAAAGTCCTGAAAAACCATGCCAATGTGGCGTTGCTCTGGTGGCAGGTTTCGACCCGGCTCACTGACAATTTTATTATTAAGCTCAATCGAGCCTGCCCGTAATGGCTCAAAGCCAGCAATCGCACGTAGTAATGAGGTTTTACCACAGCCAGATGGTCCTAGCAGACAGCCAATTTCACCTTCTTGAAGTGAAAAAGATACTTGCTCGGCAACGACATTACTACCGTAAGCGATACTGACATTATCAAGGGCGATCTGAATGGCCATTAATTATCCTGTGCTGTGGCATCGTTTAAATGGCTCGCCGTTTGGCGACTGCGGGTGATGGTTCGGCTGATTAAAATGACCGGAATAATACCGGCAACAACAATTGCCAACGCAGCCGGAGCAGCTTCGGCCAACCTTTCATCTGATGCTAACTCATAAGCTCGAACAGCGAGTGTATTAAAGTTGAATGGTCTTAATATCAGGGTTGCAGGTAACTCTTTCAATACATCGACAAAAACCAATAATAAGGCAGTTAATAACGAGCCTTTCAACATTGGGATATGCACACTTCGAAGCATCATGAAAGGGCGGTAACCCAGAGAACGGCCTGCCTCATCCATCGATGGGGTGATGCGTCCTAGTCCACTGTCTACTGTTTGTAAGGCAACCGCTAAGAAACGACATAAGTAGGCAAAAATCACGGCGATGATCGTGCCGCTCAATAACAGACCCGTTGAGTAGTCATAGTGGCTACGTATCCAACTATCTAAAGTATTATCAAACCATGCAAATGGAATCATGACGCCCACCGCGATAACTGCGCCCGGTACGGCATACCCCATGCTCGCTAGTCTGACGGCAAAGCGCATGGTTTTACCCGGGTATAAACGCTGGCAGTAACCCATAAGTAGAGCCATGACCAATGCTAGACCTGCAGCTAAAGTCGCTAACTTCAGGCTGTTTAACAGCATTTGTGTAAAGCGGGCATCGATGACTTTGTCAGAAACATCGTAAGTCCAACTAAATAGTTGCCCAGCAGGTAATAAAAAGCCGACAACCAAAATGGCTAAGCAAAATGAAAAGGCCAACCAAGCTTTGCTTCCTTTGAGGTGAAAACGTTGGATAGCCTGATGTCTACGACTGGTGTGATGGTATCGTGCCTGCCGTCTTGAATAGCGCTCAAGCATGATAAGGGCAAAAATAAACACCATTAAGCCTGCTGCAAGCTGGGCTGCAGCAGCTGCACTACCAAGACCAAACCAAGTGCGGAAAATACCGGTGGTAAAGGTGCTGACACCAAAATACTGCACCGTTCCGTAGTCGGCTAAGGTTTCCATTAACACCAGAGACAAACCGGCGATTATTGCTGGTCGAGCTAGAGGTAATGCGACACTGTAAAAGGTACGCCAAGGCCCATTCCCCAGGGTGCGGCTAACATCTAGTACACAGACGGATTGATTTAAAAATGCGGCGCGGCTAAGTAGATAAACATAGGGATATAACACCAGCGTCAGCATGACCATCGCACCACTGAGCGAGCGAATTTGAGGGAACCAATAATCGCCCATTCCCCAACCAGTAATGTCACGCAGTAAGGTTTGCACTGGTCCTGCATAATCCAGCATACCGGTATAGGTATAAGCGATGATGTAAGCAGGCATTGCCATGGGTAATAAAAGCGCCCACTCAAAAATGCCGCGTCCTGGAAAACGGCACATGGTGGTTAACCATGCTGTGCTGACACCGAGTGATAAGGTGCCGATAGTGACGCCCAGCATTAATAGTAGGGAGTTGGTTATGTAGTCACTTAGTACTGTTGAGGCTAGGTGAGACCAAACTTCACCACTTGGAACAAAAACAAAGCCCAGTACAACAGCAACCGGCATTGCAAAGAGCAATGCGGCGGCCAGTACTAGGCTTTGGAATGATGTAATTTTGGACATTAAGGCAAGTTGGCGCTAAACAAAGCCGCCAACTTTACGTGCTGAGATGATTATTGCCAACCTGCACGATCCATCAATTTAAGTGCTTCAGCGTTGTTATCGCCCAAAATGGCCATATTCAAAGGATCAGCTTTGAACTCACCCCATTTTTGCAATAATGCACTGCTGGCAACACCATCAACGACCGGGTATTCGCCATTCACTTCCGCATACCAATGTTGTGCTTCGTCTGAGGTCAAAAACTCCATCAATTTGATAGCGTTTTCACGGTTTTTAGCCGCTTTGGTGACAGCAGCACCTGAGATATTAACGTGTGTGCCACGGTCATCTTGGTTTGGCCAGAAAACACCCATCTTAGAAGCCGCTTCGCGTTCGACAGCATCATCACTGTTAAACATACCGGCTAAATAATAGGTATTGGCAACGGCAATATTACATTGGCCAGCTGCTGCCGCTTTGATCTGATCACGATCACCGCCACGTGGAGGTTGAGCAAAGTTTTTCACAAAGTCGTTTGCCCATGCTTCAGTCGCTTCAAGACCATTAGCATCAATCATCGAAGCAACTAATGATTGGTTGTAAATGTTGCTAGATGAGCGAATACAAATTTGGTTTTTCCATTTTGGATCTGCCAAATTTTCGTAGGTTGAAAGCTCAGCTGGATCAACTTTACCTTTGACATACATGATTGGACGAGCACGCAATGACAAGCCAAACCAGTAACCATCAGGGTCACGGTAAGCTGCTGGAATACGATCTCTTAATACGTCAGATTGAACTGCTTGAACTAATTCTGCTTGATGTGCACGATGCAAACGGCCTGCATCGGTAGTTAGCAGTAGATCAGCAGGACTATTACGTCCTTCGTTTTGCAAACGGTTAAGCAATTCATCCGCATTGCCTGTAACCATGTTGACTTGGATACCAGTTTCTTCGGTGAAACGGTCTAACATTGGCTTAATCAATGATTCGATACGTGCTGAATACAGATTCACTTCTTCAGCAGCTTGCGAAATCATTGGGGCTGACAGCAAACTAAATGACAAACCCAATAAGCCTAGCAAACGCAGTGGACGCATTTTGGTCTCCAGTTGTGTAAGGGAGTGAAAATGATAATAAGATTTATTATCAATTGAAAGGGCTGTAGCTAAATTATTTTGATGGTCTTTTTAAAGAATAGGTCTTAGTGACCATATTCATTCGGTTTGGTTGCCTTATAAAGGCATCTCTAGTGGCAGAAAAATCCCGAAAGCAGTATTGTTTTACAGATGAAAGCCGCTGTGTTGGCGGTCAGGTAAACAAGGTTAAATCATGTCTGGAAGTCTATTTATTGTCGCTGCGCCATCAGGTGCTGGAAAAACCAGTTTAGTGCAGGCGCTGGTCAGACAAGATCCAAATATTCGACTCTCGGTGTCGCATACAACACGTCCACCGCGTAACGGTGAGGTTGACGGACAAGATTATTTCTTTGTTGATACCGAAAAATTTAACGCGATGCGTGATGCGGGTGATTTTTTAGAGTCAGCCAATGTATTTGATAACTATTACGGCACGTCTTCAGAAGCGGTACATCAACAACTATCACAAGGTTTTGATGTGATTTTGGAGATTGATTGGCAGGGGGCTGCCCAAGTTCGCCGTAATTTTGCCGAAAATCAAAGTATTTTCATTTTGCCACCATCAAAAGCTACGCTTGAACAAAGACTGCGTAGTCGTGGTCAAGATGATGAAACGGTTATTGCACGTCGTATGCGTGATGCTGAACAAGAAATTTCGCATTACATCGAATTTGATTATTTGATTGTGAATGATGATTTTGATGTTGCGTTGCAGAATTTGACGGCGATCGTCACGGCTGCCCGGCATCAGCGTAAACATCAGGTGCAAATTCACCAACAACTTTTAACGGAATTACTGGCTTAAAACGCTGATATTTCGTAGTATTAATCGTTTTCTCAAGCAGGATATAACCATGGCTCGTACAACTGTTGAAGATTGCCTAGATTTCGTTGATAACCGTTTCCACTTAGTGCTGGTTGCTGCCAAGCGTGCTCGTGAAATTGCACTCGGTGATGATCCGTTGGTGCCAGTTGATAACGACAAACCAACAGTATTGGCTTTGCGTGAAATCGCAGCAGGTCTGACTGGTCCAGAAATTTTGACTCGTAGCAGTGCTCGTGTACATGCTGAGGAAAGCTTGGTCAGCGAAGACGAACTGCAAAGCGAAGTTTAAGTCTGGTGAGTGCAAAACCCACAGTCGCCACTGAGCTCGACTTCATTCAGGAGTCTGAGCCAAAACTGACGATTGATGATCTGTGTTTTGCCACTGCCAACTATCTTGAATCGGCGCAGGTGGATGCCATCCGCCGCGCCTATCATTACGCTGATAAATGTCACGAAGGCCAAACTCGCCGAAGTGGTGAGCGATATATCACCCATCCTTTAGCGGTCGCCCATGTATTAGCAATGATGCACATGGACTACGAAACTATCATGGCAGGTTTGCTCCATGATGTTATCGAAGATACCGATGCTGCGCGGGCTGATGTGGCTGCTGAGTTTGGTGATGCGGTTGCTGAACTAGTTGAGGGTGTGACTAAGCTTGCACAAGCTGCATTTGAAAGCAGCAAACAGTCGCCAGTTGAAAAACAAGCAGAAAACTTACGAAAAATGCTGTTGGCAATGTCACGAGATATTCGTGTCATTATCGTCAAACTAGCTGATCGCCTGCACAACATGCGTACGCTAGGCCATTTACGCCCAGAAAAGCGTCGCCGCATTGCCAATGAAACCTTAGAAATCTACGCGCCTATTGCCCAACGTCTTGGTATGAATCTGATGCGTTGTGAGCTTGAAGATTTAGGCTTTCACGTCCTGCATCCTATTCGCTATCGGGTTTTGGCAGATGCCGTTAGAAAAGCCCGTGGCAATCGTAAAGAAATCGTGTCGCAAATCACGGCTTCAATCTTGAACCGTATGGAACAAGAAGGTTTAAGCGCCGATATTCAGGGTCGCGAAAAGAATTTGTACAGCATCTACAAAAAAATGGTTGGTAAACAGCTGTCATTTTCTGAGGTGATGGATGTTTATGCTTTCCGAATCATCGTTGATGATGTGGATACTTGTTACCGAATGCTGGGTGTCATGCATAACCTGTATAAACCGGTGCAAGGTAAATTCAAAGATTACATTGCCATTCCTAAAGCCAATGGTTATCAGTCGCTGCATACGGTTTTATTTGGTCCCTATGGCGTGCCGATTGAGGTTCAAATCCGCTCGAGAGACATGGACCACTTAGCTGAGGCTGGTGTTGCTGCGCATTGGTTGTATAAGACAGGTGGTGAAGCGGATGGTAATGCCTTAGCACACCGCAAAGCTCGCCAGTGGTTGCAAGGTATTCTAGAAATGCAGAAGGGCTCGGGAGACTCGGAAGAGTTTCTTGAAAATCTGCGTATGGATTTATTCCCAGACGAAATCTATGTGTCTACACCCAAGGGTGAGATTATGACCTTGCCACGAGGGGCATCAGCCGTAGATTTTGCTTATGCCGTGCACAGTGACGTTGGTAATAGTTGTGTTGCTGCCCGTGTTGGTCGCCATTTGGTGCCATTAAGCACGCAATTAGAAACGGGCCAATCCGTTGAGATTATTACGTCGCCGACAGCGCATCCAAATCCTGCTTGGTTGAACTTTGTGGTGACGCCAAAAGCGCGCACTAATATTCGCCAGTACCTCAAATGTCTACAAGATGAAGAGGCGATTACGCTGGGACAACGTTTGTTGAGCAAGCATTTATTGGCTTTCTCAACAGCAATGGAAAACATTCCAATCGAACGCATCAATGCCGTTATCAAAGAGTTTGAAGCTGAAAACTTTGATGAAGTCTTGCGTGATATTGGTTTAGGTAATCATGCTGCTTTGTTGGTTGCCCAGAAATTAGTACATCACGAAACGCCAGATAAAGAACCGCATGCCCTGATGATTGCGGGTACCGAAGGTATGGTGGTCAGTTTTGCCCGTTGTTGTCATCCGATCCCGGGCGATCCGATTCATGGTTATATCAGTACCGGCCGTGGCATCATCATTCACCAACGTGGCTGTAAAAATACGACACACTTACGGGTACAAAATGACAAATGGTTAGATGTTGCTTGGTCAACTGAAACCAATCGTGTATTCCCTGTCGATTTGATGGTGCACGTTAAAAATCAGCGTGGTGTGTTGGCAACCGTTGCGGCCGTTGTTTCTGAAGCCGATTCAAATATTGATAACGTTGTCGTTGATGAGCGTGATGGCGGTTATTCAGATCTGCGTTTAACGATCGAAGTCTATAACCGTAAACATCTGGCGCGCGTTATCCGTCGCCTGCGATTACTCGATATGGTTGAACGAATCAGCCGAATCAATAGTTAATTATTTTTTTGTATTAATACGCCATTTGTTATGGCGCAGTTGGAGTCTTGTTATGCCTCGTGAAACCATCTATACCGCTGATGCACCTGAAGCCATTGGTACTTACTCTCAAGCTATCAAAGTAGGTGATACCGTTTATTTATCAGGCCAAATCCCATTGGTCCCTGAAACGATGACAGTTATTGAAGGTGACTTTGCTACACAGACTCGTCGTGTGTTTGATAACTTGTCAGCGGTTGCTAAAGCAGCAGGTGGCAGTTTGCAAGATGTTGTGAAGCTGAACATTTATCTGACGGACTTAAGCTACTTCGGCACAGTCAATGAAATTATGGCCGAATACTTCGAGCAGCCTTACCCAGCGCGTGCGGCGATTGGTGTTGCTTCTTTACCGAAAGCAGTGCCAGTTGAAATGGACGCTGTTATGTACCTCGGAGCCTAATCAGCGAAAGTTTAAGGACTGGCCGTGGCACAACACACACTACTGGATCCTGTCACGGTACTCAGTGGTGTTGGTGAAAAGCTTGCTGAAAAACTCGCTAAGCTCGGTATTCATCAGGTTCAGGACTTACTCTTCCATTTGCCACTTCGGTATCAAGACCGAACGCGGCTTATGCCGCTTGGCAGTTTGCGCCTTCAACAAGAGTCTCTTGTTGAGGGCGTTATTGGTTTAACGCAGGTCAGTTTTGGTAAACGACGTTCACTGCTTTGCCATATCAGTGATGGTACTGGATCGTTAGTACTGCGTTTTTTCCACTTCAGTAAAAGTCAGCAACAACAGCTGGCAAAAGGGCGGCGCATTCGCTGTTTTGGTGAAGTGCGAAAGGGCCCTTCGACCTTGGAAATGGTCCACCCTGAATATCAATTAGTAAATGAATCTGGTGTCACACCTGTAGATGCGGCTTTAACGCCCGTGTATCCAACCACTGAAGGTTTGCATCAACTCTCCTGGCGTAAATTAATTCGTCAGGCGCTTGCTTTGCTTGATGAGCAGCAAATGCCTGCTTTATTGTCACCACTAGACGGTGAGCATCCATTATTAGCCTATCAGCTCAACGAGGCATTACAGTTTGTCCATTTGCCTCCACCTGATAGTGATGTGCAGCAACTCATTAACCGAGAACACCCTGCTCAAAAACGGTTGGCATTTGAAGAATTATTAGCCCAACAACTGACTATGCGACAGGTGCGTAAGCAGATGCAGCAACATGATGCACCGGTATTGCAAGGTGACTCACCATTAGCGCAGCAATTGTTAGGTAATTTGCCATTCCCCTTAACTGGCGCACAACAACGTGTGTTGCAGGATATCTATCGCGATATTAAGCAGGCGATTCCTATGCAGCGTTTGGTGCAAGGTGATGTTGGCTCGGGGAAAACAGTGGTTGCCGCTTTGGCTGCGATTGCCGCTGTCGCCAGTGGTTATCAAGCTGTCATGATGGCGCCTACTGAGTTATTGGCAGAGCAACACTTTCAGACATTTAATAATTGGCTAAGTCCATTAGGGATTACCGTTGGCTGGTGTGCTGGTAAACAAACTGCAGCACAGCGCCGTGAAACGATTCAGGCCTTAGAGGCAGGAGAAATCAAGGTTGCTGTTGGTACTCATGCGTTATTTCAGGATGAAGTTACATTTGCCAATTTAGGTTTGGTGGTCATTGATGAGCAACATCGATTTGGTGTGCACCAGCGTCTGGCATTACGCGATAAAGGTCGTAAAACCAATAGTTATCCTCATCAGTTGGTGATGACGGCAACCCCGATCCCGCGGACATTAGCGATGACTGCCTATGCTGATTTACAAGTGTCGGTCATTGATGAGTTGCCACCGGGCCGCCAGCCAGTCACCACTGCGGTTGTTGCAGATAGTCGCCGCGATGAAGTCATTGAGCGTGTTCATAATGCCTGCTTGCAAAAGCGCCAGGTGTATTGGGTATGTACCTTGATTGAAGAGTCTGAGCATTTACAATGTCAGGCGGCAGAAGACACGGCGGCTAACCTGCAAGCTGCACTACCTGATTTAACGGTATTGTTGGTACATGGCCGCATGAAATCCTCAGAAAAAGATGCAGTGATGCAGGCGTTTAAACGTGGCGAAGCGGATTTGTTAGTAGCGACAACCGTTATCGAAGTCGGTGTTGATGTGCCAAATGCCAGTTTGATGGTCATTGAAAACGCTGAGCGCTTGGGCTTAGCTCAATTACATCAGCTACGAGGTCGAGTCGGTAGAGGTAGCGTACAAAGTCATTGTTTGCTCATGTACCATCCGCCATTATCCGAAAATGGTCAGGCGAGACTTAAATGTTTGCGTGAAAGCAATGATGGTTTTGTGATTGCTCAGCGTGATCTTGAGATCCGTGGGCCGGGTGAGTTGTTAGGGACACGCCAAACAGGACTACCTCAATTTAGAGTGGCCGATTTATTAGCTGATCAGGCATTGCTACCCGCAGTAAGTCGAGCAGCAGATAAACTAATGCAACAAGCGCCCGATGCAGCTGAAGCGTTGATTCAACGTTGGTTTGCCAACAAGATTGATTTTGGACAGGTCTAAATACGTTATATGTTAATCCCTAGCGCTTACCCTCACTGGCTGACACCACCTAAATCAAGACTACCTGAAAACCTTGCAGATTGGCTCCAAGATGCGGGCTCGTTAACAGTGAGATTAAAAGCACACAGCGAAGTGGGGTTCTCAGTCCAGCTCAGAAAAAGCAGTTGGCAAAAGTCGATGTTTGATGAGGCATTGGCATTAGGTGTCGATCGTCGCCAGAAAGTGTTTTGCCGTGAAGTCTGTTTAATGGATGGCGAAACGCCTCGTGTGTTTGCCCGCACTGTGGTGCCATTGAGTAGTTATCCGGTACTTCGTATGGGGCTTTCATCTCTTGGTACTGCTTCGTTGGGGCATTGGTTATTTAGTGATCCGGCAGTGACACGTGGACCAATTCAAGTCAGTTTGTTACCCATCAATCATTTGCTCTGTCAGCATGCTTGTGATGCTGCAGGGATTCCATTGCAGCCTTTATGGGCAAGGCGCTCATGTTTTTTGTTACGAGGAAAGAAGTTGTTAGTGAATGAGGTCTTTTTACCAACGGCTGAGGGGTATCCGTGGTGAATCAGATAATGACAGCACTAAAACCCTATTTGCATCTCACGCGCCTCAATAAACCAATTGGTATTTTATTGCTGTTATGGCCAACTTTGATGGCGCTATGGATAGCAGCGGAAGGTGTGCCCGATATCAAAATACTGGTGATTTTTACCTTGGGTGTGGTGCTGATGCGCTCTGCTGGCTGTGCCATTAATGATTATGCTGACAGAGACGTTGATGGTTCTGTTTGGCGAACAGAAGGCCGGCCGCTCGCAACCGGTGCATTACAACCCTGGCAGGCGATTGCCACTTTTATCGGTTTGTCACTGGTCGCTTTTATATTGGTGCTACAACTGAATACCCTAACGATTTACTTATCTTTTGTCGCAGCCTTGCTGGCGTTTATGTATCCCTTTATGAAACGGTATACCTACTTACCCCAGCTGGTTTTGGGGATGGCGTTTGGTTGGGCGATACCGATGGCATTTGCTGCACAGACGGGTGATGTGCCAATGGTGGCGTGGTTACTTTTTATTGCCAATATTATTTGGACGACGGTCTACGATACCTTTTATGCAATGGCGGATAGGGCTGATGACTTAAAAATTGGCGTGAAATCGACGGCCATTTTGTTTGATGAAGATGATCGCCTGATTCAAGGCGTTTTGCAGGGTCTATTGATCTTAGTATTACTGCTAATTGGCAAACAGTTGCAGATGGGCAGCGTGTATTACATTGGCTTGATAGCCGTTATTGCCTTATTTGTTTATCAACAATATTTGGTGAGAAATCGTGAGCCTAAAGCCTGTTTGATGGCTTTTCTAAACAACAATTATGTTGGCGGTGTTTTATTTTTGGTGGTGGTTCTGCATTACATTCAGGCGAGTCCTTAATGTCTAAATGGCTGTTATTTGTTGCCCTTATTTGTTTTGGCTCATTAGCGACTGCCGAGATTTATCGTAGTGATGATGGCGATACCGTCAGTTTCTCCGATAAACCAACCGAAAATGCTCAACGAGTAGATCTTAGCCTTCAGTCCAATCGATACCAATATGATGTGGATTATGTATATGACGGCGATACGCTCACGCTGAACAATGGTGAGCGGGTCAGATTGCTGAATATTAATGCGCCTGAAATCACTAATCGAAACCGTGATGGTGAGCCGGGTGGTGAAGCCGCAAAAGCGTGGCTTATTCAGCAAATCGGTGAAAAGCCCGTGTTTTTACGTTTTGATACAGAGCGACGTGATCAGTACAGCCGTTTATTAGCACATGTTTTTCTCGAAGATGAACGACATTTAAATGCGGAAATGTTGGCTGCGGGATTAGCATCGCTGACGATTCATCCGCCAAATTTATTGTATGTCGACGCAATGCAAAAAGCAGAACAGCAAGCGCGTGACAATAAATTGGGTATTTGGGATGAACAGGATTATCCCATCAAACCGGCAACGCCAAATATCGAAACGGCGGATCGCCGCGGTTGGCATCGTTGGCAAATCACCCCAACCGAGATTAAAACAACCCGAAGTTATGTTTGGTTGATGGCCAGTGACCGATTAAGTATTCGAATTCATCAAGATAATTTGCCGTTATTTGCGCCGCCAGAAAATTACTTAAACAAGACGCTTGAAGTTCGTGGCTGGTTGTCACGACGTGGCAATGATTATTATATTCAAGCAAGACACCCCAGCGTTATCAGCGAATATTAGAGATATCTAAATAAAGGCAATGTTATGGCGTTAATCGATGGTTCGGCTTTTATTGAGTTAACGGCATTACTCGTATTAGCGGCCATTGCAGGTATGGTTGGGCTGGTTTTACGTCAGCCGATGATAGTGAGTTTTATCGCTGTTGGTTTGCTGGTGGGGCCTTCGGCACTGAATTTAGTGCAGTCCCATGAAAATATCGACTTGTTAGCCGAATTAGGTATTGCCTTATTGCTCTTTATGGTCGGGCTTAAACTCGATCTCAAACTGATTAAAACTGTCGGGCCGGTGGCACTGGCAACCGGACTTGGGCAAGTATTATTTACGGCATTATTTGGTTTTGGTATCGGCATCATGCTTGGGCTTGGTGCGACAGTTGCTTTGTATGTTGCCGTGGCACTGACATTCTCCAGTACCATCATTATCGTCAAATTATTATCCGATAAACGTGAGGTTGATGCCTTACACGGACGCATTGCGATTGGTTTTCTCATCGTTCAGGATTTATTCGTTATTGTTGCGATGATGGTGCTGTCGGCTTATGGGGTTGGTGGCGGTACTGAGTCGACTACATCGCCACTGATGCAAATTACCATGGTCGTGTTCTATGGTGTGATCATGCTTACTTTGGTGGGCATTTTTATTCGTTATATCGCCGCGCCACTGGTTAATCATATAGCCCACTCTCCAGAATTATTGGTCGTTTTTGCCATTGCTTGGGCAACTTTATTGGCAACCATTTGTGAACATTTCGGTTTTGGTAAAGAGTTGGGTGGCCTGCTTGCTGGTATCTCGCTAGCATCGACGGCTTATCGGGAAGCAATTGTGGCAAGGCTCTCGTCTTTGCGAGATTTTTTGCTGTTATTTTTCTTTATTGCATTGGGCACCCAATTGGATCTCAGTTTATTAGGTGAACAAGTCGGTCCTGCATTGGTCTTCTCGGTATTTGTCTTGATTGGTAATCCTCTTATCGTGCTCGCCATTATGGGCTATATGGGCTATCGAAAACGTACAGGTTTTTTGGCGGGATTAACGGTGGCGCAAATTAGTGAGTTTTCACTGATCTTTATGGCGATGGGCGTAAGTTTGGGGCATGTCACCAATGCAGCTTTGGGCTTAGTCACTCTGGTTGGTTTAATTACCATCGCTTTGTCGGTCTACATGATTACCTATTCCCACACTTTGTACAGCTGGTGTGAACCCTTGTTATCAATATTTGAGCGCAAGCATGCTTATCGGGAACAGACCGATGATCGCCAAGTACCAGAACACCATCATTACGACATGATTGTGTTTGGCTTGGGGCGTTATGGTGCTGTTATTACCGAAAATTTATTGAAGCAGGGCAAACGAGTTCTAGCAATTGATTTTAACCCTGAGCTGGTTCGCCGTTGGCGGCAACGTGGGTATGACGTGATGTATGGTGATGCGTCAGATATGGATCTGATTGAAATGCTGCCGCTAAAAAATGTGCAGTGGGTGGTTTGTGCGATGCCGTTACATGATTTAGGGGTGACCCATGAAGATCCACGTATTGTGTTGATGGATGCGCTGAAACAGCAGCATTATCAAGGTAAAGTCGCAGTCGCTACGCAGTTTAGCCATGATATTTCTGGGTTAATGCAGCATGGAGCAGATTTGGTTTTGCAGCCTTATCATGATGCTGCAGAAGAGGCGGTAGAAAAAATTAACGCGCTGTCTTAAGTCACGTGATGAACACTGTTGCGGCCTGAGACTTTCGCAGCGTAAACCGCCTGATCAGCCGCTTGTACTAATTGTTTACTAGTCTGAATACGGCTTTTTTCGTTGAGCGTTGCTAAGCCAATTGATAAAGTGACTTTTGCTCGGCGACCATCATTCAAAATAAAAGATTGGTCAGCGATGTATTCCCGCATTCGCTGGGCAATATCAATGGCAGCAAAGCTATCAGTATCAGTCAGTAAGATCACAAACTCTTCACCGCCATAACGCGCTAAGACATCGGTGCTACGAAGGCTGTCATTAAGTAAGTTTGCGACTTGCTTGAGAATGTAGTCACCTACTTGATGACCAAACTGATCATTAATCCGTTTGAAGTGATCTAAATCGACAAACAAACACGATAAAGCGGTTTTTTGTCGATGGGCACGGCTGACTTCTTCTTCAATACGTTGATCAAAAAAGCGACGGTTATTAACCCCCGTCAGTGGATCGCGAAGGCCGACCAATTTGATTTCTTCATGCAACCTAGCATTTTCGATACAAGCGGCAACGACAGCAGCCATATGCTGCAAGAATTGTGTGCCGATATTTGGCTGAAACCGTGAAGGGTTGCGACTGCCGAGATTCAGACAGCCAATCAATTGTTGTTGGCGGATCAAGGGGAGTAGGGCAACAGATCCAAGTTCACGAAAAGCAGGAAATAAAGCACCATGTTTTGTGGCGTCAAAAGTCGATAATCTGGGCGTTCGCTGTAAATTAAAGAATTGATCCAAGGTATGAAAACTATCTGTGAATAACAGCTTTTGTTGCCAATTAGCATAGTCAGGTATGTTTTCGACCAGGCGCTGAAATTCGTATTCAGGATCATGTAAAAGTAGGGTGACTTCAGTCAGTTGAAAGTACTTCTGATGTTGCTCTAACAAAAGCGTCAGCAAGGCCGACAAACTGCCGCAGCTAAGCAGGCTCAGTTCGTATTGCTGGAAGTTGTCTTGTTTACGCTCGTTACTTTTGGCGATGCGTAACAATTCATCTAGCCTTTTTTGTAGCGTGCTACTGTCTTGTCGCATCCGGCGGCCCTGAGATTTAGGCTTAATAATGGCGTATCGCGCGGGCAATTGTCCAGACTTCAAGTTGTGTAACTCCTTGCTTTTGCAGACAACGTCCTGCTTCAGCAACGGTGTGCCCCGTGGTGTAAACATCATCAATCAAAGCAACATGCTGATAGTGTCTTAGCGGTTGACAGTGAAAAGCCCCTCGTAAGTTTTTCTGGCGTTGTTTAAACGGCAAACTACTTTGTGGTTGGGTGGGACGAATGCGCCTCAGGCTTTGTATATCAACATCTATATCGAGTAGCTGACCAAGTTTTCGACTGAGATCTGCTGACTGATTGTAGCCACGACTGAATAGCCGGTAACGATGCAGTGGCACAGGAATCAGCAGTTCAGGCAAATCGGTTCGAGTTCGTAATCTGGCTGCCATTTGCTCGGCAAAAAAATCACGCAAGCCAAGTTGTTGATGAAATTTATAAGCGGTGATTAATTTATCGACAGGCGCTTCGTAGCGCAATAATGCAAAAGTTTGCGCTTGCGGAGGCGATTTTTGTAAACATTGGCCGCAAATTCCAGATGTCGCTAATGGTGTTGCACAAAGCTGACATGCTGATGCCAGCAACGGCAAATCAGCCTCGCAAGCTAAACAAAGCACATTTCCCTGTGTAGGTGCTCTACATAGGAAACAGGGATTTGGTAGGTAATTGCTGTATAATTTCCGCACTTGATGTGCCACAGCGTTTACTAAGTCCTTGGCCATCTTATTGTTAATCCATTAAGCCGATGAAAAGACCATGTCCCAGACTATAACAGAACCTAACGCTTCCATTCGTCATAACTGGCAACAGGCTGAAATTGAAGCCTTATTTGACTTACCTTTCGCTGACTTGATGTTTCGCGCCCAAACGGTTCATCGTGAACATTTTGATGCCAATGCGGTACAAATCAGTACATTGCTGAGTATTAAAACGGGTGGTTGTGCAGAAGATTGTGGTTATTGTCCACAAAGTGCTCACCATGAATCAGCAGTGAAAGCTGAACCTTTGATGCCTTTAGATGAAGTTTTGGCTTCAGCAGCACAAGCAAAGTCAACTGGTGCTAGCCGTTTTTGTATGGGCGCTGCTTGGCGTAACCTGAAAGATCGTGACGTTGACCGTGTTGCGGCAATGATCGAAGGCGTTAAAGACATGGGGCTGGAAACCTGTGTGACATTAGGCATGCTGGAATCTCACCAAGCAAAACGTCTGAAAGATGCCGGCTTAGATTATTACAATCACAACCTCGATACTTCACCAGAATTCTATGGTGAAATCATTTCTACCCGTACTTACCAAGACCGTCTGGATACATTGAGCTACGTTCGCGAAGCCGGTATCAACGTATGTAGTGGTGGTATTGTGGGTATGGGCGAAAGCCGCCCTGACCGTGCTGGTTTGCTGCGTAGTTTGGCCAACCTGCCTAGTCATCCTGAAAGTGTGCCAATCAACTTGTTGGTTCAAGTTCAAGGTACGCCATTAGACGGTATCAATAACCTTGATCCATTTGAGTTTGTCCGCACCATTGCGGTTGCTCGTATCATGATGCCGAAATCTTTTGTGCGTCTGTCTGCAGGTCGTGAAAACATGACTGATGAGTTACAAGCAATGAGCTTCTTGGCGGGTGCTAACTCAATTTTCTACGGTGAAAAACTGTTAACGACAGATAACCCTGATACACAACACGATCAGCAGTTATTCCAACGTTTGGGTATTACACCGCTGAACATCACGCCACAAACGGATAAACACTGCTCAGCAGCGTAATTTCCTGTGTCGCAACTGCCCTGGCATCAAAGCCTACAACAGGCACTGAGCCAGCGCCGGGCGGATGGACTGTATCGAAAAACGCGTTTACGTGATGGCGCTCAAGGTGTCCACGTTAATGTTGACGGTCGTGAGCTAGTTAGTTTTTGTAACAATGACTATCTTGGCTTAGCCAACCATCCGGCGTTAATCAAGGCTTTCCAGACCGCTGCCGACATCGAAGGTGTCGGCAGCGGTGCTGCACATCTACTCACTGGCCATAGTCGATTTCATCAACAACTTGAAGAAGCATTGGTGGCTTTTACAGGTCAGCAACGCGTGATGTTGTTCTCAACTGGTTATATGGCAAATTTAGCGGTTATAGATGGCTTAATGTCACGTGGCGATGCGTTGATTCAGGACAAATTAAATCATGCGTCCTTACTGGATGGCGGCCGAATAAGTGAAGCTACCCAATATCGTTACCCTCACAATGATATGGCTTTACTTCATAACCGTTTACATCGTGCTGCCAATATCGAACGTAAACTCATCGTCAGTGATGGTGTGTTTAGTATGGATGGTGATTTAGCACCACTTCCTGAAATCATGGCCTTAGCCAAACAACATCGTGCAGGTGTCGTTATTGATGATGCTCATGGTTTGGGGGTGATTGGTCACGAGGGGCGGGGAACGCTAAGTTATTTCGCGGATGAACTAGAAGACAAACCTATTTTGGTTGGTACATTTGGTAAAGCGTTTGGCACAGCTGGGGCTTTTATTGCTGCTGATGAAGTGGTTATTGAAACACTAACCCAACAGGCGAGAAGTTTTATCTATACCACGGCACCACCACCAGCTGTTGCCGCAGCGACACTTGCAGCATTAGACATTATTCAAAATGAGACAGAGCGTCAGCAACATCTACAATCGCTCATTAAACAGTTCCGTGATGGTGCGACGCAGCTGGGACTTGAGTTAATGCCTTCATTTACAGCGATTCAGCCAATTGTCATTGGTGATGATAAAAAAGCTGTGGCGCTGGGTAAGGCGCTTGAAGAAAAGTGCTTTTTGGTTGGTGTGATTCGTCCACCAACAGTGCCAAAAAATACCGCAAGGCTGCGTATTACCTTGTCAGCTGCACATACTGCTGAGCAGGTTGAGCAATTACTCGCGGCGTTGGAGCAATGTAATGTTCATTGAGCGCAGCGGCAACGGCCCAGATTTGGTGTTAATTCATGGTTGGAGTATGAACCGCCATGTATGGAAATGCATAAAGCCAATGCTTGAAAATGACTTCACTTTGCATTGCGTTGATTTACCAGGGCACGGTGACAGTGATTGGCAAATTAATGGTTTGGAAATGTCATCGGTTATTGCAGAGTTTGCCGCGAAGTTGCCAGAAAAGTGTTCGATGATTGGTTGGTCTATGGGCGGGCAATTTGCCATGGAATTTGCCAAACACTATCCAGAGCGCGTTTCAAAGCTATTGTGCATTGCTGCAACGCCAAAGTTTGTCGCTGATGAAAAATGGCCAACTGCAATGCCTGTTGAAACCTTTGGCGCTTTTTCTGAAGGACTAGCTCAAGATCCTCAACAGTTGATGCAATCGTTTTTGAAGCTACAGGCACGTGGTGCAGAAAGCTCGCGCGAGACAATCAAAATCTTACGGGATGATGTTTTAGCAAGCAAAGCTGCGCATCCTGAAGCATTACGAGATGGCTTAATCTGCTTGGCCGAGTTTGATGGTCGAAAATTACTAGCTGACTTAACTGTGCCGGTGAGTTTTTTGCTGGCGGAAAAAGATAATTTGATCCCCGTGACACTGGCCGATGCATTAATACGTTTAAATGCTGATATCCATTGTCAGGTGATTGAAGGCGCAGGGCACGCGCCATTTATTTCACATCCAGAACAAACCGCAACATTAATAAAAAGTATGCTCCATGGTTGATTCTAGACCAGACAAACAACGTGTCGCCGCCTCATTTGGCGCAGCCGCAAAATCCTATGATGATGTTGCTGTTTTGCAGCGGCAAACCGCTGATGAATTATTAGAGCGGCTGGATTTAATCAAAATTGAGCCACACGTTGTAGTTGATTTGGGGGCTGGAACAGGCCGTAATTTACCTTTGTTAAAACAACGTTATCCGCAGGCAAATTTGTTTGCCGTGGATATCGCACCAGCGATGCTTGGCCAAGCTCGCCGAAGAATGCAGCAGGGTATTAAACGTTTTTGGCGGGATAAATCTGTGCAATATCTAGCCGGTGATGCGGAAGCTTTACCCCTTGCAAGTAACAGTGTGGATTTGTTGTACGCCAATCTGGCATTGCAGTGGTGTGATCTCGATATAGTGTTCGCGGAAATTCAGCGGATCTTAAAGCCGGGTGGTTTGTTGATGTACACCACTTTGGGACCTGATACTTTGCAAGAGTTACGGCAAAGCTGGGCGGCGGTTGATGATTATCCCCATATCAATCAGTTTCTTGATATGCACGATGTCGCTGAAGCGATGCAACAAAGTGGTTTGCAAGATGCGGTACTGGATGTTGATAGACATCAACTGGGTTATCAAGATGCCATGCAGATGATGCGTGATCTGAAATTACTTGGTGCCAGAAATCAAATGCCTAATCGACGCAAGAGCCTCACTGGTAAACAGACTTTAAAAAATATGCTGGCAGCGTCTGAGCAGTTTCGTCTGCCTGATGGTCAGTTACCTGCGACATATGAAGTTATTTATGGTCATGCTTGGGGCGCTGATAACTTTCAAACGCAAGCTGCTGATGGCAGTGTACGAATTAGTCTCGAACAACTCACAAGGCGGTTATGAGTAAAGGTTTTTTTGTTACGGGTACCGACACTGAGGTTGGTAAAACGGTTATCAGTGTTGGGCTCATTCATGCCCTGCAACAACAAGGTTATCGTGTCTCGGCAATGAAACCGGTTGCCAGTGGTTGTGAAAAGACTGCTGACGGCCTGCGTAATGAAGATGCACTTGCATTACAACAAGCTGCTGATGTCAAAGCCGCTTATGAAGTCATCAACCCTTACGCATTTTTACCAGCGATCGCACCACATATCGCCGCTGAGCAAGAGGGGGTTAAAGTCGATCTCGACACCCTGTATCAACATTTTAAACAATTACAACAAACGTCAGATGCCATCGTTGTAGAAGGTGCTGGCGGTTGGTTAGTGCCTTTAAATGCGACAGAATCTATTGCTGACTTTGCTGTTAAGTTGCAATTGCCCGTGGTGCTTGTTGTCGCGATTAAATTAGGCTGTATTAATCACGCTTTGTTAACGGCTGAAAGCATACGTGCCAAAGGTCTAAAATTAGCAGGCTGGGTCGCTAATGACTTTTTGGGTGATGTTGAACATACTGCCATTATTCAATCCATCGCAGCACGTATTGATCCACCTTGTTTGGGTGTTGTGCCACGATTAGACATAACCGATCAAGCTGCGAATTATCTCAACCTAGGAGATTAATATGCGGATAGTCATTGGCTTAGTGATGTTATTGCTGGTGGGCTGTGGCAGTGCGCCTAAATCACCTTCTGCAATGGGAATAAGTGACGATACTGCGGCTCGAGTTGAAGCATGGCGTCAGCTAATTGATAGAGGTCAGAATTGGACCGAGCAACAGCAGCTCAAAGCCGCTAATGACTTTATCAACCAAAACCATTTTGTCGATGACATTATTCACTGGGGTGTTGAAGATTATTGGGCGACACCGTTGCAGACCATTGTCACCCAAGCAGGTGACTGTGAAGACTTTGCGATTGCCAAGTATTTCACCCTAACGGAAATGGGCATGGCATCCGACAAACTCCGGCTGACTTACGTCAAAGCGCTCACTTTAAACCAAGCGCATATGGTGGTGAGTTATTATCCAACAACACAGGCAGTACCTCTGGTTTTAGACAACATTGATCCCGTCATTAAACCCGCCACACAACGTAATGACCTTATCCCAGCCTATAGCTTTAATGTTGATGGCGTATGGCTTAACAAGCAACAGACTATCGAATATGTTGATGACAGTAGCCGACTGAGTTTGTGGCAAACATTATTAAAAAGTATGGATGCTGAGGCGGCTGATGAAACGTTTTATATTTGTCGGTATCAACATTACGACATGCCATCCAAACAAGCACGGGACATGTGCCGTTAATTAACCGGTAACAAGCTCACTTCAGAGTCAGGTTGCCATTGCGGGTAACTTTCCATTACTTGTTTAAATACGCCTGATTGTAAGAACGCATTTAACCAGCGTTGCAACTGCGGGTAATTAGGTGTGTTACTAAACCAGCCCCAATCGACCATTGCAAACTGACGGACAAACGGCATGATAGCGATGTCAGCGAGAGTTGGTTGGTTGCCCACTAGAAAAGACTGACTGGTGAGAATCGCTTCCAGCTTTTGCAGAAACAATTCACCTTGCATACGGTAGTCTTGCTGAGATTTTTCAGGGTAACGATCAGCATATTTGTAGCGATCTAATGCAGACTTAAAGTCACCATCCGTTTCGCGAATCAATGCTAAAGATTGTTGTTGTTGCTCTGCCGCGAGTGGCTGCCAAAATCCAGCAGGATCTTGTTGCTCGAATGCCCACAAAGCGATATCAAGGCTTTCATCGATAACTTCATTATCGAGTTGTAGTACCGGGACGGTAGCCTTGGGTGAAATTGTCAGCAGCGCTTGCGGCTTATCTTTTAAGACAACTTCACGTAACTCAACTTGTTGTCCTGCGGCCAAAATAGCAAAACGGGCACGCATAGCGTAGGGACAACGTCTAAAACTGTATAAGACGGGTAGGGACATTAATTTACTTAAATTTGTTGTTTTTGCTGACGTAATGTTTCAGCTTGGCGGCTTAAGGTGTGTTTAACCAGAATATTACGATCGGTTTCACTCATATGGGTGAACACCAAACGTAGATTATAGTTTTTACCTTCAAGCGGTTCAGGTAATTTGTCTGTGCTGACAACTTTACCCACGGCATGAATCGGTAATCCTGATGGTAATAATGTTAAATTTACTTCAACTGGAGTTTTGGCTGCGATAACTTGGTCACACAGTAACGCCACACCACCGGCACTCAAATTAACGGCATTGGTTTCGCTATCATCAATTGGCTGTAACAAATGCTGAACACTGTTAGATAACAGGTTAATTTTTTCATCAAGCATTCGTAATGCACGAGCGACATCTCGGTCTTGATGACCAATTTGATCCGTTAAATGATAAAACGCGGTTTCCAGTGAAGATAATTGTTGTTGGGGATGGGTAGCGTGGGGAGCGCTGGTGATGATGCGCTCCCCTAACTCTTTTGCAGCTTCCTTGCTGATGGATTTCACTTTAATCAATAAACGGTCGTTGATCCGGAAATACGCCCGGCGATCGCTCATATTGTCTGTCGTGTCATTCATGGAGTGTCCTACTACCACGCTAAATAAAAGCTAATGCTACCACGGTCTTTTATAAATTCTCAGAGGCAAAATCAGCCAGTCGAGAACGTTCACCGCGTAATAACGTGATATGACCGCTATGTGCCCAGTTTTTGAAGTGGTCAACAACGTAGGTCAAACCAGATGTGGTCTCACTTAAGTAAGGTGTGTCGATCTGAGAAATATTACCCAAACAGACAATCTTGGTGCCTGGCCCAGCACGGGTTATCAGCGTTTTCATCTGTTTAGAGGTTAAGTTCTGCGCTTCATCGATGATGATAAAACGTTTCAAAAATGTTCTACCACGCATGAAGTTTAGCGAGCGAATTTTGATCCAACGCTGCAATAAATCATTGGTCGCCTGACGACCCCAGTCACCACCTTCGGTTTTATTTAGCACTTCAAGGTTATCCATTAAAGCGCCCATCCACGGCGTCATTTTTTCTTCTTCGGTACCGGGTAAGAAACCAATATCTTCACCCACCGGCACGGTGACACGGGTCATGATGATTTCACCATATCGTTTATGTTCGATAGTTTGGGTTAAGGCAGCAGCTAGCGTTAACAGTGTTTTACCGGTACCGGCCTGTCCTAGCAAAGTAACAAAGTCGATATCGGGATCCATCAACAAATTCAGGGCAAAATTTTGTTCACGGTTTCGGGCGGTGATACCCCAAACAGCGTGTTTATCTTTACGGTAATCATGAACAAGCTCGATATCTGCCGAATCTTCTTTGGCACTACGAACCACGGCCTCAATGGCATTTTCATCTTCGGGAGAATAGATAAGTTGGTTCGGGTACCAATCTTTAACGACCTCGCCTTCGATTTGATAAAAGGTGCGACCATCTTGTGTCCAAGACTCAAGACGGTTGAGATCTTCCCAGAAACTCGCCGCCAATTCTGTGGCACCGCGATACAGTAAATCAACGTCATCGAGGACTTTATCGTTGTAATAGTCTTCTGCACATATTCCTAAAACAGTGGCTTTAATACGCAGATTAATATCTTTTGAAACCAGAATAATGTTGGTTTCAGTTTGTGCCTGTTGCAAGTTGATGGCCACAGCAAGAATGGCATTATCAGCTTGATGACCCGGGAGTTCTTTGGGTAAGTCTTGCGCCATCTGACGCGTTTGGAAAAACAATCGGCCGCTGGCCTGAGGAACATCGCTATTGGTAATACTGGGTAACGGGATACCGTTATTTATCGCCTCATTGTCATTGGCGAGGAGGAGTAAGTCATCGAGAAAACGACTGACTTGACGAACATTTCTTGAAACTTCTGATAAACCTTTTTTTCCCTTATCTAATTCTTCGAGCACTACCATCGGTAGAAATATGTCATGTTCGTCGAAGCGAAATAACGCCGTCGGATCGTGCATCAAAACATTGGTGTCCAGCACAAAAAGACGTTTTGTGGCGTCGGGTCGTTTAATCATTCGGAAGCATTCCTCTTGTTGTTTAAACAGGGCCTGCGTTTGATTATGATCCAGAAACCAGCGCCTGCAAAGGCTTTGCAGCTGACTCTTTGAAATTATTAAAAATTATTGTTTGAAATGGTTTAAAAATACTGCCCAAATCCTCGATTTGGCGCATTTCACATACTATTTTGGCTAAAACATAAACAAGCCTATGGGATCGGTAACGCCGTCGATTTAATTGCTGACTT
This sequence comes from Methylophaga sp. OBS3, assembly GCF_026319325.1. Taxonomy (GTDB): domain Bacteria; phylum Pseudomonadota; class Gammaproteobacteria; order Nitrosococcales; family Methylophagaceae; genus Methylophaga. Next base: position 77,579 of record NZ_JAPDMU010000005.1, read on the forward strand.
CATAACAAACGAGGTATGTACGCCGGTCACACCTTCAATGCGAGTCAGTTTTTGCAGCAAAAACTGTTGATAGGCATCCATGTCTTTCACGATGACTTTTAATAAATAGTCAGCGGATTGACCGGTTATCAAATGGCACTCCAATACTTCTGGGTATTGGGCCAGCGTAGATTCAAGATCGTTAAATCGCTCGGGCGTGTGTTTATCCATACTAATGCCAATAAACGCCATTAAGGTCAGCCCAAGTTTTTTGGCATTTAGCAGGGCGACATAACCATCAATCAGTCCGTTTTCTTCTAATTGTTTTACACGGCGTAATGTTGGTGATGGCGATAACTTGATGGCTTCAGCCAACTCTTGATTGGTCACGCGGCCATTTTTTTGCAAAGTCGCCAAAATCTGCCGATCATATCTATCGAGTGCTTCAGTCATGAAATGCACCTTATTTTGCTATTGTGAAATTTAATTCTAATAATTATTTATTTTTAAGCAATAAATTCTTTTAATTTTGAGTTAAGGAGAATTTTGGCAATTTAATTCTATCGAGCTCTCTTTATAATATTCCCATGCCTGAAACCGGCTGAACGGCGCCAAAAGCGCGTTGTACGTCAGCCACCTGTTAATTGACAAAATCAGTTAACAAGGTGCTTGAGTCATCGTTGGTTATCCCTCAATGGTGGTACTTCTTGCAGCCGGCGGATGACACTAGTCATTAATTTCAGGCAACCAATTAGATCAGGAGCTAAAAATGATTGCCCAACCCGAACAGAAATATCGCCGTTTTCAAGCAACGCCGCTTGCAGATCGCCAATGGCCAAATAAGGTTATTGAAAAAGTCCCTGTTTGGATGAGCACTGATCTCCGTGATGGTAATCAGGCATTGATTGATCCCATGTCTGTAGAAACCAAAATTCGGTTTTTTAAAGCGCTGGTGGAAATGGGCTTTAAAGAAATTGAGGTGGGTTTTCCATCTGCATCAGAGACTGACTTTAATGTTGTGCGTCGTTTGATTGAAGAAGATTTGATCCCTGACGATGTCACCATTGAAGTGTTGACTCAAGCACGTGAAGATTTGATCGAGCGTACCGTGAAATCTTTGCAAGGGGCTAAACGCGCCATTTTGCATATGTACAACCCGACAGCGCCAGATTTTCGCAATATCGTGTATCGCACTGATAAAGCCGGTGTGAAAGAGATTGCTGAGCGCGGTACACGCTGGGTAAAAGAATACACGGCTAAACAACCAGAAACTGAGTGGGTATATCAGTATTCACCGGAAGCTTTCTCATCAACAGAGTTGGATTTCGCCAAAGAAGTCTGTGATGCCGTTACGGCGATTTGGCAGCCTACGCCTGAGCATAAAATTATTTTGAATCTGCCGGCGACAGTTGAGATGTCGACGCCGAATACCTATGCCGACCAAATTGAATGGATGCATCGCAATTTGAATCAGCGCGATAGCATTATTTTGAGTGTGCATCCGCATAATGACCGTGGTACAGCTGTGGCTGCTGCGGAGTTGGCAGTGATGGCCGGTGCTGATCGTGTTGAGGGCTGTTTGTTTGGTAATGGCGAACGTACCGGTAATGTCTGTTTGGTGACCTTGGCGCTGAATTTGTATTCACAAGGTGTCCATCCCGGTTTGGATTTTTCGCAAATTGATAAGGTTCGCCAATTGGTTGAGTCTTGTACCAATTTGCCAGTGCATCCGCGCCATCCTTATGCGGGCGAGTTGGTATTTACTGCTTTTTCTGGCTCACACCAAGATGCCATTAAGAAAGGTTTTGCCGCTCAAGATGGCAGTGGTGTTTGGAATATTCCTTATTTGCCAGTTGATCCTGCTGACTTGGGCCGTAGTTATGACGCAGTTGTTCGCGTTAATAGCCAGTCAGGAAAAGGTGGTGTGAGCTTCCTGTTGCAACAACAAGCTGGATTTGAGTTGCCACGACGTTTGCAGATTGAGTTCAGCAAACAAGTCCAAAAAGTGAGTGATGAAACCAGCAAAGAAATCAACAGTGCTGAAATTTATCGCTTGTTTGATGAAGCCTATTTGCAGGTGAATGCACCGTATCAATTTAAAGCCAGTAAAGTCAGTGATGACACTGAAGAAAATGTAACTGCTGAAATTACCCTGCAGCATGGTGAGCAACAATTCACAGTCACAGGGCGGGGGAATGGACCGGTTGATGCAGCCGCCAGTGCAATTAGTGAACACTTTGGTAATAACATCACCGTAGTTGATTATCACGAGCATGGCGTTGGTGCCGGTAGTGATGCGACAGCCGTTTGTTATGTTGAAATCAAAGTGGCTAATGGTTCGTCACTGTTTGGTGTTGGCCAAGATAAAAATATTAGCCGGGCGGCAATTAAAGCGTTGTTAAATGGTGTGAACCGCAGCGTCCAGCATTAATATTGGTCATCATTGCATCAATCGCGGATTTCTTAACCTAGGTTATTTGTGACATAAGCTATCCACGTTAGCGTAATTAACACACAACTAAGCACTTCTCGTGCTTGGTGATGTTAATTTCGAAATCAGATAGGGAGTGTTATGAAAAACAAATTAACCTTAACCGGATTAATGATGACGACTTTTTTCTTGGGTGCGTGTGCTCATGAGGGGAATCATCCAGCACATAACATGGGCGACCAAGCTGAGCGTGTAACCAAAGAAAATAGTCAGGACTATCAAGAAAGCCAAGAAAAAGCGGCGGAGACGGGTAATCAAGCTCACCCAGCTCATGAAATGGATGAGGTGGAAGCCGTCGAAAAACGCGGTAACTGATAGCTCGTTCTCGGAAGATCCATTTAGGATCTTTTAAAATTAAGGCGTTGCAGAGTGAATTTGCAGCGCCTTTTTTCTGTCTGACATTAAGTAGAGTTTTACAAGCGGAGAAATATTATGCGGTTTGCAGTAAAAACATTATTGATGCTGAGTGTGCTTTGGCTAGCAGGCTGTGCTAGTTGGTCTCCCAGCTATGAAAAGCCGCAAATCAATATCACTTCGTTCGCATTAGCACCGGAAAGTAACGGACTCTCGCCGACATTTTTGATTGGTTTACAAGTGACTAATCCTAACCGCTCGGCCCTGCCATTAAAGGGGATGAGCTATTCAGTTGAAGTCGATGGCAACCGCATCATTAGCGGTGCCGAGCCGAACCTACCTAGAGTGGAAGGCTACAGCAGTGAAAACATTGTGATCAAAGCCAGTCCTGATTTATTTGGCAGTGCACGATTGTTAAACCAATTATTGTCTGGTCAGCAACAAACTATGGATTATGTGTTCAAAGCACGTTTTGATATTGGTGCGTTGATACCTTTTGTCACAGTAGAAGAACGCGGGGAGTTTGGTTTAGGGCCAACAACCGATAAGAATCGCTAAATACCTTGTGCCATAATGAATCGTAACTAACACAAGGTTCCGTCATGGATGCGATAAACACCCTATTTTTACTGAGTGGCTTTTTGATAGCACTGAGTATTCTCGCCAGTCGGTTATCTTCCTTATTTGGCTTACCTATCCTGATCATCTTCTTGGCGCTGGGGATGCTGGCGGGTGAAGATGGCTTGTTGGGTATCGAGTTTGATAACTATTCGCTTGCCTTTCTGATTGGTCATTTGGCGTTAGCAATGATTTTGCTTGATGGTGGTTTGCAAACACGTCTATCGACATTTCGTGCCGGTTTTAAACCCGCATTATCGCTCGCCACCTTAGGTGTTTTGATGACCAGCGGGATCGTTGGTTATTTAGCAATGTTGATCTTTGATCTGACTTTGCTCGAAGGCCTGTTAATCGGCGCAATTGTTGGCTCAACAGATGCCGCAGCAGTCTTTTCCATGCTTAAAGGTCAGGGCGTCAATATCAATGAGCGGGTGAGTGCCACATTAGAAATCGAATCGGGCACCAACGATCCGATGGCAATTTTCTTAACCATCATGTTGATAGAGCTACTGATTGGCGAAACCGAAGGCTGGATGTCATCGCTGGTCTTTTTGATCCAACAATTTGGGCTAGGTGTCATTATCGGTTTGGGCTCTGGTTGGTTAATTGCCAGATTATTAACTAAGCTCGATTTAGCGCCGGGTTTGTATTCATTATTGGCACTTGCATTAGCATTTTTCGTATTTGGACTCACCAGTGTTTTGGGCGGCAGTGGCTTTTTAGCCATCTATCTCTGTGGCCTGATGATTGGGAATCAACCCGGTAAGCATTTAGCGCATATTTTGCCTGTACACGACGGTTTGGCATGGTTAAGTCAGATTGGTTTGTTCTTGGTGCTCGGTATGTTAGTTTCGCCAAGTGAAATGCTGACTTACGCTGTTCCTGCATTACTTATCGCCTTGGCGTTGATTTTCGTGGCACGGCCATTGGCGGTATTAATCGCGATTAAACCGTTTTTTAAATTCCGCTGGCGAGAAATCGGCTTTATCTCATGGGTTGGTTTACGTGGTGCAGTGCCAATCGTATTGGCGATTTTCCCGGTGATTGGTGGTGTGGAAAATGCCGCACTTTATTTCAATGTGGCGTTTGCGGTTGTTGTGTTATCGCTGTTAGTTCAGGGAACCACGTTGTCCCCCATGGCGCGTTGGATGAGAGTTGCCGTACCGAAAGGCACGACACCAGATCAACGTGGCGCCTTAGGCATTTTGCCGGAAAATGACTTTGAAATGTTTGTCTACAAAGTGGATAACCCGGCTTTAGAAAACCAGCAGATCCGATTATTACGCTTTCCATCTGGTACGTTGATTTCGGCGTTGTTCCGTGAACATCAAATGATTCATCCCAAAGGCAGTACCGAACTGCATGTTGGGGATGTGTTGTGTGTTATTAGTCGAAGTGAAGATTTGCCTAAGTTAAACCAACTGTTTAATGGCGACGTAAAACTCCGTCAGGCAGAAGCATTCTTTGGTGCCTTTGTTTTAAACGGAGATGCCAAGTTGGTTGATGTTGCCCAGGCTTATGGTCTAACCCTTAGTAATAATGAAAAAGACGATACTTTGGCACAGTTTATTTCTCGTCGCGTAGGCGGCCATCCGGTTGTCGGTGATGATGTTGATTGGCACGGTATTCATTGGGTGGTTAACGAAGTTGATGGCGATAAAATTCGTAAGGTAGGTATGCGACTTTTTTAGCGGTGTTCAATCCATTTGTTTGGTTGTCTATCTGGTATAATTGAACGTTTTATTAAAATCGCTAACTGCATGATAGGAAAACCGTTTTGACCACTGTTTTTGAACAAGTCCAGCAACTGCTTGAACAACGCATTCTGATCCTCGATGGCGGCATGGGCACCATGCTGCAAAGCTATAAATTAACCGAGGACGATTTTCGCGGCGAACGGTTTACCAACCATCCGTGCGATGTCAAAGGCAACAACGATCTGTTGTCGATTACGCAGCCACAAATTATTCGTGATATTCACCGCGCTTATTTTGAAGCGGGTGCTGATATTGTCGAAACCAATACCTTCAACGGCACGTCGATTGCGATGGCGGATTACCAGATGGAAGATCTGGTGTATGAACTTAACAAAGTCTCAGCGGAAATTGCACGTGAAGTTGCTGATGAGTTCACCAAAGCCAATCCGGATAAACCCCGCTTTGTTACTGGCGTATTAGGGCCAACCAATCGTACCGCCAGTATTTCTCCTGATGTAAATAACCCAGGTTTTCGTAATGTCAGCTTTGACGAGTTGGTCGAGGCTTACCTTGAAGCCATTCGTGGCTTGGTCGATGGCGGCTCTGACATGCTATTGGTCGAAACCGTATTCGATACCTTAAATGCCAAAGCTGCGGTTTTTGCTATCGAAACTTATTTCGAGCAACACCAGATCCATTTACCGGTAATGATTTCTGGCACCATCACCGATGCCAGCGGCCGGACATTATCGGGACAAACAGCAGAAGCATTCTGGAATTCTTTATCACATGTTCAGCCACTGTCCATTGGTCTGAACTGTGCGTTAGGTGCTGAACAATTACGTCAGTATGTTGAAGAGCTGTCTTTAGTTTCGACGAGCTATGTCAGCGCGCATCCTAATGCGGGTTTGCCGAATGAATTCGGTGAATATGATGAATCACCAGAAGCCATGGCTTTTCACATTAAAGAGTGGGCTGAGTCTGGATTTTTAAATGTTATCGGTGGTTGTTGTGGTACGACGCCTGCCCACATTAAAGCGATTGCCGATGCCGTTGCGGGTGTGAAACCGCGCCAACGTCCAGCAAATAAACATCATTGTCGTTTAAGTGGTTTAGAGCCGTTAAATCTGACGCCAGATAGTTTGTTTACCAATATTGGTGAGCGTACCAACGTCACAGGCTCTTTACGCTTTGCCAAACTGATTAAAGAAGGTGATTTTGATACTGCTTTAGAAGTCGCTCGCCAACAGGTTGAGAACGGTGCTCAAATCATCGATATCAACATGGACGAGGGGATGCTGGATTCGCAGGAAGCGATGGTGACGTTCCTAAATCTGGTTGCTGCCGAACCGGATATCAGCCGTGTACCTATTATGATTGACTCATCTAAATGGGAAATCATTGAAGCTGGTCTGAAGTGTATTCAAGGTAAAGGGATTGTTAACTCAATCAGCTTGAAAGAAGGCGAAGAGAAATTTATCGAGCAGGCCAAATTGGTTAGGCGTTATGGCGCTGCTGTTATCGTCATGGCTTTTGATGAAACAGGACAAGCGGATACGCGTGAACGTAAACGTGAGATTTGTACCCGCAGTTATGAAATTCTGACTGAGCAAGTCCATTTCCCTCCTGAAGATATTATTTTCGATCCCAATATCTTTGCGGTCGCAACGGGTATCGAAGAACACAATAACTATGCGGTTGATTTCATCGAAGCAACGCGAGATATCAAACAAGCGCTGCCTCACGCCAGAGTAAGTGGTGGTGTGTCTAACGTCTCTTTCTCGTTCCGTGGGAATAACCCGGTTCGTGAGGCAATCCACGCCGTATTCTTATACCACGCAATCAAAGCGGGTATGGATATGGGTATCGTTAATGCCGGTCAGCTGGCAATTTATGATGATTTACCGACTGAGCTGCGTGAACATGTCGAAGACGTCATTCTGAACCGTCGTGATGATGCCACCGATCGTTTATTAGCTATTGCTGATAAATACAAAGGTGATGGCAGCGTCGAGAAAAAAGAAGATCTGGAATGGCGTAGCTTGCCAGTCGTCAAACGACTAGAGCATGCCTTGGTAAAAGGTATTGCTGATTTTGTTGATGAAGATACTGAAGAAGCGAGACAACAATACGCCAAACCGTTAGAAGTTATCGAAGGTCCATTGATGGACGGCATGAATGTCGTCGGTGACTTGTTCGGTGAGGGCAAAATGTTCTTGCCGCAGGTTGTTAAATCTGCGCGGGTGATGAAAAAAGCGGTTGCCTATTTGATGCCTTTTATCGAGGCAGAAAAAGACGACAGTACTGTCAGTAACAGTAATGGCAAAATCCTGATGGCGACCGTAAAAGGTGACGTTCACGATATTGGTAAAAATATCGTCGGCGTTGTCTTGCAGTGTAATAACTTCGAGATTATTGATCTTGGTGTTATGGTGCCAGCACAGACAATTCTCGATACAGCACGCAAAGAAAATGTCGATATCATTGGCCTGTCAGGTTTGATTACGCCATCGCTTGAAGAAATGGCGCATATGGCCAAAGAAATGCAGCGACTAGGGTTTGATAAGCCACTTATGATTGGTGGTGCGACGACTTCATTGATTCACACCGCGGTAAAAATCGACCCGAACTATGATGGGCCAGTGATTTATGTAAAAGATGCTTCTCGTGCCGTTGGTGTGGCGCAAAACTTGGTGAGCAAAATTACGCGAGATGATTTTGTCAGCAAAACCAAAGCGGATTATCAAACAAAACGCGAGCAGCATCAGGGCCGTAAATCCACCCGACGTTTATTGACGCTCAATCAAGCGCGCGCCAATAAAACCAAAATTGATTGGTCGGCATATCAGCCAAAAGTACCCAATCAGCCGGGCGTCACCGTATTAGATGATTATCCATTATCGGAGCTGATTGAACGCATCGATTGGACACCATTTTTCCAATCTTGGGAGTTAGCGGGGCGTTATCCACGAATTCTCAGTGATGAAGTAGTTGGTGAACATGCCACACATTTGTTTAACGACGCACAGAAAATGCTAAAACAAATCGTTGATGAGAAATGGCTAAAAGCTCGTGCAGTGATTGGTTTATTCCCGGCGAATACTGTTAACGACGACGATATTGAAGTCTACACTGACGACAGTCGTGAAACCGTCAGAATGACGTTACATTCTCTGCGTCAGCAAAGTGAGAAGCCACCTGGTCGTCCGAATGCATCCTTATCTGATTATTTGGCACCAAAAGACAGTGGCGTTCAGGATTATATTGGCGCTTTTGCGGTAACGGCGGGTATTGGTATTGATGAGCATGTCGCGCGTTTTGAAGCTGACCATGACGATTATCACAGCATTATGCTGAAAGCCTTGGCAGATCGATTGGCAGAAGCTCTAGCTGAACGGATGCATGAGCGAGTTCGTAAAGAGTTGTGGGGCTATAAAGCGGATGAGCAACTCGATAACGAAGCATTGATTGATGAGAAGTATCAGGGCATCAGACCTGCGCCGGGTTATCCAGCTTGCCCGGATCACACTGAAAAAGATCTGCTGTGGCAGTTACTCGATGTTGAACAGCGTATTGGCATGACGCTGACTGAAAGTTATGCGATGTTGCCAACAGCGGCGGTCAGCGGTTTCTATTTTGCGCACCCAGACTCGCGTTATTTTGGTCTTGGCAAAATTACGGAAGATCAGGTTAAAGATTACGCTCAACGTAAAAACTGGGATATGGCGACTGCTGAGCGTTGGTTAGCGCCAGCACTTTCATATGATGGTGACGACTGATGAATGACGATATTATTGAGCTGCAAACCCGTATCGCTTTTCAGGATGGGGTGATTGAGCAATTAAATCAGGTGGTCACCAAGCAGCAAAATCAAATTGATCGTTTGCAACGTCAGTTAGATAAATTGGGCGGTCAAGTTGAAACGCTGCAACACGATCAATTAATGCGTCAGGCCGACGAACCACCGCCACCGCATTACTAGGCATGGCTGCAGCACAACGGCTTACGGTTTTTTGTCAGGGTGACGCAGAGGTTGCACGGCAAAATATCGAAGCCTATTTGGCTGCTCGGCCCAATTTAACTGTCTTGTGGTTAGCTGAGCAGCGCGATCCTGATAAACAAATCATCAGTCAGTCTCAGGCAAACCAGTTTCTGGGGCAGGAAGTCGACCTGCTGGTTTTTGATGCTAGCCATCAATGTCGTCCTGATTCACTTGGCGCAGCACTTGGTACCTTACGTGGTGGCGGTATTTTTTTCCTATTACTGCCAGACACAACCGAAAGTTTTTGGCTGCAACGTTTTATCAAGTTCGCTATTTCCTTTACAGCTAACACATCACAGGCCATGTTTTGGCGTTCTGGTGACAACTGGCCCCATTTGCCAGAAGTAACGCCAAAAAAGACACCGTTTTCCCTTACCCAAGATCAACGCGCGGCTTTAGCTGCCATTGATAAAGTTATGCACGGGCATCGTCGTCGGCCACTGTTAATAACTGCTGATCGTGGCCGTGGTAAATCAGCTGTGTTGGGTATCGCTGCTGCGAACTTTATTAAGCGAGGTAAAACTCAAATATTGGTGACTGCACCTTCAAAAGCAGCGGTAGTCACTTTATATCAGCATGCGTCAAAACAATTGGGGTGCGAGAGCAATGACCCAACATTGTTGGCGTCTATTCGTTTTATGGCACCAGAGCAATTGCTGCATAAGCTCCCTGAGACTGATTTACTGCTGGTGGATGAGGCGGCGGCGTTACCCCAGGCTGTATTACATAAACTTGTAAAACATTACGCGCGAGTGGTGTTTGCCAGCACATTGCATGGTTATGAAGGCTCTGGTTCGGGTTTTAAATTGCAGTTTGCCAAACTGCTCGATGAAGCAGCACCAGGTTGGCAAGAAATGAAATTGACCATGCCGGTTCGTTGGGCAGTTGATGATGCACTGGAGCAGTTTAGTTATCAGGCATTGTTGCTAAACACCACGCAAGAAAACCCAACTGAAACTGAGAATGGAACGATAGTATTTAACACTGTTTCACCAAAACAGTTATTAGCTGATGAAAAATTGCTGCAGCAATTATTTGCACTGTTAGTAAATGCCCATTACCGGACTAGGCCATCTGATTTACAAGCCATTTTAGATGATGACAACCGCACAACTTACCTTTTGTTTAAAGGCGCCGTTTTAATTGGTGCCGGCTGGATTAATCAGGAAGGACCATTAGCAGAAAACTTGGCTTTGGCAGTCCATCAAGGCCAACGACGTTTACCGAGTCAATTATTACCCCAGAGTTTATTGACCCAAGCTGGCGATCTGCAAGCAGGTTCTTTGAATTACCAGCGAATCATACGCATTGCTATACAGGCGGAGTACCAACAACAGGGGTACGGCACACAGCTATTAAACGGCATCGAAGCAGAGTTGCCTACCAACACAGATATTCTTGGCTGTAGCTTTGCTTTTCAAGAAGCGGTTTATGCGTTTTGGTTTAAAAATGCTTTTAAACCAGTTCGTTTAGGCTTACATGAAGATACCGTCAGTGCCGGTAGGGCGGTGGTCATGCTAAAGCCAAAATCAGCAAGCGGGGAGAGGCTGATTGGGTTGTTACAAACTCGTTTAGCTGAACAATGGCCGACATTATTACCACGTTATTATGCAGACTTGCCTGCTTCGCAAGTTAAATTAATAAGCGAAAGTTTGCCTTTGTCTTCCTTAAATTTATCCGCGATGGATAAAGCGGACATCGCTGGATTTATCCATGGACAGAGAGCGCTGGAGTTTAGTTTTGTACCGATGTTGAAATGGCTTTGGGATATGGTGTCAGAAGCAAAATTGACCAATATTACGGTTGAGCAGCAAGCTTTGTTAATAGAGGTTTTTTTACAGCAAAAGCCAATAACGGTTGTTTGCCAGCAGCATCAACTCTCGGGGCAAAAAGCCTTATTAAAGGCTTTAAGAGATTGTTTAAGCAGCTTGTGGTCTGACTAAGTAAATATCACCTGCTGTATCGGTTTCGATATTGAGTAATGTCAGGCTTTGACCACGACATGGTCCTGAAATACACAAACCATTATCTGGGTTAAACAATGCACCATGTGTACTGCACTGGATGTGAGTTTCCTCTAATGACATGAATGCATCAGGTTGCCAATTAAGCGGAATACCTAAATGTGGGCAGTGATTTAGGTAAGCGTATACTTTGCCTTCAAACCGTAAGAGAAAACCAGCCAGCTTGTCATCAGCAATCGTGACTTCAAACTCTTTTGGGGCATTTTCCTTGAGCGCTTTTTCAGTCATCAGATAAACGCGGTCAGTCATAGTGTCATTTATTCCATAATTCGGTGTAAATCAGCAAAGCCATGTTGGCTACATTTGAGGCCTGCGAGTTGGCTGGCAAATTCTAAAACAGCGTTATCTGGCCATTGATTTACCATGCCATGAATTAGGCCAGCATTCAAAGTATCACCAGCACCTAATGTATCAACTACGCTCGTTAATGCTGTCGCCGGCTGAAGTCCAATCTGATCATCAAATTTATAGCCAATACCATCCGCTCCCCAACTACACGTTGCTTTAGCTGCAGGAAAATTTTTTAAGAACCTGAGGGCATTATCAAACCCAGCTGCTTTGGCAAAAGGCTGTGAAGCCATGATAAATGAGGCGTTATCGAGCAGTTGTTCTATACCATCTCTTGGTTTTTCAAATTCAACTGAGCGTGGTATTTCCGGGTAATGCTTGGTCGCGTAGGCTAACATTTTTAAGGTTTCGGAAATATTACGACCTTCGAAATGAATCCAGTCGTAGCTACTTAAGTCAATTGCTTGGAAAGCGTCGAATGCTAATTCAGGGCAGTCACGATGATGCACAATGGTGCGGCTACCATTTTTGGCATTGACGGTAATGTAAGAGGTTGGCATTTTGCCGTTTTCAAGCCGCTGGCAATGCTGATAATTGACCTGATAATTATCAAACTCCTGCGTGATCAAAGCGAGGTCAGGTTCGTCGATAAGCACCCCAACAAAATCTACCTGATGACCCAGTTGACTTAATACAATGGCGGTATTACTTGCATTACCGCCACGGCATTGCTGTTGTGATATAGCGCGGACTTCGTCATCTTCAGCTGGGTAAGTTGCCACCAGATTGATAATATCAAGGGTGGCGATCCCAACAGTTAAAATCCGCGCCATACCTTTCTAGAAACTTAGAGTTTCTCGAAGATCTCGCAGACGGCATTGGTGATTTGGTTGATATCACCAGTACCTTTAATCGCATGTAACTTGTCTTTTGATTGGTAGTAACCGATCAATGGCGCTGTTTGTTCTTCGTAGACTTTTAAACGATTCCCAATGGTTTCTTCATTATCGTCTTGGCGTTGGAACAATTCGCCACCACATTTATCACATTCACCTTCTTTTTGCGGTGGTGATAAATGTACGTTAAAAATGGCGCCACAGCTTTTACATGTACGACGACCAGTCAGACGTTGCATCAACTCTTCAAAAGGAACATCGAGTAACACCACACCTTCTAATGGCTGACCAACTTCACTCAGCATCGTGTCTAATGCTTCTGCTTGTGGAATATTGCGTGGGAAACCATCAAGAATGTAGCCGTTTTGAGCATCATCTTGCGACAAACGTTCACGAATAAGACCAATGACGATATCGTCAGAAACTAGTGCACCGGCATCCATCGCAGATTTGGCTTTTTTACCCAGCTCGCTGCCATCAGCAACTGCCGCGCGCAGTAAATCACCAGTAGAGATTTGTGGAATAGTGAAGTGTTTGGCTAAAAATACGCCTTGTGTACCCTTGCCGGAACCCGGCGCGCCAAGTAATACGGTTCTCATGTTTGCCTCTTACGCTTTAAATAATATGTTGTTATGAATTTAGTTTTCAGGTCGCATTAATGCGGCTAGTGTATCAAGCTGGTCGCTGACATTTGCCAGCAAAGACTCAATAGCACTTGTTTCGAGATTTAATGATTGCCAAGCCTGTGGATCGAGAGGTGGCACATGTTGATCACCATTGTGACCAAATGGCACGCTGCTCACCAATACATCAGCAATATGCACAATATTTACGTCTATCGCAGGTTGTGGGGCCGATGACGGTACGTGATGATATCGTGCAACGACAGCCAGTGATTCTGGAAGTCGCCAGTTCTGTATCAGTACAGCACCGACTTCACCATGATCAAAACCAATCAAACGCTTTTCTGCTTCGTGTAACACTTCATGCCCAAAGCGAGCGCTATTGATTGCTTCACGCGCAAGTTCCGGTACTGACTGATACAACACTAAGCTGCCAATATTGTGCAGAAGTCCAGCAATAAAATATGGTTCTGGTTGATTTTGATGCGTCGCTTCAGCTAAATATTTTGCTGTAATTGCACACGCTAAACTGTGTCGCCAAAAAGTATCCATATCCATCAAATTCGATGGGATACCACGAAAAGCATTCATCACTGACGTCGCTAAAACAAGATGCGTCAGCTCACGAGTACCAATAATGGTGATCGCTCGTGAAATGGTTTTGATTTGTGACGGGAAGCCATAAAAAGGGCTATTGACGATTTTAAGCAATCGAGTGGTGAGCGCTGGATCGGTATTAATGACTGCGCTGATGTCATCAATTGCACTATCCGGATCACTAATTAACGCGTCCAGCCGAGCATAGGTGGTTGGCGCTGAAACTAAATCCAACGATTTATTGACCAGTGATTGCGGCGTCAGCGTGAGTGTCATCTTAGTCAGTCTCTGGTGGCGCTGATTTTGTCAGTTGAAAGTTGAACAATACCTGCATCAATGGATGCGTCAAATCTGTATAGCGAAATAGCTCTACACGATCTTGAAGTGTCGACTCTTCAAATTCATTGGCAGGTATAAAATCGCTCATTAGCGCAAACTCCAGTGACTGCTACTTTGTAACATTTGTCCGATGCTTGCACCGAGTTTACCGGCAAAACGATCAAGATAGTTAGGTCTTGGTGTGTAATCAACGATCTCTTCTGCACCAACGATGTCACGGGCAACCATACTACTGCTACCCAAGCCATCAATAAGGCCTAACCCAAGTGCTTGTTCGCCCGACCAGAATAGACCTGAAAATAATTTGTCATCTTCGGCATTAATACGATCGCCACGGCCAGTTTTGACCACATCGATAAATTGTTGGTGTACGTTTGCCAGCATGTCATTGGCATGCTCAACATCCGTTTCTTTCAGCGGCATAAATGGGTCGAGAAATGATTTATTTTGTCCGGCAGTTAGCGAACGGCGCTCGATACCTAATTTGTCGATAGCTTCAGTAAAACCAAAGCTATCCATACGCACACCGATAGAGCCAACAATACTGGCCTTATCAGCATAAATTTCATCTGCTGCAACAGCGATGTAATAGCCACCTGATGCACAAATATCTTGGACAACCGCATAAACAGGGAAATCAGGACGAGTTTGTTTTAAACGGCGAATTTCGTCGTTGATAATGCCTGATTGGACTGGGCTGCCGCCAGGTGTGTTGAGTCGTAAGATTAATGCTTGAGCTTCATTGGATTTGAAAGCATTACGAATGCCTGTGACCACCGTATCGGCGTTGGCATCTGCATCCGCACTGATGACACCAGTAATATCAACCAATGCTGTGTGCTGACCGGTTTGCATACTTTTTTCGCCACCCGGCAACATTAAAAACATGAAGGCGAATAGGTATAGTAGGAATAAGCCCTTGAAAACGTAACCCCAGCGACGACTATTACGTTGTTCTTTGATGGCAGCATAAGCAAGATCTTGCAGTACTTTACGTTCCCACTGCGGCGAATCAGCACTGTCTGAAGTTTGTGAGCTTGCTTTGTGATCGTTTGGAAAATCACCAAATGTTGCCATGTGCCGGAATCCTACGGTCTATTAAAAGGAGCTACATCATATCAAAACGTAGCGTATCTGCTATCAAGCCAACTTTCTAATCCATATAAATCATCGACAATCGTCTCAGGATCGCATGCTGCTAGCGAGGCATAGTCATGGGCACCATGGCTGATACCAACACTTTTTGTGCCAGCATTTTTGGCCATTAACAGATCAAATTCAGTGTCACCAATCATCAATGTTTCTGTCGGCATCACGCCACAGAAATCCATGATTTCGTTGAGCATGTGCGGGTTAGGTTTTGAATGCGACTCATCAGCGCAGCGGGTTGTCACAAACATGTTACCTAAACCGGTTTCACCAAGCACTTTATTAAGACCGCGTCGGCTTTTTCCTGTTGCGACACCAAGCATGATGTTTTGAGCGGCAAGCTTTTGTAGTACGACGCGAGCATTAGCAAAAAGAGGGGCTTCAAAAGGATGGTTAAGCCAAATTTCACGATATTTATCGGCTAAGGCCTGTGCCTGAATTGCATTGCTGTCTGGATAGAGTGTCTTGACGGCTTCAGGTAACCCTAAACCAATAATATGACTAATCTGCTTATCGGTAAGTGTTGGCATGCCAAGTTTTTGAATTGCCTCACGCATACAAAACACGATGTGGCCAGTAGAGTCCATCAAAGTGCCATCCCAATCGAAAACAATTAGTGAGTAGGCCATGTGTAATCTTTATTTTAGTTGCTTGATAAAATCTGTCAGTTCGTTTGGCAGTGGCGCGGTAAGCTGCAGTCGCTGCTCTGTTCCAGGGTGAGCGACATTTAATCGCCAAGCATGTAAAAACATGCGATTTAACCCTTTTTGTTTGAGCTGTTTGTTAAATTCTCGGTGTCCGTATTTACTGTCACCAGCTACGGGATGTTGGCTTGAAGCTGAATGTACACGAATCTGGTGGGTACGACCGGTAAACAGTTTGACTTCCATTAGCTGGCAGTCAGCAAATGTTTCTTTGACGATGAATTGGGTTTTTGATGGTTTACCAGCGTCATCAACCACCACCATATTTTCACCGCCAATAACGGTATTTTTGAGTAATGGTTTTTCGACGATAAGGTCATCTTTAGGCCATTTACCATAAGTTAGCGTGAGGTAACGTTTATCAATATCGTTGCCTCGCATTTGGTTTTGAAGATGGAGTAATGCATCACGACGCTTGGCCACTAATAAGCAACCTGAAGTATCACGGTCTAGACGGTGTACTAGTTCCAAAAAAGGCGCGTCGGGACGCAATTTTTTGAGCGCTTCGATGACACCTGTTTGGATTTGCGTGCCAGCATGAACGGCTAAGCCTTCAGGTTTATTTAGCACCAGAAGCCAATCATCCTCATAAAGGATCTGCTCTTGAAGAATTTTTGCCAAACTATCGCTGACGTGGACGATATCGGTTTTTTCAGTAACGCGTAGAGGAGGCACACGGACTTCATCGCCAGCGGCTAGTTTATAAGTCTGTTTGACACGAC
Source organism: Methylophaga sp. OBS3 (assembly GCF_026319325.1). Classification (GTDB taxonomy): domain Bacteria; phylum Pseudomonadota; class Gammaproteobacteria; order Nitrosococcales; family Methylophagaceae; genus Methylophaga. The sequence goes on from NZ_JAPDMU010000005.1 coordinate 94,102, forward strand.
CTTTGTTGACCCGAACCTCACCTTTGCGCAATGCTCGATAAATTCGGCTTTTGGGAACACCTTTTTCTAGTGTTATCAAAAAATTATCGATACGTTGCCCAGCTTGTTCGGCACGTATAGTAATAAATTGGACCGTTGGTGATTTTTGTTTGGGCTCGACCATCTATTTGAGAACTTTAATTTGCTTGCTGACAACGCACCGTACTGCTATATTCGTAGGTTGGTCTGTCCATAAAATTGTTCAGTATACTGACTTTTCATAAAACAGGCCGGAATACCACGTCGCGCCCTACACAAAAGAAGCTAGGTTGATGCGGCGATAAGAAACGAATTATATGACGCTGAACAGGGGTTCAGTGACAAATGGGGCCCGAGAGTCGGGTCTGTATGAGAATAATGGTTCCACGTCCCGGCGACAGCACAACAAACAGTAAAAATTGTAGCGGGCAGGACGGCAAGAAATAATCAAGGCATGGGCTGAAGGCAGTCCGTTTGCCACACGACTGCAGAACCCTATTGCAGTTAACAGAAACGAAGAGCTGACGTCGCGCCGGCAGCATAGAAGCCAAGCCGGGCGCTGAAAATTTGATTATTTTGCGAATGCAGCTGATCTGCATGTCCACCTCAATGTAGCTACAGTTATATCTCGTAGCTAGCCGTGGGATGTGTGAGCCTCAAATTGAGGTTTATGCATGAAACGTATTTTAATAAACGCGACTCATGAAGAAGAGTTGCGTGTTGCGATGGTCGATGGCCAGCGCTTGTTTGATTTAGATATCGATACCCCTTCCAGAGAACAGAAAAAAGGCAATATTTACAAAGGCAAAATTACTCGCGTAGAGCCGAGTTTAGAAGCTGTTTTTGTTGAATATGGTTCTGAGCGACAAGGCTTTTTACCACTTAAAGAAATTGCCAAAGAATATTTCCGTCCAGCCAATAACGATGGCGAAAGCAACGGCCGTATCAATGTCCAGGATGTCCTGTCTGTTGGTCAGGAGCTGGTTGTTCAAATTGAAAAAGAAGAGCGTGGCAACAAAGGCGCTGCGTTAACCACCTTTATTAGCCTTGCTGGTCGTTACCTTGTGTTGATGCCTAACAGCCCTCGTGCTGGCGGTATTTCTCGTCGCATCGAAGGTGAAGAGCGAGCTGAATTACAAGAAGCATTACGCTCCTTAGAAGTGCCTGATGGCATGGGCATGATTGTTCGTACAGCAGGTGTCGGCAAGCAACCTGAAGAACTGCAATGGGATCTTGAATATCTTCTGCAACTTTGGACTGCGATTGATACCGCGACTAAAGACCGTCCTGCGCCATTCTTGGTCTACCAAGAAAGCAACATCATCATTCGTGCTCTCCGTGATTACCTCCGTAAAGATATCGGTGAAATCTTGGTTGATTCACCTGAAGTCTACCAAACAGGTTATGACTTCATGCGTATGGTCATGCCGCATGACTTGAGCAAATTTAAGCTTTACCAAGATAAAGTGCCTTTGTTCACTCGCTATCAAGTTGAGAGCCAAATTGAGAGTGCATTCCGTCACGAAGTGCGTTTGCCATCAGGCGGTGCGTTGGTTATTGACCCAACTGAAGCTTTGATTTCAATTGACGTTAACTCGGCTCGCGCTAACAAAGGTGGCGATATTGAAGAAACCGCTTTCAATACCAACCTTGAAGCGGCTGAAGAAATTGCCCGTCAATTACGCTTACGTGACCTGGGTGGGCTGGTCGTTATCGACTTTATCGATATGGGACCTACTCGTCATCAACGTGAGGTTGAAAACCGTTTACGTGAACATTTAAAAGCAGACCGTGCCCGCGTACAAGTTGGCCGTATCTCACGCTTTGGTTTGTTGGAAATGTCACGCCAGCGCCTACGCCCGGCATTAGGTGATGCACACCAAGAAGTCTGTCCACGATGTGCTGGTTTAGGTCATGTTCGTGGTGTCGAATCGTTAGGTTTGGCTGTGTTACGCCTGCTGGAAGAAGATGCGACTAAAGACCGTGTCACGCAGTTAGTTGTTCAGCTGCCTGTTGCTGTTGCAACGTTTATGCTGAATGAGAAACGTGCGCAGCTCGATATTATTGAGAAACGTCATAACGTGCGTGTGTTATTGATTCCAAACCCACATTTGGAAACACCACACTACGATATAGAACGTATTAAAGATGGTGCAGAGCGTAGCAGCACAAGTCATCAGTTGATTTCATCACCTGATTTAGAAACACCCGCTGTATTGAAAGACAAGCCTACGATGGAGCAACCTGCGGTTACTGGTATCTCACCAGCAGCGCCCGCGCCAATCATTAACAAACAACCTGAACCTGTACGTAAGCCAAGTCTACTAAAAAGATTACTGGGGGTTCTGACTGGGAATCAGGTCGATAATAGCGAAATGACGGATAAGAATAATAAGACGAACAAACCACAAACAGCTGAAGACGGTAATGACAGACGAAATGGAAATCGTCGCAGCCGGGGGGGGCGAAATAATAACCGTCGTGGTGGGAGTAAGAATGGTGCCCGTCGTGATGAAACTAATGTAGAAAATAGTAATGATGACGTTAAAGACAATTCGGCAACGGATGGTACCAGCAAACCAGCACGTTCACGTCAGCAACGTCCAGCACGTCGTAATGACAACAACGATAACGCTGTTAAGTCAGCAGAAACCGTAGAAAACACTAACGAAAACGTTACGAAGTCTGAAAACGGCAATAGTGAAGATGATCGCAATCGTAATAACGCACGTCGTTCAAGACGTGGTGGTCGCCGCCGTCGTGGTCGTAGCGACGGTGATAATGCAACTAAAGCACCTGTAGCGGAAGATGCGGGTAATCAGTTACCACCAGCTAAAGAAGAAGTGAATGGCAATGCTATTCCTGAGCCAGAGCCTGAAGTAAATGGTAACGTCGTTCGCAGTAATGATGCCCCTGAAATTGATGGCAATAAAGTACCTGCTGCCAAAGCACCGCGTCGCTCTAAAAGTAGCACTGGTAGCAGTAATCGTCGCCGTCGTTCACCAGCTAAAACACAAGAAGCTGGGGCTGAAGGAGCAACGGATAAAGCTGCTGAGCCAAAGGCAAAAGAATCTGCGCCAAAGGTAGCCAAAAAAGAGACATCGGCAGATAATGGATCGCAACAGCAAGATTCACCAAAAGTGACTGAAGCGAGCCAAACTAGCGATGCCAGCGAAAAGTAACTTATCACGTGAAGATCTGCTGACCTTAATTGGTCAGCAGATTATTTATAACCGTCAGCAATGTGAAATTATTGAACTGCTCGATGGTTGTGAATTAGTACTACAAGTCCTCAATACCGACAGTAATATTCAGCCAACGCAATATGGTGAAGGGCATCGTCCAGTTCCAGTCACCTACACCTTGCCTATTTTTGATGGTGAAGGCCATTTGCATGCTGAACTGGTTGCTGCAGGTTTAGACAAAAAACTTCCCTAGATTGCCGACCCTCACTTCAGAGAGTGTTTAGGCTGAGGCTAAAAGTTTTTCAGCAATCAGTAAATCTGCTTCGGTATCAACACCATGGCCAGGGGCAATCGTTGCCTCTGTCAAATGAATACGGTTACCGTGATAGAGCGCACGTAATTGTTCCAAAGATTCGAACTGCTCGATTGTGCAAGGCGCAAAATCTGCATACCGTTGTAAATAGCTTGTTCGGTAAGCATACAGGCCGATATGGCGTTTATGAGGTAATTCGGTTGGTAATGGTTTGTTTTCACCAAATACCCCACGTAACCATGGTATTGGCGCACGACTGAAATACAAAGCATACCCCTGAGCGTCAACCAGCACTTTGACCACATTGGCATCAAAAATTTGCTCAGCTGACTCAATACGACTGTACAAAGAGGTCATTGCTGCTTTGCTGTGCTCAGCCAAATCGTGAGCTACCTGATTGATGAGTTGAGCTGGCAGACAAGGTTCGTCACCTTGGACGTTAACAATGATTTCGGCAGGATCAAACCCACGTTGTATTGCCACCTCAGCCAAACGATCAGTGCCTGACTGATGATCGGCTCTTGTCATACAGACATCAGCACCAAAGGCCGTTGCCACTTCAGCGATACGTTGATCATCTGTGGCAATGATGGCACTTTCCGCTTCACTTTCTAATGCACGCTCGTAAACGTGTTGGATCATCGGTTTGCCTGCGATATCTCTTAATGGTTTGCCAGGTAGTCGAGTCGATGCAAAGCGTGCAGGAATGACAACACGGAAAGTCATTAAATTTCCTCGTCGGCAGCTAATTCACGTGCCTCTTCAGCAAGCATGACAGGAATGTCATCACGAACTGGATAGGCGATGCGGCATGCTGGGCAAACTAATTCCTGCTTGGCTTTGTTGTATTGCACACTGCTCTTGCAGATAGGGCAGGCGAGGATTTCCAGTAACGTTTTATCCATTATTGTTCCTTTAAACGGCTTGCAATTGTCTCAGCTAAGGCTTCAGGTAATATGGCTTCAGCTGGGACTGACCAATAATTTTCGTTGGCAAATTTGGCACATTTTACCGCATCTTTTTCGGTCATCAGAATTGGCAGATCATCATTAAACTGCAAGTCTTCGACTAGATAGTCATGATGATCCGGAAAAGGGTGTTCAATCAGCGTTAAACCTAGCTGACGTAATTGCGTAAAAAAGCGTGAAGGATCGCCGATACCTGCAACGGCATGTACAGTCTGCTCCCTAAAGTCGTGAAGCGTTCGACGTGTGTCTGTGGTGAGGTTAACGGCATTTCCAATAGCCAAATGCATTGACCATGGTTTGTCGTTAGCGCCATGCCAGATCACAAAATCAACACAATTAAGTCGTGATATGGGCTCACGTAGAGGGCCAGCAGGTAGACAAAAACCATTACCAAAGCCACGGCGGCTATCCACCACCACCAACTCAATGTCACGATTTAAACGATAATGTTGTAGGCCATCATCACTAATGATGATGTCGCAGTCAGACTCAGCTAATAATTGCTGACCGGCAGCAATACGATCTGGCGCAACGACAACTGGGCAGCCACTCCGCATAGCCAGTAATTTGGGTTCATCACCCGATTCACTTGTCGGCGTTGTTGCAGTAACTGTTAATGGATAGTGTTTGGCGTTACCACCATAACCTCGACTAATGATGCCCGGCTGAAAACCTTGTTGTTTAAGCTTTTCAGCGAGCCAAAGAGCGACTGGTGTTTTACCACTTCCACCAACACTGATATTGCCAACAATAATGACGGGGACGGACAAGCTTTGACTGGCAAAAATACCGACTTGATATGCTCTGCGACGTAATGTCGTGATAAGCCTATATACGCCGCTTAGCGGGCTTAAAAGCCAACGAAGTGGGCTAGGGCGATACCAGCGAGAGGTTAACCAATCAGCCTTCATTCTTGTTGAAATTGCAGGCGGTAAAGCTCAGCGTAATGTTGACCATGCGCCAAGAGTTCTTGGTGAGTACCTGTTTCAATAATTCGGCCTTGGTGCATCACCACAATTTGATCGGCTTTTTCGATAGTAGACAGGCGGTGTGCAATAACCAATGTCGTACGACTTTGCATCAGGTTTTCTAAGGCTGCTTGGATATGACGTTCTGCTTCACTATCTAGTGAGGCAGTGGCTTCATCAAGGATCAAGATAGGGGAGTCACGTAATAAGGCACGCGCAATAGCGAGTCGTTGTCTTTGTCCACCCGACAATAAAACACCATTTTCACCAACCTGCGTTTGTAAACCTTCTGGCAGTTTGCTGATGAAATTCCATGCATGTGCCGCTTTAGCTGCGGCGATAACTTCTTCTTCTGATATTTCTTTTTGCTGGCCGTAACAAATATTGTTGGCAACAGTGTCATTAAACAAGATGACTTGTTGGTTTACTAATGAGATTTGTTGGCGTAAGTCAGCCAGTTTCAGCGTATTGATATCAATACCATCAATATGGATATTACCTTGCAGGCCCGTGTAAAAACGTGCCAATAAGCTGACTAATGTCGTTTTACCACTGCCTGAGTGACCAACAAACGCAATCGTTTCGCCAGCTTTCACATTGAAGCTAATATCGCTAAGTACCGGTTGCGGACTACCTTGATAACTAAAGCTTACGCGGTCATATTGAATATCACCTTTGGCACGCTCCATATGACGTGTGCCGTTATCTACTTCAGTTTCTTCATCAAGCAGCGAAAAAATACTATCCGCAGCAGCAATACCCGCTTGCAGTTTGGCGTTG
>NZ_JAPDMU010000006.1 GCF_026319325.1 Methylophaga sp. OBS3
CATCACCTTGGCCAATGCCGTCACCATCTTCAGCACTCACATCGGCTGCATCAAGAGCAAACAGGCCACTGCCAATGTCGCCTTCACCATTTAAGGCAAAGCCGTAACTCACAGACCCTGGGCCGTCTGCACCATAAACAGAGTCATCAGTAACAAAGTACACCGAGAAGTCGCCGGTAGCTGAACGCACGCCGGTCAACTCATCAACTGGATCAGTTTCATCTATAGTGACATCAACAGGTTTAATTTCTTGGTCAACATTCAGTATTGCATCAGGAATATCATCGACGACATCAATGACAATATTGCCTGAGCCTTGTTGGCCAGCTGTATCTGTTACAACAACTGAAATAATTTCAGCATTTAACTCGATGTTATTACCATCATCCAGTGCAGGATCTGAAAGTACATTTGTTTTCAATTCATACGTGAAATCAATGCGACCTGTCGTATCATCGAAATTATCAATGGTGATTTCACCCAATTCAGTTTCAATTACTAACCCTGGAATTAGCTCACCTAATGAAATAGGCGTTGAACCATTAAAAGCAATCGAAACAATGTCATCTACACCATCAGGATCTGAAATGAAGAAGCTTCCTGAGTATGATGCAGAACCACTTTCAGGGTCACTACCAAATTCTAGTCCTGCTTCACTAACAAGCGCTAAAGCAACAATATTTTCTGGACCGCCATTACCTCCTTCTGGGGGCGTTTCAGGATCCGGCGTAATAGATGGTGGACCATTAACTGGTGGCTCTACAATCGGATCTTCTTCAATGATCAAGTTGAGCTCTTCAGGATTTTCAAACGCAATTGTAGGACCAATGGTGTCAAAACCATTATCTGGTGTGACTTCAGGGTTTAGGTATTCACGGATAACAAAATCATGACCACCTTCACTTCCCTCTCCAGCCCCGGCTCCAGCGGCTGTTGCTTCACCTGCTATGGTTGGATCTTCACCATCTAATAATGCTTGCTGAATAGCAGCAACATCATCTGTTACTTCGGTAACGCCTGCTGTCTCAGTAGTTGCCGTATTTGGATTAAATACATCTAAATCTAGTATTGCCTGACTGCTACGTCCCATATCCATGGTAGTGCCATCAAGAAACTCAATTTCAATCGCCGCTGCTGCAGATGTCGTTATAAGGTCATTTTGATAAACCTTATCGCCAACTTGTAAATTTCGGATAGTGCCGTCAGATGATGTTGCAGTTGCGGTGCCAATGATTGCTTTGATGATGCCAATTTCTGTAGCCATAATGTCTCTCCCTTGAAACTATTAGCTTGAAAAAATTATTCAACGAACAACTTAATTTGATCACTTAAAGCCAATAATGCGCCGAAAAAAACACTTTGAAATTGTACTTAGGTACTAATTTAAAACTGATTGTGAGTACATCCTACTTCCCTTAGGATTTTATCCTATAAGGTGTTTTATATGATTGTTTTTACTATTTATTTAGCGTTTTATATTCCTGTTTACATTTGAATAAATCGTATTTAGATCTTTACTTAACGTTTAAATAACCAATATGGTCGGCCATTAGAAACGTACTTTTTCTGATGGATTTTTTGCAGCTTAAAATCAACTTTTATGAGAGCTTCGTAATCCTTAAGTGAACGTTGATTTCCTAACCCAAAGATATCCATATCTTTTAGGGCTTCATCATCGTTTGGCAGTTTATCAGCGAGCAAATATTGAATTCGCTGAACACTTCTTGCCTCAAGATCTGAAATATCATGATCATGCCAATGCCGTGGGCGACTCTTTTGTTCGCCATAGTTATGCCATGCCAATACATCGCTGGGAGCAAAAAAATCCCATCCATGAGTCCATAATCTTGCTGATAACGTGATTTCCTCACCAAAGAAATATAAGTATGGGTCGTAAGCAACTTGACGTAATGCTTCTGCAGGTGCGAATAAGAAATTTCCAGAGACAAAACCAGACGGTAATGGTTTGTCTGGCCGTTTTTCATAAAGATAACTATCTGACTGATAGACCAAGACACCATGTTTATTGAACCTGCCGGGCATTAATACGCGAATACGTTTATTTGAAAAGTTACCTGGACGTGTAAAACCTGGAGGGTAATGACTAATAATCGCTTTCCCGCTTGGACACTGTTGCCACATATTTAATAGCTTTACATCCCAATTGGGTTCAAAACGCATGTGGCTATCCAGCTGCAAGACAAAGTCAGCATCATCAGGTAAGTATTTATATAACTGTGCTCTAGCCCAGCAAACGCCTTTACTTATTGATGCATCTGCGACTATCTCGAGAATTTGTGAGTGTGGCTCAGATCGGCATGCATGATCTCCGGTCATTAACTGATTAAAGATGACGACTTTAAATAGCTCAGGCATCGACGCCTTTTGAAATAAGTCAGCTACCGTATTGTTTAAGTCATCATCACGATAACTAGCAATGGCAATAACGATTTTTGGATTTCGAGTTTCTTTATTCATCATATTTATATCATGCACAAAAAAGCCCGCTTTCGCGGGCTTTTTCATTAACGAATGACATCAGCGATGTTCTGCTAATGAGACCTACCTGATTAGCTGTTATCGACGTTGAGGTTCCCGCTGTTCAACAATGCGTTCAGATCCGTCTGATCTCCGTTGACAACGATACTCTGGGTTGATTGGCCAGAACCAGATTGCGCATCACCGTTGGTGTAAACATCAATGGTGGTTTTATCTCCATCAAAAGTCGCAACCAAATAATCATCCAGATTAGTGCTATCAATTGTTTTACTGCCATCTGAATCAAGCAGGTCAGACAATTCAAGCACATCGCCTTCAGATGCATTGAAGTTAACCACAGTGTCAACTGCTGGTGAACCTTCTGAACCCTCATCACCTTCATTCCATGTGAAGATATCAGCACCCAAACCACCAATCAGGATGTCGTCACCGGCACCACCAATGATAATGTTATCACCCGCTGCATCAATCTCAGCTTGTGATGGGTTAGGGTTAATCAGCAACTCATAGTTATCACGGATATACGCCATGATTTGTTCATCAGTTGGTGGTGTGCCATCACCATACAATTCAGACCAGGTCAGGTATTCCACCAGACCTTCGTAACCTAGACCATGACCAGCAGTGAATTCCTCACCGGTATCACCATTTGTCCAAGTTAACCCATCTGTGTAGAGCGTATCACCGAAGATAACATCATCACCGTCACCACCTTCCAGCACATCATCACCCAGGTCTACTGGACCTTCAGTGGTGTTGCCTTCTTGCAGTTGGGCAGTCAACTCATCAGCACTATTGATGATCTGTGGTTCGCCTACTGGACCAGAAACATCATTAGGAACACGCAGTTCGATGTTATCAATATCCATCTCGCTCGACCAACTACCATCTGAGTTGTCTTTAACCCAATAAACGACTCTATAGTTACCCGCATCTAAAGGATCAGAAGTAACTCGGTTCCAGTCACCATCACCTCTCGCTAGAGCCTCGGTTTCTACCGTGGTCCAAGAACCATTAGTATTCTGTTTCTGCAATGTCCAAACAAACTCATCGACGCTATTTGAATAGTAAGTGCGGTATTCGAATGTAAATTCACTTCCAGTTAGCGCTACAGCAAATACATTACTGCTTAAAACAGTGGCAGCATTATTACTAGAGCCACCTCTGGCGTCACGAATTGTTAAAAAATCGCCATACAGCGTACCAACTTGGCTATCAGGGTCACCTGATCTGGTCCAACCGGTCTCAAGTTGATCATTTGTACCGTAGAAATCCGCCAGACGAGTGGTCGTTGAACCAAAGTTCTCACTTCCCGTTCCTGTTTGGTTGGTGTTATCAAAGAATCGCAGATAGTCGGTATTAACACCGTCACCAATACCAATCGCATTGACTTCACTAATGTTGCTTAAAGCTTGGAAGGCTTGTACAGCATCATACAAATCTTCGTATTGCGTGCTGTTACCACTGCCATGACTACCACCATTACTATAGGTTGGGTCACCATCGGTCATAAAGTAAGTAATGAACTCGTGACCACTAGGCTGTTCGCCAAACCATTCCACAGCCTCATCAAACGCTGCTTCGTAGTTAGTACCACCACTTGCTGCCAAATCATCAATTTCAGCCAGCAGGGCATCTAGGCCATCAGGATTGTTTGCCAAATCGCTCACCGAAATTTCCAATGAAGCGCCTTGAGCAAAGCCAATCAACGCAATGTTGATAACACCATCATGGTTCGCTAAGTCATTAACGAAGCTTTCCAAAGCATCTTTCAGCAAGCCGTTACGGAAGCCATCCATACTGCCAGATTCGTCAGCAATCAAAGCGATACTGTAGTTCTTACCTGGAGAGTACTGTTGATCACGACCACCAATATCACCAATCAGAACGTCATTACCACCGTCTGTCGTATTGGTGTTGTCACCATTATTACCGACATACAACTCATCAGGAATTTCAGTTAATGCTTGCTCGGCTTCAACACCTTCACTGGTGATAGTACCGGTGATATTACCCTCACTAGTATCCCCATCAGCATCCGTAATGTTAACTGGCAGATCCAAATCGATATCTGATGGGCTGATTTCTTTAATCACCAGATCACCACCAACACGATAATCAACGTCGCCACCCAAGAACTCGAATGAGCCAATGGCTAAACCTTCTGCACCATTATCCCAATTGATATCTGAGGCATTAACTTCAATTTTGAATGGGCCGTTTGGATTATTTGAGCCAACTTCGACACTTAATGTACCTGTTGTACCGTCAACAGCAGTGAACTGCATCTCAATAGTTGTGGCTGTACCACCCTGCGTGTTAACAGAGATGTCAAAGCTACTGACACCAGCAACCACTGATGAACTCAATGCATTATCAAGGTTAGTCTGACCAGAGATACCACCTGTAGGTGCATCAATGTTGTCGTAGAAATAGAACGACGTGGACTCACCAGAACTAATCCAGTTGCTACCAGCACCGACATAACCTGTGCCACCTGCATTACTTGTGTTGGTAGAAGTACCTTCAGAGATGATCAGCGTATCGATACCGTCTGTTTGGGCAACCCAAGCATCGGCATTGCTACCTGACAAATCACCAATATCGAATGTTTGCTCATCACCAGCTAAGTAGAAAGTACCGTCAGCCACCTCGATATCGTATGTGCCATCAGCATCATTCAATGTGACTTTAATTGCTTCAACACCTGAGCCAGTCTTAGCGGTTAAGACATCACCTTCTAATTTCCAAGACAGTTCTTCACCATTAAAGAATACTTGCTCACCACCTTGCAGAACATTCATGCCATCTAATGATGAGTCGAAAGCAATATCACCAGCACCATCCGCACCAAACAGGCTTTCTAGCGAAATACCATTTGATGATGAGCCATCAGTGATAGTGCCGAATGACTCTGGCTCAATTTCAGGGACATCATCAACGATTTGTACTGACAACGTATCTGATGCTGGATCACCATCGACATCAGTCAACTCAACAGCAAAGTCTTCAAAGACAGAGTTTTGACCATTGTCATTCGGACCATGATTCAACGTGTTGTCATTTAAGGTGTATTCGTAAGTCACTTCACCCGTCGCTGGGTTGTAACCTGTAAAGCTCAATGTGTTACCCAGCGGCGTTGTGTAGCTACCAGCAACAAATACGCCATTGGTGATAACGGCAAAACCACCGACTGTCAGGTTACCGATACCATCAGCTGCTGAGACATTAAAGCTACCTTGAGCTGTTGTACTATCAGAACCATCAGAACCGGCAGATTCGCCAGCGCCACGGTCAGCAGATAAGTCATCTTCATCAACAGAAACGTCACCACCTTGAGCCTTAGGCGTCAGGTTGCTGATAACAGGTGTGGTATCAACACCAACTGACGTTTCACCAGCAGGTTGCAGATTTTCATATTGCTCATCACCAGATACTGTACTGATGGCATTATTCAGCGAAGATAGACCTTCAAGCTGCTCAGCGGTGTATTCAACGTCAACTTGACCACTTAATGCACCCGCATTGATAGTGATAGTGATTGGCTGACCGTCAGGGCCATTATTGGCCAGTGTGAATGTCACCGGTGTATTAGGATCAATATCACCAGGACCACCGGTTAATGTGACCTTATAAGTGATGGTACCGCCTTCTTCTGACAACTCGCTCGGTGTTGCCGTCAGTGTTGCTGTTACCGTATCAACGTCATCATTAATGGTTGTTGAAACCTCAGTTGTATCTGCTTGCAGGTTTTCAAAGGCACCATCAGTACCAGCGTTATCTTCAGTAACAGAATCAATTGCGTTGGTGATTTCATCATCTTCAACGAAGACGTCATCACGGTTTACAGGAACATCAATCGTGCCTTCACTGCTATCTGCTTCAATGATGATTTCTTCACCATTTTCCAAGATAACGGTAATAGCATTATTGGTTGTTACTGGGTTGCCATTGGCATCAACCAAACTCGCTTTATAGGTAATTAAACCACCATCTTCTGATGTGCTTTCGGTTGCCGTCAGCTTCACAATAACCGCATCGTTATCATCTGTAATTTCAGTGCTAACTTCGGCATCACTGAAGGTCAGTTTTTCGAAAGCACCTTGGGTACCGGCATCTGTTTCAGTGACATCTTCGATGGCAGTCGTAATATCGTCATTACCCAAGTAAACATCATCTTGGTCAACATCGACATCAACATAACCTGAGCTTTGGCCAGCTGGAATTGTGATGGTTTCACCATTTTCCAATTCAACTGTGACGCCTTTGTTAGTGGCTACCGGGTTACCTTCAGCATCTTCAATGGTTGCGGTATAACGAATGACACCACCATCTTCAGATGTGCTTTCAGTTGCCGTCAACTTAACTGTCACGGTGTCGATAGTGTCGTTGATAGTTACTGTCGCAGTATCATCACTGTCAATGTTAGCGAAATCACCACCAGTAACACCGGTCACAGTAACTTCGTAGCTTTCATTGTCAATATAAGGGTCATCACCTTGAATGTCGAACGGCTCTGATATTCCTTCGTCACTACCCACTGGTATTGTGATAGTCACACCATTACTTAGCGTGATAACAAGCGGCGAACCTGTAACTGGGTTATCCAGTTTGGCACTAATTATCTGTTGGCCAGTACCCTCATCAACCTCAACACCGTTCAAGGTGATAACAACATCTACTTGAACGTTTGCGATATTGATTGCGACGTTACCTTGAGCAGTATCGCCATCACCATCTGTCACAGTGAATGAGAAATTTTCAACTTCATTCTGTGTGACACTGCTGTCCTCAACACTGTAGCTGTATTCGCCATTGGCTTTGACTTTAATAGTGCCATGTTCCAACTCAATTTCTTGAGAGTAACCATCTTCACCGAAGACCAGTGCTACACCATTGATATGTGATACACCACCACCATCTTGACCGGCATCAAATACCAGTGTGCCAGTTGTAGTTTGGCCTTCATCAACATTACCTTGGGCTTGTTCACCAATAGACGGGCCGTCATCTTTAAAGCCAATAAGTGAACCTAAATCAATGCCAGCAGTCGCTTCATCGCCATCACCATCTGTGGCCGTGCCATTTAACGACAGCGCACCTTCGTTGATTGTTGCAGGTGAATCGGCTTCGTCATGATCGGTTGGGTCATCATGTTCAACTGAACGTAACTGCGTCAGAGTGACATTACCTTCACTATCAACACTAACGGTAAATACAACGTAGTCTTGACCATCGTCACTTGAGATAAAGCCTTCTACTTCGCCTTCATCATTTACTCGCAGCTCAACTGGTTTGCCGCTTAATGTATCGACAAGACCTGTTTCAACTGAACTATCGACTTCAAAGCTGTAACTAATACCTTCACCACCATCTGAACCATAATCTACGGTGAAGCTATCCGCTAAGTTCAAAGTCGCAGTGGCACCGGCTTCACCAATATATGTTTCATCGACAACCAGTTGACCAACACGAGTAATAACAACATTGATGTTAACGTCATTGTGATCGTTATCACCATTAATGATGTCTTCCCAGTTTTGGTTACCAGCTTCACTGTTATCTTCTACAGCGTTGTAACCATTTGGGTTCAAGCTAGGGTCATTAAACAGTACATTAGCACCCGCACCTGACAACGGCTGACCATCTAACAAGACAACCCAGTTACCGTCGGTATCTTGTTCAAAGCTAACTTCGGCACCATTTTCCAGCGCTTCATTTAAGTTAAAACCATCTGGAATAATGAAGAAACCGATATCAGCAGGATCTGCATCAATCGTCACTTCATCTGACTCGTTGTGTTTAACGTTAGCCCAGATAATTTCGCCAGTTAACGGCTCGCCATTTTCACCTTTGATGTAGTAACCGTAGGTGTTGTTATAACCCGCATCCCCACCTTCATTAGTGACTTCAATTGTCACTGATACAGCCGGTTGAGTTGCCATAACAGCAGGGCCATCATCTTCAAAGTTAATGGCAGATTTATTTTTGTTACTCAGAACGATACTGTCTTTTTCAGTCACGCTGTCGCCATCGGCATCAGTACGTGTGACTTCATATTCAAGTTTCAATGAACCTTTTTTGGTCAGTAAAGCCAGAGCTTCATCAAAACTGTTGGTATCGTTGTGTTTAATTGCTTCAAGCAACGTTGTTTGCAGTTGTAATTCACCATTTACATCAATAATTTCAATCGTGAATACGTCATCACCCTGTTCATCACGTCCAACGATAACGCCGTCAACATTGTAGAGTGAGATTAAACCGCCATCTGTCGCTTCAAGTGTCGTTGCTAGACCGTCACTTGAAAGTTGCAGTGACAAGGTACCTTCTAAAGTACCTGGACCATCAGCACCGACTGAACCGGTTACGGTAAATAAGTTGGTCAAACCACCTTCAACAGTTGTCGTCACCTGCGCAAGAGCACCTTCAACGTCATCATTGTTGCCATTGACCGTTTCACCTTCTGCTGCACGGTCTGCACCAACCGTTTCATCAAGTGTCATAGCTAACTGGCCGATAGCATTGTTGACTGCATTAACGTCAAGCGTCGGGCCATCATCAGTAAAGACAAGTTCGATTGTGCTTTCTGAGGTAATCGTGTCGCCATCACCATCAGTGATTGAAATATGAATCATATCCAAAGAAATAGATTCATTGTGACTGTCGGTATCGCCATGTTGCAGTGCTTTCAATTGAATCAAAGCCAGCAAATCATCACTACCGTCACCGGCACTACCTTCAATTAAACCAACCAAAAATGCCGCATCTGCAAGCATGTCAGCAATTGAGCTGTATTGGTCTAAGCCATCATCATTCGTTAAACCAATGACGATGTTGTCACCAAACAGGTCAAAGTCGCCTAAATCAACATTGATACCTAAGTCAGCTAACTGTTGTGCAACCGCAGCAACCAAAGCACCAGACAATGAGTACAGGTAGATAGGTTGACCATCAGCACTGGTATGCATACCCGTTGCTGTACCGTCGAAGTTATTACCCGCAGCATCTGTTAATGCGACGTTGCCAATACCATCGGCACCAGCGTTGTAGGTAATACCAGAAGTATCAGCTTTAACTGACACACCCAACATTTGACCATCGCCAAAGTGTTGAGTGAATAGTTCTCTACCATCATCATTCAAATCTAATGGGTTTGCACCACCCAAGATTTTGAAGAAAATTTCCATTGGCGACATTTGCTGTGCTTCATCTTGAGCACCGGCAGACTCGTCATGCGTGATGGTAATGCCTGAATCTTGGGTGAACACAGGAACATCGTCCTCAACACCAATCACCAAAATACCATCGGCAGTATCACCGTCACCATCAGTCACGGTAAATTCAAAGCCAAGCTTGATTAGTGCTTCATCACGACCTACATGATCCAGCTCACGGTATTGTGTAAATGTGTAAGTACCATCTGGGTTAACAGTTAAAGTAAAGACTGTTTCACCACCCTCAGTCGTGACTACCACTTCATTTGGGTTGCTGCTATCAGCAACAACAACCGTTTCACCACCAGAAGTTAAGCCTTGGAAGTCAACAGAGTTCGTGATGTTTACGGCAGTAACTTCTGCACCATCAGCACCTGGGTTGAATAACAACTGACCATTAACACTCTTAACATCAAAGCCATTGTTATCAATGTCTGTTTCTTTAATAGTGTTGGTTGTTGCTTTATCAATTGTTGGTACATCATCTTTAACACTGATTACCAAAATACCATCGGCTGTATCGCCATCACCATCAGTCACAGTGAAGTTAAAGCCTAACTTGATTAACGCTTCATCACGACCAACATGGTCAAGTTCACGGTATTGCGTGAATGTGTATGTACCATCTGGGTTCACCGTCAGTTTGAAGACTGGATCGCCATCAACAGAATTAACAACCACTTCATTTGGATTGCTGCTGTCAGCAACAACTACTTCTTCACCATCTGAAGTTAAACCTTGGAAGTCGACAGAGTTTGCGATATTAACCGCAGTAACTTCTGCACCGTCAGCACCTGGATTGAACAGCAATTGACCATGGATACTCTTAACATCAAAGCCATTGTTATCAACATCTGTTTCTTGAATGCTGTTAGTTGTGGCCTTATCGATAGTTGGCACATCATCTTTGACGCTGATGATCAGTGAACCTTCAGCTGAATCGCCATCGCCATCAGTAACGATGAACTTAAAGCCTAATTTAATTAATGCTTCATCACGGCCAACATGATCCAACTCACGGTATTGTGTAAACGTGTAAGTACCGTCTGGGTTCACCGTCAGTTTGAAAACTGGGTCGCCATCAATTGAATTAACAACAACTTCATTTGGATTGCTGCTATCCGCAACTACAACTTCTTCACCATCAGATGTTAGGTCACGGAAGTCAGCAGTATTCGAAATAGTGACCGAAGTAACTTCTGCACCATCAGCACCTTCATTGAAGAGTAACTGACCGCTAACACTCTTAACATCAAAGCCATTGTTATCAACGTCTGTTTCTTGAATGCTGTTGGTAGTCGCTTTAGGAATGGTTGGAACGTCATCTTTGACATTGATGATCAATGAACCATTAACGGTATCACCATCAGCATCTTTAACACTGAATGTCAGATCGATTTCAGCATTATTTTCAGTGTTATCACCTTCAAGACCATCTAATGATTCATGCAATACATTAGTTAATAGCTCAACAGTGTAATCACCCGTTTCAGGATCAAGCGTTGCAGTAAATAACACTTGTCCATCACGGTCACCACCAGTAATCGTGGCAGTTAAAACACCATCAACTAGCTCATAGGTAACCATTTCGGTACCAGCCATACCAGTTTTGCCATCCATTGGCGCAAAGCTGAATTCTGCTTCCTCATCGGAACCTACTGAGGCATCAATCGTACCTGAGACTGTTGTTTCACCACCTGCTGAAGGTGTGCCACCTGGCAATGCACCATCATCTAAGTCAGCTGAATTATCACCAACAACTGGGATATCGTCTTGAATACGGATAGTGAACATACCCGCATCGTCTTGGCTCAAGATCAGGTAATCACCATCGAAGTCGCGAATTGACAACAGCAGTGTAAAGTCGATGCCTTCAACGAAACCATTTGGCTCGCCATTTTCATCAAGAGTAATGAGGTTGAAGTTAGCTTCAGCACCTTCACCTGCAACGTGATCTAACTGATCATTAAGTGTAAAGATCCACTCACCATCGCTTGTAACTTCAAGCGTGAATACTTCACGTGCATCATCACCTTCGCCTGCAGTTGCAACCAGAATAGAGCTACTACCATCAGTAATAACTTCATAAGTAACCGCTTCACCTTTCGATGACAGGGTAGGCAAAGAAGCCATAGCAGCTTCATATTGGGCTTGTACAAATGGGTTTTCTGAAGGTTGTAATAATGCAAACTCACCAGGACCATCAGCACCCATATTAACCAGTGAGTTCAAGTCACCAGTCAAGGTATTCATGCTGGCAGTGGTATCCGTTACGTTACCCAATGAATCCCATTCTGCATCAATTGGCTGACCATTTAAGGTCACACCAGAAACACTCAGGCTTGAGTCAGCGAAATCATCACCGACATTCATTTGACCAAAACCGATGGTAACTTCACCATCCGCTGGTACTTCGTAGGTAAATGGGTTTGGTTGTAACGCATTACCGTTACTATCTGCTAATTCAAATACTTCACCATTAATTACAACAAAAGCAAAGTCGTTATATTCGCCCCCATCATTGTCGTCAAAAGACCATGAGAAGCTGATAATATCGCCAGCTGAAGCTGTGATAGTAGTCTGGGTGGCTGAGCCATTATCAGCGCCACCAGTACCTGGCGTATTGCTTTCAGCAGCAGCATCTAATGCACCTGCTGGAAGGCCTAAGAAGCTTTCAATGTCTGACTGTGTTGCATCTGAGTCTTCAGAAGTAACAGTGAAGCCTGTGAGGTTACCATCAGACAAGTTGCCATTGTCGAATGATAAAGCACCTTCTTGTACAACACCTTCAAAAGATGACGGACCTTCTTGATCTTCGCCACCAGCACGTACAGGGCTGTCATCATCAACATTAAGTTGTAATGTACCGGTTGCACTATCACCATCAAAGTCAGTAATAGTGAAGCCTAAGTTGATAAACAGATTGTTTTCAAAGACAAACTCACCGTTTTCATAATCTGGGCTTGCATGGTCAAACTGAGCAAAAATACCAACGAGGAATTCACCGCCAGTTGCAGTCGGTGTTAATTGAATAGTGAAAACGACTTGTGCGCCATCACCTTCGCCTTCACCACAACCACCTTGACCTGGACCATCACCAAAACCGTTACCAATGTAACCAATAACGGTCAGACCATCTGCAGATACCCAGTATTGAACTTGCTGACCTTGTGAGGTAACTGGATTACCGTCTGCATCAGTAACATTTGTGCCTGAAGTCACATTAAAGACGATCGGTGAAGTTAAATTAGGGCCGTTGCTACCAAAGTTAGCAACTAAGTTACCACCTAGGAAGTAGCCATCCGGAGAACCGACATCATCACCGATTTCTGTACGCTCGTCACCAACACCAGCTGGAGATTCAAAGCGGAAACCGTAGAGACCGATACTTTCTAAATAATCTTGGAATTCGTCACTGACATTACTTAAATCAACTTCGCCATCAGTAACTAAATCATCTTCGTCTAACAGAACTTCTGTCAGGCCTGCAGTAGGAATACCATCAACTTCAAGATCATTGAGGTCTTCTTCATTTTGAAGAAATGCTTGACCAGGACCAGTGGTGTCAAAACCACTTTCTGGCGTAACTTCTGGGTTTAGGTAATCGCGTACAACAAAGTCATGGCCACCTTCACTACCTTCACCAGCACCGGCACCCGCTGCGGTTGCTTCACCAGCGACTGTTGGATCTTCACCATCCAATAAGGCTTGTTGAATTGCGGCGATGTCATCAGTAACTTCGACAGGTTGCGTGGTTTCAGCTGTTGAAACACTTGGATCAAATGCATCAAGGTCTAAAACAGCTTGGGTGCTGCGTCCCATATCCATTGTACTGCCATCTAGAAACTCAACTTGGACTGCAGCAGCTGCGCCAGTTGTGATCAGATCGTTTTGATATACCTTGTCGCCTACTTGGAGTGTGCGAATAGTACCGTCGGTAGATGTTGCAGTTGCTGTTCCAACAAGCGCCTTAATAATGCCAATTTCTGTAGCCACGTTATGGTTCCTTGTAATGTCAGTCCTGAATGAATAGGGGATCTATTTCATTTTGTGAGGCTGATTGTGCAAGTAAGCAAGTGGCGTGAGAACTGTACTAAAGTACTAATTGGAAAAATTTTCTATGAAAATCACAAACTTAATATAGGAATTTTTCCTATATGCAATCGATATATCCTTTTGGAAACAGCGAGTTACAGGCTCCCAAAATGCGAAAAAAAATACCGTGAAAAATATCTGTTTTTGTTCAAATATTTATCAAAAAACAGTTTCTAGGGATATATTTTGAGAAAATTGCGGCTTAGTAAAGGTAAATCACTACAGCGATGAGGCTGCAAAACGATTTAACATCTCAGCAACCAAACGTCTCGGCAGCCAGGCCTCACCATCATAAACAGCATGGATAGCTTTACTCAGAACATCGCGTTGGCTTGGTGTAATGTAGCCGCGTGCAGAAAAGCCTGTTTGTGAGAGCATGTCGAAATCAGGTGTTTCGGAAGTCAGGATTAAAGTTTGCGCTCGGTTATGTTGTTTAGCCAAAAAAGAGCAAACCACATCAGCCTGTAAATCTTCGTTGTCTTGATCTAGGACGACGACATCAGCATCTAAACTAATGATGTCTTCCAGAGCTTGATTAAGGTTTGTTGCAGCCAGAGTGACGATCTGTAAATCATCAGCTTCAGTCAAATCACAGCCCGCTAACGTTGTCTCACCCAACACTGCAACTTTAATCATTGATATGCCTTAAGTAATTGAGCCATTAAAGGCCATTGCTGGTCCCAACCAGCTAATGGCGACTGACGGTAACCACTACGAACAAACTGTTGCATATGACCTTCAACAACACATAGCAATAAATTAGCTGTTTCGTTAACAGGGCGGCCACCTGCTTGTGTCAACGTTAATTCACGCTCACGCAAAATTTGGCGAAACTGTGTTTCTAAACGATCAAAAAACAGGCTAACACGCTGACGTAATCTTTCGGTCTCACCGGTTAATGCAACCCCGACTAATACACTTGTGATACCCGGATTTTTAGCACTAAAGCCTAAGAGTAAAGCGATGATTTTTTCACAACGCGCTAAAGCGTCTTTTTCATCATCCATGATCCGGCGAATCAAACCAAAAACAGTGTCTTCAGCAAACTCAATTAACCCCTCAAACATGCGGGCTTTACTTGGGAAATGTCGATAAAGTGCAGCTTCTGATACACCCAAGCCAGCAGCTAATCTAGCGGTAGTAATGCGTTCGCCCGGATTTTGCTCCAACTCGGTTGCTAACGCTTCCAAAATTACCTGACGCTTAGATTGTTTTTGTTCAGCCCTAGTCGGCTTTTCTAATTCACTCACCGACCACCT
Organism: Methylophaga sp. OBS3; assembly: GCF_026319325.1. GTDB lineage: Bacteria > Pseudomonadota > Gammaproteobacteria > Nitrosococcales > Methylophagaceae > Methylophaga. Next base: position 15,068 of record NZ_JAPDMU010000006.1, read on the forward strand.
CCGCGGATCAATGTACCCACACCTTCATCGGTGAACATTTCTAATAAAACAGCATGCTGAACCCGGCCATCAATGATATGTGATGATGTGACACCAGTTTGCACCGCATCCAAGGCGCAACCAATTTTTGGCAACATACCGCCATAAATCACACCTTGTTCAATTAATTCATTCACTTGCTTGGCATTTAAACCAGTCATTAACTTGCCATCAGCATCAAGCAGACCCGGCGTATTTGTCAATAGAATCAACTTCTCAGCCTGTAAAACCTCGGCGATTTTACCGGCAACGAGATCTGCATTGATGTTGTACGACTCGCCATGCTTACCAACACCAATTGGTGCGATAACAGGAATAAAGTCACTATTGATCAGCATATCGATAACCGCGGTATCAATACTGCTGACCTTACCGACATGACCAAGGTCGATCATTTCTGATGCATTTAATGATGGATCATTTGAGGCAACTTGCATTTTCTCAGCAAAAATCAAACTACCATCTTTACCGGTTAAACCAACGGCACGACCACCATGACTATTAATAAGGTTAACAATACTTTTATTAACCTGACCGCCCAAAACCATTTCAACGATATCCATGGTTTCACTGTCGGTAACACGCATGCCATTGATGAACTCAGATTGTTTACCAACCTTATTAAGTAGTTCACCAATTTGAGGACCACCACCATGTACGATAACAGGATTAATCCCCACCGCTTTTAATAACACCACATCACGGGCAAAGCTGTTTTTCAGCGCTTCATCCGTCATGGCATTACCGCCGTATTTAATAACCAGTGTCTTACCCGAAAAGCGTTGAATATAAGGTAATGCTTCCGTTAAGACCTGAGCGATGTGCGTTGCACGCTGTGTGTTTAGACTCATCTTCTTTCCTCTGCCTGTTACAAATGGAGATCCAAGGTCGGTTTGACCTGCAACATTTGTTGAACAAACAGTTGTTTAATATTTTGTAAATCGGCTTCGCTGCCAGCTTCAAATCGTAAGGTTAAGCCAGGCACGGTATTTGAGGCTCTGACTAATCCCCAACCATTAACAAAGTCTGCTCGAAGCCCATCAATTTTAGTGATGCGGGCATCGTTAAATTGTGCCTCATTGATAAACCGCAGCATAAACTCACGGCAGGCAGAATCGTCCATAGCCACATGAATTTCTGGCGTATTCACTCGCTGTGGTTGAGCAGCAAAAATTTCGCTTGGCGAACGCCCCTCAGCATCAGCGGCGAGCAATTCTAACAGTCGGCAGGCTGCGTATAAAGCATCATCAAAGCCATACCACCTATCAGCAAAAAAGATATGTCCACTCAGTTCACCAGCCAGTTTGGCGTTGTGATCTTGCAGCGCTTTTTTAATTAATGAATGTCCTGAGGCCACCATCATTGGCTTGCCACCAGCTTGCTTCACCGTATCGTGAAGCAATCCGGTACTTTTTACATCAAACAAAATTGTTTCATCCGGAGAGGCCGCCAATATTGCTTGGGCAAATAACATCAACAAACGATCTGGCCAGATAATGTCACCAGTCCCGGTGACCACACCCAAGCGATCACCATCACCATCAAATGCAAGGCCCAAGTCTGCGTTAACTTCTTGGACTTTATGAATCAGATCTTGCAGGTTTTCAGGTTGTCCTGGATTAGGATGATGATTAGGAAACGCACTATCAACATCACAAAACAGCGGGGTAACCTCACAGCCAATTAGCTTGAATAATTGTGGTGCGATAACACCAGCAATACCATTGCCGCAATCAACCACGACTTTGAGAGGTTTCGCTAATTTGATTTGCGCCAGAATACTGGCCTGATAAATATCGGTGATATCTTCTGTTCGTGACGCCCCATGACCATGCGCCAACTGCTTTTTCTCTATTCGAGTATGGAGGGCTTTGATGGCATCACCTGATAAGGTTTCGCCAGCAAGGACTATTTTCACGCCGTTGTAATCTGCCGGGTTATGACTGCCCGTTATCATCAAGCCCGAACCGGTTTCAAAATGTTCTGCTGCAAAATACAAAACCGGGGTCGGTACAGCCCCGATATTCAGCACATCACAGCCACTCTCATTTAGTCCTTTAATGACCGATTTGGCAAAACTGTCACTACTGGCACGACCATCTCTTGCAACGACCACTTCTTGAACACCACGAGCTTGAGCTTCACTACCAATAGCATGGCCAAGTTGCTGCATGACTGATTCAGATAACTGACTACCGACAATGCCGCGGATATCATAAGTTTTGAAAATGGCTGGGTCGAGAGAGCTAGGCTCAGAAACCGCCTCATCGTCAGTTGGTAGATAAAACTCTAAAACATCCGATGTGGTATCGGTCTCAACCTTTTCATCTAAACTGCCGCTACGTGGTCTATCAAATGCATCTTCCGGTAAGACTTCTTCCACAATAGCATTCATTGTTTCTGCTGACGTATGTTCGACGTCAGACTCAATATTATGTGACTCGATTTTGTCGAGCGATGATGTTGCTGTTATTTGTTGGGTTGGCTGGATATCTTGAACAGGCGTTTCCAAGTCAGTAATTTCGCGAGATATGCCGCCGTTATCATGGCGTTTTGCCTCAACAGTATCAACGACAACTGGTGCGGCTTTGCGTGCTTTTTTCTGACGCGTAGCACGCTGCTTTTTAGACAGTTTACCCGCCAATGGCCACCAAACGATAAGTGCCAATAATAATGCGGGTAGCCACCACACATAGCTAAATTGGAACCCCTTTGGTGGCATCATCCACAGGCTTAACTGCCAATGACTACCTTTGATTTTGCTGCTAACAGGGCTGCTCATTGTTGCTAACTCAGGATCACCAGATTTAGCAACCACCAAACTGCCACCTTGTTGAATAGTCCAATATCCCAACTTAGTATCAAGGGTTTGACTTAACTTGCTAAGTACTTCAGGTTTTAAAGCCAGTAACTGATAACCATTGTTGTGCTGACGAACCAGTTGTACAAAAGCATCTTTGGTGTTTGGCTGCATCACCGCAACATCGGCAACAACTTGTTCTTGAGCTTGCCGTAAAGCGAGCAACGTGGCATAGGTGATTGGCATACAATCACCGTTTTGAGGCTGCACGGGGATCGTCTCAATTATGCAGAGCAATTTTGCTTCCGGCCATTTAACCAGTGTTTCAGGTTCTGCTGCTTGTTTCTGCCAACCATTAATAACACTCGTCAATGCTGAGGCTTGCTGACTAACAATGTGTTGTTGACGTTCAGGCGTCTTATCCTCTGGGCTCGGTGTGAACAGTTGCCCAAGATAAAAACTTGCGGTGACAGCAATCAGCATCACCAAGACCAGTAGCAAAAATGCTGGTCTATTTAGCCGTTTTTTAAGCACATCCTTGACGTCAACGTTCGCCATTAATGTCGGCCTGTATGACCAAAACCACCTGTGCCACGTTCGCTAGCTGTAAACTCCTCAACCTGTTCAAAAGCGACTTGGGCGACTGGGACAAATACCATCTGAGCAATACGTTCACCAATTTGAATATCAAATGGTGTTTGACTACGATTCCAGCACGATACAAAGATTTGCCCTTGATAATCACTATCAATTAAACCAACAAGATTACCCAGTACAATACCGTGCTTGTGACCTAAACCTGAGCGAGGTAATAAAACTGCGGCTAGAGAAGGGTCATCAATGTGGATAGCGAGTCCCGTTGGAATAAGCGTTGTTTCACCTGGCTGTAAGGTGATATTTTCCTCGAGACAAGCTCTCAAATCTAATCCCGCAGAACCATCGGTTGCGTAATTAGGTAATTCGATGCTGTCACCCAAACGTGGATCAAGCAGTTTTAACTGTATTTTTTGCATAGTAATGTTCGATTATTAAAGTCACTAAATCTCGGGCCAATTGGGCTTTAGGCCCAACCGGTAATATTTTTTCACCACCTTGCCAAAACACCTGCAAGGCATTGGTATCAGCACCAAAAACTTGGCCATCAGCCACGCTATTGGCAGCAATCATATCTAGTTTTTTTGCTACACGCTTTTGCTGAGCATAATCAGCAACGGATTGTGTTTCTGCTGCAAAACCAACCACCATATTTGGTCTTGCTAGCATCGCTGCAATCTCACTAATAATATCGGCATTAGCTACCAATTGCAGATGCAAATTTTCATCCAGATTTTTCTTCATTTTTTGGCTGGCAGGGGTTGCAACACGATAATCCGCAACGGCCGCACAACCAATGAAAATGTCGCTACCGGCGGCTATACGCAAACTGTGTTCATGCATCTCGAGTGCAGTTTGCACGTTAATACGTTTCACCTTTGTAGGTGTCGATAAATTCACAGGTCCACTTATAAGTGTCACCTCAGCGCCAGCTTCAACACAGGCTTGTGCTAATGCAAAGCCCATTTTTCCTGAACTACGGTTACCGATAAATCGTACAGGGTCGATTGGCTCATGGGTTGGCCCAGCGGTAATCACAATGTGTTTACCTTGTAATCTAGCTGGCACCAAATAGCGTGCAAGCTCAGAAATGATCATTTGTGGCTCTAAAAGCCTGCCTTCGCCCACTTCACCGCAAGCTTGATCACCACTATCTGGCCCTAACACCACCACACCTCGCTGTTTCAGCACCTCAAGGTTGGTTTGTGTCACCGTGTTCGACCACATTTTGTTATTCATGGCAGGCGCAATAGCCAATGGTGCTTCACTCGCTAAAATAGTCGCTGTCAAAATATCATCTGCCCGTCCCTGAACCAGTCTGGCTAAGGTATCGGCGCTAGCCGGTGCAACCAAGATCCAATCAGCCCAACGCGCAAGGGCAATATGCCCCATTGTCGACTCTTCAACGGCATCCAATAAATTTATGGCAACCGGAAAACCACTCAAGGTTTGCAAAGTCAGTGGCGTTATAAATTGGCATGCACCTTCAGTCATCATGACTCGCACTTGAGCACCACAATCTTGCAACCGACGTACTAAGTCTGCTGCTTTATAGGCAGCAATACTACCGGTGACACCGAGGAGAATTCGCTTACCGTTTAATGCTGAGATGTCATTCATTTGGTTGTCCAACAGCCAAGTCTCGTAAAGTCATATTGGCTAATACTTGCTCTTCGGCAGAACGTAATTCTGACAAAACATGTTCAATTCGCGGCGTGACACGGTGTCGAAGCGGTAACAAATCTCGCTCTTCAGCGCTTCGTAAACAATCGATTATTTGCTGTACTTTGATCGTAGATAAATCTCGGCCCGGTACAAAACTCGTTTCCTGTCCGGCGACCTCGGTTAATAAACCATCTTGCTCCAACATCGTCAGAATTTCCTGCACACTGCTGGCATTCAATGAAGTATGGTCTTCTAATTCTGGCAAAGTTAGGGGTGGCTTTTCTTGGCAAAAACGGCGAGCAATTTCGGTCATCAGCCAAAGCCCCTCTTTCACTCTTAAGCGTGGGCTTAAACGTTGCGACCTACCGCCCATCTGTACCAGTTTGGGATGCTGAAGGTAAAAGGCAACTTGTGAACCTATCAATAAGATAAACCACGCCAAATACACCCAAATCATGAAAAAGAACAAAATCGCAAAGCTCGAGTAAATCGCTGTGTAATTACTCGACGAAGCAACAAAACTGGCAAATAACGTGCCCAAGGTCACCCATAGAATGCCGGCAACCGTAGCGCCAGTAAATGCCGCACCGATCTTAACGCGCGTATTCGGAATAAACGTATACAAAAAGGTAAACGCCAAAATGATCATGAAATAAGGTAATAACTTACTTAAGACCAATAAAAACGTACCAAAAGGCTCGATCGACTGAAGCTTAGCAACCACATCATTATCCAGTGCCGCACCAGTAATCCCTAGAGCAGAAAACACCAAAACTGGACCAATCATGACCACACTAAGGTAGTCGGTAAAACGTCTCGCTAAAGTACGTGGTCGCTTAACACGCCAGACAAAATTAAAGGCACTTTCCACTTTTTGAATTAGCGCGATGATAGTGTAAAACAGCATCGCCAAACCCAACGAACCTAATACGCCAACTTTAATATTTTCAACAAAGCCAATAATGTTAACCGTCAGTTCCTGACCTTTGGCACCTAAGGGTTCAAGCATACCGATGAGAAATGGTTCGATCTGATTATGAACGCCAAAGGCTTTTAATACTGAAAAGGCGACGGCAATAAGTGGAACCAATGACAATAAAGTTGTAAACACCAAGCTCATTGCCCGCAAACTTAAATTTCCGGTACGTAGCTCATTTGCCATGATGTATGCGACACGAAGCAAATGCAGCAATGTGCGTTTTACCTGACTACCTTGCTCAGAAGCTTCCTGCCATAAAGTTTTGGTAAAAAAGGTATGTGTTTGTTGCCCGTAATGACGTGCTCTTGTCAGCATGGCCTATTCCTTAAACCGGGTTATCAATATCGATAAACTGCACTGAAACAGGCCAGTTTGTAGCAATCGTATCACCAAGTGCTTTGACACCATACCGCTCAGTCGCGTGATGCCCTGCAGCGATGTAATGAATCCCCAACTCTCGGGCGAGATGGGTGGTCTGCTCTGAAATCTCACCACTCATAAAAGCATCCAAACCCAGCTCAGCAGCTTGCTGAATATAACCTTGCGCCGCGCCAGTACACCAACCGATCGTGCTGATAGGTCGGTCATGGCCTGAAATAGTGAGGGCTGGACGGTCGAGCACCTGAGACACTTTTTCCGAAAAACTTTCTAAACTTACCGGTGATGGCAGCGTGCCACATAAAGCAATGGCTGGATCACCGCTACCGCGAATGCGGCCATCAATCTCAATGCCCAATAATCTTGCTAGCTGCACATTATTGCCAAGCTCAGGATGCGCATCTAACGGTAGGTGATAACCAATTAAGTTGATGTTATTGGCTAACAATTTCTTTAAACGTTGTTGTTTAATGCCTGTTACCGTTTGCGATTCACCACGCCAAAAATAACCATGGTGAACAATGATAGTGTCAGCCTCAACTGCTATCGCGGCATCAATGAGCGCCTGACAAGCAGTGACTCCAGTGACGATTCGCTCGATATTTTCACTTCCCGCGACTTGTAAACCATTAGGGCTATAATCTTGATACCGTCCAGGCTCTAGCAAACCATCAAGATAGGCGAGCAGTTCAGTTCGGGTTATCATCAATCTATATTCCGTTTCAGCATAGACGTCACTATAACAAAGAGGAGGCGCAAATGGACGCGGTCAGTGTAATTGCCCTCAGTATGGGTATTGCTTGGGCTAGCGGTATTAATTTATACGCCGCTGTGTTTATGTTGGGTTTTCTCGCGAATGCTGGGCATATTGTATTGCCTGAAGATATGGTCGTGTTAAGTGACCCATTGGTCATGATGGCTGCCGCCACCTTATATTGCGTGGAATTTTTTGCCGATAAAGTACCAGGCGTCGATACAGGCTGGGATACTTTACATACGTTTATAAGAATTCCAGCAGGTGCAGTCCTTGCGGCTAGTGCTGTTGGTGATATTAGCCCTGCTGCCGAATTAGCTGCGGGCTTAATTGGTGGCACATTAGCTGCAGGTAGTCATGCCACCAAAGCTGGTAGTCGATTACTTATCAATACCTCACCCGAACCTTTCAGCAATTGGGGGGCATCGATTAGTGAAGATTTGATGGTCATTGGCGGCTTATGGCTGGCTCTCAACCATCCTGTAGGCTTTTTAATTTTACTGGTTCTATTTATCGCTTTGATGATCTGGCTGTTACCCAGGTTATGGCGTCTTATCAAACTGGTTTTTCGACAAATCGGCAGTTGGCTTGGTCTTTGTGAGCCACCCGAGAAACCTGATAAGCCCTCGGAACAAACGGTAGCCAGCCCACAACAAATACCCAAAACAGATTAACGTCGTTGGTAAACAACGCCCTCGGGATAACGTTTGATTTCGAATGCGTCTGAATAGCCGCTAATCGTTTCTGATGCACCCAAGAATAAATAACCACCCGGGTTCAGGGCCTGCGCCATTCGGGTCAGGATGTCACTCTTTCGCTGAGCTGAAAAATAAATCAATACATTTCGGCAAAAAATCACATCAAAACGCCCCAGACCGGTATAGCTTTGTAATAAATTCTGTTCGCGAAATTGCACGCGCTGCTTAACGTCCTGACTAATTTCCCACTGCTCACCAACCGCTTTAAAAAACTGCTGTTTTCTAGCTAAAGATAGTCCACGATCCAGGGTATTGGTTTCGTATAAACCAAGTCGCGCCATCGTCAACATTTTGGTGGAGATATCAGTCGCCACGATTTGCGAGCTGCTCAACTTACTTCCTGAATTTTTTCTCAGATATTCAGTGATTAACATGCTAATCGTATATGGCTCTTGTCCAGAAGAACAAGCAGAAGACCAAATTCGACATGGCGCTTTCGTCGTTTGCTCAAGCTCAGCTAACATATTTTTTTCAAGGATAAAGTACGGACTACCATCACGAAACCACGAGGTTTCATTGGTCGTCATAGCATCAATCACAGAATTACGCAGATGGGCAGGCGTACCCATCTGAATCGCCGTCAGCAATTCAGAAACGGAACCAATCTTTTCATCTCTAAGCAGCTTCGTTAAACGACTGATAATCAAATATTGCTTACCGTCACCCAGCAAGATACCGCAGGCCTGCTCGAGAAAAAGCCTGAATTTTTCGTAGTCAGATTGGCTGATGTCTTGCGATTGCAGCATACTCAGTACTTTGCGACCTCTTTTATTAAGCAACTTAATAGCTTTTAGCGTCTCAAGTCACTATTTATTTAATTATTCCGTCGCCGGCGGGTAGTATCAGCATATGAAAAATTCACCTAAACGAAAACATATTCTTATCACAGGTTGCTCCAGCGGTATCGGTCTAGAGGCCGCCAAGTTATTGCATGACCGAGGTCACAAGGTCGTGGCAAGTGTGCGTAATGAAAAAGATATCAAGCAATTTAATGACTTAGGTATTCCTTGCGTCATACTTGATCTGGACTGTGATAACAGCATTCAACAAGGGCTTGAAGAAAGTCTAAGTCTGTTAGATGGTCGTATTGATGCGCTATTTAATAATGGTGCTTATGGGCAACCTGGCGCCGTTGAAGACCTGACAAGAGACGTTTTACAAGCCCAATTCAATACCAACCTATTCGGCACCCAAGTGCTCACCAATGCCGTTATCAAAGTCATGCGTCAACAAGGTCATGGCAGAATCATCTATAACAGCTCAGTACTCGGCTTAATTGCATTACCTTATCGCGGTGCATATAACGCCAGTAAATTTGCTTTAGAAGGCCTTGCCGATACCTTAAGACTAGAATTACGTGGCACAGGCATCGAAGTTAGCTTGATTGAACCTGGTCCTATTCTCAGTCAATTCCGTGCCAATGCTTTTGCTAAATATCAGCAAAATATTGATAAGACTAACAGTGCCCATCGGCAAATTTACCAAGCCATGGAAAATCGCTTAACCAAGTCTGGCCCAGCAGCGCCCTTTACGCTACCTGCGAGTGCCGTTGTCGATAAACTGATTCATGCAGTTGAAGCTAAACGCCCTCAACTAGGTTATTACGTGACATTCCCAACCTACTTGCTCGGCACTTTAAAACGGATATTACCCGGACGCGCTTTAGACTGGGTATTGAAAAAAATCTCCCGTGGCGAGCAAAGTTAGGGTGATAGCGATACTTGCTGAACAAGGCTTTTATGCCATAATCGCCGTTCAGCAAAGGGATCTGTGACCATGGCCGGCATTTCACGCAATACACTTCACTGGCAATCAATTGCAAAAATCTTTATCGGTAGTTTGGTAAGCGGCTTATCTGTTTTATTTATTGCTGCATGGTTGGTATACAGCAGTTTGGATAATGCTTTAACAGGTAGTGATATCGCCATCTATTTTGGCTTATGTGCCGCACTGCTCATCATTATCGCAGGACTATGGGCTATCTATGCCTACCACCGTTTAGCTAGACCATTAGAAGCGCTTGAACAAATCACTTCTGCCCTTCCCTTGCTCTCCGCCAAAAAATATCAAGAAGCCAACGAGATATTTCAACGCCTTGAATCTGCAACAAAACATCAAGAAATCATTGATCTGCAACATGCGGGTCAGCAACTCACTGAGATGTTGGCACAATTAGATAGCAATATCGAACAGCGAAGTAAGCAAATCAATGCAAAGTCAGAAGAACTTCGTGTCGAGCGTGATTTCATCAAAAGTCTGATGGATACGGCACAGCTTATTATTCTGACCGTAAATGAAAAATTCGAGATCACCTTATTTAATGAACATGGTGCCAAACTCACCGGCTTTCAGGAAGCTGAGCTTCTCAATACCGATGTCGCCAGAATGTTTCCGGCCGGCAATTGGACTGAAGCGCAGACTTGTTTTAACGAGTTATTAGCCGGCAATCTGCGTATTGCTCAGCAAGATGCCGAACTGGTTGATAAATATGGCGTCATCAAACAAATTTCTTGGCTACATTCACGCCTAGAAAATAATAATAACGATGCCGTGATCTTATCCGTGGGTTTAGATATGACCGCGAAAAGTGAGGCTGAAAAACGCGTTATCTGGATGGCCGAACATGATCCGCTTACAGATTTATGTAACCGCCGTAAATTTACCGAAGAGTTTGAAAAGTCTTTACGCACGGCAATTCGTTACCACCATAACAACACGCTGTTATATCTCGACTTAGATCAGTTTAAAGATATCAATGACACGAGCGGTCACAAAGCTGGCGATGAGCTGTTGGTGTTGGTTGGAAAAACACTCAAACGCGTCACGCGCTTCACTGACTTAGTTGCCCGACTGGGTGGTGACGAATTTGCGATTTTGATGCCCGAAAGTGATGACGAAGGCGCACAAGTTTTAGCACATAAAATATTAAAAGAGTTGTCAACACTCCAGCTTGAATATGGGGCGGTACGCCATAAAATTTCCGCCAGCATCGGTATTGTGCATTTCCCGCTACATGACGCCAGTATTCATGAGCTGCTGACCTATGCAGATTTGGCCATGTATCAAGCCAAACAAAATGGTAAAAGTGACTTTCACGTGTTTTCCGCCGATGACCAAACAAGGCAAGAACTGGAAAGCCGAGTGTACTGGAAACACCAAATTGAAGATGCTTTGGAAAATCATAACTTCCTGTTGTATTTCCAACCCATTCTTGAGCTCAAATCCAATAATGTCGAGCACTATGAAGTCCTGATTCGTATGCATCACCCGGAAACAGGTGATATCAGCTTGCCAGGAAAATTTATTGAAGTAGCTGAACAAGTCGGACTAATTCGCGAAATTGACCAGTGGGTCATCAATATCAGTATTAAAAAGCTTGCTGAGCTCCATAAAAAAGGTATTAAAGCGCGCTTTTCTATCAACTTATCGGCTTCAATCATTGATGCGCCGATGCTGCTGCCATTATTGAAAAAGCTGATTAAAAAGTATGAGATTGATCCGGCGACACTCATCTTTGAAGTCACTGAAACCGTTGCGGTTAGTAATCTGCAAAAAGCCAAAGCTATGATGCTGGCGATTAAAGCGTTAGGCTGCCAATTCTCTTTGGATGACTTTGGTGTGGGGTTCTCATCATTCAACTACATGCGTGAGCTACCGGTCGATATCATCAAAATTGATGGGATTTTTATCAAAGACTTGGATAAGAATGCTGACGATCAATTATTCGTCAAAGCATTGGTGGATGTCGCTAAAGGCTTAGGTCGTAAAACGATTGCAGAGTTTGTCGAAAACCACGCGGTTTTGACATTGTTGAGAACCTACGGAGTGGACTTTGCTCAGGGCTATTATGTCGGCAAACCAAGCCCGAAAATCTTGACTGATAGCGACTGGCATCCACCAGAAACACATTAATGATGAGGTAAAAGTGCACTTCCCGTAAGGGAAATGCACTTATTTTATGTTTATTTAGTGGTTTCAGGTCGGTTGTATACGTAAACCAAGTAATACGCCATGGCGACAAAACCCGCACCACCGACGATATTACCTAGTGTTACTGGAATGATATTACCCAGCAAACCACCGAAATCTAACGCCTGTAATTGCTCCGGGGTAAAATGACTTGCCGCAACAATAGCTTCATCAGCAGCGGCAATCATGGCAATTGGAATCATGTACATATTGGCAACACAGTGCTCAAAGCCCATCGCAACGAAGCCTGAGATAGGGAAAAGCACCGCCATCACTTTATCTGTGACTGAACGTGATGCGTAAACCATCCAGCTACCTAAACAAACCAAGACATTACAGAACAAGCCACGAACAAAAGCCTCTGTTGTCGTGAGCTCAACTTTGCCAAGACCCGTTTTTAGCGCTGTCGCCCCAACGCCGTAGTGCGCATTATCAAGATATCCCGATAAATAAACGAGGTAGACCGTTACCAGCGCGCCAATCAGGTTGCCCATGTAAACGATACCCCAGTTACGCATCAGGCCTTTAAAACTGACTTGCCCTTTGGCATATGCCATCACCACTAAGGTATTACCAGTGAATAATTCCGCCCCCGCAATCACGACCAGAATAAAACCTAAGGCAAACACTAAACCGCCAAGCAACCTTGCCATACCATAAGCGGTACCCGCGTCGGTCATAACGACTGTGTAATACATTGCTGCAAAAGAAATAAAAGCGCCGGCCATTAATGAAAGAATGACTAACGGAATAATCGACATATTGGCTTTATCGACACCAACTGTTTTGACTTTTTCCGCGACTTCCGCAGGCGTAAAGGCATCGACAAACTTGCCGAACTCAGACATGTTAACGGTTCCCCGAGGCAGGAAAGAAAGCTGAGTATTATAGCAACGGCTAGTTAAATATGCATAACCTTGCAAGTAACAGCCATCGCGTTAGGTTTGCCCGATGGCTGCATCTCGCTGTTCAAACTCACTTAATGTTTAACAGAAGTACTAAACACCAAAGCTTCATCTTCAACATCAACATGAATTACCTGACCAGCCGTATATTTGCCTGCCAGTAATTCATGCGCCAGTTGGTTTTCAATTTCATTCTGTATGACACGTTTCAGTGGTCGTGCACCGTAAACCGGATCAAAACCCGCCTCTGCGATGTGATCTAATGCAGCATCTGTTAATTCCAACGCCAAATCCCGATCCGCCAATCGTTGGCGTAAATGTGCCAACTGAATATCCGTGATTGTGCGGATTTGTTGTTTTTGCAGCGGATGGAAGACCACCACATCATCAACCCGGTTAATAAACTCAGGGCGAAAATGTTGACCGACAATCTCCATCACCGCATTTTTCATGACGTCGTATTGCTCTTCACCCGCCATTTCCTGAATCACATTTGACCCCAGATTAGATGTCATCACCACGACCGTATTCCGGAAATCCACTGTGCGTCCCTGACCATCAGTCAAACGGCCATCATCAAGTACCTGTAACAAAATATTGAATACATCCGGATGCGCTTTTTCGACTTCATCAAGCAAAATTACCGAGTACGGTTTACGGCGAACCGCTTCGGTCAGATAACCGCCTTCTTCATAACCGACATAACCCGGCGGTGCACCGACCAATCGTGCCACTGAGTGTTTTTCCATAAACTCAGACATATCAATTCGCACTAAGGCTTCTTCGGTATCAAATAAGAAACTGGCCAACGATTTACATAACTCGGTTTTACCAACACCCGTTGGCCCCAAGAATAAAAACGAACCGTTTGGTCGATTAGGATCTGACAACCCTGCCCGACTACGACGAATCGCATTAGCTACCGCATTAACCGCTTCATCTTGGCCAACAACACGCTCATGTAATGCTTCGTCCATTTTCAGTAGTTTGTCGCGTTCGCCTTCAAGCATTTTGGACACAGGAATCCCCGTCCACTTAGAAACTACCTCGGCGATTTCTTCTTCACCCACTTTATTGCGTAGTAGTTTGAACTCAACCTGTTCGGCGGCATTGGCTGCAGCGAGCTGTTTTTCCAACTCTGGAATACGACCGTATTGCAGCTCTGACATTTTCTCCAGATTGCCATTACGATTTGCCGCTTCTAATTCTAACTTGGCTTTTTCCAACGCCTCTTTGATGTGTTGGCTGCCATGTAATGCAGCTTTTTCTGACTTCCAAACTTCTTCTAAGTCAGTATACTCACGCAGCAGTTTTTTCATTTCGGTTTCAAGTGTTTCTAACCGTTTTTTCGAGGCATCATCGCTTTCTTTTTGTAGCGCAACACGTTCGATTTTTAACTGAATCAAACGACGTTCCAGACGATCTAACACCTCTGGTTTAGAATCAATTTCCATCCGGATACGGCTTGCTGCTTCATCAATCAGATCAATCGCTTTATCCGGCAATTTACGATCAGTAATGTAGCGATGCGACAACGTGGCCGCCGCAACAATGGCAGGGTCAGTAATATCAACACCATGATGCACTTCATAACGTTCGCTAAGACCACGCAAGATCGCAATCGTCGACTCAACAGTCGGTTCACCAACCATGACTTTTTGGAAACGACGCTCTAAAGCAGCATCTTTCTCAACATACTGACGATATTCATCTAATGTTGTTGCCCCAATACAATGCAATTCGCCACGCGCTAAAGCAGGTTTAAGCATATTGCCAGCATCCATCGCACCGTCCGCTTTACCCGCGCCAACCATAGTGTGGATTTCATCAATAAACAGAATGATTGAACCTTCTTGTTTAGCCAGATCATTCAGTACGGCTTTGAGGCGTTCTTCAAACTCACCACGGAATTTGGCACCGGCAATAAGGGCGCCCATATCCAGAGACAATACGCGTTTATGTTTCATGCCTTCTGGCACTTCACCATTCACGATGCGTTGCGCCAAGCCCTCCACAATCGCGGTTTTACCCACACCTGGCTCACCAATTAACACCGGGTTATTTTTGGTACGGCGTTGTAAAACCTGAATGGTGCGACGAATTTCATCATCTCGGCCAATTACTGGATCCAGTTTGCCGCTCTCTGCGCGAGCCGTTAAATCAATGGTGTATTTTTCCAATGCTTGGCGCTGCTCCTCAGCATTTTGATCGGTCACTCGCTCACCGCCACGAATTTTATCAATCGCTGCATTTAAGCTGGTTTTACTGGCGCCATGTTGACGCAGTAACTCACCGGTCTGATTTTTGTCATCAACTGCCGCTAAAACAAACAATTCACTGGAAATGTATTGATCCTGACGTTGTTGTGCCAACTTGTCAGTCTGATTCAACAAACGATTTAAGTCTTGGGAAATGTGGATATCACCATTACCGCCCTCAACCTGTGACAAACGGTTTAGCTGGTTATCCAGATCGGCTTGATAACTGACGACATTCACACCACTTTGCGCCAATAAAGGTTTGACCGAGCCACCTTGCTGTTTCAGTAAGGCAAGCATCAGATGCACTGGCTCAATAAATTGGTGATCTTTCCCTACCGCCAGACTTTGTGCTGCGCCTAAGGCTTCCTGAAATTTACTGGTCAACTTGTCGATTTGCATGACTGAAAGTCCCTATAAAAACTAAGTTAATTAGCAAAATGGGGGAGCTGCTACCAAAATCAAGAGGAAGATTTATTTTTGTTTAATGACGGGCATTGTCCGTGTTTTCAATCACTTGTTGGACATGACTTAAACACTCATCTAAAGATGCCGTATTAACCTGTATCGGCTGTGCCACGGTCAATTGCACATGACTTGGAATAAATGGTGCGGTTATCACATTTCCCGGCGCACCAACGCCATCAATTCTGACTGGAATAACAGGCGACTCTGTCCAAGCGGCTAAACGAGCAAAGCCTGCTTTAAGTTTTCTGGGTGGATCGCTATCTAGGTGAATTTTACCATGTGGAAATAAGGCTATCACCTCTCCCTGTTGCAGGGCTTTTAATGCTTGGCGAAGTGATTTTTCGGGTCGCCCATCTCGGTCAACCGGAATACAACCTGCGGCTTTAAACAACCATCGCAGACCAAAGCGTTGGTATTCTTCGCGAGCGATAAGAAAACGAAGTGGTCGCTTACTTGCGGCGATTAACAATAAGGGGTCAACACCTGACACATGATTGGCAACCACGATAGCAGCGCCAGATTCTGGCAAAGCAATTTGCTGTTTACCTAATCGATGCAGACCACGACACAAAATTCGTGTCCAACCATCGAGCCAATTTACATGTGGCCCGCCCCAATTTGCTTTAGCAGTGAGCAGCCCAATTATCCAAATACTCATTAGTGGTAATAGCCACCAAAGAAATGTGGTCATGCCACCTCAAATGGTGCGGTATCACCGCCGCCACTACGAATAATTTCAGGTACATCATCGATAAACTCAACAACGGTAGTTGGCGTTGCACCGCAAGCGCCACCATCGATGATTAAATCTACATGTTTACCAATAGCATCAACAATATCTTCTGCCTCAGTCATCGGCATATCATCGCCTGGCAAAATTAATGTCGAACTCATCAATGGCTCATTGAGTGTTTCCAGCAACGCCAAAGCAATATTGTTAGTTGGGATGCGTAAACCAATGGTTTTACGCTTGGCATGTTGCAGGCGACGCGGCACTTCTTTGGTCGCTGGCAAAATAAATGTGTAAGGCCCCGGTGTATGCGCTTTCAGCATACGAAACACTGAGTTGTTCACTTTTGCATAAAGCGATAGCTCAGAAAGATCACGGCAGACCAAGGTGAAGTTATGGTCGTCATCCAGCTGTCGAATGCGACGAATCCGTTCCATGGCGTTTTTATCACCAAGATAACAACCCAAGGCATAACCTGAGTCCGTTGGGTACACCACCAGACCACCGCGCTGAATAATGTCGCAAGCTTGTTTAATTAACCGTGGTTGTGGGTTATCAGGGTGGATTTGAAAAAACTGACTCATGCAAATTTCCGTTCATCAGACTGCGGCCATGTCGACCAAATCGGCGTCACATGCGCCGGCAAAGGCGTAATTTTGCCTAACTCTGTCCAAGTTTGCTCAGGACTATGAAAATCACTGCCAGAAGATGCCAATAATTCAAACTTATCGGCAAGTGCAGCCAAATGTCTGACTTCATCACCATGCTGCACACCTGAGCAGACTTCAAAGCCAACGCCGCCCAATTCTTTAAACTCAGCGATAAGTCGGCGTAGCTTAGTCGCTGTCATTTTGTATCTGGCTGGATGGGCGATAACGGCCTGACCACCAGCCGCATGAATCCAGCCGAGCGCATCCTCAAGCGTTGCCCATTCGCCGGGAACATAACCGGGTTTATTTCTGACCAGATATTTTTTAAAGACTTCTCGGGTATCTTTAGCGTGTCCTGCTTCGACCAGAAATTGCGCGAAGTGCATACGTCCCAACATGGTTTCCGAAGCATATTTGCTTGCACCTTCATAAGCCCCCGCAATACCGGCTTTTGCTAAACGATTTCCAATTTCGACAGCACGACCAGAGCGATAATCTCTTAAGGCCGATAAGCCGTTTTGCAACTGGACATTATTGATATCAATATTTAGGCCAACAATGTGTAAGGTGTTAGCACCCCATGTGACGGATATTTCAACACCAGCAACACAGGTGATTGGCAAACTTTCAGCAGCTTGCTGCGCTGCAGTAATACCTTCTGTACCATCGTGATCGGTCAGCGCCAATACATCGACACCTTTTTCAACGGCGCGCGCGATCAACGCCTCAGGTGGCAGTGCACCATCAGAAACATTTGAGTGGCAATGTAAGTCGTAGACAAGTGGTTGTTGCGTCATAAGTTTTGATTTTACGTTAGAATACCGACTCACGCAGGTTTTGAAGATAAACAATGAAATTACTCAGCGATTTTTTACCGATCATTCTCTTTTTTATTGCCTATAAATTTGGCGGTGGCACTTATGAATGGGGCGGACAAAGCTATGAAGTTGCCGGTATTTACGCCGCAACGTTTGTCATGATGGTCGCCACTTTATTGCAAGTGCTTTACACCTGGTTGCGCTATCGTCGCACTGAAAAACAACATCTCATCACGCTTGCTTTAGTCATGGTGCTGGGCGGTGCAACTTTATGGCTGCAAAATCCTGAGTTTGTTATGTGGAAACCAACGGCTGTTAATTGGTTATTTGCTGCAGCATTCATCGGTGCCAAAATTTTCACCGACAAAACCTTGCTTGAACGCTTGATGGAAAACCATATTCAACTGCCAACTTTTGTTTGGTCTCGCTTGAATACTGCTTGGGTGCTTTTCTTCATTTTCTCCGGCTTTCTCAACATTTATATCGCCTACGGTTATTCAGAAGAAACATGGGTCAACTTTAAACTGTTTGGCTCATTAGCTATCACCATCGTCTTTATTGCGGGTCAGGCGCTGTACTTATCAAAGTACGCCACTGAAGTCCCTAAAACGCGAGATTAAGGTATGTGGTACGCGATTATCAGTGAAGATAAAAATGATAGTTTGGAACGTCGCTTAGCCGCTCGACCAGCACATTTAGCACGCCTACAATCTTTGCAAGACGAAGGTCGTTTGTTACTAGCAGGCCCACACCCAGCGATTGATAGTGAAGATCCTGGCGCTGCAGGTTTTACTGGCAGTCTAGTGGTTGCTGAGTTTGATAGCCTGCAAGCTGCTCAAGCTTGGGCCGGCGCAGATCCGTATATTGATGCTGACGTCTACGAAAAAGTCACTGTTAAACCTTTCCGTAAAGTATTGCCATGAGTACCGAAGATATACTGCGTGAACGTCTCCAGTCACTAAATCCTGACACATTAGAAATCATTGATGAAAGCCACTTGCATGCTGGTCATGCAGGTAATACCGGTGGCGGTCATTTCAATATTTTTATTGTCAGCGAGCAGTTCTCTGGCTTACTGCCATTAAAGCGTCATCGCTTAGTATTTGATGCTGTGGGTGATTTGATGCAACAAAAAATCCATGCACTCAGTATCAAAGCCAAAACGCCGGCGGAATTTAACGGTTAAAAATGGCTGATGCCGATAGCCGCCAGAAAAATCAGGCGTTCCTGCAACAAATGGAACGTCAGCGGCTACAAAAGCCTTGTCTACGGGCTATTGATTTACGGGGCAAAGTCATTGGTGAATGTCAGGCTTACCAAATTGGTCAGCAAACACATTATCTCGACGATCGAAGTTACCTTCTACTTAAAACCCTACTCGAACGCAGCGATAATAAATTTACCGTTGGGGTGTTTGAAGCTTGGCAAAAAGCACGCGAATTACTCGATAAACAAACCACCACACCACAAGCGCAGGCCCCAAAGCCCATTTTGCTTCGCGATGCTGACCACTATCAAAAAATAGACTTCTCTCAACCGATTTTAAGACGCGAACTTCGGCTTAACATCGCGACCAATGTGCTGGTTGATGTCGATGAACTTCGTTATCACGCCACCACAATTGATATGAGTGTGAGTGGTATGCGGATCAGTATGCGACCCACGCAGTATTTGCAAAAAGACCAGCATGTCTTGATATCACTGCCGCAGTTACAAGAAAACGCGCCAGAAAACCTGTTAACCGAGCTGACCTATCAAATCACCTCGTTACAACATACACCACAGCAAACCATTGCCATCATCCAACGCCAATGCAGTGATGATATTCAGTTAAATTATTGGCTTACGCAGTGGTTACATGACAAGCAATCACTGAGCGTTGTGAATCTTGATAGCGAATTACTGAATATCGCTAACGAATATTATCTAAGACTATTCTGCCAATACTTTTCAAGCCCACTATTTTGGGCTGAGCAAGACTTAAGTAATATTTTGTTTACACACTCAAGTGAACCAGCAGAGTCCGTTTTAAATTCGCTAGAAAAAGTACAAGTGCTTAACAAGCTTCCTATTCAAGCCTTAGAAACAGCACAGGCCGTTCTGATACAAATTAATCAGGATGATACACTCTCTTGGGCTGACACGAATGATGCTGTACAAATACAGCAACTGTCTTCTCATAAGGCCGCTAAAAAACAGTATTTGTTACGTAAACAAACAATTACTTTTTCAGCTGAACAAGTTTCTCAAACGCTTGAGCCACTTGCAGCGCGCCAATCAGATTTAGCCCTATCACTTGCTGAGAAATTGCAGCAATGCCAACTTTTGTTAACCCTGACCGATATCTCTACTGGTAATCATGACTTCGTTAAATCAGATGATATTAATGAGCATGAAAATGTGTCTGAAACGTCGATTTCATTGCCAGAAGCACAGCGCTTAAGCCTTTACATCACCCGCAGTACTGAGCGTTACGAAATCCATACTCCAATCCAACTGCATATCAATCAGCAGCAGTTATCACTGGTAACCAACGAATTATCAGCGGGGGGCTTATCGGTGAGAGTACCGGCATCACAATCAGTGACCACCGGTAGCCGAGTCAACGTTGATTTCACTCGCTGGCAACAACAAAGCAAATTGAAACTCACCCAAGTACCGTATGAAGTGCGTAGCCAACAACATTGGCAGGGTATGACATTGTTAGGCCTGCGCAGATTAGTTGAGAGCTGCCCTAGCAGTATCAATACTTTTTTTGATCAGATCCTCGCCGAAAATAAACCTACATTAAGTGTTCGTAATGATGATCTTGCCCTGCAACTCAGCAGCCGATTATTTGCAAATCAACTGCGCGATAACTTGGCTGATGTTTTGTTATTTTTTGGTTTAGACGCTGACAACAACCGTATTTTGCAAGCTGTTGCCTCAACAACCAACAATAACGCCAATTCCCACCAGTCGCTATGGCAAGCTATCAGTTATGCCACAGGCCGCATCACTCAACCGCTTAAACTACCGATTAGCGACTTGCAAGCAGGGTTGCAGTTTGGTCTGTATGCGTTTAGTCGAACCACAGAGTCAGAATGGCAAATTAGTAGTGATCTCTTGTTTGAAGATATGGCAAGTAAACAATTCTTTATTAACCGAGCGATGAACTCGGCGGAATATCGATTCTTTAATTGCCAGTTGCAGCCAATCAAACCAACAACTTGGTCAGCCGCTGCCGATTTGCAGCAGCAATTAACGCAACTTCGCCGTCACAATAATCACAAAGTGAAGCAAATCCGTGAAACGCTTAGTAGTTTATTTGTAATCGCGCAGCTCACCGATATTACCCAAGTACTTGTTAACCAGTTTGGAAATAAGTCTTAAGCAGCAACGGTCATTCGGTCGATGAGCACTGAGCCACTGCGGGTATTACCGCGAAGATCGATATCATTACCAACCGATTGAATACCCATAAACATGTCTTGTAAGCGGCCCGCAATGGTGAACTCATCAATGGCGTGTTGGATTTCACCATTCTCAACCCAAAATCCAGCAGCCCCTTGAGAATAGTCACCAGTAACGATATTACTGCCCATGCCCATGGTTTCGGTGACGATGACACCGCGGTCCATTTGCTTCAGTAATCCAGCAAAATCTAGATCACCGGAATCAATGGTCAGATTATGTACACCGCCAGCATTACCCGTGGTGGTGGTGTTCAATTTACGTGCTGAGTAGCTGTCTAAAACATAACCTTGCAACACACCGTTTTGGATAATATCGCGTGCTTTGGTGGCAACGCCCTCACCATCAAAGTTAGCACTGCCCATGGCTTTTTGGATATGTGGTTGCTCATGGATATGCATAAACTCAGGGAATATTTGTTGGCCTTTCGCATCCAGTAAAAAACTGGCTTGACGATATTGTGCGCCGCCACGAATGGCTGAAATCAATTGACCAAACAGGCTACTCGCCATTTCAGCAGCAAATAATACTGAGTATTGGCCCGTTTTAACCTCTTTGGCATTTAGTCTTGATAACGTTCGCTCAGCAGAACGTCGGCCAATAAACGTGGCATCTTGCAGATCATTGGCATCACGGGCCTGGTCATACCAATAATCCCGTTGCATGCCTTTTTTATCTTGGGCAATCAACGTACAGCCAATGCTATGACGGCTTGATTGGGTGCTACCAGCAAACCCTAAGCTATTGGCATACACTCTTCGACCTTGATGTGTTGAGACACTGGCGCCTTCAGAGTTTGTGATTTGTGATGAAAAATCTCGCCCAGCTTGTTCACATTGCATCGCCAATTCAATCGCTTTATCAGGCGAAATATCCCAAGGATGATAAAGCGACAAGTCAGGAAACTCTGTCGCTAACAATGATTTATCTGGCAAACCAGCAAACTCATCTGCTTGGGTAAACTTGGCAATGCTGCAAGCCATCGCGACAGTTTCCGCAATAGCAGATTCACGTAAATCAGATGTGCTTGCTGATGCCTTACTCTGACCGAGATAAACCGTGATCGCCATACCGGTATCGTTGTTGTGTTCTAGCGTTTCGATTTCTGCCTGACGCACAGAGACAGATAAACCATGGCTATTTGAAATACCGACCTCTGCAGCAGTGGCGCCCAATTGACGTGCTTTATCCAGCGCAAATTCTGCGGCTTTTAACAACGTCGCTTCGTCATATTGACTCATATGATTAAATCTACCTCTTCGAGTTTTCCTGACTGACGGTCAAAGCCACGCATTTCCAACACCCCTTTTGTATTCAGCGATATCAGCAAATACAACGCCTCGGGAAAGTCAGCAACATCTTCATCAGTAATCGCGGGCAATGCTGGTGAATTTGGGTGTGAGTGATACACCGCATATAACGCTTGCTCGGCTGCCTCTATAGCTTTTATAGCTGTTAATTGCTCGCTAGCATTTAAAGCAAACATGACGCTCGCATCAGTTTCCTGCATTTCTAATGGATAGCAAACACAGTCATCTTGCTTACGGCCCACTAGCCCACAGACTTCACGGCTGGGTGAAAGCTGCGCCTGATGTAACAGTGCGTTAACTAACGTACGCGGTATACGCACGGTTTGTTTCTGCGTCATATTATTTTCCTTGAGCATGGCAGACCGGACAGGCCGGATCTTGCGGGAGTCGCATTTCCCGTATTTGCAAACTGAGTGCATCAATCATTAATACTCGTCCAGAGAGTGACTGACCGGCATCGGTTAACAATTTGATGGTTTCGATGGCTTGTATGCTACCGATTAAGCCCAATAATGGCGATAAAACACCATTTTCAGCACAGCTTTGTGGCGTTTCATTGCCTTCGTCATCATATAAACAGCGATAGCATGGTGCCCCCCCCTGGCGTGGGTCAAATACCGTAACTTGGCCCTCCCAACGTATTGCCGCACCGGAGACCCATGAGGTTTGAGTTTGTTGGCAAAGACGATTGAGTAAAAATCGACTGGCAAAGTTATCAGTACAATCCACCACCACATCAATGTCAGGCAATAATGTGCTTAACTCGTCGTCATCGAGACGCTTAGCAATACACTCAACGACAACCTCTTCGTTTAAGGCATTGATTGTCGTTGCTGCGGAATCGGTTTTGAGTTGGCCGACCGTCTCAGTACGGTGGATAATTTGGCGCTGTAAATTGGTTAGCTCGACCTCATCATCATCGACCAGTACCAAGTTACCGACACCACTTGCTGCCAGATAAAGTGCAACCGGTGAGCCTAAACCGCCCATACCGATAATCATTACACGACTATTAATCAGCTTTTGCTGGCCATCGTATTCAAGGTGCGGCAACAAGATATGCCGACTGTAACGTAATAATTGTTGGTCATTCATACCGGTATTTTACCTGATGGCAACTGCCCCATGACCACCCTGTCCTGTCCACCAAAATCTTGATGACCACTAACCTCAATAAACCCAGCAGCTTTAAATAAATTCTGAACAGCTTCTGATTGGTTCCAGCCATGCTCAATCAAAAGCCAGCCGCCTGATTTCAATACATCAGGTGCTTGATGCACGATATGTCTGATGTCATCCAGTCCATCGCTGCCTGAAGCGAGTGCTGAGCGTGGTTCAAAACGAAGGTCGCCGGTCTCAAGATGCGGGTCGTCATCTTCAATATAGGGTGGATTACTCACCAATAGATCTAAACGATTGGCAGCTATCATCGTCGCCCAAGCACCTTGAGAAAACTGCACATTTTTCACTGCATAGGTTTCAGCATTTTGACGAGCGACTTTTAACGCGGGAAGTGAATAGTCACTTGCCAACCAAAAACTGTCTGACCGTTGCTTGGCTGCTGCTAACGCAATTGCACCACTACCGGTACCAAGATCAGCACACACCGCATTTATAGGCATTTTACTTAATGCCAGTGTCACTAAAAGCTCAGTATCGGGCCTAGGTATTAACGTGGCATCGGTGACCGCCAGATCCATATCCCAAAAACCACGATAGCCCATCAGATACGCGACTGGCTGGCCTGAGTTTCTGGCATCGATCAGCTGAAAAAACGTGACAGCTTCATTATCAGAGAGTGGTTCGTTGGCATCGGTCACCAGTTTTACCAATGAACACCCCAGCACATGACACAGCAATAACTCGGCTTCTTGACGAGCATCCTGAGTATTTAATTGGGCACTGGCTTGCTGTAACGCTTGCGTCAGCGTTATCTCACTCACTAAGTTCACCAACTATATGACGCTGATGATAAGTGCAGCTAAGGCAATACCAATTGCCGCCCAAGCTAACGTCACATTACGTTTACCAGCATTTTCTAGTTCTGCACGTTGGCTCTGTAACTGTGTTGTTAATGCAGCATTTTGTTGCGCCATCGCTAACTCCAACTGTGGCGTAATGGCTGAGTTTAACTGCGTTGATAATTGCTGTTGAACTTGCGTCGAAATCATCTCAGCAAGCTGCGTATTCATTGTTGATTCAATCGATAACTGTTGCTGATGAAGCCATTCAACTGACTGTTGCTGTAATACCGCTTGCCATTTTTCCGACACATCAAAGTTTTGAAATGCCTGCTCTAAAGCTGAGTTGACTGTTGCCGACACTTGGTTAGTGTCAACTTGTTGCTGAGATTGAGACTGGCTCTGCGCAACCGATGCGGCAATTTGCTGGCGAATGACGGGCAATACCGCATCAACGATTGATTGTTTTGCAGCGTCAATCTGCTGGCTTTGTTGCTGTGCCAACTCAACACGCAGTGCTGGCAATGCTTGTTGTTCAATTTGCTGGCGAACTTCGCTGATAACAGCAGAAATATCCAGTGTTGGTGTGACTGCTTCAGGCTCAGCTGTTATTGCTGTTTCTGCTGCTTTAGTAGGCAACTGACTTAACACTTGTTGTAACGCTTCTGAGGCTGGCGGTTTAGCTAATACGGTTTCTGCGCCAGCTTCTACAGCAGCATTTTTCTCGATATCACTATCATTTCCCGTACAAATCACCACAGGAACCGCCTGTAATTTCCCATCAGCTTTGATAGTACGTGTTGCCGTCAGGCCGTCCATGCCAGGCATCATTAAATCCATAAAGATCACGCTCGGCAAATGTGTTTGCTGTGCTAACCATGCCAATGCATTTTCAGCACTGTCGTGCTCAACGACGTCGAACTGTTGTGCCAGCAGGAGTTTATTTAGCGTCAACCGCGCCACTTTGGAATCATCAACCACTAATGCCAATTTATTTGTCATAGCTTGTTACCTATGCCACTCGATGAGGATCTAATTGAATATTCTTTACCCGTTTGCCCAGCATAACAACCTCACCACGATAACGCTGATTACCATCACTAGAAAACTCAAAAAAATAACTCCGCTCAAAAGCCATACGACCTTTAAGGTTTCGCTTTAAACGGATTTTCTGCCAAGCCACTGTGTCGTTTAAAAAGCTGACATTCATTGACTCACAATATTGCTTAGCGACTCGGGTTGCATGCTCAGCAACACCTCGGCTATCCCACCAAAACCAGCCGATAGCCATCAACAAAATTAAAACAATCGTACTGTCACTCATCCAATATCACCCCAACTTGCTTGGACAATGGCCAATGCTGCCGCTGAGGCCGTTTCTGTTCTTAAAATGCGTGGCCCAAAACGTAATGCGGTATAGCCACTTTGTTTCGCATCCAGAATTTCGCTATCGCTAAGCCCACCTTCAGGCCCGATAAGTAAGGTCACTGCCTTTTGCTTGGCAAGTCCACTAAAGCCTTGATCGGCTGTTGGGTCTAAAACCAATTTACAATCCGTTTGACTGTTAGCAAGGGCATCTGACAAATCCACAACAGGTGCCAATGTCGGTAACACCGCTCTGCCACTTTGCTCGCAAGCACTGACCATCACACCATGCCAATGTGCCCAGCGTTTATCAGCCCGCTCTCCTTGGAGCTGAACATTACAGCGCTCAGTGATGACCGGCACGATATGTTGCACCCCCAGTTCAACGGCTTTTTGTATCGCATAGTCCATGCGCTCACCACGCGAGATGCCTTGTAGCAAAAATACCGGTAAAGGTGACTCACTATTATTTTCTACTTCGCTTGTAAGCCTTGCTTTTGCTTCACGTTTGGCGACATCGGTGATCTCGGCGAGATATTCAGCCCCCTCACCATCAAATAATTGGATTTCAGCCCCTGCTTTTAGACGTAATACCTGAATTGCATGACGAAATATCGTGTCAGGTAGCGAAAAAGCTTCGTTCCACTGATATGGGCCGGGATAATAAAAACGTAAACTTCGCATGAAATATTGCGCTTAATTAATGTTGATAATGGCAGTTTACAGGCTGCTTCACTGGCTTTGAATAAGCAGGTAAAAATCACTGCTATACTCTAGCCCATGAAAATTGACTTGCCGCAGCTTCAACAACTCGTCACGATCACCGTACAACAAGAGCTTATGCCTTTGTTTAATGCGGTTACGAGACGTTATAAAAATGATGGCAGTGTCGTCACCATTGCCGATCAACTGCTCCAACAAAAATTAGGTGATGTGCTGACTGGTTTTTATCCCGGCAGCGTTATGCTCGGTGAAGAGATGTCGCCAAGCCAACAACAAGAATTGATGCAAACAGCAAGTCCTCTATGGGTGTTAGACCCAATCGATGGCACAAGCAACTTTGCCGCTGGTTTACCTTTTTTTTCCGTGTCGCTAGCTTTAATTCAGAATGGTGAAGTGACCCATGGGATTGTCTATGATCCGCTAGCGGATGAGTGTTTTGCTGCTGCTATCGGTGAAGGTGCTTGGTGTAATGGTCAGGCACTAAAAACAAGTCCCAGTGGACTGACACTGAAACAAACCATTGCGATTGTCGATTTCAAACGCTTACCGACTGAGCTAGCAACAAGAATGGTTAAAGAAAAACCTTATGGCTCACATCGTAGTATTGGGTCGATTGCACTTGAGCTATGTTGGTTAGCCGCTGGCAGAGCCCAAGTTTACCTGCATGCTAAACAACACCTATGGGACTATGCTGCGGCCCAATTGATCTTAAGTGAGGCTGGTGGCTTTCTCTGTACGTTAGATAACGAACCTGTCTTTAGCGCAGACTTAACGCCACGATCCACTTGCGCTGCCATCGATGAAACCCTCTTTGCCGCTTGGCGAGACTATCTCCATGTGCCCCGCTGGAATGGCTGACGAATTTATTCTCCCCGACTGGCCTGCCCCCGCCAACGTTCATGCGTTGGCTACAACTCGGTTTGGCGGTCAAAGTCCAGCGCCATACGACAGCCTTAATTTGGGCGATCATGTTGGTGATGATCTGCAAAATGTTTTGGCTAACCGTCAATATTTAACTGAGCACGCATCCCTACCCTCTTCACCACTATGGTTAACTCAAACGCACTCAACCATTGTGCTTAATAGTCAGGACTGGCAACAAGCTATCGAAGCTGACGCAACGGTGTCACAACAAGTTAATGCGGTTTGTGTGGTTATGACAGCTGATTGTTTACCTATCCTGATTTGCGATACAGCGGGTACTGAGATTGCCGCCATTCACGCTGGCTGGCGAGGCTTATGTGATGGCATTATCGAAAATACGTTAAAAAAACTTTTTTCTGACACAAGCAACTTAATGGCTTGGCTTGGTCCTGCGATTGGGCCATCAAAGTTTGAGGTAGGCGAAGAAGTAAGAGACGCTTTTTTAGCGCATTCTGCCACTGCAGATAGCGCATTTCAGCCCTCTCGACCGAATCATTATTTTGCTGATATTTATCAATTAGCTAAACAACGTCTGGCGGCCTGTGGACTAACAAGTGTTTACGGTGGCGACTATTGCACGGTTAGCGAACCTGAGAAGTTCTTTTCATATCGACGAGATAACGTCACAGGAAGAATGGCATCACTTATCTGGTTGTCCACGTAAGTGGTATGATCTGCCGATTATTTGCGCTGTTGAGTTGTTATGGATTTATTAATCTGGATCGTCGCCTTTAGTTTAATTGGCGGCTTATTGAGTGTCGGCATTGCCTCATCATTCTTACTTCTATCAGAAAAAGCCCGCAACCATATGGTGCCGCACTTGGTTAGTTTCGCAATCGGGGCACTTCTCGGCGCATCCTTCCTGGGCTTGATACCACATGCTATTGAGCACCAATTTTCAGTGGAAGCCCATGAACTTGGCCTGACCTTATTATTAGGTTTATTACTGTTTTTTGTCTTAGAAAAGATGGTGCTTTGGCGTCACTGCCATAGCCATCATGGCCACGAACACATTCCTGAGTTGGGTCCTGATCATCACTCACATGATGGTCATCATCATGCTCATGGGAAAGCTGCAGGCACACTCATTCTTGTCGGTGACACAATTCATAACTTTGTCGATGGTATTTTGATTGCTGCCGCATTCTTGACCGATGTGCATTTAGGGATTGTGACGGCTCTGGCTATTGCCGCCCATGAAATCCCACAAGAATTAGGAGATTTTGTCATTCTTCTGCATAGCGGTTACAGCAGAAGTAAAGCCCTTTACTTCAACATGCTATCGAGTTTGGGTACGGTTTTGGGCGCCGTTTTAGCCTACTTCTTGCTCAGCGACTTACAGCATTTATTGCCTTATGTATTGATTGTTGCCGCTTCAAGTTTTATCTATGTTGCCGTTGCTGATTTAATACCTGGTCTACATTCACGAGTCCGCCTAAGTGAAACCTTGCAGCAAATTTTATTAATTGCCGCAGGGGTTGTATTTATCTATTTCGCGCACAGCACACTGCACTGATGTCAGAACGCATGGCGATTTTGATTATCGGCCCATCATGGGTGGGCGATATGGTAATGGCACAATCGTTGTTTATCGCGCTTAAACAACAACATCCTCATTGTGAGATTGATGTCTTAGCGCCAGCTTGGACTCGTCCACTGTTGGATAGAATGCCTGAAGTTCGTGCGGCTATTGATATGCCAGTTACCCACGGTATGTTTGCTTGGCAAGCCCGCAAAGAGATTGGCAAATCATTACAAGGCCAATACGACCAAGCCATTGTCCTGCCTAACTCATGGAAATCAGCTTTAATTCCATGGTTTGCCAAAATCCCTAAACGCACTGGTTGGCTTGGTGAAATGCGTTATGGTTTGCTGAATGATATTCGTAAACTAGATAAGCATGCGCTACCGTTAATGGTAGAACGCTTCGTAGCACTCGCATTCCCGAAAGCCCAGTCATCTCAAATGCCAAGCTGGCAACCACCAGCAATGAAAGCGTCAGCGATTGATTCTGAGTTAAATCCAGTACGTGAGAATAATCAGCAACGTTTAATTTTGTGTCCTGGTGCAGAGTTTGGCCCTGCCAAGCAATGGCCTGTGAGTCACTATGGTGAGTTGGCAAATCACTTTTTAACGCAAGGCTGGCAGGTATTAATCCTTGGCTCTAAAGCTGACAAAAAAGTGGCTGGCGAGATTGTCGGCTCTGTACAAAAAGAGCTGCGAGAGCAGTTATATAATTTGGCCGGAAAAACCCAATTGGCTGAGGCAATAGACTTATTGGCTACTGCCGATCAGGTTGTGACCAACGACTCAGGTCTGATGCATGTTGCGTCGGCATTAAATCGACCGCTTTTGGCGATTTATGGGCCAACATCGCCATCATTTACACCGCCACTTTCTCAACAAGCTAAAATAGTGCAGATCCCGGTTGAGTGTGGCCCCTGCTTTAAAAGAACCTGCCCTGAAGGGCATCACAGCTGTATGCAAGAATTAACTGCTGCTTCCGTCATTTATAAGTTAGATAAATAAATGTGACTGAAAAAACTCAGGATGAGAGACAATTCAAGCATGGCATTTAATCTAAAAAAGCGTAGTTACTTCAACCCAAAGCTCTGGAGCAAAAAATACCGACAAAGCTTCTCTCAACTTTGGGCCTTACCCAAAGACTGGTTTGAGCCACCAAATAAAGCCAGAGGTGGTTGGAGTGGCGTTTCAAGAGCCTATATTGAAACGCGAGAGGGTAAAACCGCTGTCTTTGTAAAAAGACAAGAGCAGTATGTAAGTCGAACTTGGCTACACCCTATCCGCGGCATTCCAACATTTCAAAAAGAACTTCAGAATATCCAACGGCTTAAAAAACTAAAAATCCCAACGCTTCGTCTCGTATATTTTGGCAAAGAAAATGACCGAGCATTGTTGATCACAAAAGCACTTGATAAGTATGTTTCGCTTGATAAATTGGATCCAACATCGCTTACCCAAGCAGAACGTCGGAAACTTATTCGCAAGTTAGCTAAACTAACTCGAAAGCTGCACCGCTCTCATTATGTACATAATTGTTTTTACCCAAAACATGTCTTTGTTAGGCTGAGCAAACAAGGGAAGTGGAAAATCCGCTTTATTGATCTTGAAAAGCTTCGCTGGAGATTTAGTTCAAAATTAGCCATGAAAAGAGATTTAGCCAGCTTTAATCGTCATGCCGACTTAAAATGGAGTGCTAAGGACCGAGTTTATTTTTACAAAAATTACATGAAATTAACCTCATTAAATAAAAAAAATAAAAAAATTCTCCGCTCAATGATGAGTAACAATAAATAACAAAAAAAGAGCATTCATGTTTTACAAACTTGCCTCAAACCCAACCTATATGCCATCCCAACTAATGGTTAGGCTTTTTACAGCAATCGCAAGCCTTCTCCTCTCCGTTTATGCATTTGCAACAGATGACCTTATCAATTCTGATGGGGTTCTCTATATAGACATGGCAAGGGCTTTTTTGGAGGGTGGCCTATCCCAATCTGCCGAGCTTTATGACTGGCCGTTCTTTTCCATTTTGGTTGCGGCAATACACTTATTAACAGGTATACCTCTTGAAAGAAGCGGTGAACTCTTAAATATTGTGCTTTTTGTTGTATTTACGGACGCCTTGCTTTTGATAGGTCAAAAGTTACTCCCCAATACTCGACACCTTTTAATTGCAGGATTGTTTATTCTTGGTTTTACCTTATTTGTAGATTACAGGGCATACCTATTTAGAGACCTTGGCTATTGGGCATTTATAAGTTTAAGCCTTTATTTCTTTATTACATTTCAGGAAGCACCTAAACTTTCTAAAGCCATTTATTGGCAATTATCAATACTTTTCGCAATATTGTTCCGAGTGGAGGGTGTTGCTTTTGCAGCATTAATGCCGCTTTTGCTTCTCGCTAAGCAAGAGCCAGTAGTTAATCGCGTAAAAAACCTTGCAATGCTATGGGCACCTTTCCTTATTATTGCGATATCAGCGATAACCTTTGCATTAAGTACATCAGAAATATCAAGCTCATTCGCCAAACTCGGAGAAGTTTTAAGATATATTAATTTTTCAGATAACCTTGAAAACTTTTACGAGCGGGCAGACGTAATAAACTTGCACGTTCTAAGTCAATTCGCTAAAGATGATGGTGCGCTTGTGCTTTTCTCGGGGCTACTCGTCATGATGGCTGTTGATGTAATAACAGCATTAAGTATTGGTTATTTGATTCTATACTTAATTTCTAGACACCAAACTAAACCTCTACAGATAAACCCTATTACAAAAAATACATTAGAAATATTTATTCTAATTAATATTTTAATTTTAGCTGTTTTTTGTTTAACAAAGTTTTTCCTCAGTACTCGGTATGCATTCATGCTGGTAACAGCATTATTTTTACTGATGTTACCGAGACTTTGTCAGTATGTTGATCAAGCCCTAATAAATAAATCAAAGTTTGGGTTAGCGCTTACCTTTTTAGTTTTGATTTCAGGGCCAATTGATGGTCTAACGAGCTCGGTTTCTAAGTCCTATATAAAAGAATCTGCTTTATGGGCTGCCCAAAACTTACCGGAGAATACTTCGACATTGGCGTTTGACACCATTAGTGATTATTACTTACGTGAAAATCAAGCCAAAACCGATGTTCACCTCGCCGTTAGAACGCCAAAAATTAAAGACAGAAATTATGACTATCTCATTGTTGTGGTTAAGAAAAAAGACACTGACTTACAAAGCCAGTTAAAACAGATTAATAGTCGGGTTATTTTCTCATCGGAAAACAATAGAGGCGACAAGTCCCTCGTCCTTCAAACTATGTCAGATTAAAACTTAACAATGCAAACGTCATCTAAGTGTCACTATGTGTTACAAATTTGTCATAGCTATTATGACCCTTTCCTTGACTGTGCAAGACAATATGCGGCGCTATTCAACAGTAAACCTTTCAAAGTTATCACTGTGTTTTTGTCAGGGGAAAAATCTGATGAAGTTGCTAATAAAGCGGGGGCAGATGAAGTCGTATTTTTGGAATACAGCAGTAAGCAACTGACAGGCTTAAAATTAAACATCATCAGTGATATTCGAAAAATATCAAAACAATACCCGTTTGATTTTTGCATCGCTCACCGTATAAAACCCACCTATGTTGCTTTGATGGCTACGAAACTTCCGGTGCTTAGTATTCAGCATACATTTGGCTGTTTTGATCGTTTGGGTCGTCAACTTTTAGTTAACTTATTTAAACAACGGGTAAATATAATTGCAGTTTCAAATGCTTTAAGAGATGAAATTCGTAACCGTTTTAATAAATGGCCAAAAAATAGGATTACAACCCTCTATAACCATTTAGATATTAGTAAAGTTACAAATGAACAAGTATCTCAATTAGAGGCTAGAAAAAAACTCCAAATCCCGGAAAATGCCTGGATTATCGGTAATGTAGGTCGACTGCATCCCGATAAGGACCAAGCAACTTTGATTCGTGCATTCGCCAAAGCCAAACCAAACCTTCCAGAAAACAGTTACCTAGTTATCGTTGGAAAAGGAAGGCTGGAAGATGAACTAAAGCAACTTTCCAGAGCCCTTGCTGTAGATACACATATTATTTTTACAGGCCCTGTTACCAATGCTAGCGCTTACTTTAAAGCTTTCGATATTTTTGTGCTGAGCTCAGACAGCGAGCCCTTTGGAATGGTACTACTTGAAGCAATGGCCGCAAATATCCCAATTATATGTTCTGATTGTGGCGGAGGTGGGGAGATAACTCAGCCTATTGGACATTTATTCCCTTTTCAAAATGAAGAAGTTTTATCAGAGTTGATTACCGTTCAAGCTTTAAGTCATGAAGATGTTAACCACATCCCCTACCTCGCTCAAAACTTTTCAGATGAGGCCGTAAGTAGAACATTTTGGGAAACATCTTACCCAGCGTTAACAAAAAATTATTAACTTCACCGTATAAATTAAAAGATAATCATGGCCAATATTTCGATTGTTAAGTTGATTCCATACTTTGGTAAATGGCCTGATTGGTTTGAGCTTTTCTTACTGAGTTGCGAGTTCAATACCACTGTAAACTGGATATTCTATACAGACTGCCCTATCCCAGACAAAACGTTGCCAAATGTGAAGTTCATCCAGACTAGTTTTGAAAATTACAAAAGCATGGTCAGTGACAAACTGGATATCAAATTTACTCCTACATCTGCATATAAACTTTGCGATCTTAAGCCTGCATTAGGCTATATTCACCATGAGGAAATTGCTGGTTACGACTTTTATGCCTTTGGCGATATTGATGTTATTTATGGCCAAATTCGACAGTTCATCACAGATGAAATGCTCAACAAATACGATGTTATTGGCACACATGATCGGAGACTTTCAGGCCACTTTTGCTTCTTTCGTAATAATGAAAGAAACCGAAATGCTTTTAGAAAAATAAAGCACTGGCAGAAACTATTGGAAACCGAACAACACCTTGGCATTGATGAGTCTAAGTTTTCTAAAATATTTGTTGCCCACAAAAACCATCCAAAATGGTTACAAAAACTTTGGAGTATATCTTCTCGACATCAAAGAAAAGTAATATATAAAGAACAGTTTAGTACTATCCTCTCACCAATCCTCTGGTGCGGCGGACAAAAAACATCCTGAATCATGGCGTTGGCATAACGGTAACTTATCCAACGACATAGATGATAAGTGTTTTATGTATCTGCACTTCATGAACTGGAAGTCTAGTCGATGATTACCAAAGCAATATAGAGGGAACGGCGCTGCATGGGAGAACGTGAGCCCCTTAGTGAAGGTATCTATAAATACCGCTAGGCAAGAAGGTTTTAAAATTTCGACTGATGGTTTTACTGCTATCAACTAAAAATACAGTTAATAACGCCAACTCTAATTCGCTTGTTATAATTAAACGTTTATTTTTCAAATATCGACTTAATTTATGATTATTCTGGGTTTGTCCGGTGCAGTAAGCCATGATGCTTCAGCTGCAATCTATGTTGATGGTAAGTTAATTGCCGCAGCCGAAGAAGAACGTTTCCTCAGAGACAAGCATGCTAAAGGCAAAATGGCTTATGAAGCCACCAAGTTTTGCCTCGAACAAGCCGGCATTCGTCCCGATGAAGTTGATGTCGTTGCATTTCCTTATGCCAAAATTGGCCTGAGTTCTCCTGCGAGATGGCACTATGCTAAACGGCATTGGTATGCACCCGACCGCGCAATAACAGCGTTATTTGCTGGTAACCGCCGTTACTGGCGTAATCATCGTCAGGTCATGAAATTGCTTGATGATTTGGGCATTGACTCAAAACGCGTCAAATTTATGCCTGTAGAACATCACTTAGCGCATGCAAGTAGTGCCTATCACTTAAGTGGATTCAAAGAAAAAACGGCCATCATTGGTATTGATGGTAAAGGTGAATATGCGACCACTTTCTTTGGTTATGGCGAGAATGGCCGTATTCATAAAATCAAAGAGTTTTATGATCCAGATTCACTTGGTGGCATGTATGGTGCTCTAACTGAATTTCTTGGCTTTGAAATGCTCGATGGAGAATTTAAAGTGATGGGTATGGCACCTTATGGTGATCCCAAGCGCTTTGACTTTTCCCCTTTGATTTCATGCAAAGACGGTGACTTTAAGGTCAACACCAAACTCGTCAATACTGTTGGCTGGCGTCGATATAAACAAGACGGCAAAGGTTATTTCTTTAGCCCAGAACTCATTGATTGGCTGGGCCCTATGCGGCACGGCGATGAAAAGGATGAGCCGTATATTGATTATGCCGCCAGCATTCAAGACTTGCTGGAGAAAACCGCCTTACATCTGATCGATTTTTATCTGGGTGACATTATTCGCGAAACCGGAAAAATTGCTTACGCAGGTGGTGTGGCATTAAACGTAAAACTCAACCAACGTATTATTGCGATGCCGGGCGTAAAAGAGCTGTTTGTACAGCCGGCTGCAGGGGATGCTGGTACAGCGATTGGTGCAGCAAGTTATGCCTCTGAGTTACTTGGTACGCCAGTTGAGAAAATGACACATGCTTATTTGGGGCCTTCTTATACCAACGAGCAATGTATTGAGGCCTGTGAAAAATACACGCGTCCGGTCAGCTGGCAATATTTAGATGATGTCTGTGCGCAAACTGCGAAACTGCTTGATGATGGTAATCCCGTTGCTTGGTTCCAAGGCCGCATGGAGTTCGGTCCTCGAGCATTAGGTAACCGCAGTATCTTAGGCTCTCCAAGCCATTCTGGTGTTGCCGATCGTATTAATGAACAAATCAAATACCGTGAGCGCTGGCGTCCATTCTGCCCAAGTATGCTGGATAAAGTTGCGCCAGAAATTTTGCAAACAGATCACCCTAGCCCATACATGACATTTACTTTTGATGTCGCTGAAAGTTGGAAGTCTCGCATTCCGGAAGTTGTTCATGAGGATGGCACTGCTCGCGCACAAATTGTGACCAGAGACACCAACGCACGTTATTACTCGCTTTTAGAAGAGATGGAAAAACTTAATGGCAATGCTGTTATGTTGAATACATCTTTAAACCGTCGTGGTGAGCCGATGGTTTGTAGCCCAACAGATGCTTTGAATATGTTCTTTGGCTCGGATCTTCAGTATTTAGTAATGGAAGACATATTGGTAACTAAAGATTAATCAACAATTACCTTATCTATTTGATTAAGCATATCATTTACCCTGACAGGCCAAGTGTACAGTTTAGAGACCTTCTCTCTAGCTCGCTGTGCAATGGCCTGTCTTGATGAGTCATTTTTTAAATAAAACTGTACCTTATCTCGTAATTCATCAGAGCCATTGAATGTCTCAATTTCTTTACCTAACTCAAATATATTTGCCACTTCGTCGCAATAGTCAGTCAACATAAAGCACCCTGCAGCCATTGCCTCAAAAATACGCAAGTTGATACCCGTTTCTGCTGCATAAAATGGTGCTCTGGTGATATTTAAGATAATCTTTGCGTTAGCCATATGCTGATACAAGTCATTACCCCAAACAGGCTTATCAGTCACAGATTGTTTTAGTGCATCTGACATTAGAGGGAAGTGTCGCTTCCAACGGCTACCAAAGACTGATACATATTCAGCAATATGCTCTAGCATAAAAATGCGCCGCAAATCACCGCTTCCTACAAAAAGCACATCTCGGTCAACCTTATTTCTTTCTGGCAACTGCACTGAATGAGCTCCAAAAGGAGAGAACGAGGCTTGATAGCCCTTTCTTTGCAGAAAGTCAGTTACAACTTTAGAAAAAGAAAAAACGTGATCATAGACTGAAATTTCTTGCTGCAAAAAGAAAATAAACTCACGACGATTCGAGTAGAGATTACAACTGTCAGTATCGTACAGAAATAATTTGGCTTTATACCGCATAGCAAGATTCTTAAGTGCTTTTGGATCAATGAATCTGTATACAAAACCAACGACAATCACAATATTAGGCTGATTCAGTTTAAAAATACCCTCCAAAGCATCAAATCGACACTTCGGCAAATAGGTGAAACTATCTTTATCAAGCTGCTTATTACGTATTTTTTTAATTGCTTCCCTAGGTTTATAAAAACGTAGTCTTGGAAGGGATGCAAGGTTGCAATATTGGCTTCTTTCTCCTAAATCAAGCACTGACTGATGAATATCTTTTCCAAGTGAAATCCCCCCGATTCCATCCAAAATCAAAATATTCTTTGTCATTGCCATCACCCACAAAATTAATGCGTATTTTTACCAAGCAGCTTAACCCCTATACAGAATCAATGCTCTCGAGTTATCAACAGCCCAAAAAGAGCGCTTCCGTTTTGTCGACACTCCATCATTTCTTAACA
The DNA here is from genome assembly GCF_026319325.1 of Methylophaga sp. OBS3. Classification (GTDB taxonomy): domain Bacteria; phylum Pseudomonadota; class Gammaproteobacteria; order Nitrosococcales; family Methylophagaceae; genus Methylophaga. The sequence goes on from NZ_JAPDMU010000006.1 coordinate 52,448, forward strand.
AGACTTAAATTAACCCCATTAAACTTAAAAGCTTATCGTTAAACGGATACATTCGTTTAATACGACGCTCAAAGTCTTTCCATTTGCGTTGAATTTTGTGCCTACCTAAATAAGGCACATAGGTCATGATTGGTATCCAATCAGAGTTACCGATATTATCGACAATCACACAGCGCCACCTGTCTTCATTAACTTGCTGAAAAACAATATTTTTCGGCTTTAAAGACATAGTGATAATGTTAAACCGAAGTAGATAATTTTTGAGTTCATTAAACTCAAAAATCAACTCATTGAGGTGAGCTTCCGTTAATTTTGCATCCCCAAGATAATACTCCAATGTTTTAGAGACATGACCGCTAGTATCACGAATCAATTCAAACATTGCTGCAGGGCCAAGGTTTGTCTCTACGTTACCGTAAAATTTGGGCAAACCTTCCCAAGAGATTTTTCTTTTTTGTAATAACGCGTAATAACCTTGTTCACGTGCTTCTTCCTGAGAGCCACGATTCACCCTGTTACGATCAACCCTAACTTTTATACATCTATCTGGAAAATCTGGATGTAAATAAACATCACGATGTAAACCCTGGCCGATCAGTAGGCCAACATTAAGCTCGATCAATCACCGTATCCTTCTGGATTTTGTTGTTGCCATCGCCATGCATCTATCAGCATGTCTTCCAATGTTTTTTCTGTTTTCCAACCTAGTAAGGCACTCGCCAATGAAGCATTCGCGTAATAAATAGCAACATCGCCAGCACGACGGTCAACTAATTCATATGGTATGGAAATACCGGTTACAAGCTCGAAAGTCTTAACAATTTCTAGAACACTATAACCATGGCCAGCACCAAGATTGATTGGTGTGCACATGCCTGCTGATTGTTTTTCCAAGAATTGTAACGCTTTAACATGACCTCGCGCCAAATCAATAACGTGGATATAGTCCCGGACACCGGTACCATCTACCGTCGGATAATCACTACCAAAAACCGACAACTTCTCAAGTTTCCCAATAGCAACTTGCGTCACGTAAGGTAATAAGTTGTTGGGGATTTGGGCCGGATCTTCGCCAATCAAGCCACTTGGATGCGCGCCGGCCGGGTTGAAATACCTTAGTAGCGCCACCTTGAATAGTTCTGGTCTTGACTGCACAACATCCGCCAACATCTGCTCAATAAACAGCTTACTTCGACCATAGGGATTTGTCGCAAACAATGGAAAAGACTCATCCATTGGCACCGTTTCAGGGTCGCCATAAACCGTTGCGGAAGAACTAAAGACAAAGTTGCCTACATTGGCTTGCTGCATAACCTGTAGCAATACCAATGTCGAATCCAAGTTATTTTGGTAATAGCGAATAGGCTCGGCACAAGACTCACCAACAGCTTTCAAACCAGCAAGGTGAATAACGGCATCGATAGAATGGGCCTTAAATACCTCAGATAAGGCTTCTGCCTCTCTGACGTCTTGATGATAAAAGTGAACTTTTTTTGCTGTAATTCTTTCAATGCGTTCAATGACGGCGAAACGACTGTTAGACAAGTTATCAACAACGACCACATCATAACCAGCATCAAGCAACTCGACGCAAATGTGACTACCTATGTAGCCAGCACCACCGGTGACAAGAACAGTTTTAATGGCTTCTATCCTTTTTACTTTTTGCTAAGTCTTCAATCAATTTCGCAGCCTTCTGCGGCATGCTATAGAGGTCTTCATTTTTAGCATAATGAATTGCATTATCAGACCAGCGCTTTAGCTTGTCTGAATCTAACATCTCAACTAACAACTTGGTAAAAGAGTCCGTGTTTTCGGGAGACTCAATTAAGTGGCCAGCCTGAGACTGCTCAACATGATTTGCATAACCACAAGCACTACTAACCAACTGTGGTAATCCGGCAACCATCGCTTCAAGGATCACGGTTCCAGTATTTTCAGAGCGTGCTGGATGCATAAATAAATCGGCCGCTTGTAACCACTGGGGAACATCACTTCGCCCCCCCATAAAGTTTACATTTGCACTGATATTTAATTGCCGGGCCAAATATTCAAACGGCTTTTGATTATCTTCACCAACAACAAAAATATGGGTTCTATTACGAAGCGCTTCGGGTAAAGATGCAATTCCTTTAATAGCAAAATCGACACCTTTACGTTTGAAACCAGATCCAATCATAAGCAATAAAAAATCGTCACTCGTCAGTCCTAGAGTTTCTCGAAGTGTTTGACGTTGTTGTTGCCAATCAGCTGGTCGGGTTCTCTCCGGATCGATACCTGGTGGTAAATCAACAAGTCGACTATCAGGTGTCTTGTATATTTCTTGGAACAACCGACGTTGAACCGAAGAAATCATCATTGATACCGTTTTGGTATCACGACCAAATACAGCTCGCTCCCATTCAGAATAAAATTTAACACGTCCAAATAATCTTGAAACAGGATAGTGCCACTCTTGTCGAGCTCGAGCTAAATAACATGGATCAGCCGCATAGTAGAGATCCAAGCCGGGCATCTTATTAAATCCGATAACAAGATCGTAATGACCCGCTGATAATTTTGGTTGAACTTGATGATAAAAATCACGCATTCTCGCGTGGTTACTATACCCTGAGACCTCTATATTTATACGGTTAAACCCCGGAATATCTTCACCGTGCCACTCGATACAGTAGACATCAATTTCATCACCAGCGTCTCTTCGCAATTCAAGAATTCGACGAAAATCTCTAGCCAATCCTCCAAACGGAAAATATTTATAGAGACAAACTGCTAATTTCATTCATTTCCATCACTTTGTTAATTTGACTTGCAACATCACGACCATCCCAATTGGCCATAAAGCGCCGCTTATCCTGCTCATGGAGCAGGTTAAATTTCTTATCTTTTACTTGGCGCATTGCATCTAAATCTATCAGCCATAGCTTGCCATCTTCATCTACCAGCAAATTATTCGCTTTCATATCGCCATGCACGATCTGATTTTGGCGTAATACAAGAAATAATTCGCCGATTTGCTTTAATAAAGACGGTGCTTTTAATTGTTCATCACTTAACTCGAGTAAAGGCTTACCAACCAAGTTTGAACACACGTAATATGAGCGATGTCTGAGCCCCAAAATACGGCGCTCAAGGAATCCCAATGGCTTTGGTGTTGCTATCCCAACGTAATTCAATAAATTCGCGTTAAGCCATGATGTTCTAGCCCGACTTGGGCGCATACAACGACGCAGAAAGTGCCAAAAACTTTTCATATTATAGCGTTTAATGACAACTTCTTGACCGGCATAAAAACTCTGAATGACGGTTGCAGAATTGCCCAGTTTCAATGGCTTTCCATCATTCATGCAGGCTTCTAATTGAATATAGGAAAGCGTTTGAACTTCCCCTCTTCTCCATGCTTTTTCTTCACGAACGGATTTCTTATATTCCGTCATCGTGCAGTTACGTAATTGTTTCTTTAAATAATGACGTTGATGATGCTGACGCGCTTTTTGATAATGGCTTTGAATCTCTATGCTTGCTTGTTGATTAAAGGTTAAAGCCCGTTTTGTAAAATAACTAGGCAGCTTAGCCTGTAGTTCAGGCTGCATAGTTTCGGGCCACTGTACAAGTAGTGAAGCGATATTTTTGAAGCCCATCGCTAATGAAATAGGCTTGCCAGAAATCACTACAGAAGCTAAATCCAAAAGATAAAGCTTGCCCCCAGACAGTACAAAGTTACCTAAGTGAGGATCATCTTGATAGCAGCCAGCCAAATGACATGTAGCAAACAACTCAAAAAGTTTGTCTAAAGGCTGAGCATCAAAACTCATGTTTGATATTTCAGTGGCATCAGGTAAATATTGATAGGCAATCGCACTGACACCATTATCTGAGTTCACCTCAGAACGAATACTTGGAACGGGGATCTGGTGCTTACAGCAATAGCTATGCACGCTAAGCTCATGTTCAAATTCTCGTTGGCCTTTACCTGACGCTATAAATAGCTTCAGAACTAGCAATTCAGCACTTTCCTTTTCTCGTACTAAAAGTGTTGAACGGCGGCCTTGAAGATGTCTTAAGGTCTTAAGCAGCTCATAATCTTGACCATTAAAATGCAGAGCGCCTGAAATAACTGGTGCTTCATGGTTTAACAAACTATTGGGTGTGTAACTCATCATTCAGCCAGTAATGTTTCAGCGCGCTGCTGCACATGTTTCCAGAAATCTGATTGTGTTTGTAATAGTTCGCGTAATGGCAGCCCACTGTACTGTTTCATAAAACGCAGTAAATCTCGTGAGGTCAGAGGCACTCTGCTTGCGGAAAAGAATAGACTACCCAAATCTTTGACAAGCCATCTTTCGGGTATTTTTTTTCGGATCTGAGCTCGGTGTAAATCGATTAGATAAATTGGCATATCTTCAGTGTAAGTATTATGCGAAGCAAAAGACTCATCCAAAAGAAAGTGACAAAGATAAAAGTCGCGATGATTGATGCCATTGGTATGCATTACTCGGCTAATATGAGCAAGCTTACTAATGAGTGTTTGTTTTGTCTGAAAGGTCGGCGGCTGACTCTGCCATTGTTCGCCCACCCACTCTAGACTCATTGTCTTTGTTAACTCATCAGTAATAACAAAGGATTGGCGTTTAGCGGGGTTCCAGCCTTTTTCACCATAAGCTGCAAGTGTCATGGTATCTAGACCAAGCTTCTCTAGAAACTGTATCGCCTGCCACTCATTGCGCGCACTAAAGATAGGTAAACGAAAAGCGATGAGGTTTTTGAATACCTCTTGCCAACCAATACCTGCATGATATTTCAGAAAGTAAGAATGATTTTGAAAATCAAAGCGTAGTGTGCGACGCCCTTCTTTATCCCGAAAAACATCACCCGTTATGGATTTAACTTGAGAAAAAACTGACTTATTAGCCCAAGCCAGCTGAAACTCTTTGCGTAAAAATAGCTTGTCATTATTCATTATGGCTTTTGGGCGTGTGATTTATGCGGTTGCGAATAACGTTTTGCTACACTATCCGCAAAGAAGACAAATATTAACACCTGACCCCATAAAGAGGTACACCGTGTCATTCCACTCTACATTAAGTCGCCATCAACAAATGGTCGACAGTTTGTTTGCCATGACGCCACAACTTGAGGCGTTATCAAATCGTATTAACGAATGCGTGTTGGCCGGAAACAAAGTTTTGTTCTTTGGTAATGGTGGTAGCGCGGCAGATGCGCAACATATGGCTGCGGAGTTTATTGTTCGTTACAAAGATGACCGCCAACCTTTAGCTGCCATTGCATTAACGACTGATACCTCAATTCTGACAGCACATAGCAACGACTATAGTTTTGACTCTGTATTCGATAGACAAATATTGGCACTAGGAAAGCCTGGGGACATTGCGATTGGTTTATCCACATCCGGTAACAGCAAAAATGTCATTAATGGCGTTAAAGCAGCGCAATCATTAGGCATTTATAGTGTGGCATTTACTGGTGATAGTGGTGGCCAGTTACTGGAGATTGCTGATGAATGTGTGCGTATTCAAAGTACGGAAACAGCACGCGTTCAGGAAGGCCACATCATCATTGGCCATTGGCTGTGTGAAGCGTTAGACGCGCAGTTAGCGTAACGATGACTGAAAAGCATATTCAAGCCGATGTTGTCATTGTTGGAGCAGGCATAGCAGGCTTATGGTTACATAATCGTCTTAATCAGCTTGGCTACCATGCTTTATTGTTAGAAAAAGGCAAAATTGGTCAGGCACAAACACTGTCTGCGCAAGGCATCATCCACGGCGGAAGTAAGTACGCACTAAATGGTATTTTATCCAATGCGGCACAAGCCATTAGTGCTATGCCCACTCGCTGGCAAGCTTGTCTATCTGGACAGGGTGAGATTGACTTAAGTCAGGTCAAAATCAACACCAATCACCAACTGTTATGGTCAACCAACAGTTTGTCATCAAAGATGGTGTCATTCTTTGCCAGTAAAGCCTTACAGAGCCGTATGCAAGCTGTACCTAAAAGCGCACGACAAGGCTTGTTTGCGGATCCAAGTTTCCAAGGTTCACTTTATGAATTAGATGAACCTGTATTAGATGTTCATAGTGTTTTAACGCAGCTTACCCAAACTTATCCTGAGCGGATTTTGCAGCTCCCAGATGGCGAAATGTATTGTGATTTTGAGAAAGTGCGACTGCAGTCTATTCATTACGGTGATGTACAAATAAGTGCCCAACAATTTGTCTTTACTGCTGGCGAAGGTATGGCAGATATATTGTCAGCGCTCGGTTTGAAAAAGCCAAAAATGCAATTGCGACCATTACAAATGCTGCTTTGTAAGGCAAAAAATCCAGAAACACCATTACCGAAAATTTATGCACACAGTCTCGGCAGTGGCAGCAAACCTATCGCCACGATCAGCAGCCATTCAGATAAAGACGGCAATATCGTTTGGTATCTCGGTGGTAATATCGCTGAAGAAGGGGTTGGGAAGCCCACCAATGTTTTGATAAAAGAAGCACAAGCTTTATTAAGTCAGATTTTGCCTTGGTACAGTCCACCAGAATTAATTTGGGCGACACATAACGTTAATCGAGCCGAACCTAAACAATCAGGGTTTGCACGACCCGATAGCGCCTTTGTCTCATCTCATGAGAATGTGCATATCGGCTGGCCAACGAAACTTGCTCTCGCACCCGATTTGAGCGATAAAGTGATTGCCGCTTTGGAAACCCAAAACTTGCAAAAAAACGCACCGCAAAATACTGATGCCTTACCACGAGCAGAAATAGCCGAACCGTTATGGGATCGTGCATTCCAATGACGCTAACATTACCCCAAAAAAACATTGCGGGAACTGATATTAGTGTCTCAGTTTTAGGATTAGGCACCGTTAAACTCGGCCGCGATAAAGGCGTCAAATACCCGACCAGTTTTACGATTCCAGATGATGAAGCTGCACTCGCATTGCTTGATGAAGCATGGAATTTAGGAATCAATTTAATCGACACCGCACCCGCTTATGGCAATAGTGAGCAACGACTAGGGCAGTTACTCCCACAACTCCCTCATCCGTTTGTTATTTGCAGTAAAGCGGGTGAGTTATTCGATAATCAAACGGGTGAATCTCACTTTGATTTTTCGGCTGACGGACTTCGCCGCAGTGTCGAGACCAGCTTGGGGCGTTTAGGTCGAGATAAGATTGATATTGTGTTGATTCATTCAGATGGAAATGATGTCCCAGTAATCGAAAAATTTCGAGCATTAGACACATTAAACCAACTGAAATCTGAAGGCCTGATTGGTGCAACCGGTATGTCTAGCAAAACTGTCGAAGGTGGACTATTAACGCTCGCACAATCAGATATCGCCATGGTGACACATAATCTCGACTATCAAGGCGAACAAGCTGTGGTAAATAAAGCGGCAGAACTTGGTAAAAGTATTTTTATCAAGAAAGCCTTTGCCAGCGGTCATTTACCCGCAGGCAAAGACGCCATCACTGAAAGTTTCAAACTTATCTATGCTAACAAGGCAATCGCGAGTGTCATTATTGGTACGATTAACCCGATTCATCTCAAAGATAATGTTGCTAAAGCGATAAAAGTACTTTGCCAATAAGTTTATAAGTTGGCGTTTTTACTTAGCTTTTCTGGTTAATCTTGTTCACGATGGCAGTCGTTGAACAGTTTTCGACCAAACTCATCACTTTAACTTTGCCGCCATAGCCTTCAACAATTTCCCAACCGACCACACCTTTTTTATCGTAGTCGCCGCCTTTGACCAAAATATCAGGCTGAACTTCTCTTAATAACGCTTCCGGCGTATCACCTTCAAAGCACGTTACCCAATCCACATCGGCAAGGCCCGCCAGCACAATTTGACGTCGCTCAGCAGTATTAATCGGTCGTCCGGGTCCCTTGAGCTTGCTCACAGATTCATCAGTATTTATCGCAACAATTAGGCGGTCACCTAAGCGGCGCGCCTCATGCAAATAACTGACATGACCAGCATGCAAAATATCAAAGCAGCCATTGGTGAAAACGATTTTTTCACCTCGTTTTTTCGCTTGTTCTACAGCGATTTTCAGTTGTTCAACCGTCACTGCACCAGCAAAAGAATGATCACTTTGATGCTGCCCTTGATGACGCTCAAACTCTGCTTGTAACTCTGGACTCCCTAAGGTTGCCGTCCCCAGTTTACTAACCACAATACTTGCCGCCACATTTGCCAATGTCACAGCTCGCTCTAAGCTTTCACCAGCAGCCAATGCTGCCGCCAGTGTTGCAATAACCGTATCACCAGCACCAGTAACATCTGCCACTTCTTTTGCAATCGCAGGAAGATGTAACTCACTTTGATCGGCACGAACTAATGACATGCCGTTTTCACTTCGCGTGATCAGTAATGCCCCGATATCAAGCTGGCTGATGAGTTGGCCAGCTTTTACTAATAAGTCCGCTTCTGAGCTAACAGGGCCAACTACAGCCTCAAACTCGGTCATGTTGGGCGTGATGACATCTGCACCGCGATACTTTGCAAAGTCCTGTCCTTTTGGATCTACTAAAACCTTGAGACCTGCCTGTTTAGCATGCTGAATTAAAGGCTGTGGGTCACTGAGTGTGCCTTTATTGTAGTCCGATAAGACCAAGACCTTACTTTCACCAAATAATGGCGCACAAGTGCTAGCTAGCGCTTGATTATCGACAGGCGTAAACGGTGTTTCAAAGTCCATCCGCAAGAGTTGCTGATGGGCGCTGATGATCCGAGACTTGATAATGGTCGGCTTATCACTTTTGAGAAAATGACAGTTAATGCCCACCGCATTCAAACGTTGGGTCAAAACATCGGCCGCTTCATCTTTGCCGGTAATACCTGAGAGCTGGCAACTCGCACCGAGCGAAGCGATATTCATTGCCACATTGGCAGCGCCGCCTGGAATATCTTCAAGGCGCTCAACATTGACAACAGGTACTGGCGCTTCCGGAGAAATACGCTTAGTTTTACCGAAGTAAAATCGGTCTAACATCAAGTCACCAACTACCAACACGGGTGCTTGGTAAAAATCGGGAAAAGGCAATTTCATTGCGTATTGGCCTGTATATCTGCGGAGCTTATATTCAATTTTATGACAGCAACACATGTTTGCTACATAGACTAACGGCTTATTTTGCGGGCAAAAGCGCTTCTAGTCCATTCCAGACCATTTCTGGTGTCATCTCTTGCATACAAACAGGCTGACCGTCATCAGCTTCTTTAAGCGGACAACTACGTTTGTAACAAGGCGTACAAGATTTTTCGCTGATCAGATGCTGTTGGTTTTTACCATAGGTGCCAATTAGCGCTGTATCGGTAGAACCGTACAATGTTAGCGCAGGCAAACCAGCTACTGCCGCAAGGTGAGCAAGGCCTGTATCACTACAAACAGCTGCTGTTGCATGATGCGTCAGCGCTGCCATATCGTTTAATGACATGCGTGGCAGAGCATGAGCTTGTTCGTCGACTAAAGCGATTTGTTGCGCTCTGACATATTCCGCATCATTACCACTTGGTAGCAACACGGAATAACCCGCTTCAGTAGCGAGTAATGCTAAACGTTGCCAATGTTTGACTGGCCACATTTTGCTTAGCCAACTGGCATTTTGTACAAACAATAAATACTTTTCAGGTAACGGAAAATCTAGTGCTGGTAAATCATTGTGACGAAAGTCAGCCGCGTAATTGGCTTTAGTTGTCGGTACTGAATAACCCAATGCCTGAGCAAGAATCTGCCGCATACGTTCGACTGCATGTTGCTGCGGATCAACATGAATCGGCACTCTATAGGCAAGATGTGCTGGCTTTTCACGACAAGAATCTTTATCAAGACCAGCAACGGGGCCGCGTCTTAACATACTGACTAATGCACTTTTCAAGTTATTCTGCATATCGACGACAACATCGTAGTCGCCTGCATTTAACTCTTGATAAAAAGCGCGTAGTTCACCGCCGCTTATTGTTTGCCAAAGTGATTTTTTCCAGCGGCGATGTGAAGTCGTGATGACATTTTTAACGGCAGGATGCCATTGCGGTACTTCTGCAAAGGCTTCATCGACCACCCAATCAAACTCGATACCGGGAATCGCTTTAGCCGCATCACTCAGTGCTGGCAAAGCATGCATCAAATCGCCCATGGATGTGAGCTTAATAATCAGAACGCGCATCAGTGAGTGCTGATACCGTCGATTGGCATTGGCTGCGATTGATGTTGGCGCAGAATTTTCAAAAATGCATCCGGGTTTTTGATTTGGGTGATCTCACCTTCTCGAGGGAAAAGCTGATCCTGCAAGCGTGATAACCAAAAACGCAGTGCTGCCGCACGCAACACCAGATTCCAATTATCTTTTTCTGCCATCGTTAGAGGTCGGCGGCTCAAATAAGCCTGCATTAAGGCCTGATAATGGCCCATATCTAACAAACCATTCTCAGCAACACACCAGTCGTTTACAGCAACGGCAAGGTCATACAGCAGATATTCGTCACAGGCGTAGTAAAAGTCGATAATGCCCGATAATTTATCGCCTTCGAATAAGGCGTTATCACGGAAAAGATCTGAGTGAGTTACCCCCCAAGGCAAATCAAGCTCCGCATAATTTTTTTGAAACTCAAGTTCGGTTTTGAGCAACTCAGCTAGCGCTGGTTCAAGATGGGGTATTAGTCCACTTGCCATTTGCTGACGCCAATCAGGTCCGCGAGTACTCGGACGACGTGAAGCAAACTTCTGACCAACCAAATGCATCTGCGCCAACATGTCACCAATTGCCGCGCATTGGCCAATCGTGGCAACGCTATCAACCGTTTTACCTGCTAGGCGATGTACTAATGCCGCCGGCTTACCAGATAACGTCTTAAGGTATTGCCCCTGACGATCGGCAGCAGGATGCGCTGAAGGAATAGCTTGCTGATAAAAAAACGTCATCACATCCAAGAAGTAAGCAAGTTCGCTGAAGTCATGCTGTTCAAACAGCGTCAGCACAAACTCACCTTGTGTGGTCGTGACAAAGTAATTGGTATTTTCGATTCCAGCGCTAATGCCTTGGTAGTCTTGCAACTCACCCAAGTCATAATCGCCGAGGAACGCAATCAGATCGTCGCGCCCGACTTCAGTATAAACAGACATGTAAACTCAGTTTAGAAGTGGCTTACCACTCAAGCAAAATCCAGTTAGGAACCTCTGGATTATCTAGCTCGTTACGGGTAGTTTCGAGGTTACCATCGCCATCAGTATCCATCAGATAGTAAGCTGGCCCAACAATTGGAATGACCTTAATCATATACAGCTGACCATTAACGCGGTATTCCTCAATGGTACGGTCATCTTGCTGAATAATGTTGATCTCAGGCTCGATGCTATCACCGCTTTCCATACGTTGCGGCAACTCAGGTGTCTGATCGATCAATTCTTCATTGGCCCAGACAGCTACTGTCATTAACACGCCTAAAGCGCCTACAATAGCGATTTTGTTCAACATAGCTGCTTGCTCCAGATGATTTTTGCTAAAGATAGCATTTCCATTACGATGATAAAAGCAATCTATGTGCCCGCATATCAGGCTTTGTGACTTATGACTCAATCTGCACCACTTATCCTTGTTGATGGCTCGTCGTATTTGTACCGAGCATTTCACGCTATGTATAACGCTGACCTACGTAATTCTGCTGGCGAACCGACCGGCGCAGTGCGCGGTGTCACCGCCATGTTGCGGCGTTTAGCCAAGGATTATCCGGATAGTCATATCGCGGTGATTTTTGATGCCAAAGGCAAAACCTTTCGTGATGAATTATTCGCTGAATACAAATCACAGCGCCCACCGATGCCCGATGATTTACGTGCTCAGGTACAACCTATTCATGACATTGTTCGCGCTATGGGCTTACCGCTTTTTTCTGTTGAAGGTGTCGAAGCCGACGATGTCATTGGCACGTTAGCGCAAGAAGCGACGGAAAAAGGCTTAGATGTTGTCATCAGTACCGGTGACAAAGATATGGCGCAACTGGTGAATCAGCACATCACACTGGTTAACACCATGACCGAAACCGTTTTAGATATTAAGGGTGTTAAACAAAAGTTTGGCTTACCACCAGAACTCATCATCGACTTATTGGCATTGATGGGTGATAAAGCTGACAACATTCCTGGCGTACCGGGTGTTGGCGAAAAAACCGCCCTCGCCTTATTGCAAAATCTCGGCAGCATTAAAGACATTTACAGTGATCTCGAAGCTGTCCGCACGCTGGATTTCCGCGGTGCGAAAAAAATGCCCGAGAAATTGGCTGAAAATAAAGAAATGGCTGAGCTCAGCTATCAACTTGCCACGATTAAATGTGATGTTGAGCTGGACCTGCACATCGATGATATTCGCAACCAACCGCAAGATAACGCAACATTATTGCGTTTATTTAAACAAATGGAGTTTCGTAGCTGGATAAATGAACTTGAATCAGGTGATGACCCACGAGTTGAAGCGCCAGTTAAAGTCGCTGACGTAGAAGTAAACGCCGAACCTGAAAATAAAATTTACGACATTATCCTCACCGAACAGGCTTTGGATGATTGGTTAAGCAAACTCAAAGCAGCAGATTTGTTTGCTTTTGATACTGAAACCACGAGCCTCAATTACCTACAAGCAAAAGTCGTCGGATTGTCTTTTGCTGTCACACCAGGTGAAGCAGCCTATCTACCGTTGGCACATGATTATCCGGGCGCACCAGACCAACTAAGTTTTGAACAAACCCTCGCTAAGTTCAAACCACTACTGGAAGATCCTAAAGCACTTAAAGTTGGTCAAAATCTCAAATATGACCGTCATGTATTGCTAAATCACGGTATTGACCTGCAGGGAATTGCCCATGACACGATGCTGCAGTCCTATGTTTTGGATAGCACTGCCACACGTCATGACATGGATTCATTAGCTGAAAAATACCTTGGCAAAACCACCATTCATTTCGAAGATATTGCTGGCAAAGGTAAAAAACAGCTGACCTTTAATGAGATTGGTCTTGAAGAAGCTGGCCCTTATGCCTGTGAAGATGCAGATATCACGCTGCAACTGCACCAAAAACTCTGGCCGAAGATTCAGGCAATTCCAAGCTTAGAAAAAGTTTATCGTGAATTGGAAATGCCATTACTGCCGGTGCTAAACACATTAGAGCGCAACGGCGTACATATCGATATTTTTATGTTGCAACAACAAAGCGATGCTTTGGCACATGATATCGATCGACTCGAAAAAGAAGCTTACGAAATTGCCGGTCAAAAATTTAACTTAGGATCACCAAAACAATTACAAGAAATTCTTTACGACAAACAAGAATTGCCGGTTTTGAAAAAAACCCCAAAAGGCCAACCATCAACGGCTGAAAATGTTTTGCAGGATCTGGCCGACCAAGGCTATCCATTGCCACAGGTCATTATGCAATACCGCAGCCTGAGCAAGTTAAAGTCAACCTATACAGACAAGCTGCCACAGCAGGTAAATCAACAAACCGGCCGGGTGCATACGTCTTATCACCAAGCGGTTACAGCAACAGGTCGATTGTCTTCATCTGACCCGAATTTACAGAACATTCCGATTCGCACCGAAACCGGTCGTCGCATCCGCGAGGCATTTGTACCTGAAAAAGGCTTTAAATTACTTGCAGCGGACTATTCACAGATCGAACTTCGCATCATGGCGCATTTGTCGGGTGATGCCAGTTTGCTGAAAGCTTTTGCTGATGGCGAAGATATTCACCGCCATACTGCTGCAGAAATTTTTGATGTGGCCCTTGATGACGTTTCCAACGATCAACGTCGTAGCGCTAAAGCCATTAACTTTGGTTTGATTTACGGAATGTCAGCACATGGTTTATCAGTGCAACTCGGGATTGAACGCCATCAAGCGGCGAAATACATGGAAACCTATTTTGAGCGTTATCCTGGCGTGCGTCATTACATGGATAACACCCGAGAACAAGCCAAAAAAGATGGCTATGTAGAAACCATTTTTGGCCGTCGTTTGTATTTGCCCGAAATTAATTCTAGCAATGGGCTACGTCGTCAATATGCCGAGCGAACAGCGATTAACGCGCCAATGCAAGGTAGTGCCGCAGATATTATCAAGCGCGCTATGATCAATATTCATCAGTGGTTATCTGAAAATGACACCGGTATTCATATGATCATGCAGGTGCATGACGAACTGGTTTTTGAAGTACCTGAGGACAAGCTTGAACTGGCGCAAAAAGAAATTGAGCAGTTTATGATTCAGGCCGCTGAGTTAAATGTGCCGTTAGAAGTTGGTATGGGCGTCGGTGATAACTGGGAACAGGCGCACTAAAATAATTACAGATAAGCCAAACAGTTAACTACTTAACTTATCGTTTTTGTGTCTGAGGCTCTAAGTGTTATCAATTCTAAAAACGTTATAGTTTGCTGGCTCCGAGAGACCATTTAATTCTTGAATAGCCAGAGTAATATTTTCAAAACTAAGTCCTTCTAGCACTTTAGTATCTAATTGCCACCACTCTAAATCACAAAGTTGATTAATTAGTTCTTGGCTAAAACGGAATTTAATAACTCTGGCGGGTACTCCAGCAACAATCGCATAAGGTGGAACATTTTTAGTTACAACAGCTCTAGAAGCTACTATTGCGCCATTTCCTATCTCAATACCATCCATCACAATAGCATCTCTTGCTATCCAGCAATCATGTCCGATAGAAACTTTAGTTACTCCACTTCTAAGACTCTCATATTTTTCCGATAAAGCTCTTGAAAATAACGATGTAGAAAGCCAGTTTGTTGGATGCTGATTCCTGTCGAGTCCTAAAATTACATTATTGCCAATCGAGCAAAAGCGTCCAATCTCAATATTTCCATATAACTCATAACCACTCCTTAAATAACTATAAGCACCAATCTTTAGAGAATCAGATTTTAATAATCCATTTGCAACAGAAGCATTTTCCTCAATATCAACTTTTTGTCTTGCTCTAAGCGAATTTAGACTTGGACTAAATTTAATCCCATGCTTTTTGAGTCTTCGCTTTAAAAGAATTTGTTTCAGGTAGTTAATTAACATCGAAATTATCTGTTTAAATACTTAAAGCTTTCGTTTTTTAGCACGCGGATGAGCGGAGTCGTAGACTTTGGCGAGATGCTGGAAATCCACGTGGGTATAGATTTGGGTTGTGCTGATATCGGCATGCCCCAATAACTCCTGCACGGCCCGTAAATCGCCACTGGATTCAAGCATATGTGATGCAAAGGCGTGACGTAGTCGGTGTGGGTGAACATGTTGTGATAAACCATGTTTTTTACCCCAAAATGCCAAGCGCTGCTGGATACTTCGTACTCCCAGCCGACGTCCTTGTTGAGTAATAAATAAGGGCGTAGGCATAATCAGCCCCTGCTGCTCGCGTTTATCTAACCATGCTTTGATAGCTTCAATCGCTTTGCCGCCCATCGGTAATAAACGGTCTTTGCCGCCTTTACCCTCTTTGACTTGGACCAATTGTTGGCCAAAATCGATATCACGCATATCCAGTGCAGCAAGCTCGGCCAAACGCAAACCTGATGAATAAAATAACTCCATCATGGCGCGATCTCGACAAGCAACGAAAGTGTCAGAAGGCGTCAAATCCAATAACGCCTTCATTTGATCAACATCTAGGGTTTTGGGTAAACGCTTTTCTGTTTTTGGTGCTTGTACGGATTGGGCTGGATTGTGGTCAACCAATGCTTCCCGGATCAAATAACGGTAGAAACTACGGATAGCAGACAGCATGCGGTGAATGGTTCGTGCCCCTAAACCTTTGCGGTGAAGATGTGCGATAAATTGTCTTAAATCAGCTGGCTTAACAGCCTGCCAACTGCTTATATGCTGCTGGTTACAGAAATCGAGCAATTGTTGGCAGTCACGCTGATAATTGTTAACGGTATGTGTCGAGACCCGGCGTTGTTGCGCTAGATAATCGATGAATTGTTGCAGTGTCGATTGCAACTCAGTTGTGTTGCCCATGATAGAAACGACGTAATAAACGCATCAGCACCTCACCTAAAAACTGCAGGTATTCAGTGCCCATATCCGCATGGAAACGGTTGGCATCTTCACTGGCAATCGCCAATAAGCCTGCGCAAGGCTCATGCCCTAATGGCAAACAGGCAATAGAATGGACATTGTCAGCATCATCAGCGAACAATAAAGTTTTTTGCGCTTTGGTGAGTCGACCACAAACGGGTTGTTGTTTGCTAATCATCAAGTCAAATACTTTCAGCTGTGGATCATCAGCTGCCAGTTCTGCCACATTTTCATCAGTCTCTGGCAGGCCAATCGCATTCCCATCGTGATAGAACAGACGCAAAGCGACCGCATCCGCAGCAAACTCTTTTTTGAGCTTTTCCATCACAGTATTCAGTAATGCACTTCCGTCCTGACAATCTAATAAATCTAAAACCAGTTGGTGTACACGTGATTGCAGGGAGGTGTTGCTATGCGCGTTATCAAGCAAAGCATGCAGTTGATCTTGCAGTTGCTGGTTTTTTTGCTGGAGTTGCTCTCGTTGACGTTGTGCCAATGAGATTGTGCCGGGCGGGCTGTCTGATAATTCTAATTGCTGCAAGACATCAGGTTGTGTCAGCAGGAAATCTCTGTTTTGTTGTAAATAAGCGCTTACTTGTTCTGCGCTCAGAGATTGTTCAGTGTTGCCCACGCTATTTCTCCATCAAAAACATGTGTTGCCGGTCCGGTCATGGTGACATTAGCCTCTTCATCTGGCCAGCTAATTAATAATTGCCCACCAGGTAATGCCACCGCAACGTCTCTTGCCAGTAGACCTCGACGTATACCACTGACCACCGCAGCACAAGCACCGGTGCCACATGCGCTAGTCTCACCTGAGCCACGCTCAAAGACACGTAGTTTAATCGCATCGTGACTAAGCAATTGCATAAAACCGGCGTTCACCCGTTCAGGAAACTGTGGATGTGACTCGATTAATGGACCTAGTGTCAGTACCGGCGCTGTATCGACATCATCAACCAACATCACCGCATGCGGATTGCCCATCGATAATGCCGCAATTTCGATCTGATGTCCCGGCTCAACGGCCAGCATATAAGTGGTTGCCGCTTCATCAGCTTTAAAAGGCACTTGCTCAGGTAAAAATCGCGGTCGCCCCATATCAACGCTAATTTGGCCATCAGCTTGTAGCGTTGGATAAATCACACCCGAAGCTGTCTCAACGGCAATGGTGTTTTTGTTAGTGAGCCCCTGCTCGTAGACAAACTCTGCAAAACATCGGGCACCGTTACCACATTGAGCAACTTCGCCGCCATCGGCGTTAAAGATACGATATTTGAAGTCAACATTTGGCGTATCACTTTGCTCGACCATCAACAGTTGATCACAGCCGATACCAAAGTGTCTGTCCGCCAGAAAGCGAACTTGAGCAGCACTCAGCGAAACGTCTTGGCGAATGGCATCGATGACAATAAAGTCATTACCTAGTCCATGCATTTTGCTGAATTTCAACATGCCTTAATCCTGTAACAGGTGTTCACCTTGATACAAACTTTCTATTGTTTCACGCTCACGAACGACAACAGCCTTATCACCATCAACCATAATCTCAACCGCGCGAGGTCTAGAATTGTAGTTCGAGCTCATAGTAAAACCATACGCCCCAGCTGAGCGAACTGCCAGCAAATCTCCTGCTTCAATTGCCAATTCTCGATCTTTACCAAGGAAATCACCAGTTTCACAAACAGGGCCAACGATATCGTAATTTAGCGGAGCGACATCGCGCGGCTTAACAGCGTCAATCGCCATCCAAGATTGATACAGCGCTGGACGCAAAAGATCATTCATCGCCGCATCGACAATAGCAAAACGCTTTTCTTCCGTCGCTTTGATAAATTCGACTTTACTGACCAAAATACCGGCGTTACCAGCGATGGCACGCCCAGGTTCCATTAAGATTTCTAATGACCGATCTTTCAGCAAAGCTTTCATTGCTTCAGCGTATTCAGCTGGTGTCGGCGGCGTTTCATCTTTGTATTGAATCCCCAGTCCACCACCGATATCTAGGTGATAAATTTCGATGCCGGCTTCTGCCAACTCATCGATTAGTAGCAAAACACGCTTTAATGCATCAACAAATGGGGTAACTTTGGTCAACTGCGAACCGATATGGCAATCAACCCCCACAATATTGAGGTTTGGCATGGCAGCAGCTTGTTGATAAACCGCTGTTGCTAGATTGATATCAATACCGAATTTGTTTTCTTTTAAGCCTGTCGAAATATATGGATGCGTCTGCGCGTCAACGTCTGGATTGACACGAATTGAGATAGGCGCGATAACACCAAGCTCACCGGCAACTTGATTAATTCGCTCAAGCTCAGCGACAGATTCGACGTTAAAGCAGCGGATCTTCTGCTCTAGTGCGTAAGCGATTTCTTCTGCTGTTTTACCCACGCCAGAAAATACAGTGCGATCGGCTCGTCCACCAGCAGCCTGTACCCGTGCCAATTCACCAGCAGACACGATGTCAAAACCCGAACCGAGTTTTGCTAACACGTTAAGCACAGCAAGGTTTGAGTTAGCTTTCACCGCGTAACAAACCAGATGTGGCAGGCTTTCAAACGCCTCATCAAATGCACGCCAATGACGTTCTAAAGTCGCGCGGGAATATACATAAGCTGGTGTGCCATGCTGTTCAGCAATCGCAGTTACCGCAACATTTTCGGCGAATAATTCGCCATTTTGATAATCAAAGTGGTTCATGAAACTTACGCAACCTCAATCGTTTGCGCATTTCCCTCCGGTAAATATAAATCGCCTTTCAGGCCGCATGCGGCTAAAAGCCCAACTGTACAAAGAATGATAGCTAGCGCTCGCCAGCCGGTAACTTGTCGCATGATATCTTTCCCATAAAGGTGAATTGCAGGCAGACTATACGTTATTGCATCCGCGACCTGAATTGGAAACTAGAATTTATCGCGTAACTCCCATACTATTGGCGCATTGGAGATAGCGTTATGTTAAGGAATCCCAACTAGTCATGGCAAATATGGCAGCACCTATCCGACTGAGTGGTCTGGCACGGCGTCTTGTTAGTGAGGGCCTGCTAAGCGAAGACGAAGCCCAAACCGCGCAAAATTCGGCGCGACAAGCCAAACAATCTTTTGTGACTTTTGTCGTCAACCATAAGCTGTTGGCCAGTCATAAAATCGCAATTATTGCCTCCCAAGAGTTTGGTGTGCCGTTGTTTGACATCGAATCACTCAACCTTGAACTGGCGCCCACCAGCCTTTTCCAAGAAAAACTTATCCGCCAGCACAATGCTTTGCCATTGTTTCAGCGTGGCAAACGTCTTTATGTCGCTGTTTCTGATCCAACCAACCTACAAGCGTTAGATGAGTTTCAGTTTAATACCGCACTTAACACTTATCCGATTCTGGTCGATGAACAGAAACTCGCGCTGACTATTGAAAAAGCGCTGGATAAACGTGAGCAGCAATTGGATGAGTTTGCTGATGCGGAATTAGATGATATTGACCTCGGTCCTGATGATGATATCGATCGTGGCCAGGATGTTACTGAAAGCAATATTGATGACACACCTGTTGTTCGCTTTATCAATGGCATTTTGACCCAAGCGATCAAAGCTGGTGCATCAGATATTCACTTTGAGCCCTACGAAAAGAAATACCGCGTGCGTATTCGTATCGACGGTATTTTGCATGAATCTAAAACAGCGCCGGTTGCACTTAGCGGCCGTATTGCAGCACGTCTTAAAGTGCTTTCACGAATGAATATTGCTGAGCGACGTGTGCCACAAGATGGCCGGATGCGTTTGAAGTTGTCAAAAACCAAAGCCATCGATTTTCGTGTGAACACCGTACCAACCTTGTTTGGTGAAAAAATCGTATTACGTATCCTTGATCCAACCAGTGCCCAGCTAGGTATTGATGCGTTAGGTTACGAAGAAGACCAAAAGCAAACCTTCCTCGAAACCATGCATAAACCTTACGGCATGATTTTGGTAACAGGTCCCACCGGTAGTGGTAAAACGGTATCACTCTATACGGCGTTGAATATCCTCAATACTGATGACCGCAACATCTCGACAGCAGAAGATCCAGCAGAGATTAACTTGCCGGGCATCAATCAGGTCAACGTTCATCCGCAAATTGGGCTTGGGTTTTCTGAATGTCTTCGTGCCTTCTTGCGTCAAGATCCAGATATCATCATGGTGGGTGAGATTCGTGACCTTGAAACAGCAGAGATTGCGATTAAAGCAGCACAAACAGGTCACATGGTATTTTCAACATTACATACCAACGATGCGCCGCAAACATTAACGCGTCTCGCCAATATGGGTGTACCTGCATTTAATATCGCCTCGGCAGTTTCGTTAATCATCGCTCAGCGTCTTGCTCGTCGTTTATGCTCGAAATGTAAAACCCCGGAAGATCTGCCAAGAGAAGCACTGGAAGAAGAAGGTTTTACACCAGAACAGATCCAGAGTGGCTTTAAAGTCTATCGTGCCGTAGGTTGCGACTCGTGTACGGCAGGCTATAAAGGCCGGGTAGGTATCTATCAAGTTATGCCGGTTTCTGACGCCATGGGTCGAATCATCATGGAAGGTGGTAACTCGATACAATTGGGTGATCAAGCTAAAGCTGAAGGCATCGATGACTTAAGAGCTTCGGGCCTGAAAAAAGTCATGGCAGGTTTGACCAGCCTTGAAGAAATTAATCGTGTGATCAAGGAGTAAGTCATGGCGCAAGCTGCTTCGGCGAAGAAGAAAAAAATCGTCGTCCCCACCATGTACTTGTGGCAGGGCACTAACCGCCATGGCCGCCGAGTCAAAGGTGAAGTTGCGGGTGAGAGCGTACAGGATGTTCGCGCCGACTTAAGACGCCAAGGTATTACGCCAATCAAGGTGCGTAAAAAGCCAAAAGATTTATTTTCTCCTCGCAAACCGCCTATTAAACCAGCTGATATCGCGGTGTTCAGCCGTATGTTAGCCACCATGATGTCATCTGGTGTGCCATTGATGCAGTCCATGCAAATCATTGGTGAAGGCCATGAAAAAGCCTCAATGCAAGAAATGATCTTGGCGATTAAAGCGGATGTCGAGTCAGGTACAAGCCTTGCCGAATCATTAGCCAAATTCCCACTGCATTTCGATGATCTATACGTAAGTTTGGTTAATGCAGGTGAACAGTCAGGTACGCTGGAAGCCTTACTTCATGAAATTGCTACCTACCAAGAGAAAACGGAAGCCTTAAAAGCCAAAATTCGTAAGGCATTGGTTTATCCAGCAGCAATCATCGTCGTGGCATTTATCGTTACGGCCATTTTGATGATCTTTGTTATCCCTCAGTTTGAGTCGCTGTTTACCGGCTTTGGTGCAGACCTACCAGGATTAACTAAAATGGTCATCCATATTTCTGAAGTCTTCCAAGAGAAGTGGTGGTTAATTTTCGGTACCTTAATTGGTGGGGTTATGGGCTTTATGGCCGCCAAAAAGCGCTCCCGAAAAATCCAGCACTTTCTCGATAGGTTATTACTAAAACTGCCTATCATTGGCGATGTATTAACCAAAGGTGCCATTGCGCGTTTTGCACGTACTTTCGCGGTTATGTTTAAAGCCGGTGTACCGATGGTTGATGCAATGACTTCCGTTGCCGGTGCAACAGGTAATATCGTTTACTCAGAAGCCACCATCATGATGCGTGATGATGTTGCTACAGGTACGCAGCTCAACAAAACCATGGTAGATACCCAGTTATTTCCCAATATGGTGATTCAAATGGTCGCCATTGGTGAAGAATCGGGTTCATTAGACGCCATGCTAGGTAAAGTCGCAGACTTCTTTGAGCGTGAAGTTGATGATGCCGTTGATAATATGACTGCCTTGATGGAGCCATTCATCATGGCATTCTTAGGTGTTTTAATCGGTACACTGGTCATTGCGATGTACCTGCCTATCTTCAAACTCGGCGCTGTCGTATAAATGCAGCTCATTGAACTATTGGCCAGCTCGCCACTGGCCTTTATCAGCGTTATTTTTGTTTTAGGTTTACTGGTTGGCAGTTTTTTAAACGTTGTCATCCATCGGCTACCATTAATGATGCATCGAGAATGGCAACAACAATGCCATGAGTTAATCGGTAGCGATGTCCCTGAAGCCGAACCATTAACGCTTAGCCGTCCAAGATCACGTTGCCCTCACTGCCAACATGCCATTACTGCACTAGAAAATATTCCTGTCGTTAGTTATTTATTTTTACGTGGCCGCTGTCATGACTGTCAGGCACGTATTTCTGTTCGTTATCCTATTATCGAAGCTTTAACAGGCATCTTTTCCGGTGTCGTTGCCTGGCACTTTGGTTTTAGTTGGACTTGTCTAAGTGCATTGTTATTAACTTGGGCACTCATCGCACTTACATTTATTGATATTGATGAACAATTATTACCAGATAGCATTACTCTGCCTTTAGTTTGGCTAGGTTTATTTTTCAACTTGTTTGGTCAATTTACTGATCTGCAAAGTGCGGTTATTGGTGCTTTGGCTGGGTATTTATCTTTATGGTCGGTCTACCATCTATTCAGAATTGTGACCGGCAAAGAAGGTATGGGTTTTGGTGACTTTAAGCTATTGGCAGCATTAGGCGCGTGGTTAGGTTGGCAGTTTTTACCCGTCATCATTTTGTTGTCATCTCTGGTTGGTGCTGTTGTCGGGATTAGTTTAGTTTTGTTTTTCAAACATCAGCGCAGTCAACCAATTCCGTTTGGTCCATACCTTGCTGCCGCAGGCTGGTTAGCCTTAATTTGGGGCGAGACGATTAATAACACATACCTTCGTATAAGCGGACTTAGTTAATGGCCTTAACGGTTGGTTTAACCGGGGGAATTGCGAGTGGTAAAAGTACTGTCTGTTCACAACTCGCGCAACTCGGTGCCGGCATTATCGATGCGGATGTTATTGCCAAGGTTGTCTGTCAGCCGGGTCTGCCCGCATATCAAGAAATTATTGAAAAATTTGGTCGCAAGGTTGTTATGGCTGATGGGCAATTAGACCGCAAAGCCTTACGCAATATTATTTTTAATGATGCACAAGCTAAAGTAGATCTGGAAACCATTATTCACCCCAGAGTACGTGAACAACTGTTAGCACAATTAGCTGAAAGCACGCATATGGTCACCATCATTGCTGTACCGCTGCTTATTGAAGCTAAAATGCAGTATCTCTTCGACCGCATTTTGGTTGTTACCACTTCCCGTTCTCAACAAATTAAGCGTTTATTACAACGCGACGGTATTTCTGAGCAGTTAGCCAAGCAAATGATCGGCGCACAGATTGATGATGAGCAGCGTTTACACTATGCTGATGACATTATTGATAATAACGGTGACTTTAATGCACTCACCGAGCAGTTAGAAAAACTGATGAAAACTTATCAAAAACTTGCGGTTAACAACCAATTAACTCATTAAAACAGAATTGACGTGTCAACCACTATTACCTACGAACAACCGCTGAATGAACGTATCCGGACTTTTTTACGTCTGGAGTTTTTGTTTGCTCGTGTCGACAAAGCCATGCAGTTTGATGATGAACTTAGTCATCGTGATGCCATTGATGCGATGTTGGATATTTTGTCGGTTTTTGAGCGCAATGACTTAAAAGCGGAAGTGTTAAAAGAAATCGAGCGACTGATCACCAATCTTTCTGCTTTAGAAAATATTGCTGGTGTTAACCGTTCAGCGTTAGACGAGTTACTCAGTGAACTTGATCAAACCCTAGATGCATTACAGCTCCGCAAATCTGGTGTCGGCCAAGCTCTAAAAGAGAATGACTTTCTCTATAGTATCCGTCAGCGCTCAAGTATCGCTGGAGGTACTTGCGACTTTGATTTACCGGCTTATCACTACTGGCTGCAACACACACCCGTCGAAGGCAGAATCCATCAATTACAGTATTGGTTGGAGCAGTTTGTCGCTGTCCGCGCAGCTATTGATATTAGTTTACGGCTCATTCGTGGTGCGACGCCTTTTGCTGATATGCAAGCCGAAGCGGGATTCTTTCAACGCAGTTTGGATGGTAATCAACCAACCCAACTGATTCGCGTGCAAATACCAGCTGAAACACCTTATTTCCCTGAAATAAGCGGCGGTAAACACCGTTTTACCGTTCGTTTTATGTTATTTGATATTAACCAGCGGCCGCAGCAAATTTCTGAGGATGTTGCCTTCCGGCTCAGCTGTTGCAGTATGTAATATGCCAATGAAAGTAAATTGCCCAACCTGTAATCGTAAGGTCGAGTGGATTGAAGAAAACACTTACCGTCCATTTTGTAGCGAACGTTGTAAGCTAATTGACCTCGGCGAATGGGCTGCAGAAAATCACCGAATCGCCGGCGAACCAGCTTTAGATCCTAACGATCCACAATTTGAGAAGCATTAAGCTACTATTAGTTTTGATAGTAACTTTTCACCGCGCTGACGATAGCACTGTTAGCCGCAGGAAACTCATGTTCATCTAGCGCGTTGAGGGGACACCATTTTATTTCTTGCCCTTCGCGTCCAGCAATTTCACCACTAAACTGCTCTACCAACCACACATCTAATGTGACTTTTCGGTCAGTGTAGTCATGCTCAACCTGAAATAAGTCTTCGGCTTTTTCTACCAATAAACCCACTTCTTCTTGCAGTTCACGCTTTAATGCATCTAGACGGCTTTCCTCGGGTTCACGTTTACCCCCAGGGAATTCCCATAAATTACCTTGATGCTGATGGGCCTGACGACGTGCGATGAGCACTTCTTGTTGAGCGTTAACAATAACGCCAACAGCGACTTGGAGATGTTTAATCATTACTTCATTAGTTTGTACAAAGTACCGCAATAAGGGCAGCGAACTTCATCTTGTGCTTCTAGAGACAGATAAACTCGAGGATGTGAGTTCCACACTGCCATTTCTGGCAGTGGACAACTTAGTGGCAGGTCTTCCGGGCGAATTTGATAATACTTATCAACGTTGGCTTGCTTAGCATCCATCACCCGCTCCTTGAAATTAGATAGGCAGATCCAGCATCCGTTGTAGGGCTAATTTTGCCTGACTGGCCGTTACTTCATCGACTGAAACCTGGTTGACGACATGGCCTTCAACAAGATTTTCCAGTACCCAAAGTAAATGTTGTGGGTCGACACGGAACATGGTCGAGCACATACAGACTGTTGGTGACATGAAGTGAACTGATTTGCCCTCAGACTCAAACTGCTCATGCAGACGATTGACCAAGTTTAGCTCAGTACCAACTAACCAGCGTGTTCCTGGTGCACTATCAGCGATGGTGCGAACGATATATTCAGTTGAGCCAATATAATCAGATTTTTGACAGACCTCAAAGCTACATTCTGGATGAGAAATTACTTTGGTTTCTGGATATTTCGCCAAAAAGTTATCGATCTGAACCGGCTGGAACATTTGATGAACAGAACAGAAACCTTTCCAAAGAATCATTTTGGCGTTTCTGATCTCGTCAGGCGTTAAACCACCCATCGGTTTATCAAAATCCCACACCACCATTTCTTCTAACGGAATGCCCATCTTAAAGCCAGTATTCCGACCCAAATGTTGATCTGGGAAGAATAGAATTTTTTCACGTTGTGAAAATGCCCAATCCAAGACATGTGGCGCATTGGTTGAAGTACAGACGATACCGCCATGCTTGCCGCAAAATGACTTCAAATCCGCCGCAGAGTTGATGTAAGTAATGGGTGTGACAAGTTCGTCTGGGTCAAAGACTTCAGACATTTCCTGCCAAGCACGATCAACATTGATGCGATTAGCCATATCGGCCATTGAGCAGCCTGCCGCCATATCGGGGAGGATCGCGACTTGATCAGGTCGTGACAGAATATCTGCCACTTCAGCCATAAAGTGCACACCGCAAAACACGATATATTTCGCGTCTGAGCTTGCAGCATTCCGAGATAACTTTAACGAGTCACCAGAAAAATCTGCATGTTTGAACACTTCATTACGCTGGTAATGATGACCAAGAATGACCAAATCATCGCCAAGCGCTTGCTTGGCTTCGATGATTCGTTGCTCACACTCAGCATCATCCAGAGCAAAATATTCCTCGAAGGGAATTGGACTGCTTGCCAGTTCAGTTGCCACTTTTGTCCTCCTCATTCACCGCCGGGTGAAGGCTAATTAGCTCTCAATTACCGGTGCTTTGCGCAGGCGGATATTTAATTCTTTCAATTGGTCATCAGCGACAGCACTTGGCGCATCAGTCAACAAACATGCCGCTGACTGCGTTTTCGGGAATGCCATTACATCACGAATGGACGCTGATCCTGTCATCAACATAGCCAGTCGGTCCAGACCAAAGGCCAAACCACCATGCGGTGGACAACCAAATTTCAATGCTTGTAGTAAGAAGCCAAATTTCTCTTCTGCTTCTTCAGCGCCAATGCCCAATAATTCAAAGACTTGTTTTTGCACATCGCTCTTGAAGATACGCATTGAACCGCCGCCCAACTCTGTACCGTTAAGAACCATATCATAGGCTCTAGACAAGCATTTACCTGGATCAGTTTTCAACAAGTCGAGATCTGATTCACGTGGTGCTGTGAATGGGTGATGTAATGCAAACCAACGTTGCGATTTCTCATCCCATTCAAACATAGGGAATTCAACCACCCAAAGTGGACGCCAGCCATGCTCAACCATGCCTAAGTCATGACCCAATTTGACGCGTAACGCACCAAGTGACTCATTTACGATGCCCGCTTTATCAGCGCCGAAGAACACCAAATCTCCTGTTTCAGCGTTGGTGCGCTGCATAATGGCATCAACAACCTCATCAGGTAGGAATTTCAAAATTGGCGACTGCAAACCTTCACGGCCCGCTGAAAGATCGTTGATCTTGATGTAAGCCAGACCTTTTGCACCGTAGATACCGACGTATTTAGTGTAATCATCGATTTCTTTACGGCTCAGGTTGTTACCACCCGGAACACGTAAAGCGGTTACACGACCATTTGGATCTTGTGCTGGGCCAGAGAAAACTTTGAAATCGACATTCGCCATCAGGTCACTGATTTCAACCAGTTCTAATGGGATACGTAGATCTGGTTTATCACTACCAAAACGATCCATTGCCTCAGCATAAGTCATTCGAGGGAATGGGTTTGGTAATGCCTCCTCCAAGACATTGGCAAACAACTTACGAATCATTTCTTCCATCATCGACATCAGTTCTTCTTCTGATACGAATGAGGTCTCAATATCCAGCTGCGTAAATTCAGGCTGACGATCTGCACGTAAGTCTTCGTCACGGAAACAACGAACAACTTGGTAATAACGATCCATACCAGCAACCATCAACAACTGTTTAAACAACTGTGGTGATTGTGGCAAAGCAAAAAACTCACCTGGATGGGTACGGCTTGGGACTAAGTAGTCGCGCGCACCTTCAGGAGTTGCTTTCGTCAGAATTGGTGTTTCGATATCCATGAAACCATGGTCATCGAGATAGTTACGTAATTGACGGGTAATTTGCGAACGAAAACGCAGCTTTTGCAGCATTTCAGGACGACGCAAGTCAATATAACGATGACGTAAGCGTACATCTTCACTGACATCAATCTGTTCAGATAATGGGAACGGCGGTGTTTCAGCGCTGTTTAAAATTTGAACTGATTTAGCAATGATTTCAATTTTGCCGCTTTTCAAATCGACGTTTTCACTGCCAGTAGGACGTTCACGTACAACGCCTTCAATTTGCAGTACATATTCACTGCGTACTTTTTCGGCGATGGCAAAAGTGTCAGCATCTTCAGGGTTACATACCACTTGCACCAGACCTTCACGATCACGCAAGTCGATAAAAATAACACCACCATGATCTCGACGACGGTGCATCCAGCCGGCCACTGTGACCGTTTGTCCCACTAAAGTTTCGTTCACTCCGCCGCAATAATGGCTACGCATAATGGTTCCAACAATTTCTGATTAATTAAAACAAAAACCGCCCCAGTCTGGGCGGCATGATAAATTCTTTATTTTTTACGAATGATGTTTTGTCTTTTAATTTCGTAAAGTTTGTCTGACTTTAGGCGGAATCACCGCTGTCAGCCAAATTGCGTTTACTACCTGATTTAAAGTCAGTCTCATACCAACCATCACCTTTCAGGCGAAAACCGGCTGCCGAAATGAGTTTTTTCAGTGCGGGCTGGTCACAAGCAGGACAATGCTTTAAAGGCTCATCGCTAATTTTCTGTAATGCCTCAAAATCGTGGCCACAACTATCACAACGGTATTCATAAAAAGGCATGGTTTATCTCCAACATGCAGCAAAAACATCATTGCATACCTTAATAAGGTGCTGCGGTCTCGTTTTCAAGATTTAGAACTAACTGATTATAACCAAAAAACCTACTTTTCGTCTTTGTCTTTCACGCCAACTTTAGCAATGCAGTAAACTGCGCTCATGAGAAACCATCCCGACTGGCGGGCTATCCGCAGTTTATTACCTTTTCTATGGCAATTTAAAAGCCGCGTCATTATTGCGCTGCTACTTTTGCTGTTAGCCAAGGTTGCGAATGTCGGTGTGCCACTCGCGCTTAAAGGTGCAGTAGATGCGCTAGACCCTCAACAGCAGGCTTTAATTTACTTGCCTGTCATGTTGTTAGTTACCTATGGCTTACTTCGTCTTGCCAGCAGTTTGTTTAGTGAGCTTCGGGATGCCTTGTTTGCGAAAGTGATTTATCACTCTATTCGCCGAATCGCCGGACAAGTATTTCAACATCTACATAAGCTTTCATTACGCTTTCATCTACAACGTCAAACTGGTGGTATTTCTCGTGACATAGAGCGTGGTAGTCGCGGTATCAGCTTTTTGCTGAACTTTATGATCTTTAACATCTTGCCAACCCTGGTAGAGATCGTCCTCGTCACCGTCATTTTATTGGTTAATTACGATGCGATTTATGCCCTGATTACCACCGGCACCATCGTTTTGTTTATCGCATATACCTTACTCATCACTGAGTGGCGCATGCGGTTTCGTAGGGCAATGAATGACAAAGATTCAGAAGCGAATAATCAAGCTATTGACAGTCTGCTGAACTATGAGACCGTAAAGTATTTTAATAATGAAGCGTTTGAAGCTAACCGCTATGACCTGAAACTGGCAGATTGGGAGCGTTCAGCGGTTAAAAACCAAACCTCAATCTCAGTCATGAATATTGGCCAAGGGCTGATTATCGCTGCAGGCCTGACTGCACTGATGTTATTGGCTAGTCAAGGTGTTGTTGCTGGTGAACTCACCATTGGTGACCTGGTTTTAGTGAATGCTTATTTATTACAGCTCTATCTGCCGCTAGGTTTTCTCGGGTTTGTTTATCGAGAGATCAGGCATTCGCTGGCCGACATGGAGCGTATGTTTTCGCTCATGGACCAACATCAGGAAATACAAGACATCGACAATGCTAAGTCACTAGAAAATGGTGATGGCTATATTCGCTTTAAAAATGTCAGCTTTGCTTATGATGCTAATCGCCCGATTTTACAAAACATCAGTTTTGACATTCCGGCAGGTCATAAGGTAGCTGTTGTTGGCGCCAGTGGCAGCGGTAAATCGACACTGGTTAGATTGTTATTTCGCTTTTATGATCCACAACAAGGTGAAATATCCATTGATGATCAAAATATACGCTCAGTCGACCAACACAGCTTACGCCAGAAAATTGGTGTGGTTCCTCAAGATACCGTCTTGTTTAATGAAAGCTTGCTACACAACATTCGTTACGGCTATCCAAGCGCAACGCAAGCTGAAGTCGTCAAAGCGGCACGTCAGACTCACATTCATAATTTTATTAGCGAGTTACCTGAGGGCTATAACACCTTGGTTGGTGAGCGCGGTTTAAAACTCTCTGGTGGCGAAAAACAACGTGTGGCTATTGCCAGAACGTTACTCAAAAACCCTCGCATACTGATTTTTGATGAAGCAACTTCGGCTTTAGACAGCCATGCTGAGCAGGCTATTAATCAACAATTACAGAGATTGAGTCAATTTAAAACGACACTTGTTATCGCTCATAGGCTGTCTACTATCATTGATGCCGATTTAATTTTAGTCATGGACAAAGGTCGCATTATTGAGCGTGGTAATCATCAAGCCCTATTGGCTTTGAATGGTCATTATGCTGCGATGTGGCGTCTTCAAGAACAAGGCCAGCCAACGGCTGATCTTCTTGATTCTTAAAATAAAAAAGCCATCAACTGAAACCTAAAAAGTCACTTTTCCTTGGACAGGCTAATTTAAGTCAGGTTAGACTTCGGCGTTTGGTCTAGGGAAAAACCAAAAATTAATTACAAAAAAATGACGGTTGTTCAGTCATTGTTCAGTTTGCTTGTGCGAGACTGAATTCGCAATAAAAGCAAAACCCTTAAGAAAAACGAGAGGAACGAAATATGAAATTTGGCAAAACGTTAACTGCTGCAATGTTAGGCGCTTCTACACTGTTTTCAGCTGCTGCCATGGCAGAAGTTCACCAAGTTGAAGCTTCATTGACTTCTTTTGACCCATTGGTTGTTAAAGTACAACCAGGTGATCAAGTTGCTTGGTCAAAAATGGGTGGTCACTTGGTTAATACCAAATTCACAAGTGCTTCAGGCGTAGATGAGTACATCCCTGAAGGCGCAACTGGCTTCATGTCTCAAATGGGTGACAACTTCACCACTGAGCCACTGACAGTTGAAGGTGTTTACCTGTACAAATGTGACCCACACTGGGGCGCAGGCATGGGTGGTGCGATCATCGTTGGCGAACCAACAAACTTACAAGCCATCGTTGATTCTAAGCCTAAAGGCGCTCTGAAACGTCTGGTGAAAAAAGTACAGCAAGCGACTGAATAATTACACGTCGTTTACACTGTAATAGAAAAAGCCCGCTTAAAGCGGGCTTTTTTGATCATAACGCTAGTCGCCTGTGCTAAAATTCAAGGGTTTAATTGCTCTTAAGTGGAATTTTATACGCCATTTATAGCAAGCTCTATCAACGAATATCAGGGGATCTCATCTGATGAGTAACAGCGTAGATGCCGGTAAACGGCGTTTTTTAACAGCTGCCGCTAGTGTTGTAGGCGGAGCTGGCGCGATTGCCGTAGCTGTACCTTTTGTCGCTTCGGTTGCACCGAGTGCCAAAGCGGAAGCTGCCGGTGCACCAGTTCTAGTCGATATTAGTCAGCTTGAAGTCGGTCAGCTATTAACCGTTGAGTGGCGCGGTAAACCAGTCTGGATTTATCGTCGTAGCACTGATGTATTAGAAGCGCTGCCAACACTTGACGATGATCTGCGTGACCCATCTAGTGAAGTTGCTTCACAACAACCTGCCTACTGCCAAAATGATTTGCGTTCAATTCGCGATGAAGTGATGGTTCTTGTTGGTATCTGTACGCATCTAGGTTGTTCCCCAACCTACCGCCCAGAGCTCGCACCAGCTGACTTAGGTGCTGAGTGGAAAGGTGGATTCTTCTGCCCATGCCATGGTTCAAAATTTGATTTGGCTGGCCGAGTTTATCAAGGTGTACCAGCACCAATTAACTTGGAAGTTCCGCCTTATCATTTCCAAGGTGATAACACCGTTATCGTCGGTGAAGACGCTAAAGGAGCTGCGTAATGGCCAAGCTAATGGACTGGGTCAACGACCGCTTCCCTGCAGGTAAGATGTGGAAAGAGCACTTATCTGAATACTACGCACCAAAAAACTTTAACTTCTGGTATTTCTTTGGCTCATTGGCCCTGTTAATTCTGGTAATGCAGATCATTACCGGTATTTTCTTAACCATGAACTACAAGCCAGACGCCGCATTGGCCTTCGCCTCTGTTGAATACATCATGCGTGATGTCGAATGGGGTTGGTTAATCCGCTACTTACATTCGACCGGTGCATCGGCATTTTTTGTCGTTATTTACCTACATATGTTCCGTGGTTTGATATACGGCTCTTACAAACAACCGCGTGAACTTATCTGGATTTTCGGCATGTTGTTATATGTCGTGCTGATGGCTGAAGCCTTCATGGGATACCTGTTACCTTGGGGTCAGATGTCTTACTGGGGTGCACAGGTAATCATTTCATTGTTCGGTGCGATTCCTGTTGTCGGTGAACAGCTTGCTTTATGGATTCGTGGTGACTTTGTTGTCGCAGATGCCACTCTGAACCGTTTCTTTGCTTTCCATGTTATTGCCTTACCAATCGTTTTACTTGGTTTGGTAGTAATGCACATATTGGCATTACATGAGGTTGGTTCGAACAACCCTGATGGCGTTGAAATCAAGAAAACTAAAGATGCTAATGGCAAGCCGCTTGATGGTATCCCATTCCACCCTTACTACACTGTTAAAGATTTAGTAGGTGTTGTGGCGTTCTTATTTATATTTGCTTTGGTATTGTTCTACGCACCTGAAGGTGGTGGTTGGTTCTTAGAGAAAGATAACTTTGTGCCGGCTGATCCCTTGAAAACGCCTGAGCACATTGTGCCGCTTTGGTACTTCACACCTTTCTATGCCATTTTGCGTGCCGTTCCTGACAAGCTTATGGGTGTTATCGCCATGGGCTTAGCGATTGTCATGTTGTTCTTATTACCATGGCTGGATCGCAGCAAGGTTCGTTCAGTACGTTACCGCGGCCCATACTTCCGTACTGCATTGGTCGTGTTTGTTATTAGCTTTATTGCTTTAGGTTATTTAGGTACACAAGCAGCAACCAGTCTTTATACGATGCTGGCACGAGTATTTACCGTTCTCTACTTTGCTTTCTTTATTTTGATGCCGTTTTACACGCGTTTTGATAAAGACAAAGAAGTGCCAGAAAGGGTGACATTTAAATGAAAGCATTAATCATTGCAGCCATGATGGCAATGGCAGGCTTAGTTTCAGCACCATCTATGGCTGCTGCCCCAACTGCCAAATTAGAGCACTTTGAAGTTGATTTGTATGATCAAGCATCATTGCAACGTGGTGCACAAATCTTTACCAATTACTGCCTAAGCTGTCACTCAGCCAGCTTTATGCGTTACAACCGTATGGCTAAAGATTTAGGTCTTACCGAAGAGCAGGTTAAACAAAACCTGATGTTTGCTACGGATAAGATTGGTGACACTATGCAAGTTGCCATGCGTCCAGAAGATGCTAAAAAATGGTTTGGTGTAACACCACCCGATCTTTCTGTTATCGCACGTGCTCGTGGCACTGACTGGTTATATAGCTACCTGAATAACTTCTATTTAGATGCTAGCCGTCCTATGGGTACCAATAACCCATACTTGGTTAATGCCGGTATGCCTCATATCCTGTGGGAGCAACAAGGCTTCCAGGCTTTAGACCATGAAACTGGCAAAATGGAGCTGACTGAACAAGGTGCATTAACACCACGCCAATATGACCAATACGTTGGTGATTTGGTGAACTTCTTGGCCTATATCAGTGAGCCATCAAAGTTAGATCGTTTAGCCCTCGGCCCTTGGGTTTTGTTGTATTTGGCTGTTTTCTTCTTCATTGCATTAGCACTGAAAAAAGCCTATTGGAAAGATGTTCATTAATACGGCATGGCTAGCAGCGTAAGCTGCTGGCCTCGTAATTTAGCTATCATGTTAGATAATCCCGAACGCCGAACACGATTAACACTTTATAGTGAGTCTAGCTGTCCATTTGGCCAGCAAATCCGCTTTGCTCTAGAAGAAAAAGGTGTCGACTATCAATTTGTCACACTTGAATCAGGGGAGTGGCCAGAGTTTCTCGCAGATATTAATCCCACAGCCTCAGGCCCAACGTTAATTGATCGTGATGTAGCGCTGTATGATCCCTGCATTATTCTTGAATACTTGGATGAGCGTTATCCCCATCCAGCGTTAATGCCTGCATCACCAGCAGATAGAGCGCGTATCAGATTGATGTTGTCACAGCTTAGCCAAAACTGGCAGCCATTAATTCATCAACTACAAGGTCGTTCGGCAACAAAAGCCCGTCGTACTCTTAAAGAGGACATTACGGTCATGGCACCGTTATTAAGCAATAATGAGTTTGCTTATGGGCAACAGTTCAGTTTATTAGACTGCTTTTTATTACCATTCCTATGGCATTTGCCGGAGTTTGGCGTTAAGCTGCCGGCATCAGCCGCTGCTGTAGAGCGATATGCAAAGCGTTTGTATAGTCGCCCAGCATTTAAAGCGAGCCTAACGACAGCAAGTAAGGACTAGCAGTAATGAGCGATATGACGCCGCAGAAACCCTATCTTGTTCGCGCGATCTACGAGTGGATTCTGGATAACAATTGCACACCTTATTTATTGGTTAATACCAAAGTTGAAGGCGTAACGGTTCCACAAGAGTACATCAGAGATAATCGTATCGTACTCAACCTAGCTCCCGATGCTATCCATCAATTGACCATGGATAATGAGTGGATAAGTTTTTCAGCTCGTTTTTCTGGCAAATCGATGGACTTGTTTATCCCGATTGCTGCTGTGCAGGCTATCTACGGTAAAGAAAACAATGAAGGCATGTTTTTCCCAGAAGATACGCCGCAACCACCACAACCTACTGCACCACCGACGCAGCCTTCAAGCACATCAAAACCGAGCCTAAAAATCGTTAAATAACGCTTTACAGGCCGTGCTTTTCCATTCTATAGCGCATCGCCATACGGCTTAAGCCAAGCTGTCTCGCAGATTTAGAAACGTTACCACCGGTTTCTTGCAAGGTTTGTGAAAGCAAATACTTTTCGATTTGTTCAAGCGTCATATCTTGCAACATAGCTGGCATCATCATGGTTTTCTGAGGCTTACTATCAAGTAGTAAATCTGAGCTGCTAATAATTTCATGCTTGGCTAACATCACCGCTCTTTCAAGCACATGGCTTAACTCTCTGACATTACCAGGCCATGGATATTCTTGCATTTTACGCATCGCATCAAAATCTAACCGCGGTTGATTAACCCGATAACGACGTGCATATAACTCAATAAAGTACTGCGCAAGCTCGGCAATATCTTGTTTACGGTCACGGAGTGCTGGGATCTTCTGCTCTAAGGTATTTAACCGGTAATACAGGTCGCTACGAAATTGCTTCTCGTCAACTAAACTCGCTAAATCTCGGTTACTGGTCACGACAAAATGTGCTTTAGTTGGCCGCTCAATTAACTCACCAACACGCCGTATCACCCTGCGCTCAAGTACATTAAGTAGCTTGGCTTGTAGTGCCAAAGGCAATTCGCTGATTTCATCTAAGAGAATAGTGCCACTTTCAGCAACCTCGATTAACCCCGGTCGTGAAGGATGAGCATGGCTAGCAAAGTTAGCGGCGACACCGAATAGTTCAGCCTCAGCAGTTTCTGTGGGTAAGGCCGTACAATCAACGTGAACAAAGGGTTGCTCTCGCCAGCTTCCTGATTGATGGAACCACTTCGCAGCAAGTTCTTTTCCTGAGCCTGTTTCTCCTGTTAGCAATAGGACCGGGCAGCCATCCTCATTGTTATCCATCATATTTGCAATATGAGTAATGGACTGTTTTAGTTGGCTCAATTCATCAGAAGTACCAATAAAATTAACTGGCTCATTCGCTTTTTGACCACGGATTTGTGAAAAGTTGAGTTGCTCACGCGTACGTTTCGCTTGCATGACCTTTTCTAGTGTCAGCATTAACTCGTCTAAATCCACTGGTTTCTTTAAGTAATCGTTGGCACCTAACTTCATGGCAGCAACTGCATCTTCAAGCTCACCATAAGCTGTCATCATTATCACAGCGGTGTTTTGCCAAGCCGAGTCTGACGCTCGTAAGCGCTTAAGCAAATCCAGCCCATTACCATCTGGCAGACGGACATCTAGCAGTAATAAATCAAATTCAGTATGAGATAAGTATTGCTCAGCTTCAGTTATCGAAGCTGCTATTTTGGCCTGATATCCATCAATTTCCAAACGACGAAGTACTGATTTTGCAAATAACTTTTCATCTTCAATAATCAGAATTTCAAGCATCTTGTTTCATTTCCGGCTGATTGATGGGGAGCTCGATACGCACGCGTGTACCAGGCTCTAACCCGATATGTGATATCTCACCACCATGTAAGTGCATAACACGATCGGCAAAAGGTAGACCCAATCCACAGTGCAAAGGTTTTCGACCATCTGATTCTGACTGCTGATCTTTTGAATAAGGTTGTTTCATTCCGCGTCCCTGATCATCAATCTCGAGACTAATTCGCCCATCATTAAGTCGCTGAAAACGTAAACGTAGCTCACTAGCATCAGGAGAGGCTTCAATGGCATTTTGGATAAGGTTACAGAGCGTCTGCTCAATCAGATCACCATCAAGTTGCGCCTCATGGAGATCGTTTTCCCAGCCTTCTCGCTCTACGGTTAACTGTTTATCAGTGATTTGCATTTGTATCAGCGATAAAGCATTGTCAGCTAATGTGGTTAGTTTTAATGACGAGAAATGGGGCTGCATTGGATGGAGATACATTAATAGTGATGTCACCCACCGCTCTAAACGATCGACAGCCACAATAATGTCTTGTGAAACCTGACGGCTCTGTTCTGGCAAACTTTTATCACTGAGACTAACCTGTGCTGCCGCACGAATACCTGCAAGCGGATTACGGATATTATGTGCCACCAATGGAATTAAATCGGCCATTTCGGCTTGTTTACGCGCCTCAATAAGGTTGTCGTGATTATTGATAAGATCTGTCGCCATTTGATTAATGGCTGCCGTTAAATGCTTTAAATCCGCCACACCATGTTCAGGTAGTGCATATCGCCATTCACCCTGCGCAACGTGACGCGCACCTTCAATCACATTTGTGAGCGGCATCAAAACTTGTTTTTTTACAAAGTGTCTGGACCAGATCAACAGTCCCAATGCCAGCAAAATGGGCAATAACCCCATCCAGAAAACTTGAGTTAACCAGCGCTGTTGTTTAGCTGCCAATACCGACTGACTACTTTGCAGGTATTCCTCAAAGTCGTGAAATAAGATCTCAAAGACATTGAGGGTGAATTGCTCCAGAGGTTGATCCAGCAATAGCAACTGTTTATCAGTTAACTCTCTGTCCTCAGTTTTGACGTAGGTTTGTGTTTCGGCGTAAAACGCATCATAGGTATCAGCAATTTTTTGTACTTGTTGTTGCTCACTTTCGGATCTTGCCAGCAACTGCATCTGGTTAAGTTCTCGATTAATCGTCTGGCTGTAACCAAAATACTGCTGAACTGCACTGCTATCATCAAGAAAAATCACATCAAATACTTCTTTAATCTGACGATATAAATCCCCGCGAACATGTTGCATATGGGTATTTAAAGCGGTTAAACGCAACGATTCCTGCGAATTATTCTGCCATGCCAGCACCCAACTGCCCCCTAAGCCAGTAGTCAGTATGATAATCAGCACAAAGCTCAGCTCGTGAAACAGTAATGAGCCTTGAATGGTATTAAAGCGGTCTTTGATTCTATGCATAAAAAAAACGGGCTGTTAAAGCCCGCTTTATTTAAAAAGGACTATTACTGCTTTTCATAGCTCGTAAAGGTTATCGACTCATCAATCAAAGCCGGTTCGCCCTCTGACCAGGTTGTGCCATCGGGCACGATGGTACGAATTTGATATATTTCACCAGGAATTTCTTCAGACATGGTGAAGATGTAGTATTTGCCAGCATACAACTTGTACCGACTACTCTTCGGGTCATTCACATAAGGGCGAATCGTAAACTGGTTCGCTTTAATGGTTTCACCGTTATAGTTAACTTCAACTTCTTTCTTATCGGCACCTTCCGCCATGGCCCAACGAATTTTGCGTTGGAAATAACGCCATTCACCACCAGTACGACGTTCCATTTCGTGAATATCAAACTCTAGGAAATAGACAAATACGCCATTGCCACGTTGATCCGGCATCGCTTGATAGGGACGATTATGCTCGCCTGTAAAGAAAACAAATTCGGTATCACGACGACCCGTATTACGAATATTGTCTACCGACATCTCGATCGTGTCTTCACGGTTACCTTCGGTAAAACTTTGTTTTTCGTATGTATACGTTAGCTTAGCTGGTTCGTTGATATTTTTTAAATGCGACTTATCAAATAACTCATTATTTATTTCTGAATAGCCTGGAATGGCAAAAGCACTACCGCTTAGTAATGTTAAACAAAATGCCCAGACTAATGTGAAACCTGATTTTTTCACGCGCTCCCCCTACTTCTCTCTTATTTATATAGTGTTATTCTGTAGGCTCGTAAGTTTAACGAAAATACAGTGTCTCATCTATGACTATTCTAAAGCGCCCAAAGATTCTGATAGCAATCATTTGCTTTGTTTTATTATCAGCATGCCAGCCAGACACCTCTGATCGTTACTATCAATCAATAAGCCCTTATAACTTTGCTGAGACAATGCAAAGTCTCGATATTGCTATCTCTGAATTTAACTACCGCATTATTCATCGAAGCGATATTGGACAAGCCATTCGTGATCGCGGCGAAGAAAACTTTCCACTATCGACGATTGTGAGTTTCTGCAATATCACTTATGCACATGAAATGATGTTGATTAATGACAACCTAATCAACGATATGCCCTGTAATGCCGCTGTTCGTGAAACTGAGCAAGGCGTTATTGTAAGTAGCCGTTTAATGGATGAAACGGCGGGAACTGCTGAACAGCAAGCTTTCGCTAAAAAGATTAATAATAATCTGAAGAAAATTATTGAGGCGGCCACACTATAAAGCCTGACCGCCCCATAATTAATAACCAATTAGTTCGGCATCAGCCTATTAATCGTCATCATCTTTACGTTCACGTTTGGCCGGTGTTGGGCTAACGTTTTCTAGTGATGGCAAGTTATATTCAGCAATGATCGCTGTAATATCATCTTGGCGTTTGTCGATAAACTTATTCAACAATGCAGTCCATTGTGGTTCACCATAACGTGTGCCCATTGAGAAGCTAAATACGTGACGCTGACCAAGCTCGTTTAAAGGCTGCACGGCAATATCCGTATCTTGCAGGCTTGCATAGTAACCAGCGATTGGTCCCCACATTGGTACCACATCTACTTTACCCGCCGCTAAGTCTTCGATAATACGACCCGGTGTGGTTTCCCAACCACCAGACATCATTTGGTAATAGACAATATTGTCACCTAGGCCCATATCGATGATGTGCTTTGTCGTTAATGCGCGGTCAAACAAACCGATTTTCAGTGGGCCGTGTTCTTCATTAGCCTTTTTGATATCAGCAAGGCTCTTGATTTCATAACCTTCGCCAGTGCGGTAAGCAACAACTTCGATTGATTCGTAATATGGTTTTGTGACTTTTACAAAGTCAGTTGTTGATGACATGTTTAGAGATACATCACACATGTAATGACCGGTTTCAGGGTTTTCTTTCTTCAACGTATTACGGCTGTAGCCTAAACGCTGTGGAAACCAGTAATACTCAACTGGAATACCCAGCTCTTCTCCCAGCATCGCGGCAATTTTATTGTCGTAACCCTCTAATTTATCGTTAGAGTAAGGCATATTATTTTTATCAGCGCAGACTCTCAGCACCTCTTGGCCTTTTAATGGCTTCAGGTCTTCAGCGACAGCTGTTGTTGTAATTGTTGCTGCCATCAGTCCTGATAATAAAATTGTCCATTGCTGTCTTATCTTCATTCTCTGATCCTTTTTTTGTTGGTTTGGATAAGCTATGACACTTAATAACGTATCTGGTTTCAAAAAAAAACCCGGCATCTTTCGATACCGGGTCTTTTTCTAGAGCTTAAGTATATTTAATCAAACAATATACTTTGGTCTTACAGGCTGAATACGCTCAGAACACCACCCAGGTTAGTCCAGCTAGACAGTGACTTGTAAGCACCGACTGCACCCAGACCATCTGATTCGTTTTCTAAGCTAGGAATAGCCATACCGATACCAGCCCAACCACCTACACCAGACAGAACAGAGATGTACTGTTTGCCGTCATGTTTGTAAGTGTTGACGTTACCGATAACACCTGAAGCTGTTTTGAATCTCCACAGTTCACGACCTGATTGAGCGTCAACTGCTTTCAGGTAACCTTCCAGCGTACCGTAGAACACAACATCAGAAGCAGTTGCTAAAGCACCTGACCATACTGAGAAACGTTCTGGGTTAGACCAAACGATTTTACCAACGCGAGCAT
>NZ_JAPDMU010000001.1 GCF_026319325.1 Methylophaga sp. OBS3
GCGGTCATATTGAATATCACCTTTGGCACGCTCCATATGACGTGTGCCGTTATCTACTTCAGTTTCTTCATCAAGCAGCGAAAAAATACTATCCGCAGCAGCAATACCCGCTTGCAGTTTGGCGTTGACCTTGGTCAGACGTTTTAATGGTGTCAGCAACATCATCATGGCAGTAACAAATGAGATAAAGCCACCCACAGAAATTTCTTCAAGTAACTGTGGCATGGTGGCGATATAAATCACCAACGCCAAACCGCAAGCCGTGATCAACGCAATCAAAGGCTGGCTAATCGCATCAGTGGCGATTTTTTTCATTTGCTGGCTACGGTTCTGCTGATTGACCTTGTCAAAACGCTTAGCTTCATATTGTTGACTACCAAAGGTTTTCACCTCTCGGTGTCCGTCAATGATCTCGCTAGATACGTGACTGACGCTACCCATAGAGTTTTGAATATTTTTACTTAAACGGCGGAAACGAATGCTGACCACATACACAAGAAAGGCGACAAATGGCACGGTGATAAGAATGAATAGGGACAAGAAACCGTTGAGATAGAACATCCAAATCAACAGGCCAAGAATAGTCAGACTGTCACGGATCATGGTCAGTACTGCATCGGTTGCTGCACCAGCAACTTGTTCAACGTCGTAGAGCAATTTGGACATTAGTTGACCAGACGTACTGTGGTCATAGTAGCTGGCTGGTAACATCAGCAGCTTATTAAACATCTCTTCACGTAAGGTTTTAATGACATTACGTGCGATCCAACCTAAACCATAAGTGGTAAAAAAGTCAGCAAAACCACGAACTATAAACAGGCCAATAATGGCAAAAGGAATCAACACGATAACGCTACGATCGCGTTCAACAAAACCACCATCCATTAAGGGTTTCATCACCATCGCAACGCCAGTTTCAGTCGCGGCGTAGACAATCATGGCGATGATGACAGCAACAAAGGCAGG
Source organism: Methylophaga sp. OBS3 (assembly GCF_026319325.1). Classification (GTDB taxonomy): domain Bacteria; phylum Pseudomonadota; class Gammaproteobacteria; order Nitrosococcales; family Methylophagaceae; genus Methylophaga. The sequence continues at coordinate 967 of NZ_JAPDMU010000001.1, forward strand.
CCAATAAGGTTTTACATATTTCAGCAGTCGCTTGTACAACTGCACAGCGCTCATTTCGTCGTTTTTTTCGGTCATTTATTTTCGTTCTGTGTTTGTCTGGTCGCCAATGTTAGGCGGCTATAACCAAGTTGTTGCGCAACATCCATGGCGGTGACAATTTGTTGGTATTCGGCAGCCGAGTCGGCACTGATGATGATATGTGGATCAGCAATATCACCAACGGCCGCACGCAAGGCATTTTGGAAGTTGTCACGATTATTGACGATAAGCGGTGAGTTATTGATTAATACATCACCATTTGCCTGAATCACGATATCAATAGGATCAACCTGTTCAGCCAATGGTTCCCCAGTGGCTTGTGGCAAATCGACTTTTAGAGAGGTTTCACGGATGAAGCTCGTCGATATCATGAAAAACAATAACAGCAAAAACACAACGTCAATCATCGGTGTTAGATTGACATCTGGCTCCTCTGAATAACGTGGCAGCAGTTTCATGAGTTTTTGGCCTCATCGGGATCAAACTCACGGTCACCATGCAAAATCTCGATTAATTGCATGGCTTGTTCTTCCATATTCACTACAAGGCGATTAATTTTGCCACGGAAATAACGGTAGAAAATGACACTTGGAATTGCGACAACCAAACCTGCTGCGGTAGTGATCAATGCTTCAGAAATACCGCCAGCCAAGGTCTCAGGGTTACCTACACCTTCTGTTGTGATAACTGCAAAAACCTTGATCATACCGACCACGGTGCCAAGCAAACCAATCAGTGGCGAAATTGCCGCGATTGTTCCCAAGGTATTGAGATTCTTTTCCATCAATGCGGTGACATGACGGCCGGTGTCCTCAATACTTTCTTTTGTGATATCACGTGCAGAGTTACGGTCTAATAAACCCGCCGCCAAGATGCGACCAAGCGGGGAGTTTTTTTGCAGGTTTTTGATACGTTCTTGATCAACCTGGTTATAACGAAGCCATTGCCAAATTTGGGTGATTAACTCAGGAGGGGCAATGCGTTTGGTCTGAAGACTCCAGAAGCGCTCAGCAATAATCGCAATTGCAATTATTGAACAGGCAAATAAGGGAAACATTAGCCAGCCACCGGCTTTAAACAATTCCAGCATGGTTTCGAGTCCTGCAGTCTTAAAAAATTGACACCATGATACGTGAAAAAGCGTTTAGTCAGTAGCGTTGGCGCGCCATAGTCTCCTGTCATAAAGCCGCCACTGGATTGGAGTAAATGTTTTGGTGTTATCCAGGGTAAAGATTAAGGCGCCACTCTTTGCAGTATTAAACAGCGGAATTGATCGTTGTTGATACCGCTTCACAACATCAGGTGCAGGAAAACGATAGCGATTATTATAGCCACTGGCGACAATAGCAACCTTGGGCGAGACGGCATTAATAAACGCCTCAGACGATGAGCTTTTGCTGCCATGATGCGGCACTAACAAAACATCTGCAGCTAATTCATCAGGCTTATTCTTAACCAAATATTGCTCAGCCTGACGCTCAATATCACCGGTCAATAAAACACTGCCAAACTGGTTCGAAATTTTTAACACACAAGAACGCTCGTTGGTTGAGCCTGAGGCATTTTTTTCTGGGTGCAGGAACATAAAGTTGACCTGATCCCACGACCATTGATAACCAGCGTAACAATCATTTGCCATCGATAATCTTTCAGGCGCACTGGTGAATTGCTGCGTGACAGGGATATTGTCTATAAGCGAATGGGCACCACCAATATGATCATTATCACCGTGACTGATGATGAGCTTATCGATAGTTTGAGTACCTCGGTATTGCAAATAGGGGATAACCACGGCATCACCGGTATTGAATTCACCAAAAGCGGGGCCAGTATCAAAAACCAGTGTTTTAGATTTGGTTTCGACAACGACGGACAAGCCTTGCCCCACATCTAGGACTGTCAACCTGACCGTTCCTAGTTCAGGTTTATCTGGCAAAAAGGAAAGGCTAGGCAGTAATAAAACTAGACCAAGCCATCTTGCCGGCCATCCCTTTGGCGCTAGTAACCAGACAAAACCAATTAGACTCAGCAAAAGTGCTGGCCATGATAATTCGGGAGTTTGCCAAAGAGCGTTTGGCGAGCCAGCGAGGTATTCCAGTGGCCACCAAAGCCCAGATAGTAAATAGTCAGCTAGCTGCCACAGTGGCTGGCTCCAACTTGGCAGAATAGCCATGACTGCCAAACTTAACAGTAACAAGGGCACAACAAGCAAACTAACAAAAGGCACAGCAAAGAAATTCGCAACCGGCGAGAGCAGGGCGGTGCTATTAAAAAAGATAAACAAAAATGGTGTCAGGCCAATCGCAATCCAAATATGGACAGTTGCCCAATGCCATTTACTGGTTGGGTAACGGTTCTGGCTGACATAAATAATGATGCTGACCGCAGCGAAGGAAAGCCAAAACCCTGGTGATAAAACTGCTAGCGGATCCCAAATTAATACTGCCAATAAGGCTACCGAAAGCATTTGATAACTTAACACCCGACGGCGAATTAAGATGGCACTCATTGCTACAATAACCATGATGAGTGCTCTTTGGCTAGGAACCGACATCCCTGCTAATAGGGCGTAAATCAGAGCAAATAAAATCGCAGTCATCGCACCAAATTGCTGAGCCGGTAATTTGAGACATAGTCTAGGGATGCTTGACCAAAACCAGCGCCCTAAAAAGAACCCAAGTGCGGCAGCAAGTCCGATATGTAACCCTGAAATTGCTAATAAGTGACTGGTGCCGGTATTACGAAGTACATGCCATTGTTCAGGTGACATATTCTCTCTGTAACCAATGGTGAGTCCTTCGACTAAAGCCCGTTGAGGCGAGTCAGCCATATTGGCGTGTAACATCGAGAGTATTTTTGCCCGCCAGACATCAATATTGAACCACTTGGCTTCTGTTAAGCGATGATTATCCTTAGTATCTCGAACATAACCAGTTGCGCCAATTCCTTGTTGGAATAACCAACCTTCATAATCAAAACTGCCGGGATTCACCATACCGTAGGGCGGTTTAAGTCGAACCTTTAACTGCCAAGTTTCGCTTGTTTGCGGAATTTTTTTTGGTGGGTAATACCAATTAAGACGAATCAGATTTGGTAATTGAGCAGAGTTATTTTCTGGTGAAAAGAGAAATCTGAGACGATTGGATTCTTGTTGAGGTAAATCAACGACTGTGCCAGTGATACTTATATCTTTTCCAACCAGCGTTGTTGGTAATGTTTGTTGAAGTGTAAACCAAGCAGTAAAACTCGCCCAACACAAAGCAATACAAAAGCTTAATAGCCAGCTCAGTTTCTTATGGGTGGCAAAGAGCAATACCAAAGCAACAGCTAACCAGATTGGCCAACTGGGTAGGCTCGCTAGCTGTGAAATAACAACACAGCCCAGTAAAAACGCGATGGCAGAGTAAACCATATATCCCTATAATGGCTGCGTTGTTCAGTTAGACTGAGTCGCAATGCCTCGTAAATTCCTAAAAAGAATCATGCCAGATCACAACACGATGCGCGAACATCCGCACTTACAGCGGTTCGGGCAGCGTATTCTTGATCCTAAGCTTTGGCACTTAAATCGCAAACGTGTCGCGCTTGGTGTGGCAATTGGCTTATTTATTGGCTTGATACCATTGCCATTGCAGATGTTAATTGTGGTGCCCATCGCATTGCTTATCAGAGCGAATCTGCCATTTTCGGTGATGGGCGTTTGGATCACTAATCCTTTAACCGTCGCGCCAATCTACTACTTTGAATATAAGTTGGGCGCCATGATTTTGGATATGCCGATAGGGCAATATGCCTTTAGCTTAAGCTGGGAGTGGTTTAGTCGGGAGTTTGCCATGATTTGGCAGCCACTGCTGTTAGGCTCATTTATCTGTGCCACAGTAGCCGCCATTTTAGGCGTGATTTTTGTGCGTATCGCTTGGCGCTTAGTCGTTATTCGTAACTGGTTACAGCGTAAAAAGAAAGTACTGTCTAAAGACTAAGCTTACCGTCAACTAAGGTATAAACCTTATCCATTCTGGCCGCCAGTTGGCGATCATGTGTGACAATTACCAGCGCTGTATTCATCTGCTGATTTAATTCCATAATCAAATCAAAAATTCCTTCAGCAGTCCGATGGTCCAGATTACCTGTAGGTTCATCAGCCAATAAACAAGCTGGATTGGTGATTAACGCCCTAGCCAGAGCCGCACGTTGGCGTTCACCACCAGATAACTCACTTGGCTTGTGCGCTAAACGGTGACTTAACCCGACTTTTTCCAACAATGCTTCGGCCGCTTTTTTGGCTGCCGATGGTTTCTGACCACCAATTACCAATGGCATCGCCACATTTTCGACTGCACTAAACTCGGGCAGCAAGTGATGAAATTGATAAACAAAACCTAGTGACTGGTTACGCAATTGGCTCAACTTACCAACAGATAATGCTGCTAAAGATTGGCCTAATACTTCAATATCACCACTAGTAGGGCTATCTAGACCACCTAATAAGTGCAGCAGCGTACTTTTACCAGAACCAGAACTTCCGACAATCGCAATACGATCGCCGGCGTTAATGGTTAAATTAACATCGCTCAGAACCGGGGTTTCCAACTGGCCATCTTTATACCGTTTGGCCAATTGCCGGCAAACAAGAACAGGCGTATTAGTCATAACGTAAAGCCTCAGCCGGACGTACTTTTGATGCACGCCATGATGGATAAATTGTAGAAAGCACAGACAAGACGAATGCCGTGATACCGATCACGGTGACATCATGCCATTGCAATTGAGACGGTAAGTCACTGATGTAATAGACGTCAGCTGGTAGGAATTGATAGCCCAGAATTTTTTCAATCCAAGCAATGATGTTGGAAACATTCAGCGCTAACGTCACACCACCGATAATGCCGAGCAGGGTACCAATGAGCCCAATTACTACCCCTTGAACCATAAAGATTCCCATAATGCCGCCGGGAGACATCCCTAGAGTACGAAGAATCGCAATATCAGCGCGTTTGTCAGTCACCATCATGACTAAGGTTGATACGATGTTAAAAGCGGCCACAGCAACAATCAGCATCAAGATCACAAACATCACGGTTTTTTCGGTTTTTAATGCCCGGAAAAAGTTAGCGTGTTGATAAGTCCAATCTGCAGCGCGGTATTCCGGCGGTAAACTCATCAAAACATCACGAGTGATTTTTGGTGCTTGATAAACATCATCTAATTGAAGACGTAGACCACTCACACGGCCCGGAATACGGAATAGCGTTGCAGCATCTTCAATGTGCATGATGGCTAAAGCACTGTCGTATTCATACATGCCGATTTCAAACACACCAATAACATTCAACCGCTTTAGACGTGGAATAACGCCAGCAGGGGTCGGCGTAACATGAGGGGTGATCACGGTGATTTTATCGCCCGCCGTCACGCCCATCGCTATCGCTAGGTCTTTACCAAGGACAATGCCAAACTCGCCTGCTTTCAAATCGGTGAGTTCACCAATAACCATCTTGTCACCGATGGTCGAGACTTTGGGCTCTAAAGCAGGGTCAACACCACGAACCATACTGCCGCGTACTTTACTGCCTTGATTGAGCATTGCCTGACCTTCAACGAAAGGCGCACTGCTTTCAACGCGAGGGAAACCATCAATTTGTTTTTCGAGGGTTTGCCAGTCACGTAACGTGCCATCAGCACCCGTGACCCAAGCATGGGAGGTCATGCCGAGAATACGTTCACGTAACTCTTTTTCAAAACCATTCATCACAGAAAGAACAGTGATTAGGGCGGCGACACCTAAGGCCACACCCAGCATGGAAGTCAGTGAAATAAAGGAAATAAAGTGGTTACGCCGTTTTGCTTTGGTATAGCGTGCACCGATATAGACACTCAGTGGTCTGAACATAATCAGCTCATGTAAAGAAAGGCCGGTGAGTCACCGGCCTTAAACTAGTTAGGATTTTGCGTGAACAGTCTTGGTACCGTCTTCACTACCCAGAAGCAGTACATCAGCTGGACGCATGGCAAACAAGCCATTAGTCACTACACCAACGATATCGTTCAGTGTTTTTTCTAATTTAATCGGTTCCATCACTTCCCAACCATGCACGTCTAAGATGACATTGTGGTTATCAGTGATAAAACCTTCGCGGTAAACAGGTTGACCGCCCAATTTGACGATTTCACGTGCGACGTAGCTGCGCGCCATCGGAATAACTTCAACTGGTAATGGGAATTTACCCAAAACATCAACCAATTTGCTGGCATCCGCAATACAAACAAATTTGTCAGCAACTGCTGCGATGATTTTTTCACGGGTTAACGCACCGCCACCACCTTTGACCAGTTGCAGGTTGTGGTTAGACTCATCGGCGCCATCAACATAAACCGCGACTTCACTAACTTCGTTCATGTCAAAAACTTGAATGCCGTGCGCTTTTAGACGCTCTGTTGATGCATTTGAGCTAGAGACAGCACCTTCGATGCGGTGTTTGATTGTCGCAAGCGCATCAATAAAGTGATTGACCGTTGAGCCAGTGCCAACACCAACTACACCAGATGTAGTGATGTATTCGAGCGCAGCCCAAGCTGCTTGCTTTTTCATTTCATCAGCAGTCATTGCTAATCCTTTTACTTTGTTACAGGCAATTTAGCCGGCAATTATAGAGATAAAACCTCGGCAATGGTAACGTACACGCTTTGTAATGTTAAATGACGCCATGCCCAAGCCAATGCTGACCGAATATGTAGAAAAGATCCTCAAAGCCCGAGTGTACGATGTCGCCATCGAAACGCCACTCGAGCCAATGCCACGCTTATCAGCAAGGTTAGACAATCAGATTTTGCAAAAGCGTGAAGACTTACAACAGGTGTTTTCGTTCAAATTGCGTGGCGCTTACAACCGGATGAGTCACCTGACCGCTGAGGAGCGTCAAAAAGGCGTGGTTGCAGCTTCTGCTGGTAATCATGCGCAAGGCGTTGCTTTAGCGGCAAAAAAAATGGGTATCTCGGCATTAATCGTGATGCCAAAGACCACACCGCCAATTAAGGTTGAAGCGGTAAGAGCTTATGGTGCCGAGATTGCATTACATGGCAACAGTTATGACGATGCATATGCCTACGCACAAGAGGCCGTAGCAAAACAAGGTCGGGTATTTATCCATCCTTATGATGATCCTGAGGTCATTGCCGGTCAGGGCACGATTGCGATGGAAATCATGCGTCAGCATCCGGAACCGGTATATGCCATTTTTATTCCTTGTGGTGGCGGTGGCATCCTCGCCGGCATGGCTGCGTATATCAAAGCTTTTTGGCCACAGATCAAAATTATTGCGGTTGAGCCAGCCGATGCAGCGAGTTTGAAAGCAGCATTAGATGCAGGTGAGCGTGTCACTTTAGATCAGGTCGGTTTATTTGCTGATGGCACTGCTGTTCGCCAAGTGGGTGAAGAACCATTTCGTATTGCTCAGCAAACGGTAGACCATGTGGTCACGGTTGATACCGATGAGATTTGTGCGGCTATCATGGATATCTTTAATGATACTCGTAGCGTGGCAGAGCCTTCTGGTGCTTTAGCCGTGGCGGGTGCAAAAAAATATCTGACCAAAAATGGCCTTAAAGATAAAACCGTTGTCGTCATCAATAGCGGTGCCAACACTAACTTTGATCGTTTGCGATATATCGCTGAACGCTCAGAAATTGGTGAACGCCGAGAAGTTCTTTTTGCAGCGACCATTGATGAACAGCCTGGTAGCTTTCAACGTTTTTGCAAAACCTTAGCCGACCGCGGCATAACTGAATTTAATTATCGTTTTGCCGACCAGCAGCAGGCACAAGTATTTGTTGGTGTTCGTATGAGTGGCCGGGATGAAGAGCGTCAAATGCTTTTCGAAAGCCTAGATAAAGCAGGTTATCAGTGGGTGGATTTTACTGATAATGAAATGGCCAAGCTGCATGTTCGATATATGGTTGGTGGTCATGCTCCACAGGCGGAAAATGAACGACTGATCCGCTTTGAGTTTCCAGAGCGACCTGGGGCATTGCTGCGCTTTTTAACCCATATCGGCAAACGCTGGAATATCAGCTTATTCCATTATCGTAATCATGGTGCGGCGTATGGTCGTGTGCTGGTGGGAATTCAGGTAACGCCGGAGTTTGATGCTGAATTCCAGCAGTTCCTTGATACGCTGGGCTATAACTATTGGCATGAAACCGATAACCCAGCGTACAACCTGTTTTTAAAATAACGTTAGTTGAGTTTGCTGCCGTCGGTAATCAATTGGATCTGACCGTTAACATCAACGGTCACTTCATTGCTACCAGCTTCAATTGCAACAGGGGTTGATTTAACCATGGCGTCCATACGCATACCGGCAGCTTCCATGTAGCGTGGCGCATAGCCACCTTGGTTGACGGATAAGCTAACGAGTTGGTACCCATTTGCTGCAAATTGTTCTTGAATTGCTTGGGCTTGTGAACGGAATTTTTCGATAGCCTGTTTTGCCAATTCTTGGCGAGTCGCTTCTAAACGCTCATCAGAAATTGAAAACTGCATCGACTGAATATTGCCATAGGTTTGCAACTCAGCCAGTAACTCGCTCATTTGGGTAAAGTCACCACTTTCTAAGTGCAAACGCTGACTGACTTGCCAGTTGGTAATACGACCCTCCTTGTAAATTGGCTGAGTGCTGTAACCTTGGGTTTGGATGTCTACATTTTTATATGCCTTGGCAACCCGAATAGCATCTTGGGCACTTTTGTTGACTGCTTCACCAAGTTTTGCAGTATCCGTTCCGCTGCGGATGATCTGCAGGTAAGCTGTCACTTCATCATTACTGACTTCTGTTTTTGCATTGGCACTGAGATTAATTAAGTTGTAGTGAATATCTTGGTCAGCTATCGCACTCATGCTGAATAACATGGTGAAAACAAACAGCAGATTTTTGAACATATATCGCTCCCTGTGGGGTAATAAAACAATTAAGGCAGTTTTGAAACTTGCCGTAGCGGGTTGACCACTGCAAAATTAACGTAATCTCTCGGGCATGTCATGTGTCCGGATCGCAAAATTAAGTAAAAAAATAAAAAGGAAGATGGATGAAAGCTCAAGCCAAAATTCTGCCCGATGCGGCGCAATTAATTACAGCAGCGACAGAACACTTTGTGGCCACAGCACGAAATGCCATTGCTAAACGAGGTGTTTTTTATGTTGCACTGGCTGGCGGTTCAACCCCTAAAGGCCTGTACGAAAAATTAGCCACAGAACCCTATCGTCAGCAGATTGACTGGTCGCGTGTGCAATTATTTTTTGGTGATGAGCGTTGTGTTCCTGCTGATCATGATGACAGCAACTATAAAATGGCGCGTTTGGCGATGTTAGATGCGCTGCCAATTCCTGCCGAAAACATCCATCGCGTGCCAACAGAAGCAGGTGATGCGACAACAGCTGCTGAGGCTTATGCCACAACGCTTAAGCAGGTTATGGCTGACGCGAACTTTGACTTAGTTTTATTAGGTTTAGGCCCAGATGGTCATATCGCATCACTGTTCCCTGAAACACCGGCTTTAACAGTTACCGATACATTAACTACTAGTGTTTATGTTGAGAAGTTTGATTCATGGCGTGTGACCTTAACGTATCCGGTCATTAATGCGGCGAAACAAGTCATTGTCTTTATTGCCGGTGCTGCGAAAGCCGACATTGTTAAAGACATCACCACAGACGCAGTGACAGGTTTGCCTGTTCAACAGTTAGCACCTCAAGGTGAATACTTCTGGTTTATGGACCAAGCGGCAGCTGGTCAATAAGCTATGGCAACACTGCTGGCTGCAGATATTGGTGGGACAAAAACCTTAATTCAGTTGCAGACTGTTGAAGGTGAGGTTGTTTTTCATCAAGAGTTTGCCAGCAGTGATTTTGCAAGTTTTGATGATTTGCTTGGCGATTTTCTAAGGCAGTTAGCGCCTGAGAATCTGCCAATTTCTTCTGCTTGTTTAGCTATTGCCGGGCCGGTTGCCAATGGACATGCCAATGTGACAAATCTGCCTTGGCAAATCAGTGCTGATGCACTTTGCCGTGATTTCGATTTGCAACAGGTATTGTTAATCAATGACTTTGCTGCAGTCGGTGAGGGGATTGCCTGTCTAACCGACGATGACTTATTGGTTTTGCAAGAGGCTGAGCCTGATTCAGCGGCGCCAAGAGCCGTTATTGGCGCGGGCACCGGGCTTGGTCAAGCGTTTTTGACACCTCAAGCTGATGGCTGGCAAGTTTGGGCAACAGAAGGTGGGCATTGTGATTTTGCGCCTAACAATGCCACACAACAGCAATTACTGACATGGTTATTTAGCCAATATCAGCATGTTTCCTATGAGCGATTAGTCTCGGGTATGGGGCTTGAAGCTATCTATCAGTTTATCGCTCAGCAAACAGGTAGTGAGGTCATTCATCTATCGGCCTCAGAGGTGAGTTTACGTGCTCAACAAGGTGAACATCTTGCAGAACAAGCATTGCAATTGTTTATTGATATTTATGGCGCTCAGGCCGGTAATTTAGCCTTGACAGTGATGCCGAGAGGCGGGCTATATCTTGCTGGTGGTATCGCTGCCAAAAATCAGACAGCTTTTGTTGATGGCCGGTTTATGCAGGCCTTTTTGGCTAAGGGGCGTATGCAATCATTACTCACCTCAATTCCCGTTTATTTAATTAAAGCCACTGATGTTGGTCTAAGAGGGGCGGCATTGCTTGCGCAAAAAGCCCTGTATAATAATTCGCTATGACAGATCAAATAAACAATATTAATGTTGCCGTAGAGGCAACCTACCTTGATGATGAATCAGATCCAGCAAAGGCACGTTATTTATTTGCCTATACGATCACTATCAAAAACCAAGGCCAATTAGCAGCGCGTTTATTGTCACGCTATTGGAAAATTACTGGTGGTGATGGTCATGAACAAGAAGTCGAAGGTGATGGTGTCGTCGGTAAGCATCCCTATTTAGCGCCAACTGAAAGCTTTACTTATACCAGTGCTGCCATGTTGGATACGCCAGTTGGCATGATGCAAGGCCATTACACAATGCTAAATGATGACGGTGAGCGTTTCGCAGTTGATATTCCGCCGTTCACTTTGGCAGCACCCCAAAAATTACACTAGCTACAAACAGTCGCCGACACTTTGTGGCGCACAGATGCGGCCATCTATCCAAATCGTTTGATTGAGAATGGTGTTGTCTAGCACAACACCACCGAGATTAGCACCACGTAAATCTGCAAATGATAAGTCGGCAGCTGTTAAATCACTGTTGCTTAAATCGCTATTTCGTAAATCTGCGCCTTTAAGTTGAGCTCTTGATAAGTCACTGTAACTTAAATCATTGTGACTTAAGTCGGTATACATCAGGTTGGCATTTGAGAAATTGGTATTTAGCAAAATGCTGCGGCGTAACACACCATTGCGGATATTGCTGCCACTGAGATTTTTCGATGTTAAATCCATCGGTGCTAACACACAGTTTTCCCAGTTTACACTGGGTTCAGCTGACGCCTCGCAATCGGCATTTGTTTCTGGAATGGATGTGGGATAAAGAATTGCGGTCATAAAGATAGCAATGACAATAAACACCAAAATACAGATTGGCCAAAACCATCGCTCGTGTTGAGCCCGATAGCCGGCGAGTAATAATGTTCTTAATTGCCTCTGGGCAATGACTTCATGAGGTTCACGCGCTCGGCGTTGTTGAACCCGCTGCTGAATTTCGGCTTCGGTCGCTTCTTGGTTTTGACGACGATCAAAGCCATCACGCTCATCAAGGTAGCGTTTTGCTTGTTCATTATCAGCCGGCAATATCGAGGTCGGTTCTGCAACCGTTAATTCCAGAATATCGCCAATGGGACGCCAATGCGCGCCATCTTCACTGACTTCGTCTTGCGCCTGTAAGCGACCGAGTAGCCAATTACTTTTTATAAGCGCCAGCGTAAATGGTCCTTTTACTTCACCATTTTGCCGGGTAAACCATTTTTGTCGGTTTGTTCGCATCTTGCTGACTTTCTTATCAGAATCCATTGCTATACTAGCATTGAGCTATCAAAAAGGGTGTAAGCCATGCAGGTGACCATAGCGCCAGCGGCTGACAATAAAATTCAACTTGCAGAGCCTACGCAAATATTGCGTGGCATAGCTGTGGGACAACAAGTTGAAGCCGTTGTTACCCAAAATGCTCAAGCCGGGCAGTTGGTCACTTTACAATTGGCAGATAGGCAAATCCAGATTCGTGCGGAAATTGCCCTCAAGCAGGGGCAAACATTGGTGCTTGAGCGTTTGTCCTCAAACGAAAGTGCTGCACTTAAATTATTATCACTGCTACCTGCCCCCGCTCAAGAAATGCCGCCTGTTGCTTTGAAGCCTGGTGTGCAAATTCCTGTTGAAGTCATGAAAATATTCGCGCAACAAAATGTACTGGTGAGGCTCTTAACACCATTGCCAAATATGTCTAGCGAAGTTGAAGTAGATATTTCTCAGCTTCCTGTAGCGCAGAGAAATATTCGCGCTGGTGATAATTTAGTTATGGAAGTGATTAGACTTCAGCCGTTAAGTATTGCACTGAAAATGCCACCACCAGTGGATGTACCAGCATTACAACGCCAGCTTCTCCCTCAAGTTACCACGCCACCTGCGAAGTTATTAGGGTTAATGACGCCTGTTAGTGAGCCTAACCTTCAACGTTTAGTTCAACCTGCTATGACTCAGTTGCTACAAGCAGTGCCTCCAGTTCAGGTGGTACAAACACCGGAAGGATTACAGCAAGCGGTCAGACAATCAGGTGTTTTTTTAGAGTCACAAATCGCTGCGCAAACCCCTTTAGTTAGAGACTTAAAAGCAAACTTACTCACCTTAGCTGCAGCTTTAAAAACAGCTTTACAAACACCTAATGTGGCCAATTTAACCTCGAGCCAAGTAAATCAATTACCAGAGGTGGTTCGCCAAAATTTGGTAGCCATATTGAGTCAGCCTCAAGGATTACAACAGTTACCCGGGCAAGTACCGAGTTTATTAACCAGTGTCGGTAAAACGCCAACACAATTAATCATGCAACTTTTGGCAGGGCAAACAACCTTGTCAGCGTTACCGCAGCAGTCATCATTAACTCAGCCTGCCCAGACGCTGCCCCCGGTTATTACTCCGCCAAACCAAACGGTGCCAACTCAGGTAGCGGAACTGGCACGGTTGCAATTGTTATTGCGAGAAGTGGAAAGCACATTGGCGCGTGTGCAGCTAAATCAGCTATCAATGCTTAGAGATGTTGATACCAACCCACCAACAGCGCAGACAAATCAATTATGGCTGACAGATTTGCCGGTGAGAGACAAGCAACAACTCCAATGGTTACAACTGCAGGTTGAGCGTCAGGCTAACAAAGAAAAATCTCATGCAGAGGGCGAAGATCATTGGCAGGTAACACTTAATCTAGACACATTGACGTTAGGTAAATTGCAGGCGGCAATCAGTTTGCAAAGTCATTCAGTTCAGGTCATTTTGACTGCCGACTCAGCAGATACAGTGAAATTATTGGAAGAAGACTTGGACTGGCTTTACGCCAAGCTGGCGGCATTAGATTTAACTGTTGGGCAATGTCGTTGTCGTTTGGGGGAGGTGGAGTGGTTGACGCCTGTACCTGATGAAGAGCAGAACCAAGCCTTGTTGGATATTTCCGTATGAGTCGCGCTAAACAACCTTTACGTGCCATCGCACTGCAATACGATGGTGAAAATGCACCAACAGTTTCGGCGACGGGAGAAGGTGCGCTTGCCGAAGAAATTATCAGAATTGCACGCGAAAATAATATTCCACTTCGGCAAGATGCGGATCTCACCGCATTATTAAAAGATTTACAGTTAGGTGAGGAGATCCCGCCGGTGTTGTATCGCGTGATAGCGGAAGTCATCGCTTATGCCTACTGGGTTTCGGGCAAAGTCCCTGTTACTAAAGGGAAAAATTCAAAAATGTGATGCGCGTCACATTGTTGCACATGGTTGATTGTAAACACCTTATCGCAAAGAAACTTTATAAACAGCATTACAAAAATGCTATTAAGTGTTGATTTTAAAATATAAAACGGCTATTTTCATTGGCAAGTCAATGTCCGGATGCTGATGATAACGCCGTGGATGAAGCGCCAATACTTAAACGGGAAGTGTCGACAGTGAAAGCTGTAACGACAGATGCGCCGTTAACAACAGCGGATGTTTCACATTTGCTGGATAAAACCATCTTGTTGGCTGGTGATAACGCCGCGGATTTGGTGTTCCTGCAAACTATGCTGTCATTGAGCGGCTTTCGTCGGGTATTTGTTGCTAATGGTGCTGATGATTTGATGCTGGCTATGCGGCATGCTATCAACCAAGAAAAATGTGACATCGATCTCGTTATCCTCGATACCCAGCTAAGTGGTATTACCCCCCAAGATTTACGTTTAACCCTTGATCAATTTGATGAGTGGCGATTAATTCCCATTATCGCGCTGCGTGCCCAATCACAATGGGACCATGCACAAATCCTGACAGATTTAGGCCATGGTGTGACGAGCCTCTTATATCGTCCATTGACTGCTGAAAGCTTGCCGCCAACAGTGATGACAGCTTTGGCGGTCAAACAAGAGCGTGATCTGACCTACCAGAAGCAACAACAAATCGAAGATGAAAATGCGCAGTTAAAAGTGATGGAAGCGCGTTTACAGTTTTCGGTCAATCATGATGATTTAACTGGACTCGCCAACCGACGGCGTTTGGAACATGCACTTGAACTTAGCCTGACTCAAGTTCGACATTTTCATACATCGAGTGCTTTGTTTTACATTGATCTTGATAGCTTTAAGGTACTCAATGATGCCGAGGGACATGAAGCTGGCGACAATTTGTTAGTTCAAGTCGCTAATTCACTGAGGCGTTTCTTTAAAGTGCAAGATACGCTGGTGCGAATTGGCTCAGATGAGTTTGCGGTATTAGTCGATAACCTTGATAGACAAACGGCATTAAATCGCGCTGAGGGCTTAAGAAACCTATTTGATGGTTATAGTTTTGAACATCATGGTCATCAATATCATTTGTCAGCCAGTATCGGGGTTAAATGCATTACTGATAGTGACAAAACTACCGTAGGTGAAGTGTTATCACACGCTAATCAAGCCTGTTATACCGCGAAAAAACGGGGAAGAAATAGGGTCCATGTTTATAGTCCTGAAGATCGTGAAATGCATACACTGCGGCACAGCGTTGAGTGGGCACCAAGAATTCGCGCTGCTTTAAAGCAAGGTCACTTTATCCTCGCGTTTCAACCCATTTACGGTTTGTCAGAGGAGCGAGTGAATCATTACGAATGTTTAATTCGTATGCGTGGCGACGATGACACTTTGTATTACCCGAATGATTTTATTCCTGTCGCTGAAGCAATGGGCTTAATTCATCAAATTGATCTTTGGGTGGTGAATCGAGCGTTTGATTTAATGCGAACCCTACCAAATGATATTTCTGTTGCAATTAACTTGTCGGGAAATATTTTCCTAGATCAGAACTTATATCCGCTGGTGAAGCGCAAGTTAGCAGAAACGGGCATTGATCCATCACGGATAGTCTTTGAGATTACCGAAACATCTGCAATTTCAAATTTTGAACAATCTAAAAAAATGGTGATTCGCCTGCGAGAATTAGGTTGCCGTTTTGCTTTAGATGACTTTGGCGCTGGTTTTAACTCTTACAGTTACCTAAAACATTTCCCAGTCGATATTTTGAAGATTGATGGTGGTTTTATTATCGATCTTGATAATGATCCAGTTGATCAGCTACTTGTGAAGTCGATGATTGATATTGCCCATAGTCTGGGCAAAAAAGTTGTTGCTGAATATGTTGAGCGGGCCAGCACTATGTCGCTGCTTAAAGCCTATGGCGTTGACTTTGTTCAAGGCTACCTCATTGGTAAACCGCAAGCCGGTTTACCCAGTCCTGAAGACGTTTAATGTAACTCACCGCCGGGCTGTTGTAGACCATGCAGGCGACTGATTAATCTCGCTTCTTCATCACTAAGATTACAGTTATCCACGATTTGATCGACACTCACGCCTTTACGTGCAAGGCGAATAGCATGCTCATAACCTTGCTGGCGGCCTGTGCCAACATCCAGTGTATTTTGCTGCTCTTTGAGTTTATTGAGCGTTTGCTCAAATTTTACGACACGTTCATCAGCGCCTACAGCCGCCGCACATAATCCAGCAAGTTGTTGTTCCAGTGCGATGATCTGTGCACTTTGGGCTTTATGCAGACGATAAAAACGCATGGCCATTAAGCCGATTAAGACTAAAGTCAAGCCAAGTAAACTGTATATCAACATATCAACGCTCCCATTTGGCGTGATCACACATATTCATCAATCAGGTTTTCTGGTGGTCGCCGTTTTGGCGGCGGCTTTTTTTCCTCGGCTGTTGGTTTATCCCGAGGTGGGGTGTCAGGTTTTTGGCGATGATCGTCAGCTGAGGGATCAATCGGCAAACCCGGACTTAATGGCTGCGTCGGTCCAATTTCGTCGGCAGCCATAATGCATTAGTAACTTGCTAAGTCAGCGATTTCATCATCGCTGAGTAGTTTGTTAACATCGACTAGTATCAGTAATGATTTATCGCGACTACACACACCTTGGATAAACCGCGAACTGTCATCACTACTCACATTAGGGGCTGAATCGATTTCTGACTGGTGTAAGTAAACCACTTCAGTGACTTTATCGACCAACATGCCGACAACATTGCCTGCGACTTCAACGATAATGATTCTTGAAGCATCATCAGGCTCAATGCTTGGCAAGTTAAAGCGGCGACGTGCGTCAATCACTGTGACTACATTGCCGCGTAAATTAATAATACCGAGTACATAATCAGGCGCACCGGGTACCGGTGCAATTTCTGTCAGGCGCAGTACTTCCTGCACTTGAATGACATTAATGCCATAAGTTTCATCTGCCAGATGATAAGTGACCCACTGTAATACGGGATCGGTTATTGCGTTATCTTGTTCGCTCATCAGTTTAGTCCTTAGCCAATCAGTTTCTGACTGTCGCCAATTTTATGACATTCATAACTGAAAATATTAATGCACGCTTTGTGCCAGCTTAAATTATAACGCTTTGAGTAGTGCGGGTAAGTCCAGAACATGGGTTAAACCAGAGAGTAGGGTGCCAGAGAACCATGGTCTTTGACCGGGTTGGCGCCATTTGCAATCTTCTTCTGTGATGGTCATGACTTTTTTGACGCTAGTGACTGCAAGTCCCCAGCGTTTATCATCAACTAACAAAATATAACGAGCTGGGCGCTGGTCTTGTGATTCTGGCTGTAATACCACCGATGGGTCCACTACTTGGGTATGTAAGCCGGGCTGGCTTAATAATCCAATGTAATGGGCAGGTTTATCGGCAATTTTATGTAGAGGTGTTTCAGGCCACTTTTCGATGCCATTGAGTTGTTCAAGTGGCAGCGCAAGTGAGATGCCTTGAACTTCGAAAATCAGTGCCTGAAATGGCGTGCTGATGGTCGGTTCAACAGGCGCTGATTCTTCAGACTGTTGATCATTAATGACCTCAGGGGGATCTATAACTACGTCAGTTGTTAAGGGAATACTTGGCGCTGGAGACGTCTCAACTAATTCATTAGTTGTAATGCTTTCGTTCAGCATATCTTGAAGATACTGCTGTAAGGCATCTTGATGATCTAATAAACGTTTTGGTTCAGACATAAGCTTGCGCCACAGTTTGTTCTGTTGTCTTTTGCAAATATTTTAGCAAGCTTGAATAGGCTTCGCTCCCACGTGACTCCGGCGCGATAATCGGTAATGGAATACCGGCTTTGCTGGCATCACGAAAGCGTGTGTCTTCCGGAATATTTTGTGGCCATATCGCGTCAGGATATTGCATCTGTAATTGCAGTAAACTCTGGTTGGCTGCACGTGTCCGTTTATCGTACATCGTTGGCACAATCACATAAGGAATTTTTTGCCGGCGGGAATGATTAATCATTGCCATGGTATGCAGCATCTTCTCTAGGCCTTTAATGGCTAGAAATTCTGTCTGTACCGGGATTAATAGTTTGTCACAGGCTGCGAGGGCATTAATCATCAAAACCCCGAGCATGGGGGGACAGTCAATCAGCACGTATTCAAAACGATCTTGTAGATGTTGCAACGTTTGTTTGATGACCAAACCCTTGCCACTTTGTACGCCGAGTTGTCGGTCTAATGTCGCCATTGCGGTTGCCGCTGGCAACAAAAATAAATTGGGTACCCGTGTTTTCTTGAGTGCTTGCAAAATAGCGCTATTCGGATTGCTGTCTAACTGTTGAAACAGCGTGTAAATACTGCTTTCAAGTTGGTCTGGGTCGTAGCCAAGATAGGTGGTTAATGAACCATGTGGATCCATATCAAGCACTAAGGTGCTATGACCTTTTTGGGCCAATATGCTGGCCAGGCTAATAACGCTTGTTGTTTTACCCACACCACCTTTTTGATTGGCGACAGCCCAGACAATCATGGCGTTTCACCATCAATTAGTGTGTCTATCGGCGATTCAATCGGGTTGATAATATCCGGTAAGGTAATGATGTCATCGTCATTGAATACATCTATGTTGCGGCGGCTTTCTGTGCCACCCAAAATAACAAGAACAACACGGCGATTTTTTTGGCGACCTTCTTCAGTACTGTTATCAGCGATGGGTTTGAATTCACCATAACCAATAGCTGCCATGCGCTCCGGATCGATGCCATAGCGGCCTAATAAATTAACCACGCTGGCGGCACGAGAAGCTGATAATTCCCAGTTTGAGGGAAAGCGTGGCGTGCTTATCGGAATATTGTCAGTAAAACCTTCAACTTGAACCGGGTTGGTGCCAGCAACCAAAACATCGGCAATCTGACCAATGACGGGCACGGCTTCATTTGCCAGTCTTGTTTCGCCGCTACCAAATAAAAAGTTGGATTTGATTTCAACTTCAAGCCAACTTTCGCCTTGTTTTATAATCACATCTTCATTTTCAATCAATATCGAAAGCGCACTGGTCAGTTGTTCATTAAGTTGATCAAGTGTTTGTGCTTCAGGCCCGGATCCATCGGTACCGGTGTCAATATCAACAGGCTCAGGCTTTTGTGGTATCTCAGGTAATTCGATTTCATAGTAGGTATTATCGGGGGCACTTGGTTGTGCCAAAACAGGACCTTCACCGCGGCTTAACTCACCCACCTGAATCGGATCTACACTGCGGTTAGGGCTGGTAAAAACACTTTCCAGTGTTTCTGACAAAACACGGTATTTGCCTTCATTCACTGAGGAAATGGCGTACATCACCACAAAGAATGCAAAGAGCAGGGTGATGAAGTCAGCATAAGAAACTAACCAACGTTCGTGATTTTCGTGCTCTTCGTGTTTTTTACGCCGTGCCATATTTAGCCCAAGTAGGCCTGCAAACGGCTCTCAATATTTCGTGGATTATCACCATCAGCAACACTGATGAGTCCATCAATCAGCATCATCTGTAGTTCAGAGCGACGTTGAATTAACGTTTTAAGCTTATTACCGATGGGTAAAAATAATAAGTTAGCGAAGCCAACACCATAGATGGTTGCCACGAATGCAACCGCAATACCTGAACCGAGGGATGAGGGATCGGCAAGGTTACCCATTACATGAATCAGACCTAATACCGCACCCAAAATACCAATTGTTGGGGCATAACCACCCATAGCTTCATAAACTTTGGCTGCAGCGAGATCGCGAGTTTCCATTAAATCGAGATCAGTTTCCAAAATCTCACGAATCAGTTCACCTTCAGCACCATCTGCGATTAATTGCAGACCTTTTTGGGTAAATAAATCGCTTTCTTCTAAGGCCAAGCTTTCTAGTTTTAGTAGCCCTTCACGACGAGCAACTTGATTCCATTCTAGAATTTTGGCTAATAAAGTGTCAGCCGACTGCACGGGCGGTTTGAATACCCAACTGGTAATTTTCAATGCCCGCATAAATGTTTTCATCGGGGTTTGTAGCATCACCGCACCAATAGTACCGCCCAGTACAATCAGTAATGCAACAGCATTGAGGATAGTCTCGAGGTGACCACCTTCAAGATGCTGGCCAACGACGATAGCGCCGAAGCCTAATAAAATGCCGAGAATGCTGAGAATATCCATAATTCGATTACATCGCCGCTAATTGGTGACCAATATCGTTTAAGGCCAGAATTTTATCGGCTACACCGGCCTTGGCTACCGCCATAGGCATGCCATAGATAGTGCTTGTTTGTTGATCTTGTGCCCATACGCTACCGCCCAAAGCATGCATTTTTTTACTACCTTCACAGCCATCAGAGCCCATACCAGTCAAAATGATAGTTAACGTGCTGGCAGGACAAATTTTGCTTACAGAAGTTAGTGTCACATCAATGCTAGGTTTATAGGTTTCGGCTTCGTTGCCACGTTCAATTTGTAAATAAAGTCGCCCAGTGCGACCTTTGAGTTCTAATTGATTACCCCCTGGAGCGAGGTAAGCGACACCTGCCTCCAGCGTATCATTGTTTGCCGCTTCTTTGACTCTTATCTGGCATTGACTGTTAAGCCTTTCAGCAAATGAGGGTGTAAAGGTGGCAGGCATATGCTGCAATAAAATGATCGGGTAGGGAAAGCTCGCAGGTAACTGACTTAATACTTTTTGCAGAGCGACTGGCCCCCCAGTAGAGGTACCTATCACGACGAGGTCGAGTTTTTTGTGAGTGCGTGATGCTGTGTTTGCTCTGGCAGTGCTTTCATTATTGAGATGAGCTGCTTGGCTAGGGCGAGCATTAGTGACCAACTCATAAATACGATCACATAGCTTTTTTTGAGACTCTGCTAGATTTTCAAATCGTTTAGGCAGAAAGTCCATCGCACCGGCTTCAAGGGCATCGAGAGTGGCTTTTGCTCCTTCTGTTGTCCAAGTAGACAACATCAACACTGGCGTTGGCCTGCGGCGCATAATTTGCCTAACCGCAGCAATGCCATCCATCACCGGCATTTCAAGATCCATGGTGATGACATCTGGGCGATGTGTGCTAGCTAATTCAACGGCTTCCTTACCATCTGAAGCGGTAGCAACAACTTCAAGCCGGGGATCATCATTAATGAAGTCGGTCAGGCGTCGCCGAAAAAATGCTGAATCATCAACAATGAGAACTTTTACTGTCACGCTATTCCTTTAGTATCCGCGGTGGGCATAGGCTGCCATGAGTTCTGGAAAGTCCAGAATCAGCGCTATACGGCCGTCACCGGTAATAGTCGCGCCAGCGAGTCCTTTAGTCCCATGCAGCAATGCACCCAATGGTTTGATAACCACTTCTTCTTGTCCAATCAACTGGTCAACAACAAAACCAACCTTTTGTGTACCGACATTCACAATAACAACATGTTCGGTTTCTGGTTTTTCAACGTCACCAATGTCACGTGTTAACCATTTTCTTAAATAGAATAGCGGTAAGGCTTTATTCCGAACCATGACAGTTTGTTGACCATCAACAGTATTGGTTTTTCGTAGGTCGAGATTAAAGATTTCATTAACGCTGACTAATGGGAAAGCGAAAATTTGGTTTCCTAACATCACCATCAGTGTTGGCATGATTGCCAAGGTCAATGGGACTTTAATAGATAGAATTGTGCCTTTGCCAACCTCAGATTGAATATCAATCACACCATTTAATTTGGCAATACTGGTTTTAACAACATCCATACCGACGCCGCGGCCAGAGATGTCTGAAATCTCTTGTTTCATCGAGAAGCCGGGGGCAAAAATCAACGCAAAACACTCTGACTCAGTAAGGCGCGATGCGGCATCTTCATCCATCATGCCTTTTTCAACAGCTTTACGACGCAGTATTTCTGGATTCATACCGGCACCATCATCAGAGATGGTGAGTAAAATATGATCACCTTCCTGAGCGGCCCCTAAGATGATTTCACCCGTTCTTGGCTTGCCAGCGGCTTCACGAACATCCGGCATTTCAATGCCGTGATCGACTGCATTACGAACTAAATGCACTAATGGGTCAGCAAGTGCTTCAACCAAGTTTTTGTCTAAATCGGTTTCTTCACCACGCAGTTCGAGATTGATATCTTTTTTCAGGTTACGCGCCAAATCTCGGACAACCCGTGGGAAACGACCAAAAACCTTTTTGATCGGCTGCATACGGGTTTTCATAACTGCTGTTTGCAGATCCGCAGTGACGACAGCCAGATTATTGACGGCCTTAGCCATTTCTTCATCTTCAAAAGCGGCTTCGAGCGTATTAATGCGGTTACGAACTAAAACCAGTTCGCCAACCATATTCATAATTTCATCTAGTCGCGCGGTATCAACACGCACACTGGTTTCAGCAGCAGGAGCTGCCGGCTTAGCTGGTGCTGCTTTATCTTTTGCGGCTGGTTCAGCACTTGGCGCAGGAGTAGGGGGTTCCGCTTTAACTGCCTCGACTTTAGGCTCTGGTTTCGGCGCAGGAGCGGGTTGTGCTGCGGCTTTCTTACCTTGTAATTCATCTAGGAGTGCTTCGAATTCCTCCTCAGTCATCTCATCAT
This sequence comes from Methylophaga sp. OBS3, assembly GCF_026319325.1. Lineage (GTDB taxonomy): Bacteria > Pseudomonadota > Gammaproteobacteria > Nitrosococcales > Methylophagaceae > Methylophaga. The sequence goes on from NZ_JAPDMU010000001.1 coordinate 23,617, forward strand.
CAGCTGCAGCTGAGCTCGAGCTTGCAGGTGGTTCAGGAGTAGCAGGTTGTGATGCACTGCCGGGAGCATTATTACCGTGTAACTGGTCAAGTAGTGCTTCAAACTCGTCATCGGTAATATCATCACTCGCGCTTGCTGAGATCTCAGCTGCCGGTGCTTCAATAACTGGCTCTGGTTTTGGCGGTGGAGGCGGCGCAGGTTGCGCGGCTGGAGCTGGTGCATCACCATCAAGATAAGATGACAAATGACTTAAGATCGCTGGATCAGCTGGGCTTGGAAACTCGCCACCTTTCACTTCGGCAAACATACCATTCAAGCTATCCAGGACCTTGAGGAAAGTATCCATCATGTCGGCGTCAACTTGACGCTCACCCTGACGCAGCAGATTAAAAACGTCTTCGCCTTTATGACACAAGGTAACCATGGCTTCTAAACTTAAAAAGCCAGCGCCACCTTTGATGGTGTGAAATCCCCGAAAGATCGCATTCAGCAGATCGCTGTCTTGCGGTTGCGACTCTAGGGCAACAAGTTGCTCATTGAGGCCATCGAGGATTTCCTCAGCCTCAACCATAAAGTCCTGGAGAATTTCATCATCAGTATCCAGCGCCATACTCGCTTTCCTTTAGAAGCCGAGACTCGACAATAAGTCGTCGACATCATCCTGGTTGTTAACCACATTTGCCGGTTTATCTTTTTTGATTTGCGGCCCTTCGGCTTTCAAGGGATCAACTTTTTCTGGGCTGGGGGCAGACTCGGGTTGACCAGCGAGTTTCACCAGTCTAATCAAGTTGTGTTCTACCTCTTCTACCAGTCCAATAACTTGCCGTAAAACTTGTCCAGTTAGATCCTGAAAACCCTGTGCCAGCGTTACTTCAGACAGATTGTGATGGATCTGACTGGCGTTCGTGCTGACCGACGGCAAGTAGGCTTCAATTTCACGACTTAATTTGCGAAATTCTTCAGCAGACATTTCACGATTACGAAAACGTTGCCAACTTGCATCAAGTTTAGCGGCAGTATTCTGTAATTCATTAGCGAGAGGTAAGGTTTCATCAATGAATCCCAAAGTTTTGTGAGCAGCGGCTTCCGTCGTTTCAATGACGTAATTAAGCCGATCACGCGTATCGGGCATTTCTTTTTGTGTTAAATCGACCAGACGACGATCGACTTTAAAATTATTCAATGCGTCGTGGAGTTCGCGGGTAAGTTTGCCAACTTCTTGAAAAAGTTCGGTTTCACGACTTTCGCTTAGTTTGGCAAGCTGCGTTTTTGCAGCAGCGTCGTCATCTTGTTCCAGCGCGGTTAACAAGGCGCGGGCGGCTTCTATTTGGGCCGCTTTCATTTCTGATCGCATAAGTCACCTTGTGTTAGCTTATTGGGCGTTAATTCGTTCGAAGATTTTTTCAATTTTTTCTTTCAAGGTTGCAGCGGTGAAAGGTTTGACAATATAGCCATTCACACCAGCTTGCGCTGCTTCAATGATTTGTTCACGCTTGGTTTCAGCGGTCACCATTAACACAGGTAATGTTGATAACTTTTCGTCTGCACGAACGGCTTTCAGCAAATCAATACCTTGCATGCCAGGCATGTTCCAGTCTGTTACCAAAAAGTCGATACCACCGGCTTGTAAAATCGGTAGGGCAGTCAAACCATCATCGGCTTCCTGTGTGTTGTGAAAGCCAAGATCCCGCAACAGGTTCTTGATAATCCGGCGCATTGTGGAAAAGTCATCCACAATGAGGATCTTCATATTTTTGTCCAAAGTCGTACTCCCAAAATCACTGTAACCAGTCGCGTAGTTTACCGCGTAGTCTCACCACTGTTTGACTGTGGATCTGACTGACTCGCGATTCGCTGACACCCAGCACTTCGCCAATCTCTTTTAAATTTAATTCTTCATTATAGTATAGGCTCATCAGCAGGCGCTCACGCTCTGGCAATGTATCGATTGCCTCGGCCAAAGCCTGTTGAAAGCCACTATTTTCAGTATCGGCCTCTGGTGAGTCTGGGACATCACCTAAACCTTCACTATCTGCTAATTGATTATCTGTCAGTTCATCAAGGCTAAATACCTGGTGGCCTGATGAGGCTTGTAATTGTTGATGATATTCCTCAAGGTCCAAACCCAGCGCCTTGGCAATTTCATTATCATGCGCAGGGCGACCTAATTGCTGCTCAAGCTGTTGCATTACTTCAGCAATTTCACGCGCTTTTCGATGCACTGAGCGTGGCGCCCAATCATTACGACGAATTTCATCAAGCATCGCGCCGCGTATACGAATGCCCGCATAAGTCTCGAAGCTTGCCCCTTGGCTGGCATTGTATTGGTGAGACGCATCAAGCAAACCGATCATGCCTGCTTGGATCAAGTCATCAATATCAACAGTGTGGGGGAGGCGAGCGATTAGGTGATAGGCAATCCGTTTAACCAACGCGCCATGCTGTTTGACCAGTTCAATCTGAGACTGGCCTCCGGCATATTGTTGATAAATAGATGCATTCATCATTGTTTAGGCGGTTTCCATGCTGGCTCGAATTAAGCGTTCAACAAAAAATTCCATGTGTCCACTGGGTGCTTTTTTCACTGGCCAGAACTCAATTTTCTTAGCCAAGTGCGTAAAGGCAGCAGCTGATTTACTGCGTGGCACATAATCAACAACACTTCGTTGTTTCTTGATAGCCCGGCGTAAATCTTCATCAAATGGGACAATGCCCATAAAGTCGAGCGTCACATCGAGAAAACGGTCACAAACTAAGGCAATTTTATCAAATAACTCACGGCCTTCCTGCACACTGCGCGTCATATTGGCAATGATATGAAAGCGCTCGACACCATGCTCACGGCTAAGTAATTTGATGAGGGCATAAGCATCGGTAATTGAGGCAGGTTCATCACAGACGACGACAATAACCTCTTGAGCTGCTCGGCTAAAGCTAATCACACTGTCAGCAATACCCGCAGCACTATCAATCAGTAACACATCAATGTGTTGTTCCAACTCACTAAAGGCCTGAATCATGCCGGCGTGTTCAGCAGGCGTAAGTTCAGCCATTTTTTTCACGCCAGAAGCGGCGGGGATAATCTGTAATCCAGCAGGCCCTTCAACCAAGATTTCACTCAATGTTTTGCTGCCATCTAACACATGCAGCAAGTTAAATTGCGGGTGGAGGCCAAGCATGACATCAATATTGGCAAGACCAAGATCGGCATCGAGCAATACAACTTGTTTACCTTGAGAAGCCAAGGCTACCCCAAGGTTTACGGTTACATTGGTTTTACCGACACCGCCTTTACCACTTGCAACAGCGATCACTTTAACGGGACGTGCCGTTTGTTGCATTTGGCGAAGGCCTGCGGCCTGATCTTGGGGTGCTTCAGCCATAGGCGGCAAAACCTCCGTAACTAGACACCGTATGAGGGTCTGGATTGTGTTGAGCAGACTGCATCAGTTCACTGGCTTGGTTAACCAAGCTGTTTGGACGAGCTAATGACAGATCCTCTGGAACTTGTTGGCCGTTGCAAATATAAGCCAATGGCAATTGATAACGAATCATTGCTGAAACGGCACCACCCAAGCTGCCAGCTTCATCTGTTTTGGTCAAAATACAGCCATCTAAATTTAAATGTGAGAATGCTGAGATCATATCATTGAGCGCACTGTTTTGTGTGGTCGCAGATAGGGTGAGTAAGGTACGAATTTTTGCAGTCTGCTGATGCAGCATGGCAAATTTTTCAGTGAGTCGCATATCACGTGGATTCATACCTGCAGTATCGATCAGGATAAACCGGCGATCAAGCAGATCACTCAGTGCTGTTGCTAATTCTTGGTGATTTTTAGCCACTCGAACTGGTACACCTAGGATACGGGCATACGTCCGTAACTGTTCTTGTCCCCCAATGCGATAACAGTCAGTGGTAATTAAGGCGACGTTTTTAGCACCATGCTTCAATGCACAGCGAGCAGCGATTTTTGCAATCGTAGTGGTTTTACCCACACCTGTTGGACCGACTAATGCAGTGATACCACCTTGTTCAATCATGTCGTGTTGTTGCAATGGGATTTGGGCGGCAAGGCGGCCTAGCGATTGACGCCATGCTGTTTCCAAATCATCAATACCTGCTGCTTGTGAAACCAATTGTTTTGCCAGTTCCACATCCGTACCCATATGAAGATGACGTTTTAACAACTGCATTTGCGTTGGGCTTTGGCGAGCCATGTCTTTCCACGTCAGATCTGACAGTTGGTTCTGCAACATATCGCGTAAGCCGGCAATTTCTTTACGCATCTGAACTAGCGTTGGTTCTTGCGACCAGATGTTTTCTTGGCGCGGTGCGCTAACTTGTGGTTGTCTTGGTTCTGGCTCTATCTCAACGCTCGGCGTTTCCTGACGAGATTGTGACACGGGTGCTTGACGACGAAATTGTGACTCGTCGTAATCAGTTGCTGCGACAATCTCAACACCACCATCGACCCGAGTATTCGACAGAATAACGGCATCAGGGCCCAATACATCGCGAACTTCGCGAATAGCCTGACGCACATCTGCAGCCTGGAAACGTTTTATTTTCATAGCCTAACCTCTCTAGCGGCCAACATTGGCGACAATACGAATCTGTTTGTCATCCGGTATTTCGTTATAGGAAAGGACATGTAGCCCAGGAATGGCGTGACGGATAAAACGAGAAATCCAACCACGTAAACCTGCCTGTACCACCAAAATCCCAGCTTCACCCGCCATTTCTTGGCGTTGTGCCGCTTCCTGTAAGTTACGGTGCATGTTTTCAGCAAGGCCAGGTTCGAGACTGGCACCACCTTCACCGGATGCTTGTAATGTTTTTAGCAATATTTGTTCCAGCTCAGGGTCAAGCGTGATGATTGGGAGGTCAGATTTTGTGCCATTGATGTGTTGGACGATAGAGTGAGCCAACGACATCCGAACGGCAGCGGTAATGGCTTCAGGATCTGGGTTACGCGCTGCTTGCTCAGAAATCGCTTCAGTAATCGTGCGAATATCACGAATGGGAATATTTTCTTGTAGCAGATTTTGCAGGACTTTTTGCACTGTACCGAGTGGAACTGTATCAGGTACCAAGCCCTCAACCAGTTTCGGCGCGATCTTGCCAAGGTTATCCAATAGATGTTGAACCTCTTCACGGCCCAAGAGATCGTGTGCATGGTTTTGCAAAATTTTACTGAGGTGTGTTGCCACAACGGTGTCAACGTCAACAACCGTATACCCTTGAGCTTGAGCGGTTTCACGTTGCGCAGAATCAATCCAAACCGCTTCTAAACCAAAAGCAGGATCATGGGTGTGGATACCATCTAACTGACCAAATACCTGACCGGGATTAATGGCAAGCATCCGATCTGGGTAGACTTCAGCTTCACCAAAAGTCACCCCAAATAAGGTGATGTGATAAGCGGTCGGGGAGAGATCAAGATTATCTCGGATATGAACTGGCGGAATTAAGAACCCCATTTCCTGAGAAATTTTCTTACGTATCCCTTTGATACGATTCATTAATTGACCCCCTTGGTTTTTATCAACCAATGGAATCAGGCGATAACCCACTTCAAGACCAATCGGATCAACAGGGCTAAGATCATCCCAACTAAGTTCACGTTGCTCTTTTGGTTGTTCGGCAGCCTCTGGTTTTTTGACTTCTTCAGCGGTGGCAACTTTTTGACGTTGTGACATTAACCAAGCACTACCACCACCAGCGCCAGCCAGTAGTAAAAACGGCAGGTTTGGCATACCTGGAATCATACCTAGGCCGCCAATAATGCCCGAGGTAATGGCTAAGGTTTTTGGTTCTTTAAATAACTGACCAAAAATCTGTTTGCCCATGTCTTGTTCGCTGGTTGAACGAGTGACCAGCAAGCCCGCTGCAGCAGCTAATAACAATGAAGGGATTTGGGCAACCAAACCATCACCAATGGTCAGTAAAGTGTAGTTATGCGCTGCTTCACCAAAGCTGAGACTGTGCTGTAGGGTACCGATGATAAGACCACCGATAATGTTGATAAACAGAATCAAAATACCGGCGACAGCGTCACCTCGGACAAACTTACTGGCACCATCCATCGAGCCGTAAAAGTCTGATTCCTGCATGATTTCTTCGCGTCGTTCACGTGCTTCATCTTGGGTAATCAAGCCAGCATTCAAATCGGCGTCAATCGCCATTTGTTTACCGGGCATAGAATCTAAGGTGAAACGAGCGCTGACCTCTGCAATACGTGTGGCGCCTTTGGTTACAACAACAAAGTTGATGATGACCAGAATGGCAAACACCACCAAACCGACGGCGTAGTTACCACCAATTACGAACGCACCAAAGGCTTCAATGACATCACCGGCTGATGCCGTCCCTGAATGGCCTTCGAGCAAAATGATTCGAGTAGAAGCCACGTTTAAGGCTAAACGTAGCAGGGTGGCAATTAAAAGAATGCTGGGGAAAGCTGCAAAATGCAGCGGTTTCAACACATAAACACTGGCGAGAACGATGACCAGTGATAATGCGATATTAAAAGTGAACAACATATCCAGCATGAAGGCTGGGAGTGGGATAACCACCATGGCCAGTAAGGCCACCAGTAACATTGGTGCGGCGACATTGCCGCTGAGCATGGAGCTAAAGCGGCGGCTCATGGTCATATTTTCCATTTACTACTCGTCTCGTCTGAGTTCGTCCGGTATCGGTAACTCCTCCGTATTCAAGTGCGGTTTATTTCCACCACGGTTGCGGTATCGACGCAGCTGGAATACAAAGGCCAGTACCTGCGCTACTGCAATATATAGACCAGATGGGATTTCTTCGCCGATTTCAGTGTTATAAAAAATAGCCCGAGCTAATGGTGGTGCTGACAATTGGGGTACATCATGACTCTGACCAACCATACGAATTTGCTGGGCAATCAGATCGGCACCCTTAGCAACTAGTACTGGTGCCCCTGATTTTGTTTGGTCATAACGCAGGGCTACAGCATAGTGAGTTGGGTTGGTAATAATCACGTCAGCCTTTGGTACGTCTTGCATCATGCGGGCTTGTGATAATTGAATTTGCATGCGACGGATACGGCCTTTGACCTCAGGACTACCGTCAGTTTCTTTATGTTCGTCTTTGACTTCTTGTTTTGTCATCTTCAATTGACGCTGATGATTCCATTTTTGGAAGGGAACATCGATCAGCACAATTAAAATTAAGCTGGCACAGATCGCCAAAAACCCCCACAACACGATGTAACCTAGCTCGGCCATGGCAGGGACGACTTCCTGACGACCAAGTGTCAATAATTGGTCACGAAATCCCCAAAGGATCAGCGTGCCGAAGAAACCCACCAATAAAAACTTACCCAGTGCTTTACCAAGTTCGACCAAACCTTGTGGGCCAAAAATACGTTTAAAGCCTTTTAGAGGGCTGAGCTTTTCCATTTTGACGCCCATGGCTTGGGCCGAAAAATTCCACCCCCCGATAAACGCGGGTGCCGCCAACGCAGCGATAGCGGTTGCTATCAAAAACAGTCCTAAGTCGAGCGCCATGATTTTTACTGCCTGCCAAAACGTATTGGCCATGGCATGAACATCAAACAACATGCTGCGGTCGAGTGAGAAGCCAAGCACCATGGTGTCGGTAAGGCTTCGTATTAAACCTTCACCAACAAAAAACATGGTCACGGCACTTACCATGAGTACCATCAGGGTAGTGAGTTCTTGGGAGCGGGGAACCTGGCCTTTTTCTCGCGCCTCCTGCAGGCGCTTGGCGGAGGGCTCTTCGGTACGTTCTTGACCGCTATCTTGCTCAGCCATTGCTTTGCACCAATTGACGGGTCATTTGCAGCATTTCTTCAGATAAATGAATCAGATGCTGACCAACTAGCGGCAATGTCACCAACATAATGACAAAGCCAAGAATAATGCTCATCGGGAAACCGATAGAGAACGGGCTAATTTGCGGGGCGGCGCGCGACAAAATACCAAACGCCAAATTGACCATGGTCAACGAACCAATAGCTGGTAAGGCAATTAACACCGCAGCTGCATACATCCAACTACCGAGTAGCGCGACATCCCGGAAAGAGTCGATTGCTAAGCCCCCCGCACCAATCGGCATCGTGATAAAACTCTCTGCCAACACCTGGATCAAAACAAGGTGACCATTAATGCTGACAAAAATCAGGCTGACAAAAATAAGGTAAAACTGACTGATAACAGGGACCGTTTGACCGTTTTGTGGGTCAACTAATGAAGCAAAACCAAGCCCCATCTGCATCGCAATAATTTGCCCGGCAATAATGAAGGCATTAAATAAAAGTTGCAGCATAAAGCCAATGCAAACCCCAATGAGAATTTGCTGAGCTATCAGTAATAAGCCTTCGGCACTGATGGCATTTACCTGCGGCATCGGCGTATTAATAGTTGGCACGACAACCATAGTGATAACTAATGCCAATAGCAGGCGAAAACGGGTATTGATGTAATTGGCACTGAAAATTGGTGCGGCCATTAACATGGCGCCAATACGGATAAACGGCCAGAAAAAGCTGCCGATAATACCGCTGAGTTCTGCCAGCGCGAAGTTCATAGCCTAACCAATAAGGTAGGGGATGTTTTCGAAGATACGCAGCGCATAATTGACGACCATATTCAGCATCCATGGTCCGGCAAACATCAGTACGAGAATGGTTACCAACAATTTTGGAATAAAGCTCAGCGTCTGTTCGTTAATAGACGTTGCTGCCTGAAACATACTGACTATCAAACCGGCGATGAGCGCTGGCATCAAAGTGACCAAGATCAACAAAATGATCACTTCCAAGGTTTGATGCATAACGGTGATGACGGTTTCAGGAGTCATATCAGATATAGAAACTTGACGCTAAGGTACCCATCAATAAAGCCCAGCCGTCGATTAATACAAACAGCATAAGTTTGAAAGGTAACGAAATAATCATCGGTGACAACATCATCATACCCATTGCCATTAAGACACTGGCAACCACCAAGTCGATGATGAGAAAGGGCACAAAAATCAAAAAGCCGATTTGGAAAGCGGTTTTTAATTCACTGGTGACAAAGGCTGGTAACAGCAAACTAAAAGGCACATCTTCCGCAGACTCTAGTGCCTCATAGCCACCAATTTCAGCAAATAACTCAATATCACTTTCTCGTGTCTGGGCGATCATAAAATCATGAAAAGGGCCACTGACGGCTTGAATTGCCTCAGTTGCTTCCATATCACCATCAAGATAAGGTCGAACACCATTTTCATAAGCACTGCCAAACACCGGGTGCATGATAAAAATCGTCAAAAATAACGCTAGGCCAATCAGAATTTGGTTAGATGGTGTGGATTGCACGCCCATCGCCTGACGCAGAATAGCCAGTACGATGATAATGCGAGTGAAAGAGGTCATCATCAATAACGCAGCTGGCAACAAGGTCAGCACGGTCATTAAAGCGAGAATTTGTAGCGTCAGTGAATAACTTTGGCCGCCATCTTCATTGGTGGTTAGGGTTAATGCCGGAATGCCCGGATCAGCCATGGCAAGCAGCGGGCTAAACAACAATAAAGCCAAAATAAAACGCATTACTTTTCTCGCTGCTGTTGTAAAAAGTGTTTGAGTTTGTCGGCAAATACAGGTGTTTGGTTATTTGCGTTCATATCTAAAGGGGTATCGAGCGTTTGCAGCAAGTTAACGTTTTGTGGAGTGACGCCCAATAATATTTGTTGATCACCAACTTGTACCAATACTGCTTTTTCTCTTGGGCCAAGGGGCAGGGCGGCAATCACCTTAAACTGTCTTTGACCCAAACCATGCCATTGTTGACTGCGTTTCATCAGCCACGCCATACCGGCAATTAATAGTAAGACAAGGATGAGGCCTAATAATGTTTGCAATAAGTTACCAGCATCAACACCGGGTGTCGGTGCCGCAGCCGTCTCAGCAACTGCGAGAACGGGCAAACTTAACAGGAGAGCAAACAGTTTTTTCATCGTAGCTTTTTAATACGTTCAGCAGGGCTGATGACATCGGTCAGACGAATACCGAACTTGTCATTAACGACAACCACTTCACCGTGAGCAATCAGCGTGTCATTAACCAAGACATCCATTGGCTCACCCGCCAGTCTGTCTAACTCAACGACAGAACCTTGGCTCAGTTGCAGTAAGTTGCGGATTGGAATTCGAGTACGACCGATTTCCATTGAAATCGTGACCGGAATATCCATCACCATATCTAAATTGACGTCACTGCGTGGTTTACCACTGTCATCTAGTTTGGTCATTGGGGCAGCTTTAGCATCGACTTTAGGCGCTGCATTTTGTGCTTCGCTGTCAGCTTGCTCTTCAAGTGCTGCAGCCCAGTCATCCTCTGCACTGCTATCAGTGACTTGTTCTTCTAATGCGGCAGCCCATTCGTCGGCCAGATCTTGGTCGGGTTGTTTAGTATCTTCACTCATTTTTGAGTTACCTTTTTCATCTGGTAATTAGGTGTCGGATCTTTAGGGTGTTCAATGATTTTGGTGATTTTTAATGCAGCTTTATCGTTGTGTTCACCGTAATTAGCACGAAACATCGGCACATCTTCAACCATGGCAACAAATTCATCAGCCATTTCAATAGGAATGATGTCGCCAGCCTTGAGGTTTCTGAGCTGTTCTAAGGTGAGTTTAGCCTGTGCTAACGTTGCTGAAAGTTGTACCTCAGCAATCATTAATTCTTCACGCATAGAGCGTCCCCAACGACCATCGTCAGCACTGCGATCACTTTGTAAACCGGTATCGAGTAGTTCACGAATTGGCTCTAACATGGAGTAGGGAAGCGTGATGTGTAAATCACCGCCACCACCATCTAACTCAATGTGAAAGGTTGAAATAACCACTACTTCACTTGGGCTAACAATATTGGCGAACTGAGGATTAACCTCGTGATTTACAAAGTCGAATTTTACCGGCATGACCGGCGACCAAGCTTCTGTTAGGTCTTCAAAACACAGATTTAAGACCATGCGAATAACGCGCAATTCGGTTGCGGTAAATTCTCGACCCTCGATACGAGCTGGGAAGCGACCCTCACCACCAAAATAGTTATCTAGTAGGGTAAATACCAGCTTGGGCTCAAACACGACAAGGCCAGTACCACGTAATGGGTGGAATTGAATGAGGTTCAAACTGGTGGGTACGAACAAAGTATGCACGTACTCAGAAAACTTCATCACTTGTACGCCACTTACCGAAATTTCGGCAGAGCGACGCAACATATTGAAGAGGCTGATACGTAGATAACGGCCAAAACGCTCATTAATCATTTCAAGCGTTGGCATCCGTCCACGAATGATTCGCTCTTCATTACCAAAGTCATAACGGCGCGGCTTACCATGCTCGTCGAGTTCGACTTTTTCGGTTTCAAGATCACCGTCGCCAAGCCCGTTTAACAGAGCATCGACTTCGTCTTGAGAGAGAATATCGTGAACGGCCATAGTTATTGCATTACCAGACTAGTGAAATAGACGGCTTCTAATTGTGTGACATTGCCGGTTAGGGTTGTAAGTTGTTGGTTGATGGTCGTTAACGTTGCATCTTGTAATGCACGTGTACCCTCAGTTGTACTCAATTCGTCATAATTTTGACTGTAAAACAACAATAGCAACTCATGAATAATGGCTGGCTCATGTAAAGCAAAAGCATCGATGACTTGTTGCTCTCGCGCCATTACTTTCATTTTGACTTGTAGGTAACGAACCGCATTATTGCTTTGCTGAGCAAAATTAATAATAAGTGGGTCACTGACTTCGTAATAGATAGGTGCAGCCTTTGGTGCTTCAGCGCTTTCAGTTGTTGCATCATCGTTAGCCGTGTCATCACCCATTAAAAAGAATGCAGCACCAGCGCCAACCAGTACCAGCACGATGACTGCAATAATCAGCACCAGCTTCTTTTTGCTTTTTGCTGGTTTGATTTCGATGTCGTCTTTTTGTTCTTCTGCCATGTGACTTGTCCTTTCAACTACATTAGTTAAAGCAATTAGCGTGCCTGATTATTGCCAAATGAAACCAGTGAAATAGACTGCTTCCAAATTACTGTTATTAATTTCTCGTACAAAAATCTCATTAATAACACTATAGGCTTCGAGTTGAAGTGCGTTTCTTCCCTCAAGGCTGCTAATGGTTTCCATGCTTTGATCAGCGAATAAAATCCGCAGGCTATCTTGAATCATCGGTAAATTTGTTTCGGCGTTTTGGATGATTTGTGGGTCGCTAGATTTCAAAGCGACTTTGATTTGCAGAAAGCGGGCTTTCTGTTCACTTTGCCGTAGAAAATTAATATTGAAGGGCTCTTGAATACGGTAATACTGGCTGGTTGCATCACCTTCGGCTGCCTGTATCGACAAACTAAACAGGCAAAACATCAGTAACACTATCAGTGGGTGCTTCATGGCTTGCTATACTCCTTGTCTGGCCGGGCTATCTTCAACTAAGCCCGATTATGACAAGCTTGGATTGCACACGAAAGGGGTTACCTTGCAACACGCACCTGATAAGGCTGCATCGACAGCCGACGCCACAGTCAAAGATAAATGGCTGACATTGCCACAGTACTTGATACCACAGCATGTTTTATCAACATTAATGCATCGTTTATGTCGTTGCCGATGGACGTGGCTAAAAAATATGATGATTCGTTCAATTATCAAACAATATCAAGTAGATATGTCTATTTCGCAGCAGCAAGATATTACGGCATTTGAGCATTTTAATGCGTTCTTTACGCGTTCATTATTGCCAGATGCAAGACCTATTGCAGCATCAGAATTGGTTTCCCCTGTCGATGGCCGTATTAGCCAGTTGGGTGATATTGTTGATGGTCGGATTGTGCAGGCAAAAGGGCAGGACTACAGCGTATTAGAGTTATTAGGTAATGATAATGCGATGGCGGCGCAGTTTAATGGTGGCCAGTTTGCAACGATTTATTTATCGCCACGTGACTATCATCGTATTCATATGCCTTGTGCCGGTAAGCTGACACACATGCGTTATATCCCCGGGAAATTATTTTCGGTTAACCCAAGAACCGTTCGAACGGTACCCAGAGTATTTGCTCGTAATGAGCGTTTAGTGACAGTTTTTGATACCGCATTTGGTCCTGTTGCCGTCATCTTAGTGGGCGCTATTTTTGTCGGCAGTATGCAAACTGTTTGGCATGAAGGTGAAATTACGCCGCCATATGGTAAGCAAATTCAAAACTGGCAATATCAGCCTGATGATGTCACTTTGGACAAAGGTGAAGAAATGGCCCGTTTCAACATGGGCTCAACGGTCGTGTTGTTATTACCTGAAGGGGCGCCAGCTTGGTTATCAACACTAGTGGCTGATAAAGCGATGGTGATGGGCGAAGCATTAAGTTAAGCAAACTTGCTTTAGCCAAAAACAAAAAAGCCGGCTTTCGCCGGCTTTTTTATTAGTCTTACTTTAATACTTAGACGTTATTACGCCATGCATGGCATGGGTTGTCTTGTAATTTAGAGACTTCTTCTGGGCCCCAAGTACCCGCTGGGTAGGTGGCAACGTGTGATTTATCTTGTGCCCATTTTTCTAAGACAGGATCAACCACTTTCCAAGCGAGGTTAACTTCATCTGAACGCAGGAACAGTGAACGATCGCCTTGAATGGCATCAAGAATCAACGCTTCATAAGCATCAAGTTTATGTTTGTTGTCTTCGTGTTCAACAGTCTCCAGGCCGACAGTGTGCGAGGTTAACTCCAGACCAGGCTGCTTAGATTGCAGCTCGATACGTAAAGTATTGTCAGGCTGTAAGCCCATCACAATCCAGTTTGCGTGGCTATCGCCAATGTCAGTGTCTTTGAACAATTCTTGAGGTGGTTTTTTGAAGCGAATCGCAATCATTGCTTTCGATTCAGGCATACATTTACCAGTACGAAGGTAGAAAGGAACACCTCTCCAACGCCAGTTATCAATGTAGATCTTCATCGCAGCATAGGTTTCGGTGACGCTGTCATTAGGTACTTCTTCGTCATCTAGATAACCAGGTACTGATTTACCGTTTACTTCACCGGCTGCGTACTGACCACGAAATGCGTGTTGGTCAACAGCATCAGTAGTGATTGGGCGAATGGCTTTGAGTACTTTTACTTTTTCGTCACGCAGTGATTCGTCACCTAAATCTGCTGGTGGCTCCATGGCAACTAAAGCCATAACTTGTAACAAGTGACTTTGGATCATGTCGCGTAATGCACCAGAGGTATCGTAATAACCGGCACGACCACCGACACCTTGCTGTTCTGCATGGGTGATTTGAACATGATCAATGTAGTTACGGTTCCAAAGTGGTTCCAACAATAGGTTGGCAAAACGGAATACAAAGATGTTTTGTACGGTACCTTTACCCAGATAGTGGTCAATCCGGTAAGTTTGTTGCTCGGTGAAGTTACGACGTAACGTTTGCTCTAATTCGTTAGCGCTTTTCTCGTCGTAGCCGAATGGTTTTTCAACAACTAAGTGGCGCCAGCCTTCGTCTTCTTTGTTTAAGCCAACGGTTGACAGTTGATCGCCAACTACGCCGAACAAAGACGGGCTGATTGATAAGTAGAAAACGATATTTTTCGAGAAGCCGTTTTGTGGATCATTTAGTTGATCCGCTAACACTTGGTAGCTAGCTGTATCGTTAATATCGTTTTGGAAGTAACTAACGCGGCTTAAGAATGTATCCAAAATGTTTTGGTCAACACCGCCACGGGCTTTAACTGAAACATATTCTGTTACCAGCGCATGCCAATCCTGTTGTGTGCTTTCCTTACGGCCCATACAAATGATTTTTGTTTCTGGGGTAAGGCGATTTTCAGCTTCCAGATGGTACAACGCTGGTAGCAGTTTCTTCTGTGATAGGTCGCCAGTGGCGCCAAAAATAATGATGGTACAAGGTTGCATGTTTTCTCCCGTTGCAGGCTGTGACTGTCGCCGTGAGCGTATATAATTCTCCAATTGTACAATTTTGGAGTTACTCGTGCGAAAAATTCTGTTTGCCAGTAGTGAAGTTACCCCGTTAATGAAAACCGGCGGACTGGCAGACGTCTCCGCGAGTTTACCAATAGCACTGCATGAACAGGCACAAGATGTGCGAGTTGTCATGCCCGCATACCGCAAAACCCTTCAACGCGTTGGTGATTATAAAAAAGTCGCCACGATTAAAGTGAATGCGCACTATGCGCCAGTTCATATTCTTGAAACCGTTTTGCCTGATAGTGATGTTATTTGCTGGTTGATTGATTCTCCAGATCATTTTGATCGCGACGCAGGGCCTTATGGTGATGAAAATGGTCATGACTGGGCAGATAATGCGGCGCGTTTTGCTTTATTCTGCCGCGCGGTAGTGGCGATTGCGCAGGATCAGGCTGGTTTGGATTGGCAACCTGATCTTGTGCATTGTAATGATTGGCAAACCGGCTTAGTGCCAGCACTGTTAAGTTTCCAGCAGCAACGGCCAGCGACGATATTTACTATCCATAATTTGGCTTACCAAGGCTTATTTAGTCGTGACGTGTTTGATATTTTGGATTTGCCAGATGCCTTGTGGCGTATGGAAGGTATCGAGTTTTATGGTCTGATGTCGTTTATGAAAGGTGGTCTGGCTTATGCCGACCATGTCACGACTGTCAGCCCGACTTATGCAGAAGAAATCTGTGAGTATGAGTTTGGTTACGGGCTTGAAGGCTTACTTCAGTGGTTAGCTGACGAAGGCAAACTGACGGGAATCGTCAATGGCATTGATACCAAGGTTTGGGATCCAGCCACTGATCCTGCTATCGAAAAAAATTACAGCGCAGCGACCATTCGTTTTAAAGCTGCCAATAAACAAGCGCTGCAACAATATTTCGGTTTACCGGATAGCCCAAAAACATTGATGATGGGCTTGGTCAGTCGTTTGGTTGCCCAAAAAGGTGTGGACTTATCGATTCAAGCTATCGACCGTTTGATGTCGGAAAATGCTGATATTCAATTGGTCTGTTTAGGAAGCGGTGAAGCAGGATTAGAGCAAGAACTTCGGGTGTTGCGTGCGCGTTATCCTGACCGTGTCGGTTTACAGTTTGGTTATGATGAAAACTTGGCACATCAAATCGAGGCGGGTGTTGATGTCTTTTTGATGCCCTCACGATTTGAACCCTGCGGTTTAAACCAGTTATACAGTTTGCGATATGGCACGTTACCGGTGGTTCGCAATACAGGTGGTTTAGCTGATACAGTCATTGATGCGACCGAAGACAATCGTAAAAACAATACTGCGACAGGCTTTATATTTTCAACAGCGACCAGCGACGCTTTGGTCGAAAAGTTATATGACGTTATCGCGCTTTACGAACATCCACGCCTTTGGCGTCGAATGATACTCACTGCAATGCTGCAGGATGTTAGCTGGGCAAAGAGTGCCAGCCGTTATCTGGATTTATATAAACAACTTACAGCATAAAAGGTTATCAGTATGGAAACGCAATTTTCTCAATTGGAAGCGTTACCCCTTTTAGATGACAAAGACCTGCGCCGGCATGTCCGCTTTTTGGTGGACTTACTCGGCGAGGTGATTGCCGAACGTTCAGGCGACACGGTTTATCAGGCGGTAGAACAACTACGTAAAGGTTTTATCCGACTACGTAAAAATGATGATCCGCTGTTGCGTAATCAGCTGATGGCGCAAATCGGTGATTTAGATGCACACACACTAGGTGAAGTGGTTCGCGCTTTTAATCTCTACTTTAGCTTGGTGAATACCGCTGAAGAGGCATACCACTATCATAATCGACAGTTACAACTGCGTAATGGTGGCAATCTCTGGCACGGTTCTTACCTCGATACGCTAACGCAGCTGAAACAAGAAGGTGTGACCTTGGCGCAGCTTAAGGGTTTATTGGGAAAACTGGTCTATATGCCCGTTTTCACAGCGCATCCCACCGAGTCTAAACGTCGTACCGTCATGGAAGTTTTACGACGGGTGTTCTTGTTTGATGAGCAGCTCAATCACAAGCCACTGACAGGATTTGATGAACAGCGAATCCGCCGTGAGTTAAAACAACAAATCCAACTGTTGTGGGCGACAGACGAAGTCCGTGCAGTGAAGCCAACAGTTCGTGATGAAGTCAAAAATGGCCTTTATTACTTCAATGTCAGTTTGTTTAATGCGGTGCCACGCAGCTATCGAAATCTTGAAAATGCCATCCGCCGAGTTTATGCCGATGAGTTAACTGATTCGGAGCCGGTGCGAATTCCACATTATTTACAATTCGGTTCATGGATTGGTGGTGATCGTGATGGCAATCCTTATGTCACTGCACAAACCACCGAAATGGCCGTCATGCTGCAAAAGCGTGTGGTGATTCGTCGTTATCATCAAGACGTCACCGATTTGATGTTTACGCTGACGCAGTCGCAGCCGTTATGTCAGGTTAATACTGCACTAGCCGAGGATTTGGCCGAGACGGAAGCGCGTTTTAGTAAAGCGTTTGCAACCAATCCAAGTCGTTTTATCAACGAGCCATATCGTCGTAAGTTGTACATGATGCGCTATCGCCTCGAAGACAATTTACGCCTGCTTCAACAGTATTTTCATCCTGAGCAACGAGTTGATGCCTTAGGCGCAGCGTATGCCGATGAGCGTGAACTGCTGGCAGATTTATACTGCATTCAAAAATCACTTATTGATAACGGTGATAAAGCCGTTGCCAATGCACAAGTTAGTGATTTGATTCGATTGGTAGAAACCTTTGGTTTTTACTTATTGCATCTGGATGTCCGTCAGGAATCTTCACGTCATACTGATGCGGTCGCTGAAGTGTTAGCGCAAACCGGTTTAAACCGTGATTATGCAGATAAGACCGAAACAGAGCGTCAGCAAATCATTAGTGAATTACTGCGTCGCCCACATTTACCAGATATCTATGGTGATTTGCAGCCACAAACCGAAGAAGTCTTAGACTTGATGCGTTTAATGGCGCGCCTTAGAACAGAAGTTAGTGAGCAGGCATTTGGCCACTATGTGATTTCAATGACACATGAAGCCAGTCATATTCTTGAAGTCATGTTGTTGGCACGATTTGCGGGGCTAGTAGGGCAGGATGAAGAAGGCTGGTTCTGCCATATTCATATCGCTCCTTTATTTGAAACCATTGAAGATTTGGCGCACATTGAACCGGTCATGTCTGCGCTATTTGATAACCCCGCTTATCGGAGTTTGCTCAAAGCATCGGGTAATCGACAGGAGGTTATGCTCGGCTACTCCGATTCTTGTAAAGATGGCGGTATTTTGGCCTCGGCTTGGCATTTGTACCAAGCGCAGCAAAAAGTCAGTGAGTTATCAGAAAGATTTGGTATTGCTTGTCGGATGTTTCATGGTCGAGGTGGTACTGTTGGCCGTGGCGGCGGTCCTACCCATGATGCGATTTTGGCCCAACCGCCAGGTACGGTGCAGGGTCAAATCAAGTTCACGGAGCAGGGCGAAGTGTTGTCGTTTAAATACGGTAATACTGAAACCGCAGCTTATGAGCTTGGTATGGGGGTATCAGCGTTAATTAAAGCGAGCCGCAGTCTCGTCACTGATGCGCGTCGAGAACCTGCTGAATATCACCAGATCATGTCGCAGTTGGCGGCCTACGGTGAACAGCATTACCGACGTCTGACAGAGCAAACGCCTTACTTCTTGGATTATTTTTACGAAGCTTGCCCAATTACCGAAATTGGTTTGATGAACATTGGTTCAAGACCGTCACATCGTAAAGCCGGTGATCGTTCTAAATCTTCTGTTAGGGCGATAGGCTGGGTATTTGCTTGGGCGCAATCTCGACATACTTTGCCTGGTTGGTATGGCATTGGTTACGCGCTCAATACTTGGCTGGCACAAAACCCAGAAGGACTGCCCTTACTAAAACAAATGGTTCAGGATTGGCCATTTTTCAGAGCTTTATTAAGTAATACGCAAATGTCAGTCGCTAAAGCAGATATGGATATTGCCAAGCAATATGCAACGCTTTGTGGTGATACCGAAAAGTCGCTGGGTGTTTTATCGATTATTCGTGAGGAACATCAACAAACGACCGATGAAGTGTTGATGGTGGTTGATGCCGAAAAATTATTATCAGAAAACCCGGCATTGGCTTTATCACTGCGTCGCCGAAATCCGTATCTTGACCCGCTGAATCATATTCAAATCATGCTACTACGTCGTTATCGACAGGCTGAAGCAGATGGTGAAGATACCCAGCAGTGGCGTGATCCACTGCTGAGAACAATCAGTGCGATTTCACAAGGAATGCGAAATACGGGTTAACGGTCCGTCTTAGAAACGTAACGGGCTTTGTCTTTCGGTTTAGACAATGCCTTGTTGCTTTTAGATTTGGGTGCTAAGCCTTTACGTTTACAGACTTTGAGCTTTTTACCAATGTGATGTTCAATACGCTGCAAGTTTTTCTGGTCGTTAGGTTCAACCAAGTTAACGGCATAACCCGTTTTTTCAGCACGGCCAGTACGACCGATACGGTGAATATATAAATCACCACGAAATGGCACATCAAAGTTAATGACGTGACTGATATCGGCAACGTCTAAACCACGGGCAGCAACATCAGTTGCCACCGTCACTTTAATTTGGCCGCTACGGAATTTGCGAATGCGTTCACGACGCACTGACTGGTCAAAATCACCATGTAGCAATTGTGAAGACACATTGCGAGATTGCAGCCAATCGTTCACACGCTCAGCACGTTCTTTTTTGTTGCAGAAAATCAGTGCACGGGTGCAGTCTTCGGACTCAATAAATGACATCAAAAGCGCTTGTTTATGTTCAAGGTTGTCACACAGGTAAACTTCTTGAGTGATGTTTTGTGCTTGCTGATTGGCCGCTTGTAGCAGGATTTCTTGTGGATCTTTCAGCAGTTCTTCCGCAAAAACTCTGACGCCACTACCCGCTAATGTCGCTGAAAACAGGCCAGCCTGAAAACGTTGACCAATCTGGGCCAAAATATTCAATACATCAGGGCCTTGCCCCATATCGAGCATACGGTCTGCTTCATCAATGATGACAAGCTCGATACCAGTTAAATCAACAGAATCATCCGTGGTTAAACCCAACAGTCGGCCAGGGGTGGCGATAATAATGTCGCAATCTTTATCTTGTGCGTGTTGCACCTGCGCCCAAGGTGATGCACCACCAGTCAACATCGCAATAGTTGGCTTGAATGATTGCCCCAATTGATGAAAAACATGCTGAATTTGAAAGGCGAGTTCACGCGTTGGTGCCAAAACAAGAAATTGCGCTTTGCCTGAGCGGTTAGGTTCATCCATCAATTTTTGCAAAATCGGTAGGACAAATGAGGCTGTTTTACCCGTACCGGTTGCGGCACAGGCAAGGACATCTTGCCCAGACAACAGGGCTGGTATAGCTAATTGTTGCACCTCGGTCGCTTTGGTAAAACCGACGCGTGCAGCGCTAGCTAAAAGGGCATCATCTAAAAATAAATCTTCAAATTGCATGGGAATATCTTAATCAGAAATAACCGGTCTACGGTTTAAGGCTTGCATATTATCAGCCCCGCTTGGAAAAATCTCAGGCGTTCAACACCAACAGGCAACCCACAATCATGACAGCACAGGCTGCAAGTCTGCGCCACAAGTGTCCTTCATGAAAAATGCGATAACCCAAAAATACCTGTAGCACCATGCTCAACTGAAAAAGGGCGAGGGCATATGCGATGAGTAATCCTTCAAAAAGCATCATCGTGCAATATTGCATAGCGAATATCAGCACGCCGAGCAGGATAAAGTCTTTTAAGTTTTTTTGACTTTGCTGCCAATCGGCTTTGAGAGATTGTTGACTAAAAACACTGTAAATCAAAGCAGCTAAAGGCAGGCCAATCAAACACCAAAATACCGTTGTGGCTAGAGGGCCGCTGGTCATGACTGCATTTTTGAGTGGTAGTGTACCCACGGAAAATAACAAGATAGACAAAAATCGTAGTTGCACACCGCGTTGACTGAGCAAACTTAACAAACGGTTATTGCCCGCTGATTTCGGAGGGAATAGCAGCACACTGCCTGCGACGATAATGGTGATACCGGTAAAGCCTATAACGCTTGGCACTTCGCCTAAAAATAACAATGCTAATAGGGCTGAGAAGACGACCTTATACGCGTTGAGTGGACCAAAAACAGACAAATCTGTTTTCGATAATGACATCACCAATAACAATGTGCCGGCCATATCCAGTAATGCGGCTAAGGTAATATTGAGCCAAAAGTCAGGCTGGATTTCGGCAAAAGTAATGAGGCTTATCAGAGGCAGGCTGATCGCAGCCAAAATCAAGTAACCACCAAGCGTGATGTAGAGTGGCGATAAGCCACGATGGCTCATTTTCTTTTGAAAAATATTTCCCGTAACGGACGCAAGCATCCGGCCAATAAGCCAGAAAAACTCCATTACTCGGCTTGGTCTACAACGACTTGATATTGGTTGTTAGCGTCAGTTTGATAGCGCTGATAGATTGAAAAATTGTCGGCTTTATCAAAAGCAAAAACCGCAAAGCGGTCTTTACGAGCACCCATTTCCATACCAGGCGTACCAACAGGCATCTGTGGTACCGATAAGCCAGCAATATCTGTTGGTTTATCAATCAGTAATTGTTTGATGTCATCAGCTGGGACATGGCCTTCGATAACATAACCATCAATGACTGCGGTATGACAAGAGGCCATACGAACAGGCAGACCAAGTTGTTGTTTAACGGTCGTCATATCACTACGAATTTGATCGTCAACGGCAAAGTTGTGTGCTTGAAGATGTTCTATCCACTTATGACAGCACTGACAGTTGGCATCACGATAAACCGTGATTTCTTTAGCGGCAGAAAGTGATAAACGTGCTTCATCCCACTCACTACTGAACGCGGTTAATGGCAGTAGCAGTAATGCGGATAAAATTAACCGTGCAAACATATTATGGATACTCAATGAAAATGTCGGGGTCTTTACTTTGTTTTTCCACAAAGTCGAGTGCGGCAACCACAGCTCTTTCCTTATTGGCATCGAACTCTTGTGGCAACACATTTACATGCAGTGATTTTGCCTGCCAGTTTGGCTGTTCAGCTTGAGCTGTAAGTGATGGATTAAGCCAGACTTGAGCACCCGGCTCAATGTTATCTAACATCTCGGTTAACCCTTGGGCTGTAAGAATAATAACGACCATTTATTTTACGTCGAGATAGGCTTCTTCAGAAATTTCGGTCCAGGTTGCATCCTGTTCACGAAATGCCTGATAGGCGTCATACACTTCTTTAAACTTGGGATTATTTGCCGCTTCTTCGACCAAGGTTTCTTCGGTCAAAGACTTTAAGCGCTGCATCACATCATCTGGAAATGGACGAATATCAACACCGCGGTCACGTAATTCACCTAATGCGACCGCATTGAGATATTCCATCTCAGAGGCCATTCGTAGGTTTTCAGCCATAGCAGCATTTTCAATCATGGCTTGTAAGTCAGGTGGCAACAATGCCCAAGCGCGACTATTAATACTTAACTCAAGAACGGCTCCAGGTTCATGCCAACCAGGGTAGTAGTAGTGATCGGCGGCACGATATAAACCTAAACGCTGATCATGATAGGGGCTTATCCATTCGGTCGCATCAATGGTTTTGCGTTCAAGTGCCGTATACACCTCGCTCCCGGCAAGTAGCACAGGGTTACCACCGGCTTTGGCAAAAACTTTACTGCCAAGACCTGGGATACGCATTTTCAAACCATCGAGATCGGCAACAGAGTTAATTTCCTTGTTAAACCAACCCCCCATTTGGATGCCAGTATTTCCGAGTGGAAATGCCTTAACATTGTATGGCGCATAGACTTTGTCCCATAACGCCTGACCGCCACCAAAATAAATCCAAGCGTTCATGCCGCGAGGGTTCATACCAAAAGGTACTGTTGAAAAGAATTGCGCTTCAGGGACTTTGCCTGCCCAATAATAAGCGCTGCCATGGCCCATTTCGACGGTGCCTTGAGATACTGCATCAAACGTTTGCAGCGCTGGGATAAGTTCACCACCGGCGTAAACATTGATTTGTAAACGGCCATTGGACATTTCTTCCAATTTCTCGGCAAAACGCTCAGCACCTTCCTGAAGCACAGGAAAGCCCGGCGGCCAAGTCGTGACCATTTTCCAGCGATAAACTTTGCTGGTATCTATGGTGCCATCTTCGTTGGTGGCATCAGGTGGACTACAAGCTGTAATACTGAGTCCTGCGATGAAAAGACAAAACAGTTTCAGACGTTTGCTGAGCATACTGATTTCCCCGAGTTTAGAGCGTTTCCAGTTTGGCATAAGCCAGAACAAGCCACTTACTGCCGGCCTGCTTGAAGTTTACTTGGACTCTGGCATGGCTGCCCGAGCCTTCGGTATCGACAATGACACCGGGACCAAACTTCTGGTGGTGTACCTGTTGTCCAGGATGAAAGCCGCTATCATCAGCTGATTTAGTGTGGCTGGCAAGTCTACCACCTGATAATGCACCGACTTGTTGACGTTTTCGAACCTCATGAACGCGATCAGCTGGTATTTCTGCTAAGAAACGTGATGGACGAGGATGCATTTCCTGACCATATAAATAACGCGACTCGGTGTGCAGTAAATACAGCGTTTTACGGGCACGAGTCATGCCGACATAACAAAGACGACGTTCTTCAGCGAGGCGAAGTGGATCTTCTGCCGATTTTTGGCCGGGGAATAAACCTTCTTCCATACCGACCATAAAGACCAGTGGAAACTCCAGACCTTTGGCTGAGTGTAATGTCATTAACTGCACGCAGTCTTGCCATTGGTCAGCTTGATTGTCACCCGCTTCTAATGCAGCGTGCGCTAAAAAAGCATCCAGCAAAGGCATCTCTTCTTCAGCATCGGCGCGCATAAACTCACGGGTAGCGTTTATCAGCTCGTCCATGTTTTCAATGCGACCTTGGCCTTTTTCGGTTTTATCTTTACCAAAAAATGCCCGTAATCCACTTTCATCAATCACCAGTTGCGTAAGTTCATGCAACGGCATGTCACTATCAATAGGTGTTAATGAGTCAATTAATGTCAGGAAACCGCCCAGCGCATTCGCTGCTCGTGCCGGCAGTAATTTTTGTTCGAGCACGGAGATCGCGGTATGCCAAAGTGGTTGATCAGTTTCTCGGGCAATTTGTCTTAATTGCGTTAAGGTGGCAGCACCGATGCCGCGAGTTGGCGTATTTACAACGCGTTCAAAAGCGGCATCATCACGACGATTAGCAACCAGTCGTAAATACGACAGTACATCTTTAATTTCAGCACGCTCGAAGAAGCGCAGACCACCATATACGCGATAGGGGACAGCAGATTGCATCAAGGCTTCTTCAATTACCCGTGACTGGGCATTGGAACGATATAGCACCGCACAATCTTGACGCTGACCACCCTGTGCCCCCCAGTTTCTGACTTCCTGAACGAGATATTGCGCTTCATCACGTTCGTTATAGGCTTGAAACAGCTGTACCGGCTCACCGTCACTGTCCTCTGTCCAAAGTTGTTTTCCTAGGCGTTCGCTATTATTGGCAATGACCGCATTGGCAGCCGCCAGAATATTGCCTGTCGATCGATAATTTTGTTCTAAACGAACGGTATTAGCATCAGGATAATCTTGGTGAAATTTCTGGATATTTTCGATTTTGGCACCACGCCAGCCATAGATAGACTGATCATCATCACCGACGATAAATAGATGACCACGCTCACCAGCTAATAATCTTAACCAAGCATATTGAATGGTGTTGGTGTCTTGAAACTCATCCACCAGAATCTGCGAAAAGCGCTGCTGGTAATGACTCAGAATATCTGGTCGTTTAAGCCAAAGTTCATGACATCGCAGTAGCAATTCACCAAAATCAACAACACCGGCTCGTTCACAAGCTTGTTCATAGGCTTGATAGATGCTGTGCATGGTTTTGCTATAAGGATCGTCACCAACATGAATATTGGCGGCTCTTAGGCCTTCATCTTTTTGCGCATTGATGAACCATTGCGCTTGTTTAGGCGGCCACTGGGCTTCATCAAGTTCTAATGTGCGGACGATTCGCTTCAGCATTCGCAACTGATCATCGCTGTCTAGAATTTGGAAACCTTGCGGTAAATTGGCGTCTTGCCAATGTGATCTGAGTAAACGGTGGGCGAGGCCATGAAAGGTACCAACCCACATGCCACCAGTTGGATAGCCCAACATTTCTTCAATTCGGCCACGCATTTCGGCAGCAGCTTTATTAGTAAAAGTAACGGCTAAGATATTGGCTGGCGACAAACCCTCAGCCTGAATCAACCAAGCAATTCGGTGAACCAGGACGCGGGTTTTGCCACTACCAGCACCAGCAAGAATTCTGGCGTGACTTAAGGGCGCGGCGACAGCTTCACGCTGTGGCTTATTCAGATCGTTTAAGAGTTCGGATACATCCATCAGAATACGTATAACGCTAACGTGAGGACGCCAGCTTTAGATGTGATAGACACATTTATCCCCGCGGTGAGCGGGGATAAGTGCGTAAAGAATTAAATGTTGCTGTCGAGGAAAGCAGCCAGCTGCGACTTTGTCAGTGCGCCGACTTTAGTGGCTTCGACTTCACCATCTTTGAACAACATCAAAGTTGGGATACCACGGATACCGTAACGAGGTGGGGTATCTGGATTTTCATCGATATTCAGTTTGCAGACACGGAGTTTGCCAGCGTATTCGTCGCTGATTTCTTCCAGTACAGGTGCAATCATTTTGCATGGACCACACCATTCAGCCCAGTAATCAACAAGTACCGGTAAATCTGACTGCAACACTTGGCTGTCAAAATCGCTATCGGTCACATTCGTGACGTTTTTGCTCATGTTTTATCTCCAGTGGTAACTAAAGTATCGGACCGCTATACTCGCAGACCAACAGTAAGCAACATTTTTTCTTATCAGTACAGGTATTGCAAGTATTTATATGACCGCTCATCTCAGCGACACACGATTTTCATCACTGCCATTGCACACGCATCTGCAACAGGGACTGAGTGACGCCGGCTTTGAATTTTGCACACCTATTCAAGCCCAATCCCTACCTTTATTACTGGCAGGTAAAGATGTCGCGGGTCAGGCCCAGACCGGTACCGGTAAAACCATTGCTTTTTTATTGGCCACTTTACAGCGGCTTTTAGAAGATGGGGATAACGAAAATCAAAAACAACCCCGTGCATTAATTTTGGCACCAACACGCGAATTAGCGATTCAAATTGCCAAAGATGCGACTTTACTGAGCAAATATGCAGGTTTGCGGATCGCACTGGCTCATGGTGGTAAGGATTATCAAAAGCAACGTGACGCTATTAGTGATGGTTGTGATGTGTTGATCGGCACGCCGGGCCGGTTGTTGGATTATCATAAACAACGTGTATTTGGTTTGAAGCAAATCCGTGCCATGGTATTGGATGAAGCGGATCGTATGTTTGATCTGGGCTTTATTAAAGATGTGCGTTATTTCTTAAGACGCATTCCCGCACCAGGGCAACGACTCGGTATGTTGTTCTCGGCAACACTCAGCTACAAAGTACTTGAGCTTGCTTACGAGCATATGAATAACCCAGAAAAGGTGCAGGTTGCCCCTGAAAAAGTGATGGGTGACCGAATTGAAGAATCGGTTTTCTATCCCGCGAATGATGAAAAAATTCCGTTGTTGTTGGCATTAATTAAACGCATTGAGCCAGCCCGCGCCATCGTGTTTGTGAATACCAAACATACTGCAGATTCCGTTTGGGGATACCTTGAGGGAAATGGCTATAAAGCAGCGTTATTGTCAGGGGATGTACCGCAGAAAAAACGTGAGCGGCTGTTAACCCATTTCCAAGATGGCGAGTTTCCATTTTTGGTGGCAACTGATGTAGCGGCACGTGGCTTACATATTCCAGAAGTGAGTCATGTTTTTAACTTCGATTTGCCTCAAGATAGTGAAGACTATGTCCATCGTATAGGCCGAACTGCCCGAGCAGGCGCGAGTGGTACGGCGATAAGCTTTGCTTGTGAGGAGTATGTGTTTTCCTTACCTGATATCGAGGAATACATTAAACACAAGCTTCCTGTCGCCTCGACAGCGGATGAAACGCTAACAACACCGCAACCTGCGATTAAACCTGAGCGAAATCCATCAAGACATCACCATGCTGGTAAAAATCAATCAGGCGATGGCAAAAAACGTCCACGTCGTCGGCCTAAAAAGACAGTAAATTCGGATGCAAATCAGTAATCAGCCGTTAGGGATTTTTAGCCCCAAACCGGTTGATAACAACAACCGTCTACCCGTTGTTGTAACCCCAGAAAATCGCTTTACGCCAACGACGGCTAATGAAGCGCCAAACCCTCGTCAACAGGTGATACCTGTTAACACGACACAGGATAGTCAACAAGCACGGTTCATCCGCACTTTAGCTCAGTTAGATAATGCTGAGTTTTTACCGACGTCAACACCCCGAGCTTTACCTGCGCCGGTATTAAGTTATCTACAAATTGCCAATTTGCCTGACCGTGATTCATACAGTGGATTGATCGATGAAATGGTTTAGCTTGCTGCTGGTTAGTTTGTCATTAATGGCTTGTACACAGGTCCCCGTTAACCCGGTAAAACAATTTGGTAAAAGCACGGTTGATGAAATTATTGAGCAACATCAGCAGCGGGTTATGCAGGATTTGAAAACGTTAACTCTAAAACTGTATCGTCGTAACCCAAGTGAACGTCATGATCGTGGTAAACGTACTCTCGAAGATAGTGTGGCGAGATTGTTTAACTACCCAGCCGATGTCGGTTTTGCTAAATGGAAAGACACCAAACCGACAGATATTTTGCGAGATGCATTAAGCCCTGATTACCAAGGTGATAGGGTGCTGGCATTTACCGTAGGGATGCGTCGAATGTTAATGGCCTCATATAACAATCAAACTGAGTTTTATTACCTCACTGAGATCGATGCTCAAAAGCTGTACAACAGTGCCCGTAATATTGAAATTGCGGCATGGTTGTTAGCAACGAAACGCAAAGAAAATGGCGATAGAGTATTACTGAGTGACAGTGTACAAAGCCTTGAGCGGAACCTTAGCTTTCAGCGTTTAATTGGCGGAATGATTGCCACGCAAGAAAATCTCGCTGAAATCATTGCCAAGAAAGAAGGCCGCGTGGTGAAAAGTATTGTGGTGCAGGCAGCCTCAATGGCGTTTTTGCCGATTTAGTTGCCCGTCGCGTGCTTGGCCAGCCGGTTTTTCAAGAAATCAAACTGATTTACTTGGTTGAGACCAAATTGTCGAAGCGAAGCAATGCCTGGCAACTGACTGGTAAAAAGACGATTAAAACCATCTAAGCCTAATTGCATCAGCGTGTTTTCCGCCAATCTCGCCCGTTGGTATTTTTTTAAGGTATGCAAGCTATCAATAGCGCGATGATGTTTTCTGGCCTCAGAAATGACTTCGGCTAGTTTTACCGCATCTTGAAAGCCTAAATTCACCCCTTGACCGGCGAGTGGATGGACACTATGCGCCGCATCCCCAACGAGTGCGAGACCTTGCTGCACGTAAGTCTCAGCATGTTGCAGTATTAATGGAAAAGCAGTACGTTTAGATATCAGTTTTACTGCACCTAGTTTGAAGTCAAAAGCTTCTGCTAATTGCTTACAAAACGCTGCTTCATCAAGCTCAAGCATCGCGTCAGCTTCTTGATCAGGCAGACTCCAGACAATCGATGATTGATGAGCTTGGGATAGCGGAAGAAAAGCGAGTGGTCCACCAGATAAAAAGCGTTGTCGGGCACATTGTTGGTGTGGATATTCCGTTTCAACAACGGCAACCAAGCCTTGTTGGTGATATTTCCAGCCTCGGGTATTGATGCCTGCCCAGCTGCGGATTTGTGATTGGCTGCCATCTGCCGCAATGACTAATGGCGCAGTGACGGAATCACCATTTTCCAATGTAACAGTTTGCTCCGAGAAGCCTACTGCGCTAACCGGTGCAATTAATGTTATCGATTTTTCAGCTTGTAATTGACGGTAAATGGCTTGTTCGAGATGACCATTTTCAATGATATGACCAAGCCAAGGCTCACCTATTTCCGCTGCAGAAAAATCTAATTTGCTCGTTTTTTCCCATACCTGCATGGTTTCAAAAGGGCCTAAACGCTCAGGTATGAGCTGCTCCCAAACACCGATTTCAGTCAAAAATGCCTGACTTGCAGCATTGATTGCGCTGACACGTAGCTGCCATGGATCGTTAGCTTGTAACAATGCAGGAGGTCTGCTTTCTAACAAGCTAATGTGGAAATCGGTTTGTTGGGCCAGTGCTAAAGCGAGCGAACCACCCACCATACCACCACCAACAATGACGATATCGGATTGGGTTTTCATAACGATAACCCTCTCGATAAACGACTTTGTTTTTCACTAAGCCCCATACTGCTGTGGCTTAACGTTTGTTTGATGGGCGGCAAAATATCTAATAATGCTAAGGCAGCAGAGCGACCATGGCCGAGTAGGGGATTGGCATTACTAAAGAGCTTGACCAGTCTATCTGTGGCTTTGACGACTTTGTCTTGTGTCGGTAATTGCCATTGTTGGTAATCCAATAGGCATTTGGGATGACCACAGTCATGAGCATGATTTTTAATAGCTTCTGCTAACACTGCGGCATCTCTGAGACCGAGGTTAAAACCTTGGCCTGCAATCGGGTGCAAACTATGCGCGGCGTTACCTATCAGCAATACTCTCGGTTGAATAGTATTGTCAGTTTGCATCAAACCTAATGGATAACTGCTGCGTTTACCTACTTTAGTGAAATGGCCTAAACGAAAGCCAAAGCGCTGTTGCAGTGCTTGCATGAAGTTTTTTTCAGTGAGATTAAGAAGCTCTTCTTCCTGGCCACGTGTCACCGTCCACACTAAACTGCAGCGATTGTCTGACATCGGCAATAACGCTAGCGGACCGGTATCAGTAAACCGCTCAAAAGCGCGATTTTGATGAGGCCGCTCGGTGCTGACATTTGCTGTTATTGCGGTTTGCTGATAATCACGTTGCCAAGTGCCCAAGCTAAGTAGATTTCGAATAGTGGAGTGTTGGCCATCCGCCGCTACTAGCAAACGACTACGAAGTTTTTGTTGGTTCGACAGTGTTACCGTCACATAATCTGTTTCGGTCTCGACTTGGGTTACCGAGACAGGCGACATTAAGGTGATTTTGTCGTTTTGCTGCAAAGCGACATTTAATTGTTGACCAAGTTGTTTGGCGGTAAGCACTTGCCCTAATGCCGGTACTTTTGAGGTTTGTGCTGACAAACGTGTCACACCAAAATGGCCTCGGTCAGAAATATGAATATCCAAAATTGGTGTGGCGTGGGATTTCAGATCTGCCCAAAGGCCAAGTGACTGAAATATTTGTTGGGAGCCATATGAGAGCGCGATACCCCGGTCGTCATAGCTTGGCTGCGAGGTCTCGGCAATGCTATGGGTTTCAATAATGCCGACTTTGAGTGAGGTGTTTTTTAACGCCAATGCCAAGCTGGTACCTACCATTCCGGCACCGACAATTACGACATCAAATTCAGCTTCAACACTACTCATGTCGGTTTTATGCGTTCGCCATCAGTGCTTCTATATCAGCAATTTCTTTTGGTGCGGCGTCAGTTAACACGTCATGACCATCTTTGGTCACCAAAACATCATCTTCAATGCGAATACCAATAAAGTGATATTGGCTATCGACATGCTCTGGATCACGAATGTATAACCCTGGCTCAATGGTCAATACCATCCCGGGTTCTAATAATCGCCAAGCACCGCCGACTTTATAGTCACCGACATCGTGAACATCCATGCCTAACCAGTGTCCGGTGCGGTGCATGTAAAACTCACGATAGGCGGCTTCTTCGATAAGCGTTTCCAGATCACCTTTTAGAATGCCAAGCGATAACAAACCTTCTGTTAAGACGCGAACTGCGGCTTCGTGCGGTTGATTCCAATGATTACCGGGACGCACAGCATCAATGGCTGCATATTGTGCATCCAAGACTATTTGGTACAACGCTTTTTGTGCTGGCGTGAACTTGCCATTAACTGGAAAGGTGCGTGTGATATCGGCGGCGTAGCAATCATATTCCGCGCCAGCATCAATCAGCAGTAAGTCATTATTTTTTAGCTTCTGGTTATTTTCGATGTAATGCAAAATGCAGCCGTTTTCACCACCACCGACAATGGATGGGTAAGCAGGGCTACGACAGCCGTGGCGCATAAACTCATGCAGTAACTCCGCTTCGACTTCATATTCCCATTTGCCCGGAGCGGTGAACTCCATGGCGCGAATATGGGCTGCGACTGAGGCGTTTGCAGCGTGACGCATCGCTTTAATTTCTTGGCTGCTTTTGAATAAACGTAGTTCACTGAGGCTGTGTTCCAGCTCAATAATTTCCGTTGGTGAATGTTTGCCACTACGTGATGCTTGGCGTAAATGGTTTAGCCAACTGACCATACGTTGATCAAATGCTGGTTGGTTGCCCATGGTGTAGTAAACCTTTTCTTTACCTTCCATGAGACCGGGCAGAATTTCATCCAGATCGGTGATGGGATAGGCATCATCAGCAGCAAAATTAGCGACTGCGCCTTCCAGACCCTGGCGGTAGCCATCCCAAATTTCTTTTTCGAGATTACGCTCGCGACAAAACAATAAGAACTCACCATGTTCGCGGCCGGGTATCAATACCATGACTGACTCTGGTTCCTCAAAACCAGTCAGATATTGAAAGTGACTATCACTGCGGAAAGGATAGTGCACATCGCGATTGCGGATTAACTCTAATGCATTGGGCAAAACAGCAATACTGTCTCCCCCCATCAGATCCATCAAATTGCGACGGCGGCGGGCAAATTCTTGTTTGGTCATTTAGTGTTCAGTTGAGTTGTCGTTATTTTCGATAGGTTGTAATTCACCGTACAGCAAAAACAATCCCATACGGAGGTACTCTACCAATTCGGCAAAATTATTTTCGTCTTGTTCCGCTTCTACTAAATCAATATCGTCAATCTGGCTGATTTGAATAACGTCAGTAATGTATTCCTGACAGTCTTTAGACAATTTACCTTCATCTTTTAGACCAGAAGCGCCAAGACCGTATAAAAGTCCTTGGCACCAATCAGCCATTGCAGCCACACGCGAACCGAGCGGCGCATCGTCGTCTGGTAATTCCAACTGTAATTCAAAATCAAGGCTATTTAAGGCTTGAAAAGTTTCATCAAATAACGCGATCAGACTTTGTTGTTCTTCGGGGCCTGGCTTGTAATCCTCAAAAAGAGCGGTATACCAAGTGTTTCGGTTGGCTTGGCTATTGAGACAGAGGAGTCCACAAAGACTGCCTTGCAGTTCGGCAGTGGTGGTGGGGCCTTCGCTGGTCATGTTTTCGGGGGACAGCGATGGAAAATATAATTGAGACATAAAGATACGGCCTGAATTTAAAAATGTTCTTATGCACTTATTGACCGGGTCAACGGCGCACGTCTATAGTTAGGCATTATTCTCGCACAGCCAAGACGCATATTAATGGATAAAACCCCGATTCAACAATTAGAGCAGCAAGTAGATGAGCTGCTACGAGCCGGTAGACGGTTACGTGAGGAGAATCTATTACTACGTTCTCAACAGGCTGCATGGCTAAGTGAGCGGGCGCAATTGATTGAAAAAACTGATGTTGCTCGTAGCCGAATCGAAAAAATGGTGACCCGCCTGAAACAACTGGATGAAGAATTATGAGCACACCTGTGCATGTATCTATTCTCGGAAAGGAATATCAGGTTGCCTGCCCTGAAGAAGAGAAAGATGCGCTGCTGGCATCAGCACGCATGGTTCACAACAACATGGAAAAAATCCGTGGTAGCGGCAAAGTTGTTGGCTTAGACCGAATTGCCGTGATGGCAGCTTTGAATATTGCGCATGAATTATTAGTGTTACAACAGGATGAGTCGCAAGATGTCACCAAAGTAAACGAAAAAATTCATCAGCTGACAGAGCGCGTCGCAGCGTTTATTAGCGAAGATCGTCAGCTAGAACTTTAAAAATCCTCACCACAAAATCGGTTTAACCGCGTATCATATCTTCTACCCTGCGGTGTTCGACAGCGACATGTGTTGTCTTGAGCCGATAAGCAATTGCTTACCGAAACCAAAATTTCGAGGTTGAAAAACAAGCCCGCTCTGACGGGAAGTTTGCCGGCCTCATGCGGTTTCACTCTTGGACCATTAGGTTCAAGAACCCCGTTCGCATCGGCACTGTGGGGGCTTTATATCTCAGCCGTTCAATTTCAGCAGCAACTTATCTAGCTGCGCTCTCTCTTCAGACGTTAAGTTATTTGCCAGTAAGGTCTCATATTCCCTGAAAGCTTCAGCAAGAGCAGATTCAATTAATTTTTTACCCGCATTAGTTAGTCTGACTTTACGACTTCTTTGATCTTCATTGCAGGCGTGACGAGAGATTAATCCACGTTTTTCAAGATTGTTTAATACCTTGGTTAACCCACCGGAGCTAAGCATATTACTTTGACAAATATCAGAGGGTGTTAACTCAAATGGTTCGCCTTGAACTCGTAATGATGCAAGCGCATCATATTCTCCAGCGCTCAATGCATTCTTTTCCATCACCGCGCGACTTTTGCCAAATAACTGTTCACGAGCCCAGTAAATTCTTTTGGTAGTTGCCGCCGCAGGTAGATGCACACTTGGTAGTGTCGTCTGCATGCGCTCAATAATGACTTCAATAGGGTTAAGTTTGTTGGTCACTTCATTTCCTCTTCGTTGAGTGCATTATGACAAAAAAATTAACTTGCTAGAAAGATAATTTGTCGTTAAGGTTTTATCTTTCTGGAAAGGAATTTTTCCAAATCATCTCCATTGTCTAGGGAATCGCTATGCTATCCGCCTTTAACAAATCCATTCTTCTCGGCGCAATCTTGGGTCAAATGTTGTTATCGCCTGCTTGGGCTGAAGGACAAGATAATCGTCCTGTGGTGAAAGTAATGACACCAGAGTCTCGCGAAGTAACCGAACATCAAGAGTTCACCGGTCGGTTTGAAGCGGTTGAAGAAGTCGCCATCCGTGCTCGTGTAACAGGTTATTTAGATGCGGTGCATTTCCAAGACGGTCAAATGGTGACAAAAGGTGATTTGTTATTTGAAATCGATCCTAGACCATTCCAAGCAGCTTTAGCGCGTGCTGAAGCCGACTTAGCCCGTGTTCAGAGCCAATTAAAACTTTCTGAACTGGAATTAAATCGTGGTGAGCGTTTGTTAAAACAACAAGCCATTGCTGCTGAAGAAGTTGATAGTCGTCGCGCACGTTTCCAAGAAGCCAATGCGAATGTTGCTGCTGCTCGTGCCGCCGTACAAACCTCTTCGTTAGATCTGCAATACAGCAAAATTGTTGCGCCTGTATCTGGTCGCATTTCAAGCCGTAATATCGATATTGGTAACTTAGTGACTAATGATGGCAGTGCAACGCCATTAACCACTATCGTGATGACAGATCCATTGCATTTCGTGTTTGACGTATCTGAAAGTGAGTATCTGCAGTTTGCTCGCGTCGCCAGTGATGCTTCTTCGTTAAATGGTGATAGTGAAATCAAAGCGCAAATTCGTTTATCGGATGAGCAAGAGTGGAATCGTGAAGGTGTTGTCGATTTCGTTGATAACCGCATTGATCAAAATACCGGTACGTTGCGTATGCGTGTTTTAGTTGAAAACCCTAATGATTTATTGCGTCCGGGTTTATTTGGTCGTTTACGTATGGCCATTACTGCACCATATGAAGCGCTGTTAGTGCCTGATCGTGCATTGGTTTCTGACCAAGCCGCAAAAATCGTGATGGTCGTTAATGGTGAAGGCAAAGTGGAGCCAAGACCAATTGTTGCTGGCACTTTGCTGGATAACGAAATGCGCGTGATTCGCGAAGGCCTGAAAAGTGACGACCAAGTCATTATTGAAGGTCTGTTAAAAGCTCGTCCTGGCAGTGATGTCAGAACTGAAGAATACTCTGCTGGTACAGGTGAATAATCATGCGCTTTACGCACTTTTTTGTTGATCGACCGATTTTCGCCACGGTACTGTCGGTACTGATCGTCCTTGTAGGTAGTATTGCCTATGTATCTTTGCCTGTAGCGCAATATCCCGAAATTGCGCCGCCGAGTATTTCGGTCACAGCAAACTACCCGGGTGCAACCGCTGAAACTGCGGCTGATACTGTTGCAACGGTATTAGAGCAGCAGATCAACGGTGTTGAAGACATGCTTTATATGAAGTCTGAAAATACCGCTGATGGCCGTACATCTCTGAACATTACCTTTAAGCAAGGTACAGATTTAGATATCGCCCAAGTCTTGGTGCAAA
The DNA here is from genome assembly GCF_026319325.1 of Methylophaga sp. OBS3. Classification (GTDB taxonomy): domain Bacteria; phylum Pseudomonadota; class Gammaproteobacteria; order Nitrosococcales; family Methylophagaceae; genus Methylophaga. The sequence continues at coordinate 59,096 of NZ_JAPDMU010000001.1, forward strand.
ACCGTATTTCGATTGCCGAGCCATTGTTACCTGAAGAGGTCACACGTCAAGGTATCAACGTACGTAAAAACTCACCTGACTTAATGATGGTTATTCACTTACTGTCACCTGATGGCACGCGTGACAATCTGTATGTTTCTAACTTCGCTAAAACCCAAGTTGTCGATCGTTTAGCTCGTATCGAAGGTGTGGGTGAGGCACGTATTGTTGCTGAACGTGCTTATGCAATGCGGATCTGGATTGATCCTGAGCGTGCTCAGTCATTTGAAATGACTGCTAATGAGGTCTTGGCAGCAGTACGTTCTAACAATGCCCAGATTGCTGCGGGTGTTATCAATAAACAACCACTGCAAGATACCAAAGGTGCGTTTGAGCTGAGTGTTGAAACTCAAGGCCGTTTACTGACGGCAGATGAATTCTCAGACATTATCGTTAAGCGTGGTGATAATGGCCGTGTAGTACGTCTGCGTGATTTAGCGCGTGTTGAACTGGCTGCACAAGACTATGACAACATCGGTTATTTAGATGATAGTTTGGCGTTGCCAGTGGTCATTTTCCAACGTCCTGGTTCTAATGCCCTTGATACTGCTGATGCACTGCGTGCAGAAATGCGTGAAATTGCTAAAGACATGCCAGCAGGCGTGGAATATCAAATCATTTACGATCCGACGCAATTTATCGCGCGGTCTATCGAAAAGATTTACCACACCATTATTGAAGCCATCTTATTAGTTATTTTGGTTGTGATGCTGTTCCTGCAAAGCTGGAGAGCATCGGTGATTCCTATCGTTGCCATTCCGGTGTCTTTGGTTGGTACGTTTGCGGTCATGTCAGCTTTAGGTGTGTCGCTTAATAACCTTTCCTTATTTGGTTTAGTGCTCGCCATCGGTATCGTGGTCGATGATGCTATCGTCGTTGTTGAAAACGTCGAACGTTACATTCGAGAAGGTTTTACGCCAAATGAAGCGGCCCATAAAACCATGGATGAAGTAGGCATGGCGCTGGTTGCGATCGCAGTTGTATTGTCTGCGGTATTTATTCCAGCAGCATTCATTACTGGTATTTCGGGTGCTTTCTATCAACAGTTTGCGTTAACGATTGCGACAGCTACGATTATTTCGATGATCGTGTCGTTAACATTGTCACCAGCGATGGCGGCATTGTTGTTGAAACCGCATGAGCACGATAAACCCAAGCCAACCGGTTTTATGGCTAAGGTAACGTATCCGTTTAAAGCTTTTGGTGATGCTTTCAACCGTAGCTTTGAGTGGTTAGGTGACCGTTATTCAGCGATGACACGTCGTTTGCTGCGAATCATGGCGGTGATGTTGATCATTTATGCTGGTTTGATTTTCCTAACAGGCTTTAGCTTTAAGCAAGTTGCTACTGGCTTTATTCCTGAGCAGGACCAAGGTTATCTGATTAACGTCATCCAGTTGCCACCAGGTGCGTCATTAGATCGTACTGATGCGGTGGTGCGTGAGGCTTCACAACGTTTACGTGAAGTACCTGGTGTTGCCCATGCCGTACAGTTTGTTGGTTTGGATGGTCCTACGTTTACCAATGCGTCAAACTCGGCGGTTATCTTTACGCCATTTGAACCGTTTGAGGATCGTATTGCAGCTGGCTTAACCATTGATGACATTCAAGGTGGGGCGCAACAAGCCTTGTCACAATTGGATGGCGCAATGGCATTTGCGATTAAACCGCCACCAGTTCGTGGTATGGGTAATGCCGGTGGTTGGAAGTTGTATATTCAAGATCGCGGTGGTGTTGGTAAAGAGCGTCTTGAAGAAGTTACGCAGCAGGTTATTGCAGCAGCAAACCAAGCTGAGGGCGTCTCTGCGGTGTTTACTTTCTATAACTCGGGTACGCCGCGGATTTATGCCGATATCGATCGTACAAAAGCAGAGATGCTAGAAGTACCGGTGCAGAACGTTATTGATACCTTAGAGATTTATCTTGGTTCGCGTTATATCAATGACTTTAACTTTTTGAACCGGACTTACCGAGTGGTTGCTCAAGCCGACGGGCAATACCGTAATCAAGAACAGGATATTGCGAAATTGCGTACCCGCTCTGAAAACGGTGCGATGGTACCTTTAGGTTCGATTGCGACATTGGAGCAAAAAACGGGGCCAATTCGTGTGCCGCATTACAACTTGTATCCAGCAATTGAAGTGCAAGGTAATACGCCGCCTGGTTACTCTAGTGGTGAGTCTATTGCCATCATGGAACGTATTCTGGAAGAAACACTGCCAGATGGTGTGAGTTATGAATGGACAGAGCTAGCGCTCCAAGAGAAGTTGGCTGGTAATACTGCGTTCGTCGCCTTTGGTTTGGCGGTCGTTTTTGTATTCTTATTGCTGGCGGCCTTGTATGAAAGCTGGTTGCTACCGTTAGCCGTTATCTTGATCGTACCGATGTGTTTGTTAGCGGCGATTAGTGGTGTTGCTTTCCGTGGTATGGATAACAACATTTTGGTTCAGATCGGCTTTATCGTATTGATAGGTCTGGCATGTAAAAATGCGATTCTTATTGTTGAGTTTGCCAAACAGGCCGAAGAGCGTGGTTTAAGCCGTATCGATGCTGCCGTTGAAGCTGCTCGCACACGTTTACGCCCGATCCTGATGACGTCAATGGCGTTTATTTTGGGTGTTGTACCATTAGTTATCGCTAGCGGGGCAGGTGCCGAAATGCGTCAAGCCTTGGGTACTGCAGTATTTTCGGGTATGTTGGGCGTAACGTTATTCGGTTTGGTGTTTACACCTATCTTCTACGTGGTTTGTCGTTGGTTGGCGAGCCGTAGAGAGCAAAAGCAAACTGGTGTAGCCCATTAATTAGGTAAAATAAAGGTTGTGTTATGGCGCAGCAAAGACCGCAATCAGGTAAGCCCATCGATCGGCAAAAACTTGATAAGGTCGTTGCTGACGCCAGGAACGCCGCCAAAGATCGACTCGCTGGCTATCGCGAGCAATCACTGAGACTTCACCCATGGATTTGCGGCCGTTGTGGCCGCGAGTTCACCCGCAGTAATCTTCACGAACTAACTGTTCATCATATCGACCACAATCATGACAACAACCCTGCTGATGGTAGTAATTGGGAAAATCTGTGTCTGTATTGTCACGACCATGAGCATCAAAAAAATATAGATAGCGTTCGTGGTTATACCGGCCTTGTTGAGGTTGAGGCTAAACAAACCACCTTCAATCCCTTTGCTGATTTAAAGCAACTTTTAGATAAATCATAGGTGGCATTGGTTTGCGTGAACCTCTTACGATCATGCATAGTCACACTCACAAGGTTTAAATCCAAAGGAGATCAAAATGAAGAAGTCTGCTGCGCTGTTATTGGCGATGATTTCTGCGCCGGTAATGGCGGTAGAAGTCGCCATGGACAAAGTTGATGCTGATGGCTCAACCCAAAATGTTGGTACAGTCACAGTCAGTGAAACAGCTTATGGCCTTGTTTTTACGCCAGCTTTATCTGGCTTAGAACCAGGTATGCATGGTTTTCATTTGCATCAAAACGCAAGTTGTGCGCCTGCTGAAAAAGAAGGCCAAATGGTTGCTGCATTATCTGCAGGTGGTCATTACGATCCTAAAAATACTGGCGAACATGGAACACCTTGGGGAAAAGGTCACGCGGGTGACTTACCTGCAATGTATGTTGATGCTAATGGTAAAGCAGAACGTGCTGTATTAGCGCCACGTTTAACAATGGCAGATTTACCTGGTCGTGCCATTATGATTCATGCCGGTGGAGATAATCATAGTGATCATCCCACTGCATTAGGCGGTGGTGGTGCTCGTGTTGCCTGTGGTGTAATTGCTGAATAAGTAATGCGCTGATTCGAATAAGAAATGCCGTATCGGTTTAAAACGATGCGGCATTTTTTTTGGTCGGAAAGTGCATCGCGAATTGTAGACCGCCAAGTTCATTAATTGCAGCATAAATACTGCCATTATGGGCTTTTACTGCACGCTCAGCGATAGTTAGACCTAAACCACTACTGTTTTGTTTTCTGGCTTGCATACCTTTAAAGAATGGTTGAAACAATTTTGTTAACTCTTCTTCACTGACGCCCGGTCCATTATCGCTGATGGTAATTTCAATTGAACGTCTTAGCAGTTTAGCTGTTAATCGAATATGCCCTTGCTCAGGGGTAAATTTGATGGCATTTCTTAACACATTTTCTACAGCACGTAAGACTAATTCTGGTTTACCTTCCATGGGTAATTCGGGATCAATATCGGCATGAATAGCGATACTTTTTTCAGTCGCTTCGTAACGGCCATCGTCGACTAAATCCTCTAATAAAGGGGATAAATCGAAATATTGCTGGGCATCATTCTCTGCTGCCAAAGTATCCAAGCGAGATAGATTTAATAAATCGCCAATGAGCATATCGATACGTTGTGATTCGCGTTCGATTCGTGCCAACACATCAGTCGTTTTATCGGGTTGCTGCTGGCATATACCGATCGCTGCTTGCATACGGGCTAATGGTGAGCGAAGTTCATGAGAGACATCATGTAATAAGTTACGTTGTGCGCTGACCAGCTTTTCTAACTTAATGGTCATCACATCAAAGTTAAAACCAAGCTCAGCTAGCTCATCTTTTCGATTACCCATTTCGGGACTGACACGTGTTGATAAATCACCTGTCGCTACTTTGTTAAAGCCTCGACGTAAATGTCTTATCGGTTGGGTAAACCACCATGCGAGCACAGCACTGAATAACAGGCCACCTAGAATCCCGGTCCATAAAATCAAGACAAGTGGTTGCGGTTTTGGTGGTTTGAGCGGTGCTTGCTCTTTAGGCTGTAAAGAATTCTGTGGAATAAACAGTAAGACTTCTTCTCCATCTTCAAGCGTGATTGGACGAATAGATCGTAGTTGTGGAATATCGGTAAACAGCTGGCGGATAGCATTACGTTGATGGCTTGGAAGTACACGGCCTAACAACTCATCATCGTTGTTATCTATTGCATAAACTTGCGGTACACCTAATGCTAGTTGATCATTGAGATAGGCGATTAAACTCTGTCTACCACCATATTGCGCTATTTCTGCAGCATCAGACACTTGCCAAGCTGCTTGGCTTCCAAGTTGTACAGGGGCATTTGATACTTGTTGGTTTAATTGTTTTTGCCTTAATCCCATGGCACTACCAACAGCCAGACTGGCAATTAACAAAGCCACCACGAAAGCAAAAAAGAATTTCCAGAATAAGCGCCCCATAGCAGTCCCTTACTTAATCAGCTGATAGCCTTTACCACGAACAGTCTGAATATAAGCGTGTCCATCTTCCTGAACGCCAAGTTTGTGGCGAATACTGCTCATATGAACATCAATACTGCGATCGTAGCGGGCTAATGGTCGGCCAAGCGCGACTTCTGAGAGCGTATTTTTATCAACGACTTGGCCTGCTTGTCTGGCGAGCGCTTCCAGCAAGCTATATTCGGTACTGGTAAGTTCTAAATTGTCTTCAAACCATGTAGCTTTACGTTGTTGTGGCCACATTTGTAGTGGACCATTTTGCAATATATCCGCTTCGGCTTCAGGCGGTTGGGTGTTGAGCTCACTTCTTCTTAAAATAGCTTTAATCCGGGCAATCAACTCACGCGGTGTACAAGGTTTTGGTACATAATCATCCGCGCCATTTTCTAGACCCAAGATGCGGTCAACATCATCACCTTTAGCGGTAAACATCAGCACAGGTACATTACTTTGTTGGCGAATGGATGTTAATACTTGGTTGCCACTCATATCTGGCAGCATGACGTCGAGAATGACAATATCAAACTTATTAGACAACGCTTCATCTAAGCCACTTTGACCTGTAAAGCATGTGGTTACTTGGAATTTTTCTTCACGCAAGTAATCCTCAAACAAGCCTGCCAAAATTTCATCATCATCAATGATTAGTACGTTACTCATCTTTGTTGCTCTATTTAAAGTTTGTTCCATAATAAGTTTTTGTTTTGCAAAGCCCAATGCGCCATTGGCTTATTTACCTGAATTTACACGATAAAACCCGCATTTACAGTGATTCGATGAATACTGTGTTTCAAGTCGCTTTGGTTTAAACCAGATGCTGACGAATCATTCAAAAGGAGAGTTATGATGCGTAAATTATTGTTGTCTTTAGCGATTATTCCTTCAATGTTGGCCGCTCTGCCATCAATGGCAAATGATCACATAAAAGATGCTGACAAAGCAGGCTGTGAAGCAAAAAAACATCACCACAAATCAGCATATAAAGATAAGTTGTTAGAAGAACTCAATCTAACAGAAGAGCAAACAGCTGAAATTAAAGCGTTGAAGAAAGCTTACTGGCAGGAAAATCGTGAAGCGATGAAGTCAGGCTGGCAGGCACGTAAAGAGATGATGCAGTTAACCTACGCTGAATCAGTTGATCAGGCAAAACTAGATAAATTGATTGCTGAGTCAGCGGATGTTTATGCCGATGGCCTTGCTGATAAAGCAAAATTAAATAGCGATATATTTAGTGTGTTAACGTCTGAGCAGCAACAACAGCTTCATCAGAAAATGGCTGAATTTAAAGCTAAGCGTGATATGGCGAAAAATTAATTGATATTTTAAACAGACTAAAAAGCCACCTTTAGGTGGCTTTTTTATGTCATTTACTTTTGACGAAGCTGCTCGATAACTGCTTGGGTATCTGGTCTTACATTTCGCCAAATAAAGAATGCTTCCGCAGCTTGCTCAACGAGCATGCCTAAACCATCGATAGCCTGCGTCACACCATGCTCTTTTGCCCATTGCACAAAAGCCGTGTCTTTATCGCCGTACATCATGTCATAACAAGCCGCATTGTCAGCTAAGACAGAAGGAGAGATTGGCGGGACTTCACCTTGCAAGCTCGCAGCCGTAGCATTAATCAATAAGTCGAATTGACCCCCAATATCTGTCCAGCCACCACCATTAATATTGCCTAAATCACTAAAGTCTTTGGCAAGGTTAACGGCTTTTTCAGCCGTTCGATTGGCGATAAATAACCTTGCTGGGTTGCGCGCTAACAAAGGACCAATCACACCGCGTGATGCACCACCTGCCCCCAGCAGTAAAATACGTTTATTGGCGATGTCTAATTTGTGGTTATCGAGTAAGTCTCGGCAAAGTCCAACACCATCTGTGTTGTCACCAAACAAATGGCCTTCTCGACTAATGGTGACCGTATTGACGGCACCAGCACGCTGCGCACGTTCACTGAGATCATCAATTAACGACCACATGGTCTCTTTATAAGGCACGGTAACATTAAGGCCTTTTAGCTTCATCGCATCGTGCAATTGTTGAATTTGCCCCGCAACATCATCCGGATAAATATCAATGGCACGATATTCAAGTGTTTGACCCGTTTGCTTAGCGAAAGCTTGGTGAATTTTGGGCGACTTACTATGACTTATGGGATGGCCAATAACCGCATATTGATCAGTCATGTTGACCTCGTAATGTTTTAGCAACGTCTTTGGCAAAATAGGTCAAAATGCCATCCGCTCCAGCGCGTTTAAATGCTAATAAGCTTTCAGTAATGACATCACCAGCTAACCAGCCGTTTTGCATCGCGGCTTGTAACATCGCGTACTCACCACTTACTTGATAAACATAAGTTGGTTTTAGAAAAGTTTGCTTAACACGATATAAAACATCCAGATAAGGCATGCCGGGTTTTACCATGACCATATCTGCACCTTCTTGAATGTCTAAGGCAACTTCATGGAGAGCTTCATCACTATTGGCAGGATCCATTTGGTAACTATATTTATTACCGCCAGCTAAATTGCCTGCACTACCAACGGCATCACGAAATGGGCCATAGAAGCTTGATGCATATTTCGCTGAGTAGGCCATAATTTTGGTATGAATATGACCTGCATCTTCTAATGCATTTCGTATGGCGCCAATACGGCCATCCATCATGTCAGACGGTGCGACGACATCGGCGCCAGCCTCAGCATGAGATAGCGATTGTTTTACTAAAACTTCTACTGTTTCATCATTAATGATGTAGCCAGTGTCATCGATAAGGCCATCTTGACCGTGCGTGGTAAAGGGATCTAACGCAACGTCAGTCATCACGCCAAGTTCAGGGAATTCTTTTTTAATGGCGCGAACAGCTCTTTGTGCCAAACCATTTGGATTAAAGGCTTCTGCTGCATCTAATGATTTAATATCAATCGGCGTCACTGGAAATAAAGCCAGCATCGGAATACCCAGTTGAACCGCTTGTTCGGCTTCTTTTAATATCAAGTCGATACTTAAACGCTCGACGCCAGGCATCGAAGCAACCTGTTGGCGTTGATTATTTCCCTCTAAAACGAACATCGGATAAATCAGATCTGAGATGCTGAGATGGTTCTCACGCATTAGTCTTCTAGAGAAGTCATCTTTGCGCATTCTACGAGGGCGTTGGCGTGGATAAGCCGCTAAATCAAAAAACTGCCGAGTCATAAGTTTTGCCATATTTATTGAGCTGCGCCTCATACTACCGTTGGGCGTGGCGATTGTCATCGTTTTTAGCGTGGACGCACCAATGCCATATACGTTAAAATTGCAAAGATTTTGTCTTGGGAGAACGTCTTGTTTGTCCCGTAAATTTTTACCTGGTGGAGGTTCCCTTGCGTACAGCGGCGCTACTAGCTCTTGAGGATGGCACGGTCTTTCACGGCGAATCAATTGGTGCCGTGGGCCAATCTGTAGGTGAGGTGGTGTTTAACACGGCCATGACCGGTTATCAGGAAATTCTTTCCGATCCCTCATACTGTCGACAAATTGTCACTTTAACTTATCCGCATATCGGTAATGTTGGTGTTAACACTGACGATGATGAATCTGACGCCGTATATTGCAGTGGTTTGATTATTCGTGAATTGTCACCTGTTGTATCAAGCTGGCGTGGTGAAGCGGCACTTGATAAATATCTAGAACGCAACAATGTGGTCGGTCTTGCTGGTATTGATACCCGTAAATTGACGCGTCTGTTGCGTGAGAAGGGTGCGCAAAAAGGTTGCATCGTAGCGGGTGACAATATTGACGTGAATGCGGCGATTGAAGCAGCACGTAATTTTGCAGGTCTGAAAGGCATGGATTTGGCGAAAGAAGTTACAACTAAAACGCCATACGAATGGACTGAAACAACCTGGCAACTTGATGGCCAGCCTCGTAAAGCTGAAGAACGTTTCCATGTCGTTGCTTACGATTACGGCATTAAGAAAAACATTATGCGTATGTTGGTTGAACGCGGTTGTAAATTGACCGTTGTGCCGGCACAAATGCCCGCTGAAGAAGTTGAGAAGCTCAATCCAGATGGTATTTTCTTATCAAATGGTCCAGGTGATCCTGAACCATGTGATTACGCGATTGAAGCTATTAAATATTTCTTAGAAAAAGAAATCCCAATGTTTGGTATTTGTCTGGGTCACCAATTATTGGCATTAGCAAGTGGTGCGAAAACGGAAAAAATGAAGTTTGGTCATCACGGTGCTAACCACCCAGTTCAAGAAATGCTAGCTGGCCTAGTCATGATTACTAGCCAAAACCATAGCTTTGCGGTTGATGAAAGCTCATTGCCAGAAGACATCGAACCAACGCATCGCTCATTATTTGACGGTACATTGCAAGGTATTCATCACAAAACCAAGCCTGCCTTTAGCTTCCAAGGTCATCCTGAAGCAAGCCCAGGCCCACAAGATGCCGCACCTTTATTCGACCACTTTATCGACCTACTCGAACAAGCGACAGGTAAATAACACACGATGGCTAAACGTACAGACATTCAAAGCATTCTGATTCTTGGCGCTGGTCCGATTGTTATCGGTCAGGCCTGTGAATTTGACTATTCTGGTGCACAAGCTTGTAAAGCACTGCGCGAAGAAGGCTATCGCGTTATTTTGGTGAACTCTAACCCAGCCACAATCATGACCGACCCGAACATGGCTGATGCTACTTACATTGAGCCAATTACATGGCAAGCTGTGAGCAAGGTTATTGAAGTAGAAAAGCCTGATGCTATTTTGCCGACAATGGGTGGTCAAACTGCGCTGAACTGTGCTTTGGCACTTGAAAAACACGGTGTACTAGAGAAGTACGGCGTTGAAATGATCGGTGCTGATAGTGAAGCGATTAATAAAGCAGAAGACCGTGACTTGTTCCGTGCTGCTATGCGTAAGATCGGCTTGGACATGCCACAGTCTGATATCGCTCACACCCTTGATGAAGCCTTAGAAGTTCAACAAAAATTTGGTTTCCCAGTCATTATTCGTCCTTCGTTCACAATGGGCGGAAGCGGTGGCGGTATTGCTTATAACCGTGAAGATTTCATTGATATTTGCCAACGAGGTCTTTACCTAAGCCCAACTTCAGAATTGTTGATTGAAGAATCCATCATCGGTTGGAAAGAATATGAAATGGAAGTGGTACGTGATCGTAATGACAACGCCATTATCATTTGCTCAATCGAAAACTTAGATCCAATGGGTGTTCACACGGGTGACTCAATCACCGTTGCTCCAGCACAAACACTGACGGATAAAGAATATCAAATCATGCGTAATGCCTCTTTGGCTGTATTACGTGAGATTGGTGTTGAAACTGGTGGTTCTAACGTTCAGTTTGCTGTTAATCCAGAAACGGGTCGTTTAATCATTATTGAGATGAACCCACGTGTTTCGCGTTCTTCAGCATTGGCTTCTAAAGCTACGGGTTTCCCGATTGCAAAAGTTGCTGCGAAGTTAGCTGTTGGTTACACACTCGATGAGTTACAAAACGAAATTACAGGTGGCGCAACACCTGCTTCGTTTGAGCCAACAATCGATTACGTTGTCACTAAAGTGCCACGCTTTACGTTCGAAAAATTCCCACTTGCCGATAATCGTCTGAGCACACAGATGAAATCAGTCGGTGAGGTAATGGCGATTGGCCGTAACTTCCAAGAGTCATTACAAAAAGCCTTACGCGGTCTGGAAATCGACCGTGACGGTTTGACCGAAATTTTAGATCTAAAAGCAGACAATATTGCTGAAGTTTTACGTCGTGAATTAAGCCTGCCAGGTTCAGATCGTCTTTGGTATGTCGCTGATGCACTGCGTTTCGGTATGTCTTTTGAAGAAGTTCAACAACTGACGCATATCGATCCTTGGTTCCTAATTCAAATCAAAGAAATTGTTGATATCGAAAATCAACTTAAAGAACGTTCTTTGAGTGATATTGATGCAGTTGAATTACGTAAGCTGAAAGGCAAAGGTTTTTCAGACTCACGTTTAGCAAAATTACTGCATAAAACTGAAAAACAAGTTCGCAGCTACCGTCATGACTTAGGTGTTCGTCCGGTTTACAAGCGTGTTGATACTTGTGCGGCTGAGTTCTCAACGACAACAGCCTACATGTACTCAAGCTACGATGATGAGTGTGAAGCGAATCCATCAGATCGTGACAAGATCATGATCTTAGGCGGTGGCCCTAACCGTATCGGTCAAGGTATTGAGTTTGACTATTGCTGTGTTCACGCGGCATTAGCATTGCGTGAAGATGGTTACGAAACCATTATGGTTAACTGTAACCCTGAAACGGTTTCGACTGACTACGACACGTCAGATCGTCTGTATTTCGAATCACTGACATTAGAAGATGTACTCGAAATCGTTGCTTTGGAAAAACCAAAAGGCGTTATCGTTCAGTTTGGTGGTCAAACCCCATTAAAACTGGCACGTGCCCTTGAAGCTGCTGGTGTGCCGATTATTGGTACGTCACCAGATGCGATTGACCATGCAGAAGATCGCGAACGTTTCCAACAAATGGTTGATAAGTTAGGTTTGTTACAACCACCTAACCGCTTAGCCTTCTCAGTAGATGGCGCAGTGGCCTTGGCTGCTGAAGTGGGTTATCCATTAGTTGTACGTCCATCTTATGTATTAGGTGGTCGGGCAATGGAAATCGTTTATAACGAAGAAGAATTACAGCGTTATATGTTGACTGCTGTATCTGTTTCTAACGATTCACCTGTCTTATTAGACCGTTTCCTTGATGATGCGATTGAGGTCGATGTCGACGCGATTTGTGACGGCAAAGATGTCCTAATTGGCGGCATCATGGAACACATTGAACAAGCGGGTGTTCACTCTGGTGACTCAGCGTGTGCGATTCCGCCATACAGTCTGAGCCCAGCCATCATGGATCAATTGCGTGAGCAAGTGAAACAAATGGCGCGTGAGTTAGGTGTAGTGGGTTTGATGAACACGCAGTTTGCGATTCAAGGTGACCGAATTTTCATCCTTGAAGTAAATCCACGTGCATCACGTACAGTGCCATATGTGTCTAAATCAATTGGTGTTCAGCTGGCAAAAGTTGCTGCTCGTGCCATGGCCGGTAGCAGCTTGCAAGAGCAAGGCGTTACCAAAGAAGTCATTCCAAGCTATTACTCAGTTAAAGAAGCGGTATTCCCGTTCATCAAGTTCCAAGGGGTTGATCCAATCTTGGGGCCAGAAATGAAATCAACGGGTGAAGTGATGGGTGTTGGCCGCACTTTTGGTGAAGCATTTGCCAAATCTCAGTTAGCAGCCTCTGTGAGTTTGCCAACTGGTGGTAAAGCCTTTATCTCCGTTCGTGAAGCTGACAAAGTTGCTGTTGTCGCGATTGCCAGAGATTTACTGAATCTTGGTTTTGAGTTGTTGGCAACGCGTGGTACACAAGCCACCTTGACAGAAGCCGGTGTGCCTTGCGAACGTGTTAAGAAAGTGGCTGAAGGCCAGCCACACATTGTTGACATGATCAAAAACGATGAAATCGATTTAATCGTGAACACCACAGAAGGCCGTCAGGCTGTTGCTGATTCACGTGAAATTCGTCGTGCAGCATTGCAACATCAAGTTAACTACACTACAACGTTGGCAGCAGCACGCGCCACTGTTTTAGCTTTAAACAGCGAAGACAGCGTGTCGGTAAATCGTTTACAGACATTGCATGGAGAGTTAGCGTAATGGCAGTACCTATTACCCTACGTGGTGCAGAAGCATTAAAAGCTGAATTACATGAACTGAAAACGGTTAAGCGTCCTGCTGTTGTCGAAGCTATTTCTGAAGCGCGTGCGCATGGCGATTTAAAAGAAAATGCCGAATATCACGCTGCACGTGAACAACAGAGCTTTATCGAAGGTCGTGTACAAGAGTTAGAGTCAACATTGGCTAATTCTCAAGTCATCGATCCATCAGCTTTGCCTAAAGATGGCCGTGTTGTGTTTGGTGTTACCGTTGATTTACTGAACATTGATACCGACGAAGAGGTGCAATACCAAATCGTTGGTGACTATGAGTCAGACATCAAATTGAATCGCATCTCGATTTCTTCTCCAATTGCGCGTGCTTTAATTGGTAAAGAAATTGATGATATCGCGACAGTTCAAGCTCCGGGTGGTGCGATTGAATATGAGATCGTTGCCATTCATTATCAAGGTTAAGCCGCTTGGTTTATGCAGACTTTGCAGGTGAACGTTTACTGCTGACACTTTGGGTGGGCAGTTTGTGGGGCATCGGTTATTTAGCTGTTCCTCTGGCATTTGCCAACATTGATACGATGATCGCTGCTGAATATGCAGCGATCTTATTTTTCGCAGTCAATATCATTGGTTTAGTGAGTGGCACTATGTTGTTACTCGGTAAATTGTTCTTAGAACGCCTTGTAGCAACGCGCTCTTGGCGTTTTTGGTTATTGGTTGCCATGTTGGCATTAACACTCATTTTTTCACTCTACATTCAGCCTGAAATGGCAGCCATTAAAGCGTTCAGCGAATGGCGCGCTGATGAGGCTTTGAGTGCAAAATTCCACAATTTACATCGTCTCAGTGAGAACCTTTACTTAATGTTAAGTGTCCTTGGTCTGATTATGGTGCTGACTGCTGATAAAAAAGCCGCAGCAAACTGGTCTAATGGCGAGAAGTAAATCTAGCCAAAACTGGCTCAAAGAACACTTTGACGATATCTATGTCAAAAAAGCCCAGCAAAAAGGCTATCGTTCACGTGCTACTTTCAAGTTGGAAGAAATCGATCTTAAGGATAAATTGATTCGACCCGGCATGACCGTTGTTGACTTAGGTTCAGCACCCGGTGGTTGGTCTGATTATGCTCTGAAGAAAATGAACAATAACGGTACGGTTATCGCATTGGACATCTTGCCGATGACCCCGTTAACGGGCGTACATTTTATTGAAGGCGACTTCCGGGAAAATGATGTACTAGAAAAGTTGGAGAGTATCGTCGGCGATCAGGAAATAGAGCTTGTATTATCAGATATGGCCCCCAATATGTCAGGGGTGGGTTCTATCGATCAACCAGGTAGTATGTATCTGGTGGAGCTGGCACTAGATTTTGCGTCCCAACACTTGAGTAAAAATGGCGATTTTCTTGTCAAAGTGTTTCAAGGCGAAGGTTTTGAAGAATATTTAAAGGCAATGCGGGAACAATTCGTTAAAGTAGTTACCCGTAAACCCGAAGCATCTCGGGCACGTAGCCGAGAGGTTTACTTGCTCGGTCGAGGCCGAAAATAATGCCGTCAATCAACATGGCTAGAGGTATAAAACATTGAGTGACATGATGAAAAATATAATTTTGTGGGTTGTCATCGCCATGGTGCTGATGTCGGTGTTCAATAATTTTGGCCCGCAGCAATCCAAACAAAGCGAAATGGATTACTCAACTTTTATTAGCAGCGTTAAACAAGGCGCCGTAAATAATGTTGATATCCAAGGCCGTCAAATTTCTGGTGAACTCAGTGATGGCAGCAAATTCACAACTTACAGTCCAGATTATGATCCTGGTTTGATTGGTGACTTGCTGGATAACGGTGTAGCAATCAAAGCTGAGCCTGCCGAAAAAACCAGCCTGCTGATGCAGATCTTTATTTCTTGGTTCCCAATGTTGCTGCTAATTGCTGTGTGGATTTTCTTCATGCGTCAAATGCAAGGTGGTGGCGGTAAAAACCCAATGTCATTTGGCAAAAGCAAAGCTCGCATGCTGAATGAAGACCAAGTTAAAGTCACTTTTAAAGATGTTGCTGGTGTTGAAGAAGCCAAAGAAGAAGTCCATGAATTAGTCGACTTTTTGCGTGACCCAAGCAAATTCCAAAAACTCGGTGGTCGAATTCCACGTGGTATTTTGATGGTGGGTTCACCTGGTACAGGTAAAACTTTGCTGGCAAAGGCGATTGCCGGTGAAGCAAAAGTGCCATTCTTTACTATTTCAGGTTCTGATTTCGTAGAAATGTTCGTAGGTGTCGGTGCATCTCGAGTTCGCGATATGTTCGAACAAGCTAAGAAACATGCTCCTTGCATTATCTTTATCGATGAGATCGATGCGGTTGGTCGTCACCGTGGTGCAGGTTTAGGTGGTGGTAACGACGAACGTGAACAAACATTAAATCAATTGTTGGTTGAGATGGATGGTTTTGAAGGTAATGAAGGTGTCATCATCATTGCTGCAACTAACCGTCCTGACGTATTGGATCCTGCATTACTTCGTCCGGGTCGTTTTGACCGTCAGGTTGTTGTGCCATTGCCAGACATTCGTGGCCGTGAACAAATTCTGAAAGTTCACTTGGGTAAAGTACCTGCAGATGAAGATGTGCAACCAAGTGTGATTGCACGTGGTACCCCAGGTTTTTCTGGTGCTGACTTGGCTAACTTAGTGAATGAGGCTGCATTGTTTGCTGCTCGCGCTGATAAACGTCTCGTGTCTATGCATGAAATGGAGTTGGCAAAAGACAAAATCATGATGGGCGCAGAACGTCGCTCAATGGTCATGAGTGATAAAGAGAAAGAATTAACGGCTTATCACGAAGCAGGTCATGCCATTGTTGGTCGTATCGTCCCGGGCCATGATCCAGTATATAAAGTCAGCATCATTCCGCGTGGTAGAGCGTTAGGTGTGACCATGTTCTTGCCTACCGAAGATCGTTATAGCTATACCAAACAACAGTTGGAAAGTAATATTTCTAGTCTGTACGGTGGTCGTATTGCCGAAGAAATGATCTTTGGTAAAGAAGCGGTGACAACCGGTGCATCAAACGACATCCAACGTGCTACTGAGCTTGCTCACAACATGGTTACTAAATGGGGCTTGTCGGACAACATGGGACCATTGTCTTACGGTGAAGACGAAGGTGAAGTGTTCTTAGGCCGTAGTGTTACGCAGCACAAAGCGGTTTCAGATCTAACTGCAAAACAAATCGATGAAGACGTTCGTGCGGTGATTAACCGTAATTATCAACGTGCAGAACAAATTCTGACGGACAATATCGACAAATTACATGCAATGGCTAAAGCCTTGGTGAAATTTGAAACTATCGATACTGAACAAATTGACGCCATTATGGAAGGCCGCGAACCGGGTGAGCCAAAAGATTGGACCGATCGTTCATCAACACCGCCACCAAACGCAACATCTGGCGAAAATGACGCGAAACCATCTGGTAAGCCCGCAGACCAACTTAACTGAGGCGCTATGACCATTTTGAACTGTGCGGGCAAGTCTCTGGACTTGTCCGCGCCCCGCGTGATGGGAATTGTGAATGTCACGCCTGATTCTTTTTCAGATGGTGGAAAGTTTTACGGTGCTGATAAAGCGTTAGCCCAAGCTCGTAAACTTGTTGAAGAGGGCGCCGCAATCATTGATATTGGTGGTGAGTCTACCCGTCCTGGAAGTACGCCCGTTGATGCTGAAGAAGAAATTCGTCGTGTCGTTCCGGCAATCGAAGCCATCAGCAGCGAACTCAATGTTCCTATTTCAATCGATACCTTAAAAGCGGATGTCATGCGTGCTGCAGTGAAAGCTGGCGCTGGTCTTATCAATGATGTCAATGCGCTACGCGGTGAAGGTGCATTAACAGCTGCGGCTGAGTTAAACGTGCCTGTTTGTTTAATGCATATGCAAGGTACGCCGCAAACCATGCAGCAAGAGCCGCATTATGATGATGTGGTAAGCGAAGTTAGAGATTTTCTCAATGAACGAATCATTGCTTGTGAGCAAGCGGGTATTGAACGTTCGCAAATCATTCTTGATCCGGGCTTTGGCTTCGGTAAAAAAGCACGACATAATTTGCGTTTGATGAAACATCTTTCAACATTTGTTGAAATGGGATTACCTCTATTAGTTGGTGTTTCGCGCAAATCTATTATTGGTGCGATGTTAAATGTGTCCGTGGATGAACGCTTAGCAGGAAGTCTGGCATTGGCTTCAGTGTCAGTTTGGCAGGGTGCGAAGATCATTCGTAGCCATGATGTAAAAGAGACGGTACAGGCCATTACCCTGTGTCAGCATGTACAGCAGGTTGAAGATTTTGACTGATAAAACAAGACGCTACTTTGGTACTGACGGTATTCGCGGCAGAGTTGGTGAAGGCGTTATTACGCCTGACTTTGTTGTTAAGCTCGGCTGGGCGGTAGGCCGCGTACTGGCCAAAGAGCGCCATAGCAAAGTACTCATTGGTAAAGACACGCGTATTTCTGGGTACATGTTTGAATCTGCACTGCAAGCCGGTTTATCTGCCGCTGGCGTCGATATTTACCTGTTGGGACCGATGCCAACACCTGCAGTTGCTTACTTGACTCGTACCTTCCATGCGCAAGCCGGTATTGTCATTAGTGCTTCACACAACGCGTATCATGACAACGGCATTAAGTTTTTCTCAGCACAAGGTTCAAAACTGCCAGACAGTATTGAGCTTGAAATTGAAGAGATGCTTGATAAACCATTAACGACGGTTGAATCAGCGATGTTAGGTAAAGCCTTCCGGGTGTCTGATGCCGCTGGTCGTTATATCGAATTTTGTAAAAGCACCATTTCAGATGGTGTCGATTTAGCCAATCTTAAGATTGTTGTGGATTGTGCTAATGGTGCCACTTATCACATCGCCCCTAATGTGTTTCGTGAGTTAGGCGCCGAAGTCATTACTATGGGCACCGAGCCAGATGGCTTAAATATC
Source organism: Methylophaga sp. OBS3 (assembly GCF_026319325.1). Lineage (GTDB taxonomy): Bacteria > Pseudomonadota > Gammaproteobacteria > Nitrosococcales > Methylophagaceae > Methylophaga. The sequence continues at coordinate 77,096 of NZ_JAPDMU010000001.1, forward strand.
AACAAAAACTGTGGCTCTACCGAACCTCGTTTATTACAAGCCAGCGTATTAGAAAATCAGGCTGACTTAGGTATCGCTTTAGATGGTGACGGTGATCGTTTGATCATGGTCGATCACAAAGGTGAGTTGGTTGATGGTGATGATCTATTGTTTATTATCGCCAGAGGTCGCCAACGTACCGGTAATGCGGCACAAGATGTTGTTGGTACGCAGATGTCTAACTTAGGTCTTGAACACGCATTAGAAAAACATAACATCACATTACACCGTGCCAATGTTGGTGACCGTTATGTGATGGAAAAACTCAAACAAGTCGATGGTCTTATAGGTGGTGAAGCATCTGGCCACATTATTTGCCTAGATAAAACCACTACGGGTGACGGTATCGTCTCGGCATTACAAGTGTTGGCAGAAGTACAACAAAGTGGCAGTAGTTTGCATGACCTACGTTCAGCGGTAGTGAAGTACCCGCAACGTTTAATTAATGTGCGACTGAGCCGAATGATTAATATGGCTGAGCATCCGCAGATTGCTGAAGCGGTATTAGATGTTGAAAATATCCTGGGAGAAAATGGTCGCGTTTTATTGCGTGCTTCAGGTACAGAACCGGTCATTCGCGTCATGGTTGAAGGTCGTGATGCGACCCAAACTAGCCAATTAGCAAAACAACTAGCTGACGTTATCGAAGACGTTATCAATAACAAATAATATATTTATTGAAGTGGTCATTGCGTAGCGCTGTCTCAGTCGGTACGCTTTATGATTAATTTTTTGAGAGTCGATGCCTGTGCGAAAACCGCTAATTGCTGGTAACTGGAAGATGAACGGCAATAGCGCCAGCAATAAGCAGTTGCTCGAAGCTATTTTGGCGGAGCGTGACAGCTTCGCTGGTGTTGATGTTGCGTTATTCCCCCCAGCCTTGTATTTACAGCAAGTCCAGACTGCCTTGCAGAACTCAGGCCTATCTTGGGGTACACAAAATCTCTCCCAGTTTGAATCTGGTGCCTACACCGGTGAAATCTCAGCGGCGATGCTGCAAGATTTTGGTAGTCGTTATGTCTTGATTGGTCACTCCGAAAGACGTTGTTTGTACGCTGAACTCAATTTAGATCAGGTATTTTTAGATCACATCATCGCTGAAAAGTATGAGATGGCAATGAAGTTTGGTATTACGCCCATCGTCTGTATTGGTGAAAGTCCAGAAGAACATGCTTTGGGGCAAACCGAAGAAATGGTGCTTCGATTACTAGATATTATTATTGCGCATCAAGGTGTTGAGAGTTTGTCGAAAGCCGTATTGGCTTATGAGCCAGTTTGGGCTATCGGCACAGGTAAGACAGCTAGCCCAGAGTGGGCACAGGATGTACATTCACTGATGCGTCAACGTGTTGCAAAACATAGTCCGAAAATCGCTGAAAATGTACAAATACTTTACGGCGGAAGCGTAAAAGGTAATAATGCTGGCCCATTATTTGCCAAGCCCGATGTCGATGGTGGACTAATCGGCGGCAGTTCGCGTGATGCGGCAGATTTCGTTAAAATATGCCAAGCCGCAATTCAAATTTAGGAATGTAAATGGACGCTATAGTGTTAGTGATTCACATCGTTGTATCACTGTTTCTTATTGGTTTAGTTCTGATTCAGCATGGTAAAGGTGCTGATGCCGGTGCTGCTTTTGCAGGCGGTGGCGGTGGCGCATCTGGCAGCTTATTTGGTAGCCAAGGTTCTGCCTCATTTTTAAGCCGCAGCAGTGCAATTTTGGCGACAATCTTCTTCGTAACCAGTCTTACCTTAGCGTACCTTGCTGGTAATGTTGACCGTAGTGGTACTGTGACAAACTCTGTTGTTACTGAAGAGCCAACAAATACTCAAGAAACCCCTGCAGATCTGCCAGAGATCCCGTAAAATACCTGCGCTTGCCGTTGTGGTGAAATTGGTAGACACGCTATCTTGAGGGGGTAGTGCCTTAGGGTGTGCCGGTTCGAGTCCGGCCAACGGCACCAAATTTGAAAACCCGTGAAACAATTGTTTTACGGGTTTTTTTATGTCTGGCGTTTCTGTTGGCGTTGTTGCCACATGCCCGCAACGAACAAAATCATGCCTATCCAAATTAAAACAAACGTCACAATACGTTCATGAGGGTAGGCCTCGTGCAGTACAAACACACCAATCAAAAATTGCAGTGTGGGATTGAGGTACATAAAAAAGCCGACTACTGATAAATCAGCACGTTTGGCTGCCATCGCAAATAATACTAATGGCAAAGCCGTAACAAGTCCCGCGCCGATGAGCATGATTGTTGTAAAAGTTGTTGTGCCAAAGGCGAGATGGTTTGGCGTAAACCACGCTTGCCAAGCTAACCATAACAGTGTGATTGGCAGTAACCACAAACACTCAGCAGTCAGGCCGTTTAAGCCATCGACCGGATGCATTTTGCGAATCAATCCATACAAGGCAAATGCAATCGACAAGGACAAACCTACCCAAGGTAATGCACCAAGACTGATTAACTCCCAAATAATCGCAATGGTGGCAAAGATGGCCGCTGCGGTTTGTAGTGGGTGTAATTCTTCTTTAAGAAATAACCTTGCTAGTAACAAGCTCATGACTGGCGTAATGAAATAGCCAAGGCTCGCTTCAAGTACCCGCTGTTCTGATACTGCCCAGATATAAATTAACCAGTTCACCGCAATGAGAATTGACGATAAGGCCAGCCAACGCATTTGTTCAATATTGATGATAAGCCGACTCAAACTTCGCCAACGGCCAATAATGAGGCCAATGGAAAAGGTTGCCAGTAATGACCAAAGAATCCGGTGAGCCAATACTTCAGTAGGGCTGACGTGATTCAGATAATGGAAAAATAACGGAAAGCCGCCCCATATTGCGTAAGCTGCGATCGCTAATAAAAGTCCTTGCATGGGCGTCTCATTAAGTGACTAGGTGAGAAAGTTTATAGGATTTCAGGCGACAGTAAAGAATCTGATTTGTTATAGTCGGCGCTTTGTAAGCTTGGCAGGAAGGAACACGCCATTCATGGGTAGATTAGTTGACGATTTGGTCACGTGGTTTAAAAGCTATCGTAAGAATGGTCACTTCGCGCCACTTAAAATTGCATTGGCCTATGCCGTATTTTCGGGCTTATGGATCATCTTCTCTGACAGAGTGATTGAATTTTTAGCCGATGACATAAATGTCTTGTCACAGCTTCAAACATTCAAAGGTTTGTTTTTTGTCACACTAACGTCATTGATGATTTGGTTTTTGGTTCATCGATCGTTTCGTGCCAAAAATCGTTTAGTAACAGCCTTAAGCCAAAGTCAGCAGCGTCAGCAAATTCTCCTCAACACCATTCCATACGGTATTCAAGAATCAGACTTGGATGGCAAGATCACCTATAGCAATAAAGCCCATCACGATATTTTGGCTGCTGATGCGGGGACATTATTAGACAAATATATCTGGGACTTTAATAGTGAAGCACATGGTAAACATCAGCATAAGCAACGTTATGCTGAAAAAGTCGAAAAACAAATAACGCCAGAGCCATACATCACCACCCATACAGCGATGGACGGGCAGCAAAAAGTGTTGGAAATTGTCTGGGATTATTTGCGTGACGCCGATGATAAATTGAAAGGCATCATTTCTGTGGTTTCTGATATCACGCTTCGCAAACGGCAAGAAGAACGCATCTTACAATTAGCGCATTACGATAACTTAACAAAATTACCGAACCGATTTTTGTCACTGGACAGATTAAATCAGGTGCTGGTGCAAGCTAAGCAGCATGAAACTATTGCGGCAGTCGTGTTTATCGATTTAGATAACTTCAAGAAGATCAATGACACCTTGGGTCATGAAGCCGGCGATAATATATTAGTCCAAGCGGCAAACCGACTAAGAATTCAACAACGCAAAGGGGATACGGTTGGTCGCTTAGGTGGTGATGAATTTATCGCTATCTTGTCAGAAGTCCCTAGTCAAAATGCACTTTTGACCGTCACCGAAAACCTTCTTGAGCAGTTTAGGCGACCATTTATCGTTGCTGGTAGAGAATTAATGTTAACAGCCAGTATTGGTTTGGCACTTTATCCGCAAGATGGTAGTGATGCCTCAACATTACTTCGTCATGCCGACTCTGCTATGTTTGATGCAAAAGAACGGGGGCGAAATAACTTTTCGTTCTTCACGCCAGAAATGAATTTGGCCGCAGCCCGGCGGCTCAGTATTGAGCAACAAATGCATGGGGCATTAGAGCGGGATGAGTTTTACTTAAACTACCAGCCTTTGCATCGACTCGGAGACAACAAGTTAATTGGTGTAGAGGCATTATTGCGTTGGCATAATCCTATATTAGGGCAAGTAGCACCGGATGAGTTTATTCCCATCGCCGAACAAACGGGTCATATCATCAAGATTGGTGAATATGTGTTAAAAACGGCGATGAAAGCGGTAAGCCAATGGCAACAACTTATTCCGAAAATGCATGTAGCGATTAACTTATCGCCGGCGCAGTTGAGAGATGATTATCTAATTGATTTCATTCGAGACTGTTTGAACCGTCATCCACTTCATACAGGAACGCTTCAGCTGGAGATTACCGAGGGTGTGTTGCTCAGTGGCTTTGCCAATACAGATAGTATTTTGCAAACCCTAACGGAAATGCATATTCAATTGGCGATGGATGATTTTGGTACCGGTTATTCTTCACTGATGTATTTACGCCATTACCCATTTGATATTTTGAAAATCGATCGTAGCTTTATTGCCGATATCATTGATGATGTGGGTGACCGAGAGTTGGTGAACGCCATGATCGCTATGGCGCATGGTTTGGGCTTACGGGTTGTTGCTGAAGGTGTGGAAAATGATGAGCAACGGTCTATGTTGAAAAATCTGGGTTGTGACTATGGTCAAGGTTACTTCTTTAGTAAACCCGTTGCTGTAACCGAAATGGCTGAAAAAGTGAGGTTGCAGGCTAACTCATAACATGACTTTCTAATTGCCAAATAAAGGTAAATTACGACTTCTCATCATCGGTTTTAGTGTGTAGTATCAAAGAAAAACTGGCTCGGATATAAAAGAAGCCAGATACGTTGTCCGGATATTCTTGTTAGTACCAGACATTACCCTTTTAGAGAGAGCGGGAAGCGCAAAATGCTGGAGAGTTATCTCCCCATTCTGTTGTTTATTATTCTGGGCGTCGCATTTGGCGTCGTACCCCTATTGGCGGGATTTGTCCTTGCTCCCAGAAGACCTGATGCAGAGAAAACCTCTGCTTATGAATGTGGTTTCCCTCCCTTTGAAGACACCCATAGCAAATTCGACGTTCGCTATTATCTCGTTGCCATCTTATTCATCATTTTCGATTTAGAAATTGCCTTTTTATTCCCCTGGGCAATAGTGCTGGATGATGTCGGCGTATTTGGTTTACTGGCCATGTTCCTATTTTTAGGCATTTTGGTGGTTGGCTTTATTTACGAATGGAAGAAGGGCGCACTGGAATGGGAGTAGAGGGTATTCTCAAAGACGGTGTGGTCACCACCAGCGCCGACAAACTTATCAACTGGGCAAGAACCGGCTCTTTGTGGCCGATGACCTTTGGCTTGGCCTGTTGTGCTGTAGAAATGATGCACGCGGGCGCGTCTAGATACGATCTTGATCGTTTTGGTGTGGTTTTTCGTCCAAGTCCCCGACAATCTGACGTGATGATCGTTGCCGGTACTTTGGTAAATAAAATGGCACCTGCATTACGTAAGGTTTATGACCAGATGTCTGAACCTCGCTGGGTTATCTCTATGGGATCTTGTGCCAATGGTGGTGGTTACTACCACTACTCATACTCAGTCGTTCGGGGGTGTGATCGTATCGTACCCGTTGATATCTATGTACCGGGTTGTCCACCTACTGCTGAAGCCTTGTTATACGGCATTATTCAGCTACAAAAGAAAATTCAACGTACTAACACCATTGCTCGGCGCGAAGAAGGTTAAAGATGTCAGAAGCGCTCAAACCCAATCTGCAACAGCATTTTAAAGAAGCGCTTATTGATTGTGAGTTTTTGCGTGGCGAGGTCACTATGACCATCGACACCGATCATCTGATCAATGTAATGACAGCCCTACGTGATGAGTTTGGCTTTAGTCAGCTAATTGATTTGTGTGCAGTTGATTACTCTGCCTATGGCGACAGTGGCTGGGAAACCAAAGCGGCAACTGAGCAAGGTTTTAGTCGTGCCAGAGATGTACAAGCCCACACTGAAACAGAAGTCGATGGTTATCGCTTTGCGGTGGTCTATCATTTGTTATCAATTAAACATAATCAGCGGCTTCGGGTGAAAGTGCCTTTATCTGCTGAAGATGCCTTGATCGATTCTGTAACGGGTATTTGGGCCAGCGCCGACTGGTATGAACGAGAAGCCTTCGATTTATTTGGCATATTATTCCGTGGGCATAATGATCTGCGCCGAATTTTGACCGATTATGGTTTTGTCGGTCATCCCTTCCGAAAAGACTTCCCGCTAATTGGTAACGTCGAAATGCGTTACGACGAAACCCAAAAACGCGTGATTTACGAACCGGTCAGTATTGAGCCAAGGACTTTGGTCCCTCGCGTGATTCGTGATGATAACCGCTATCACCAAGAGGAAAACTGATGGCGGAAATTAAAAATTACACACTTAATTTTGGTCCACAACATCCTGCAGCGCATGGTGTACTGCGTCTTATTCTCGAATTAGATGGTGAGGTGATTGAGCGTGCCGATCCACATATTGGTCTATTACATCGTGGTACGGAAAAGTTAGCCGAGTCTAAGCCTTACAATCAAAGCATTGGTTACATGGATCGTCTCGATTACGTGTCGATGATGTGTAACGAACATGCCTATGTTATGGCTATCGAGAAACTACTTGGGATAACGCCGCCGGTTAGAGCCCAATACATCCGTGTTTTGTATGACGAAATGACCAGGATCCTTAATCACCTGATGTGGTTAGGCGCACATGGTCTTGATATCGGTGCGATGACGGTCTTCTTATATTGCTTCCGTGAGCGTGAAGACTTGATGGACTGCTATGAAGCGGTGTCAGGTGCAAGATTACATGCAACCTATTACAGACCCGGTGGGGTTTATCGAGATTTACCAGACCGAATGCCACTGTACGAAGCATCAAAATGGCATAGCCAAAAAGAAGTCGATGCTAAAAATGCCAACCGCCAAGGTAGTCTGCTCGACTTTATTGAAGACTTTGTACAGCGCTTCCCGAAATGTGTTGATGAGTATGAAACCTTGTTGACCGATAACCGGATCTGGAAGCAGCGAACAGTAGGTATTGGCGTTGTCTCACCTGAGCGTGCCTTACAACTTGGCTTTACCGGGCCGATGTTGCGTGGCTCAGGCATTGAGTGGGATTTACGCAAAAAACAACCCTATGCTGTGTATGACCAATTAGATTTTGCGATTCCCGTCGGCAAAGAAGGGGATTGTTACGATCGCTATTTGGTTAGGGTCGAAGAAATGCGTCAATCAGCCCGAATCATGCAGCAATGTATTGATTGGTTACGTCAAAATCCCGGACCGGTGATTGTTGATAACGCCAAAGTTGTGCCGCCACATCGTGTTGATATGAAAGACGATATGGAAGCGCTGATCCATCACTTTAAATTGTTCACTGAAGGTTATTGTGTACCTGAGGGCGAGGCCTACGCTGCAGTTGAACACCCCAAAGGCGAGTTTGGTATCTACATGGTTTCAGATGGTGCCAATAAACCTTATCGCGTCAAAATTCGTGCACCGGGTTTTCCGCATTTAGCGGCTATGGATGAAATGGCGAAAGGGCATATGTTGGCGGACGTTGTAGCGATTATTGGCACTATGGATATTGTGTTTGGCGAGATAGACCGATGACGGAGATGCAATTAACAGGTGAACGCGAACAATTATTTACTGCTGATTTACGTCTGCAGTTAGATAATTTGATCGCGAAATATCCACCGGGACAGGCCCAATCAGCGGTGATTCCCGGACTGCATTTGTTACAAGATCACCATGATGGCTGGTTAAGCAAACCATTGATGCAGGCATTGGCGACCTATTTAGATATGCCGGAAATTAGCGTCTATGAAGTCGCGACTTTTTACACCATGTTTGATTTACAGCCGAGCGGACAACACAAAATTAATTTGTGCACCAATATCTCTTGTCAGCTGTGTGGTTCGGAACAGATTGCTGAGCACTTAAAGCAAAAGTTAGGTGTTGGTTTTGGTGAAACAACAGCTGATGGTAAATTCACACTTCGTGAAGTTGAGTGTCTTGGAGCCTGTGTTGGTGCGCCTATGTTGTTGCTTGATAAACAGTATTACGAGCACTTAACCCCAGACAAAGTCGATACTATTTTGGCGGGGGTGAAATAATGCAGCCGCTGAACCAAGTTTGTTTTCGCACCATGCATTTTGATGAGCCATGGACGCTTGAAAACTATCGCAAAGTCGGTGGTTATAGTGTGCTTGAAAAAATGCTGGCTGAGAAAACGCCGCAAGAGCAGATTATTGAGCAAGTAAAAAACTCGGCGCTTAGAGGTCGAGGGGGCGCCGGTTTCCCGACGGGCTTGAAGTGGAGTTTTATGCCACGAAAAATGCCTGGCGCGAAATACATCGTCTGTAACTCTGATGAGGGCGAGCCGGGTACCTGTAAAGATCGCGATATTCTTCGTTATAACCCACATCAACTTATCGAAGGCATGATCATTGCCGGTTATACGATCGGCGCGGCTTCGGGGTACAACTATATTCGTGGCGAGTTTTATGAGCCAATTGCTCGATTTGAACAGGCTTTAAAAGAGGCATACGACGCTGGGTATTTGGGTAAAAACATTCTCGGTAGTAATTTTAAGTTTGATTTGTATACGCAACCTGGTGCTGGTGCTTATATCTGTGGTGAAGAAACGGCATTACTCGAGTCTCTCGAAGGCAAAAAAGGCCAGCCGAGATATAAGCCACCATTTCCTGCAGGTTATGGTCTATATGGCAGACCAACCACCATAAACAATACCGAAACATTGGCTTCAGTACCGGTGATTTTGCAACATGGTGCTGATTGGTTTCATGAGCTGGGCACACCGAATAATGGCGGCCAAAAAATCTTTTGCATGACTGGTCATGTCAATAAGCCGGGCAATTATGAAGTGCCTTTGGGTATGCCTTTTTCAGAGTTATTAGAACTTGCTGGTGGCGTTAGAAAAGGGCATAAATTGAAAGCTGTCATCCCCGGCGGTTCATCAACACCAGTAGTGCCAGCTGATGTCATGATGCAAACAGCAATGAGTTATGACGGCATTGGTAAGGCTGGCTCAATGCTGGGGGCAGGTTCAGTTATCGTTATGGATGACTCGACCTGCATGGTGAAAGCATTAGAGCGCATTGCGTATTTCTATTACGAAGAATCATGTGGCCAATGTACGCCATGTCGTGAGGGCACGGGCTGGTTATATCGTGTTGTTAAACGTATCGAAAATGGTGAGGGTCGCCAAGAAGATTTAGATCGTCTGGTTGATGTTGCTGAAAACATAAACGGCAATACCATTTGTGCCTTAGGTGATGCGGCGGCGGCACCGGTAATCAGCTTTATCAAACATTTCAGAGAGGAATTTCAATATCACATCGACCATGGTTGTTGCATGGTTGGTCATAACGACTCAACACATGGAGAGCGTCAATATGGTTAATATTGAAATTGACGGTATTCCACTCAAAGTCGATTCCAGCAAAATGATTATTCAGGCTGCTGATGAAGCCGGTATTGATATCCCACGTTTTTGTTATCACAAAAAACTTTCTATCGCGGCCAACTGCCGTATGTGTCTGGTAGAAGTCGATAGAGCGCGAAAAGCCCTGCCAGCCTGCGCAACACCTGTTACAGAAGGCATGAAGGTCTTCACTCACTCGAAAATCGCCGTTGAAGCCCAGCGTGGCGTGATGGAATTTTTACTGATTAATCACCCGCTAGATTGTCCAATCTGTGATCAGGGCGGGGAATGTGAGTTACAAGATTTATCTCTCGGTTATGGTAAAGGCATCAGCCGCTTCACTGAGAAAAAGCGTGTTGTTAAAGATAAAAACATCGGGCCATTAATCCAAACCGAGATGACGCGCTGTATCCACTGTACCCGTTGTGTGCGTTTTGGTACGGAAATAGCCGGTATCAAAGAGCTTGGTGCTACTGGTCGTGGTGAGCATATGGAAATCGGCACCTATGTTGAACATAGCCTCGCATCGGAATTGTCGGGCAATATCATTGATTTATGTCCCGTTGGTGCGTTGACCTCCAAACCATTTCGTTACAAAGCGCGTGCTTGGGAAATGACGTCCTATCCATCAGTGGCTTGTCACGATGCGGTGGGTTCTGCACTTGAACTACATGTACGTGGAAATGAGGTTATGCGGGTTGTTCCGCGTGATAATGAAAGCATTAATGAAACGTGGATTTCAGATCGAGATCGTTTCAGTTATTTGGGATTAAAACATCCAGATAGACCCGAAACGCCAATGATTAAGCAGAATGGCGTATGGCAAGAGACTGACTGGCAAACAGCATTAATCTTTGCTATCGAGGGTATCAAATCTGTTCAGCAGAAAAATGGTCAGGACCAATTATTAGGACTGATGTCACCAACGGCTACACTGGAAGAAGGCTACTTATTTCAGAAGTGGTTAAGAGGTCTGGGAACGGAAAATATCGATCACCGTTTACGGATGCAATCAGTCGAAGATGCGGGCGAGTCCTACTGGCGATCAAGTATTTGTCTGGCAGAAATCGAAGATAGTGATTCGGTGTTATTGCTTGGCAGTAATATTCGAAGTGAAGCCCCGATTGTGGCACATCGAATTCGTCAGGCTGCTTTAAATGGCGCTTTAGTAAACGAGCTGAATTTTATTAAGCGTGACTTATTAATGCCGGTGCAAAGACAATGGCTGGTTGATGGCAAACAACTGCTGCAAATGTTGAAGGGCATTGCAGTCGCTTTGCTGGAATTAGCGTCAACGCCAAATAAAGATTGGCAGCGATATTTGCTTGATGTTCGCCCCAATAGCAGCGAGCAAAATATTGCTATGCAATTGGCTAATGCGACGGCGCCACTATTAGTTGTCGGTGCTATAGCAAATCATCACCCTGATGCGTCAACAATCAGAGCACTGGCAAACCTCATCAGCACATTATGTCAGGGCAAACTGTTGGTGTTGCCTGAGGCTAATAGCCGGGCATTACATTTGGCAAATGTATTACCTAAGAATAATTCGACAGCCACTGAATATTTGTCACAGCGCTTGCGGGCAATGGTGTTGTTTGATGTGGAACCTGAGTTTGATATCGCCGCTCCAGACGTCGCCCAAACGGCCATTCAACAATCGAGCTTTACCGTTGCGATTAACCGTTATTGGTCGGACAGCATTCGTGAACATGCCGATGTTATGTTGCCTCTTGCCTCTTTTGCTGAAACCTCAGGGACATTTGTCGGACTTGATGGCCAGTGGCAGTCATTTAGTGGTGCGATAGCGCCAAGAGGTGATGCTCGTCCTGGCTGGAAAATCTTACGCGTCTTGGCAAACTTAAGTGCGTTAACGGGGTTTGATTATGTTGCTTCATCCGACATTCGAGATGAAGTTGCAGATTTAGTTGCCAAGTTGCCAGAGGACAAAAGAGCGGGGTTCATCCCTGCAGAGCCTGAGATGAGCGAACAGACGAAGACCAAAACATTAATGCTCATTTCTGATGTTGCGATGTACCGTGGTGACAGCATTGTTAGACGCAGCGACGCATTGCAGCAGACACCAGAAAATCATCAATCTTTAATGGCTCGTATCCACCCTGAGACAGCAATTGCACATGATTTGGTGGATGGTGAAATTATCCAAGTGAGCCAAGGTGAACGATCAATTGAGCTACCGGTACAGTTTGATAGCAATATTGTGCCGGGCGGCGTTTATTTGCCTGTTGCCACGGAGTTAAGTGCAAAGCTTGGCTATGCATTTGGTGAAGTCGCCGTTGAAATGGTGGAGGCTCTCGCTGATGCTTGACTGGTTTCTCAATGACATTGTGCTGACCATTGGCAAAATTTTGCTGATTGTTTTGCCATTGATGGGGGCTGTTGCCTACCTGACATTGGCTGAGCGTAAAGTCATTGGTTACATCCAGATGCGAATTGGCCCAAATCGAGTGGGGCCTCGTGGCTTATTCCAGCCGATTGCCGATGGCCTCAAGTTATTGATGAAAGAGGTTATTCTGCCGGCCAAATCCAACCTTTATTTGTTTGTGGTAGCGCCAGTGTTGGCGATTGGTCCCGCTTTAGCGGCGTGGGCGGTGATGCCATTTAGTCCGGAGTTAATTCTGGCTGATATTAATGCAGGGTTACTTTATATTCTGGCGATTACCTCAATGTCAGTCTATGGCGTGGTTATCGCTGGTTGGGCATCAAACTCACGTTATGCTTTTTTGGGGGCAATGCGCAGCGCGGCACAAGTGGTGTCGTATGAGATCGCGATGGGTTTCGCCTTGGTAGGGGTATTAGTTGCTGCTGGCAGCTTAAACCTGGGTGAAATTGTCATGGCGCAGTCTGGCGGTATTTTGTACTGGTACTGGTTGCCATTATTACCGTTGTTTGTTGTTTATTTTGTTTCTGGGGTTGCTGAGACAAACCGGGCACCTTTTGACATCGCTGAGGGCGAGTCAGAAATTGTTGCCGGTTTCCATGTGGAATATTCGGGGATGGCCTTTGCCGTATTCTTCCTTGCCGAATATGCCGACATGATTTTGATCTCTATGCTGGCGGCTACTTTGTTCATGGGTGGCTGGTTATCACCATTCCAAGGTATTCCCTACCTAGAGCCGATGTTTGCATGGGTGCCAGGGCTTATTTGGTTATTGCTTAAAACCAGTTTCTTTTTGTTTATCTACTTGTGGATTCGGGCGACTTTTCCTCGATACCGATACGATCAAATCATGCGTTTAGGCTGGAAAATCTTTATTCCAGTGACCTTAGTTTGGATTGTGATCATCGCCACCATGCAGGTGTTTGATATTGGTCCATGGTTTAGCAAAATCACAGCAGGGGGCGGTGTATGAAACAGGCCGTTATCCATTTTTTTAAAAGCTTTTTCCTTTGGGAGTTAATTCAAGGGATGCGGCTGACTGGACGTCATTTTTTCTCACGTAAAATTACCGTGCAGTATCCAGAAGAAAAAACACCGCAATCACCACGTTTTCGAGGGTTGCATGCACTTCGTCGTTATCCAAATGGGGAAGAGCGCTGTATCGGCTGCAAATTGTGTGAGGCAGTTTGTCCTGCACTGGCAATCACAATTGATACTGAGCCACGTGATGATGGCACTCGCCGAACCACACGCTACGATATCGATTTATTTAAATGTATTTACTGTGGCTTTTGTGAAGAGTCTTGCCCCGTGGATTCGATCGTGGAAACGCGACACTTTGAGTATCACTTTGAGAATCGTGGTGAAAACATCATGAGCAAACAACAATTACTGGCGATTGGCGATAAATTCGAAACGCAAATTGCAGCCGACAGGGAGGCTGATGCGCCTTATCGTTAGGCCGTAGTTATGGAAAAAGTACTGTTTTATATCTTCGCTGCCATCTTGTTATTTGCTGCCACTATGGTCATTACGGTACGTAACCCAGTACGCGCAGCTTTGTTTTTGGTGTTGGCATTTTTTACCAGTGCCGCGATTTGGTTGATGCTCGAAGCCGAATTTTTGGCGATAAGCCTAGTATTAGTTTATGTGGGCGCAGTATTAGTCTTGTTTTTGTTTGTGGTGATGATGCTGGATATTGATCTCAAACCACTTAAAGCTGGGTTTGCCCGTTATTTACCGCTCGGTATTTTGGTAGCTGCGTTAATTGTGATTGAGATGATTGCAGTGCTTGGCGTTCATAATTTTGGACTGGAACAAGTGCCGGCACCGACTGCGGATGTGAATGCTGATGGCAATACGCGTCGTTTGGGATTACTGCTGTATACCGTCTATGTGTATCCGTTTGAAATTGCTGCTGTCATTTTAACGGTTGCGATTGTGGCAGCTATTACCCTGACACTTCGTCCACAAAATCGTAAGTTACAAGATCCCGGTCAACAAGTACGCGTTCGTCGAGAAGACAGGGTTCGTCTAGTTGATATGCCTAGCGAAACTAAGCAGGGGGACAAGTCATGATTGCCTTGTCTGATTACCTCATTTTGGCGGCATTACTGTTTAGCTTATCAGTTGCCGGTATTTTTCTTAACCGTAAAAACATCATTATTTTATTGATGTGTATTGAGTTAATGCTGTTGGCGGTAAACCTTAATTTTATTGCGTTTTCGCAATTTAGTGGTGATGCGTCTGGACAAATATTCGTCTTCTTTATTTTGACGGTTGCGGCTGCAGAAGCGGCAATTGGCTTGGCGATATTGGTGGTCTTGTTCAGAAATCTGAGTACGATCAATGTTGATGATATTGATAAGCTCAGAGGTTAAGTCATGACGCAGAGCTTATTACTTTCTATCGTTTTAGCACCCCTAATCGGCAGCGTATTAGCTGGCTTTTTCGGTAAACAAATCGGTCGTAATAATAGTCATCGCGTTACGATTTTAGGTGTGGCAATTGCTTTTGCTTTATCTGCTTATGTGTTGAAGTTAGTGCTGGTCGATGGTGAAAGTTACAACGCTACTGTCTACCAATGGCTACAGGTCGGTAGCCTCAATATTGAAGTCGGCTTTATGGTCGATGCACTGACAGCCATCATGATGGTCGTCGTTACCTTCGTATCACTGATGGTGCATGTCTACACCATTGGTTATATGCATGATGATGATGGCTATTGTCGTTTCTTTAGTTATATCTCACTGTTCACTTTTGCCATGTTGATGTTGGTGATGGCCAACAACTTTATGCAGTTGTTTTTTGGTTGGGAAGCGGTCGGCCTAGTGTCGTATTTATTAATTGGTTTTTGGTACAAGAAGCCGACAGCTATCTACGCTAACTTAAAAGCCTTCTTGGTTAATCGGGTGGGGGATTTTGGTTTTTTATTAGGCATTGCTGCAGTGTTGATGTATGCCGGTAGTCTCAATTACACCGAGGTTTTCCAACAAGCGCCAGTCATGGCTGAACAACAAATCAGCCTTTGGGGTGACAGTAGTTGGTCTTTAATGACGGTCATCGGCATTTTGTTATTTATCGGCGCGATGGGTAAATCAGCACAAGTGCCTTTACATGTTTGGTTGCCTGACTCCATGGAAGGTCCTACACCAATATCCGCATTAATTCATGCGGCAACTATGGTCACCGCTGGTATTTTCATGGTGGCAAGAATGTCGCCGTTGTATGAATACTCAGAAACGGCATTGGCATTTATTCTGGTGATTGGTGCTGTTACGGCGTTGTTTATGGGCTTTTTAGGACTGATCCAAAACGACATCAAACGTGTGATCGCTTATTCAACCTTATCTCAATTGGGATATATGACGGTCGCGTTGGGCGCTTCAGCATACTCAGCGGCTATTTTTCATTTGTTTACCCACGCCTTTTTCAAAGCACTGCTGTTCTTGGCCGCAGGTTCGGTGATTATGGCGATGCATCATCAGCAAGATATTCGACATATGGGCGGGCTAAAAAAATATCTGCCTATTACTTACTGGACCAGCTTAATCGGTACGTTGGCACTGATTGGCGCGCCAGGCTTGGCAGGCTACTTTTCCAAAGATGCCATCATTGAAGCTGTTCACGCCTCAACGACGCCAGGTGCTGGCTTTGCTTACATTGCCGTTTTGCTCGGCGTATTTATCACCGCTTTATACAGTTTCCGATTATTGTTTTTGGTCTTTCATGGGCAAGAGCGCTTTGATTCACATGGGCATCCACCACATGAGTCACCTAAAGTTGTGACTGTGCCGCTAATGTTGCTGGCGATTCCTTCGGTATTCGCGGGTTACCTTATCGGTGACATGGTGTTTGGTGACTGGTTGGCTGAAGCAATTTTTGTCATGCCTAAACATGATGTATTGGCTCATTTGGAATATCACGGCGTTTGGGGTTTTTTAGTTCATGGCCTCATGATGCCGCCAGTTTGGCTGACCTTAGCTGGTATCGTGACAGCGTGGTTTTTGTACATTAAGCATCCAGGTTTACCAGCAACAATTCAGCAAAAATTTATGTGGCTGTGGCGTTTTATGGATAACAAATACGGCTTTGATAGCTTTAATGAAACCGTGTTTGCTGGCGGTGCCCGTGGCCTTGGTCGTTTCCTCTGGAAACTTGGCGACACCAAATTAATTGATGGTTTGGTTGTGAATGGCAGTGCTCGCTTAGTTGGCGTATTCGCTCGGGTTGGGCGGCATATTCAGTCGGGTTATCTCTATCATTATGCGTTTGCCATGATGATAGGTGTGTGGGTGTTACTCACATGGTTTGTTGTATAAGGATGACGTAAGTGCTGAACTTTCCGATATTAAGTTTACTGATTTGGCTGCCTATATTAGGTGGTGTAGCAGTATTACTTTGTCGTGAAAATCGCTATGCAGCCAAGTGGCTCGGATTGTTAACCAGTCTAGTGACGATGTTGATGTCTTTTGGTCTTTACTTGGGCTTTGATGTCACTACAGCAGAAATGCAGTTTGTTGAGCAACTGCCCTGGGTTGAAACTTTCAATATTGAGTATTTTCTGGGTGTTGATGGCTTTTCAATGCCGTTGATGATTTTGACGACGATCTCAACGGTGTTGGTGGTTATCGCCGGGTGGGAGGTGATTAAAGATCGTATTAACCAATACTTAGCCGCTTTCTTGATTATGGAAGGCCTAATGTTGGGCGTTTTTGCTGCACTTGATGCGATTTTGTTTTACCTGTTTTTTGAGGCCATGCTGATTCCATTGTTTTTGGTAATTGGGATCTGGGGTGGGCCAAACCGGGTTTATGCCACCTTAAAGTTCTTTTTATATACCTTCTTTGGTTCGGTTTTTCTGTTGCTGGCTCTGTTATATCTGCAATTTCAAGCTGGCAGTTTTTCGATTTTGGATTATCACGACGTTGGTTTAAGCCTGAATCAACAAATCTGGTTATTTTTGGCATTTCTAATCGCTTTTGCTGTGAAGATCCCAATGTGGCCAGTGCATACATGGTTACCTGATGCACACGTTGAGGCGCCGACGGGGGGCTCGGTGATTCTGGCTGCAATTACTTTAAAAATTGGTGGTTATGGCTTGTTGCGGTTTGCGTTGCCAATAACGCCAGATGCCAGCATGACACTAGATTGGTTGGTGATTAGCTTATCGTTGATAGCCATTGTTTATATTGGGTTTGTGGCGCTGGTGCAGTCAGATCTGAAAAAACTGATTGCTTATTCCAGTATCGCCCATATGGGGTTTGTCACTTTAGGCTTGTTCATTATTTTCCGTATTTTTGCCAATGCTTCGTTACTACCTGGGGCGGGTAATGGCGAGATACTCGCCATCGAAGGTGCGATGGTACAAATGATTTCACATGGTTTCATTGCAGCGGCGATGTTCCTTAGTGTCGGCGTCTTGTATGACCGAATGCATACCCGTGAGATCAGTGCTTATGGTGGCGTAGTCAATAGCATGCCGAAATTTGCCGCCTTTGCTGTTTTCTTTGCGATGGCTAATGCAGGCTTACCCGGTACGTCAGGTTTTGTCGGCGAATTTATGGTAATTCTGGCAGCACTCCAGGCTAACTTCTGGTTTGCTTTCTTAGCAGCAACCACGCTTATCGTTGGCGCTGCTTATACCTTGTGGATGGTGAAACGCGTGTTCTTTGGTGAGATTGCCAATGAGCATGTTGCTCAGCTTCAAGATATTAATGGCCGGGAGTATTTCTTGTTGGCAAGTTTAGCGATGATTGTGTTGCTTATCGGTGTTTGGCCAGATCCATTACTGAGTGTGATGCATGCTTCAGTTGAGCAATTATTAACCCAAGTATCACAGAGCAAGTTGTAAGGAGCGATGATGCCATTTCAGGTTGCCAATATGTCATTTGCTTTGCCCGAGATGTGGTTGCTGTTGATGTCTTGTGTGGTGTTGCTGGTGGTGGCCTATACCGGTGGTAAACGGATTGAGTGGGTAGCCGGATTGTCTCAATTTAGTTTGTTGATGACAGCGGTTTTGGTTTACCTAAATTTAGAACACTCCGGTGTCGCTTTTTCAGGAAACTATGTCAAAGATCCTTTAAGTGATGTATTGAAACTGGCCATTTCGCTTATCAATATGCTGGTCATTTTGTATTGCGGACGATACCTGCAAGAACGAAATCTGCGTAGTGGCGAGTTTTATGTCTTGGCGTTGTTTTCGACATTAGGCATGTTGGTAATGGTGTCAGGTCATACGATGTTGACGCTATACCTTGGTTTAGAACTGATGTCTTTGTGTTTGTATGCCATGGTGGCGATGCATAGAGATTCAGTGATTGCGACTGAGGCGGCGATGAAATATTTCATTCTCGGCGCCTTAGCTTCGGGCATGTTGTTATATGGCATGTCGATGATTTATGGCGTAACCGGATCGTTGGATATCGCTGAGATAGCCAATGCAGTAAGTCAGCCGGATGCCAATCTCACTGTGCTAAGTTTTGCATTAGTCTTTATCGTCATTGGTATCGGTTTTAAGTTTGGCGCTGTGCCATTTCATATGTGGTTACCCGATGTTTACCATGGTGCGCCAACGGCAATGACATTGTTCTTAGCCGCAGCGCCTAAAATTGCGGCGTTTGCTTTATTGATTCGTATTTTGGTTGATGGTTTTGGTAGTTTGCATGGCCAGTGGCAAGACATGGTTATTTTGCTGGGGGTGTTGTCGATGATTGTTGGCAACGTATTGGCGATTGCTCAGACCAATCTAAAGCGTATGTTGGCGTATTCGACAATTTCGCATGTTGGCTTTTTGCTGATGGGGATTTTGTCTGGTACTGAAGCGGGCTTTGCTGCGGCGATGTTTTACATCCTAATCTATGCTTTGATGACCGTCGGTGCATTTGGCATGATTTTATTAATTAGCCGGCAAGGCTTTGAAGCCGACAATATCAGTGATTACAAAGGGCTAGCTAAGCAACATCCGTGGTATGCATTGATGATGTTAATCCTGATGTTTTCAATGGCAGGCATTCCGCCGCTCGCTGGTTTTTATGCAAAACTTACCGTGATTAAATCGGTCATTGATGTTAATTTGCTGGCCGTTGCTTTGGTGGCTGTCATCATGTCGGTTATCGGGGCGTTTTATTATTTGCGGATGATTAAAGTGATGTACTTTGATGATCCTGAAAGTGAATTTATTGTGGTTCCGTCAGCCCCGGTTCGTGTTTTATTTAGTGCTAATTGCCTGATGGTATTGGCACTTGGCTTATTTCCTGGGGCATTAATTAGTATCTGTGCCACCGTTTTTGTGTGAGTGATATGACAATCTGGTTTTTGGTTTTAACGTATTTAGTTTTGGCAAACTTGCCTTGGTTTAACGAGCGTTTATTTTTGGTCATTCCATTGGCTGATGGTAAAAAAGGACCATGGTGGCGGGTTTTGGAAGTAACGGTTTATTACTTTATTGCACTCATTGCCGGAGTGGGCTTTGAAACGCAATTTTCTGGTGATGTGTATGCGCAAGACTGGGAATTTTTTGTCACCACACTAAGCTTATTCCTAACATTTGCAGCACCTGGCGTCATTTATCGTCATCAATGGTTGCCAATGCAGAGAAAAGTCCGCTAAACCCTATTTATACTAGGTGAATTCCATCCGCTAAATTTCGCTGCACAACACGCTATCACTGACATTACGTTTGCTCACCGAAAACAAGGGATGCAACCGTAGTCATAGTAGTTTAAAATTTGCGGGTTTAACTTCCTATTGATGCGGAGCGCATCAATTATTTTTATACCAAAGAGACGACAGGATTATGGCTTCCGATTTATCCAAGTACAGAAACATCGGTATTTTCGCGCACGTTGATGCCGGTAAGACCACCACCACAGAACGTATCCTCAAATTAACCGGTAAAATCCATAAAACCGGTGAGGTACATGAAGGTGAATCAACCATGGACTTCATGGAACAGGAAGCTGAGCGGGGTATTACTATCCAGTCAGCTGCAACGACCTGTGCTTGGAAAGGTCACCGTCTGAACGTTATCGATACACCAGGACACGTTGACTTCACAATCGAAGTTTACCGTTCACTGAAAGTACTTGACGGTGGTATTGGTGTTTTCTGTGGTAGCGGTGGTGTTGAGCCGCAATCAGAAACAAACTGGCGTTACGCTAACGAATCTGAAGTTTCTCGTCTGATCTACGTTAACAAACTGGATCGTATGGGTGCTGACTTCTACCGTGTTGTTGATCAAGTCGAAAACGTTTTGGCTGCAACACCACTGGTTATGGTTCTGCCTATCGGTATCGAAGATCAATTCAAAGGTGTTGTTGACCTTTTGACTCAAAAAGCTTGGTACTGGCCGGATGAAAAAGATCCTGAAAACTACAGCATCGAAGAGCCACCAGCAGAAATGGCTGACCAAATCGCTGAATGGCGTGAAAAACTGATCGAAACTGCTGTAGAGCAAGATGATGATCTAATGGAAAAATACCTAGAGGGTGAAGAACCTTCTATCGATGAGCTGAAAACTTGTATTCGTAAAGGTACATTGAAGTTAGACTTCTTCCCTACATACTGCGGCAGCTCGTTCAAAAACAAAGGTCTGCAATTAGTGTTAGACGCTGTTGTTGATTACCTGCCTGATCCAACACAAGTTGACCCACAACCAGAAGTTGATCTGGAAGGTAATGAAACAGGTAAAGTTGCGACTGTTGATATCAACGGTCCATTGCGCGCACTGGCATTCAAAATCATGGATGACCGTTTTGGCGCACTGACCTTCGTTCGTATCTATTCAGGCGAGTTGAAAAAAGGTGACACCATCCTGAATACCTTCACAGGTAAAACAGAACGTGTTGGCCGTATGGTGGAAATGCACGCTGATGACCGTAACGAACTAGATTACGCTCATGCTGGTGACATTATCGCTATCGTTGGTATGAAAGATGTTCAAACAGGTCACACACTGTGTGATCCTAAAAACCCAGCGACACTGGAACCAATGGTCTTCCCAGATCCAGTTATCTCAATCGCTATCGCTCCTAAAGACAAAGGCTCAGCTGAAAAACTGGGTATCGCTTTAGGTAAGATGATTAAAGAAGATCCATCTTTCCGCGTTGAAACTGACGAAGATAGTGGCGAAACCATCATGAAAGGTATGGGTGAGCTGCATTTGGATATCAAAGTAGACATCCTTAAGCGTACACACGGTATTGACGTTATCGTTGGTGAGCCACAAGTTGCTTACCGTGAAACGATCACACAACGTGTTGAAGACAGCTACACGCATAAGAAACAATCAGGTGGTTCTGGTCAGTTCGGTCGTATCGACTACATCATCGAACCAGGTGAGCCAGGTAGTGGTTTTGCATTTGAATCTACCGTTACTGGTGGTACCGTTCCTCGTGAATTCTGGCCAGCTGTTGAAGGCGGCTTCAAGAAGATGATGAGCCGCGGTGTATTAGCTGGCTTCCCACTGTTAGACGTTAAAATCAACTTGTTCGATGGTTCATTCCACGCAGTTGACTCGTCTGCAATTGCTTTCGAATTGGCAGCAATGGGCGGTTTCCGTCAGTCAATTCCAAAAGCAGGTCCACAATTGTTGGAACCAATCATGAAAGTTGACGTGTTCTCACCAGACGATAATGTCGGTGACGTTATCGGTGACTTGAACCGTCGTCGCGGCATGATCAAGTCGCAAGATGCGGGTGCGACTGGCGTACGTATCAAAGCTGAAGTACCACTGAGTGAGATGTTTGGTTACATCGGTACCTTGCGTACGATGACTTCTGGTCGTGGTCAGTTCTCAATGGAGTTCTTACACTACATGCCATGCCCACGTAACGTCGCTGATCAAGTCATTCAAGAAATCAAAGAACGTGAAGCTGCTGCTAAGAAGTAATTAGCGAAGTTTCTGTTCAAATGAAAAGGGGGCGTTTATCGCCCCCTTTTTTATGTCTAATTTTTATAACAAAAAAATTAAGCGATAAAGTTAAACAAGACGGATGCTAAAACACAAAAGAATACCGTCCATAATGCTGAACGTTTCAACACGCTGACAATCAAAAAACCACCTAAGGCAATGACCACATCACTAACATTGTGAACCGTTTGGGTAATAATAGGCTGGTAAAGTGCAGCAGCCAATAAACCAACTACAGCGGCATTGACGCCGGCAATCGCAGCACCAGCTTTAGGGATTTCAGCCAATTTTGCCCAAAAGGGTAATACAGCGAGTAACAACAAAAAGCCGGGCAAAAAAATTGCCACTGTCGCGATAAGTGCCGTCCAGCCAGCGGCCATCCCAGTATCGATATTGGCACCTAAGTAGGTAGATAAAGTAAACAATGGGCCAGGAACAGCTTGAGCGGCCCCATAGCCTGATAAAAAGGTGTCAGTGGTTACCCAACCATTAGCAACTGTTGTTTGTTCAAGCAGTGGTAATACAACATGACCACCACCAAACACCAACGCACCTGATTGATAAAACGCAGCAAAAACATTATCTGATGTTGGTGAGCTACCCATCATGGTGATGCTAAAAATTAAACCTATGAGAAATAGCGCCAGAAATAGCCAACCAAGTTTGGTCTGATAGGGAAGGTCAAAACTGACAATAGCGTGTTGCTGTTGATTTTTACAAAGCCATAAACCAAGAACCGCACCCAAAAGAATGACGGCAAGTTGTAGCCAGGCCATTGCTAAACTTATCAATAAGATAAAACTTAATACGGCGATAATGCGTCTTGGCCAGTCTGGAGTAAGTTTTTGTGCCATACCCCATACAGCATGTGCGACGACGGCAACAGCCACTAGTTTTAAACCATGGATAATAGCCTGGCCGGCACTACCGTCTAATAAATAGGCAAAGCTGGCAAATGCAAACAAAGCCAGTGCTGAAGGTAAAGTAAAAGCGATAAAAGCCGCGATAGCACCAAGCCAACCGCCTTTCACGAGACCAATAGAAAAGCCCATTTGACTACTCGCGGGGCCGGGTAAAAATTGGCAGGCAGCTAGCAGTTGGGCAAAGGTTTTTTCATCAAGCCATTGCCGTTGTTTGACAAACGCTTCGCGATAAAAACCGATATGGGCAATAGGACCGCCAAAAGCGGTAAAACCGAGTTTGAGAAAAGCCAAAAAGATCGTGAGTGGAGATTGTTTCTGGTTTTCTGACACGGTTATTCCTTAACGTTATTCTTCGAGTTGCTGTGCATCCTGCGCAAGTATAGCGATTAATTGTTGCATATCGTCGGGCATCGGCACCTGCCAACTGACAAACTCACCTGTTGATGGATGATCAAAGCCTAATAATCCTGCATGTAATGCCTGACGTCGGAAGCCGACTAATGCCTCTCGCGTGCTATCAGACAAGCCTTTTGGCATTTTGAAACGACCACCATAAACCGGATCGCCTACCAGTGGATGGCGAATATAAGCCATATGCACACGAATCTGATGTGTACGACCGGTCTCTAACTTACAACGAACATGGGTGTGGGCACGAAAGCGTTGCTCAACGCGGTAATGGGTTACAGAGGGTTTGCCACTTTCACTGACGGCCATACGTTTACGGTCAATATGATGACGTCCAATAGGTTCATCGACGGTACCACCAGCGGTAAAGACACCGGTTACCACGGCCTGATATTCACGTTGCACAGTGCGTTCTTGCAGTTGGCTAATTAATGAATTATGCGCCTGCAAAGTTTTTGCGACCATCAATAGGCCGGTGGTGTTTTTATCAAGGCGATGCACAATACCGGCGCGCGGAATATGCACTAAGCCGGGAGCATGGGCGAGTAAAGCATTGACTAGCGTGCCTTGGTGATTACCAGCGCCAGGATGGACAACCATACCGGCAGGTTTATTGAGAATAAGTACATCGTCATCTTCGTAAACGATATCTAAATCAATTTTTTCTGCCTGCCAATGTTCATCTTGAATCTGCAGCTCTGCATTAATGACAACACTATCGCCTTCGCGGACTTTGTCGCGTGGTTTAGGTTTTTCATCGTTAAGCAGAACATCTCCAGCCTTGATCCATTTACTGAGTTGGCCACGTGAAAAGTCTGGAAACAAATTCGCCAATGCTTGATCTAAACGCAAACCGTCAGATTCTTCGGGAATTATGCCGTCTAATTTGATAATCTCAGCCATGAAGATGCTTTAGTAAAAAAAGGCTGACATTATAACGCAGCCTCATCCAGCACCGTGAAAAAGCGCAAGGAATATCAAATGAAACAACTGACTATTTTGATGTTAATGCTGCCAACAATAGCGCTGGCCGAGCCCGATATGCGATTGATGGCGGCAAGTTGTGCTGCATGTCATGGTACAAATGGTCACAGCCAAACCGAGATAATGCCAAGTTTAGCGGGAATGAGTGCCGATTATTTTGTTGAACGAATGTTGGCCTTCAAAGCAGGCTCAACCGACAGTACAGTAATGCATCATCACGCGACGGGGTACAGTGAGGCTGAAATCAGAGCGCTGGCTGAATATTTTTCGGCTCAGTGACTAACGTTTTTGGCAAATGGGGCAAAAATAGGTCGCACGATTCGCTTGGCGGATCATCTCGATCGGGTGACCACATTGGCGACAATCTATATTTTGCCGAGCATAAACAAATAACTCTTGAGCAAAATAGCCCGGCTTACCCTCACTATCTCGAAAATCTCTTAGGGTCGTGCCACCGGCGGCAATTGCTTTTGCCAATACGGTTTTGATTGAGTCAGCTAAATGGTCAGCTTGTTTTCTGGTTAATCTACCGGCAGTTAGCTGTGGATGAACACCAGCCAAAAAGCAGGATTCACTAGCATAGATATTACCAACGCCAACGACCACTTCAGCATTCATGATAAAAGTCTTGATGCTGACCTGACGTTTACGACTTCGGTCGAACAAGTATTTACCATCAAATTCTTCTGATAATGGCTCTGGGCCAAGATGTTTGATGAGCGGATGTTCGGTTGGTTTTAACTCTGTCCAAAGTACAGCGCCAAACCTTCTTGGATCGGTGAGTCTCACCGTCATGCCATTCGCGAACTGCAAATCGACATGATCATGTTTTTCGGCTGGCGTTGCTTCACTCAAGACTCGAAGCCGACCTGACATACCTAAATGCATCAGCAAGTTGCCTTGGTCTGTTTCAAGCAGTAAATACTTGGCACGACGTTTTACTGCTGTGACGGTTTGACCAACCAAAATATTGTTTAAATCATCTGTTACAGGCCAGCGAAGACGTGAATCACGAACGATAACTTGGCTAACAGTTTGCCCTTCAACATAAGGTGCAATTCCTTTACGTGTGGTTTCGACTTCAGGTAACTCAGGCATGGCTTAATTCTTGGTTGGAAATAGATTGACGGCAATATTAGTTGGGAATTGATACTGCAACTGTCTCTCAGGTAACAAAATACTTAAACCTTCTGGCGATAATCTGGCAAAAGCATTTACAGATTGACCATCTTTAAAGGTAAAACTAAGCGGTTGAAAGCCGGCATCGGGCATGACTTCACTTGGGCTGACTTGCATGGCATAAGCTTGCTGCCAAGATTGGGCAATAGCCGTTAGTTGATCGGTTGTTAGCCCAGAGGTGTTTGTTTGCCATTGCCCTGATTGTTGTTCAAAGCGAATTGAGTCAGCTTGTAATGTTTGTGCTTGCTGAAAAGGCACAGATATAGATTGTAGTTTTGCCATATTGGCAAACAAACGGTTCTCAATAAAGCCACTAGCGCTCGCCTGTAATAAAGGACTAATTGTGTCATCAAAAAGATAAATGGTTTGATTTGAGAGCAGGTAGCGCTGCTGGGTAAGCTGGGCTTCATCACCAAAATGGAAAGTCTGGTTATTAAAAGTCAGCGATAACATCGGATCTGCCAGTCCAAATTGCTGCAGGTCCATATCATCAGTGACAGCAAATTGTTCACTGGCAACGGTATCCAACAAACTCAGCAGCATTGTGACTCTACTGATACTTGCGGGTGCAGAAAACGGTGTTTGAAGCTGCCAGTTTTGTCCATCACGAATTAATGTAATAGGGGATTGTGAGCCTCGAGCTACGGTGATTTCGGTGACCATATCAGACTTGAGAATATTGCCGATGGTATTTACCTGTGGCGTGTTGACTTGCTCAAGTTGCCACAGCAAACCGAGTACAAGAAACAGTAACAGCAGGTTGGTTAGATAACTTCGTTTCATCGCTTACGGCGCAACCACCAGAGCATCAGGCCTGTTGCCAACAACAGTGCTGGCAGAATAAATAAAAAGCCGATAGCGATAATCAATGTTTCGGTAAAACTTAAACTTAATTGATTATCTGGTGTGGTTTTAACTGCAATATTCAGTAAATCATCGTGTGCGGTTAGCCAGTTTACGATGCCGTTGGCAAAAGCCTGATTGGCGCCATTACCGAGAAATTGGTTACTGACAAAATCACCATCACCAATCACCACAACACGCTGGTTGGCTTCTGCTTCTTTTTGTTCTCGCTCTAGTGATAACGAGACTGCTAATGGCCCCGGTAGATCTAAATCTTCGTTAAATTGGATTTCAGCAGTAGTCAGTGAGGAGAGCTCAGCCCAAGTTTCTACTTGCGTTCGCAGTAACTCAATCGTCTGCCAGTCAGAAGTTTCAGTTGGTGTTGATTGAACTGCTGATACACCAGGCATCAAAACAATACTGGGTAAGTCGCGAGTTAATGAATGATCAGCAAAGTTGCTTAGCAAAGCAAAAGTTGGGTCATCAATACCTAATAAGCTTGAGTTGGGATCAATGATAGTGCCTGGCAGCCATTGTAGTTCGAGTGCATCGGCTAATTCAGCTAATGCCCCGTGCTGATCAGGCTCGGTTAACCACAATAAATTACCGCCATCGACAACATAATCTTGAATTAGCTTTACTTCGCCTGGCAGCCAGTCTAAATCTGGACTGGCAATGACTACGACATCTGTATTATCTGGCAGCTGTCCTTCAGCTGCGAGATTAATGGTTTCGATAATAAAGCCTTGTTCTATTAGCGCATTAGCCCAAAGGCTTAAGCCAAAGTTGGCATTGCTCTCTGCACTTCTTTCACCGTGACCTGTGATGAAAACAAGTTTGGGTTTAACACTACGACTGACACGCAAAATGGCATTGGTTAAAGATTGCTCTGATAAATCTTGAACTCGCTCAGTTTTTGCTCCTTGAATAACCAGCATTTCACCTTGTTGCTGAATATTGAATTGTTTAACTTGCTGCGGCGCTTTTGCTGGGTCAACGATGTCGACTTGCAGTTGGTCGGTATATTTTTGGTAGCGTTGTAGCTGTTGTTGCAAAGCCGGTGAAAACTCATTTCCCGGACTGATAAAAGCTTTTATCTGTGTGGGTTGATCAAGGCTCTTAAGCAAATCGATAGTTTGATCTGAAAGGCTATGACGTTGATTGCTGGTTAAGTCAAAGGCGGTATTGGTCGCCAGCGATAACTTGGCTGCCACTGTAATGACTGCAATTAATAAAACATAAAAAATACATTGTTGTAGGCGATGTTGCCATTTCACCGACATTTTCATGAGGCAACTCGCATCCCATCAAGTTTGCGAACTGACATCAGTAGAAATGCCGATGTGATCAATAGGTAATAAATAATATCGGCGCTAAATACTTCACCACGAAGCAATGGTTCGAAGTGATTAATTAAAGATAGCCAGCTAAAGAGGTTGCTGCTAACGGCACCGTTGTGACCTACCCAGTCGATGATCCACAAAAGCAGCAATACAGCAAAGCTGCTAACGGCAGCGATAATAGGGTGTGCTGTTAGTGCTGACATAAAAATGCCAATAGCGATCATGCTACTAAGTAACAGTAATAAGCCAATGCAGCCTGCCATGACCAGGTTTAAATCAATAGGGCTGCCAAGCAACATTGATAACGGCATTAACATCAACATCAGCAATAACAGACCAAAGAAAATCAGCAGGCCAAAGTATTTACCCAAAACTATCTGCGTAATGGACAGTGGCGCAGTCATTAACAATGTCAGGCTTTCATTACGGCGTTCTTCAGCAAAACTTCGCATGGTAATGAATGGTGTAACCAGTAATAGAATCAGCGCCATATTGCCCATTAATGGTGTGATAACAAGCTCGGTCACACCAGGGGCGCCGGGAATGGCAGCGATTTGCCCTTGAACCTGCGAAAAATAATCAATATGAGTCAAAAATAGATAGGCGAGTAGGGCTTGTACTAAGGCCATTAATACCCAAGCCAGTGGTGATATAAATAATCGATAACATTCTAGTCGAGCAATTAACCACATTAGAGACTGACTCCTTCAGTTTCTGAGCGGATTAGCTGGGTAAACAGCTGCTCTAATGTATCCTGCTCAGGGGTAAGTTGAGTGAGTTGCCAGTTATTTGATACGGCAAGACTCACCAGTTGATCGGTCGGATCAGTGTCTATAGCAAAAAACAGTCTAAACTGCTGGTTATCAATCACTTCAATATCTGTGACACCATCAATTGCCAGTAACTCAGACTGGCTCGGTGCCTGACGAAATGCCACCTTAAGGACGCGATGTTGTCGTTGTGACTTTAGGCCTTGAAGTGAATCACTGAACACTAACTGACCTTGATGCATGATTTGCACACGGTCACATAGCATTTCGACTTCCGGCAAAATATGCGTCGAGAGAATGACACTATGCTGGTTTGCAATATCACGAATAAGTTGTCGGATCTGCTGAATTTGAATCGGGTCTAAGCCCGAAGTGGGTTCATCGAGAATCACAACCTCAGGTTGGTGAATGATTGCTTGGGCAATACCCGCTCGTTGTTGATAACCTTTTGATAATTGACCAATCAGCCGGTGGCGCATATGTGTCAGACCACAACGGTTGAGCACTTCATCTATAGCCGTTTGTAGTGACTTACCACTTAAACCATGTAATCGACCACAGAAACCTAGATATTCGTTAACCGTGAGCTCTCGATATAACGGCGGATTTTCTGGTAAATAGCCAATATAGCGTTTTGCTGCCTGTGGCGCTGAGAGGAGATCAATGCCGTTAATCAATATGCTGCCACTGTCTGGCGCAAGATTACCCGTCAACATTTTCATTGTCGTGGATTTACCGGCGCCATTCGGGCCTAAAAATCCCAATACTTCACCGCGATAGACATCGAAGCTGAGATTATTAACGACAGTATGATGAGAAAAAGCGCGTTGTAAGGATACGGCTGAGAGCAGTAGTGATTGCATTATTGGTTTAAATCAAAAGCCTTTATTAGTTAAATTAGCCCATTCGACAGCATCAACATATATATTGGCAAACGCTTCCAGACTAGCGAAATCTTCATTTACACAATCCCAATGACCCGTTTTATAGGCCACGACATCATCAAGCATTTTGCCAAGCAGACCACCATGGTTTGTTAATGCTAGGATTATTTCGTCGTTTAAAGGGATGCCTTTTAACAATTCATCCATCGGACGATTTAGCATTAAATCTAGGTTGGAAAACAAGCCGGCTAGAAAACCAAGGTTTTCAGGGTAGCCGTAGGCTGGAGCAATTTTTTCACACATTTTGCCTCTTATTAATGCCGCCGTCATCAACTCATCGGGAATCGAATCGATTTCATTCATGGCAATGATGGTTGTCCAGGTCTTAATGGCATTAATACCTAAAAACACCAACGCATGCTTTACGGAATCGATGTGTTTGTTTAGACCTACGGCAGCTGAGTTTAATAAGCGAGTTAATTTATAGAGTAACCCGGGATCTTGACTGATTAATGTTTCAATCTCATCAAATTCAATATCGGGATCTTGTAGTTTCGCTATGAGTGATAAAAGTTGTTGTTGTCGCGCTGGAATAACTTTATCTTCAATGATAGATGGCTTTGAAAAGAAGTAACCTTGGAACAAATCAAAACCCAGTTTGCGGCAATAATTAAACTGATCATTGGTTTCCACTTTTTCAGCCAGAAGTCTGACTGGATACTTACGAAGTATCTGCACATGTTCGGCAAGTTCTTCGTTTGTCATGGAGAGCACATCAACTTTAATAATTGTGGCTAACTCAACTAAGGGAAGAAGGCTGGGGCTGAAAATAAAGTCGTCGAGCGCAATCAGGTAACCTTGTTTAACAAGGTTTTTGACTGCAGCGATAACTTCTTCATCTGGCTCAATATCTTCAAGGATCTCTAAAACGACGCGTTCTTTGGCTAATGGAAATGGGTCGTCACTTAGCAGAAAACTGCGGGTGAGATTGACAAATCCCGTATGGTCGCCGAGGACACGATCCATACCAATTTCTAAAAAGGCATAGTTAATGACTTTGGCGGTGGCGAGATCTGCAGCATCAGCGTTGATATTGGCGCAGAAGTCTGTGGAACTATTTCTGAATAAGAGCTCGTAGGCAAAAACACGTAAGTTGTAATCAAATATTGGCTGTCGAGCGAGGATTGCCGTAGGGTAGCTATCGGTCAGGCTTTCATGATTTTTCATGTAAAACACCCTCTAACACTTACAATGCAATTTGATTGTATGGCTTATAAAATAAGCTGTATACAAAAAAGCCCGCGATAGCGGGCTTTTTTCAGAGCGAAATCAGTATTATTTGATTTTGGCTTCTTTGTACATCACGTGTTTGCGGACAACTGGATCAAATTTTTTGATTTCCATTTTTTCCGGCATGGTGCGTTTGTTTTTATCAGTGGTGTAGAAGTGACCTGTACCCGCTGATGAGACTAATTTAATTTTATCGCGCATGACTCAAGTCTCCTTAGAATTTTTCGCCGCGAGCACGCAGATCAGACAGAACACTATCAATGCCGCGTTTGTCGATGATACGTAAACCGTGGTTGCTGACGCGCAGTTTAACCCAACGGTTTTCAGATTCTACCCAAAAACGGTGTGAGTGAAGGTTAGGAAGAAACCGGCGTTTTGTTTTGTTATGTGCGTGCGATACGTTGTTGCCGCTCATTGGGCGTTTGCCCGTTACCTGACATACTCTGGACATTTGGAACCTGCTCCTGAAAAACTTTTACCCAGACAACGCCGCAAACGCCGTCTGCCTGAAACAATTAAGCCCGACTTTATACCATATTAGATTTAATATGGATAGTTGAAAATCACTTATGCTGGCTCGAGGCCCATTTTTTCCAATCTGACTGCCAGTGCTGCAAAATCAAGCTCACCAATTTTGCGCATGACAATATTACCATTTGCGTCAACAAGAAAGTGGGTTGGGGTGACACGAACATTACCAAAAGCATGGGAAAGTTTGTTATCAGAATCCCATGTCAGTGTATAAGGCAGTGATTTTTCTGAACGCATAGCCTTAATTTGCTCTGGTGTGTCATGTGCAAGCGCGATACCCAACATTCCCAAATCTGCATATTGCTCATGCAAATGCACTAACTCAGGCATTTCTGCGATACAGCCTGGGCAGTCGGTTGCCCAGAAAATGACCAATAGTGGTTTACCAACGTAGTCACTCAGTTGTTTTGTTTCACCATCGATGGTGTCAAAACGTTGATTTGGCATCGGTGCTGAGGATGAACTATTCAGCCAAAAAAACAGACCAGCAATAATCAGCAGGGCAGGGAAAATGATCTTTAAAGCGGATTTCATGTTTAGCTAGGGCTCGTTAATTGTCCAAGTTGTTCTGTTAATTTCAGGTTCTCACGATAATCAACAGGGCAGTCGATGACGGTCACTGTATCTCGTGCTAACGCGGCCTGTAATTCAGGCATCAAATCATCAGTACGTTCAATTCTGACACCAACAGCGCCAAATGATTGCGCGTATTGTACAAAATCTGGGTTAGTGAAGGTGACGTGACTGGTTCGGCCAAACTGGTTTTGCTGTTTCCATTCGATAAGGCCATAACTTGCGTCATTCCAGATCAAAATAACAATGGGAATATTGAGACGCATTGCAGTTTCAATTTCTTGGGAATTCATCAAAAAGCCAGCATCGCCCGTGACTGCGACAACTTTACGATGTGGATAAGCCAGTTTTGCGGCAATCGCACCGGGAACAGCAATCCCCATACTGGCAAAGCCATTGGAAATGATGCAGGTGTTGGGGTACTCACAGCGGAACATCCGTGACATCCACATTTTATGGGCGCCAACGTCACAAATTACAATATCTTCCAGATCCATGGCTGTGCGCAGATCCCAGATGATTTTTTGTGGTTTTACCGGAAACTCAGTGTCATCACGATGCTGATTCATTTCTTTAATCAGACTGTCGCGTAAAGTGCGCATTGCCTGACCTTTATGCGGTGAGGTTAATGCGGCAAGGCGATTCAAACTGTGATTGATATTACCAATCACACCGACAACAACACTGTAATACGCATCGACTTCGGCATGGGTTGTATCTATATGAATTAATGTACGGTCGCGTGTCGGGTGCCACAAATAGGGGTGATATTCGACCATGTCGTAACCAACGCAAATGATGACATCGGCATTAGCAAACCCCGTGTTCACATAATCATTTGATTGCAAGCCAACACTGCCTAATGACATGGGATGGCGAAACGGAATAACCCCTTTAGCCATAAACGTATTGGCAACTGGAATGCCTAGTTGCTCAGCAAAGTCAGCAAGTGCCTTGGCGGCATGAGAACGCACCACACCATTACCCGCCAAGATGATGGGGTTTTGTGCATTAGAAATAATTTCGGCAGCACGTTCTAAATGTTCTGCTGCAGGCTCCGGTGGTGTCGCATTTTTTACACGGAGAGGCTTGTCGTTAATTTCCATTTCCGCAATGTTTTCGGGAAACTCTATAAAACAAGCGCCAGTTTTTTCGGTTTGCGCGACTTTAAAAGCTTTACGAACGATTTCGGGGATAACCTCGGGACTGACAATACGGGTTGCGTATTTAGTCACCGGCAAAAACATGGCTTCTAAATCCAATACCTGATGGGATTCTTTGTGAAGTCGGCGGGTTGAAGCCTGGCCAGCAATGGCAATGAGTGGTGCATGGTCCATATTGGCATCAGCAACGCCGGTAATGAGATTGGTTGCGCCTGGTCCCAATGTCGCGATACAGACACCGGCTTTACCTGTTAAACGTCCATAAACATCGGCCATAAAAGCAGCACCTTGTTCATGGCGCGTGGTAATAAACTGGATGGGGGAGTCCAATAAGGCATCCATGACATCAAGGTTCTCTTCACCAGGGATACCAAAGATGTATTTGACGTCTTCATTTTCCAGCGCTTTCACAAACAGTTCTGCGGCTTTCATCTGAATTCCTTCTATCAGGCGGTTTGGCTGCAAGAATAGCAGAATTTTTCAGCAAAACGAGGCCCGTAGTTGCTGAGGCTTTAGCGATAAAAAAGGGGCTTTCGCCCCTTTGATTGTTTATTGAAACGCTTTTGGAATCTGTTGATGCCAATCCGTTTCTTGTTGGTAACGATGTGCGACATTCAATAAGCGTGCTTCATCGAAATAGTTACCAATGATTTGTAAACCGACTGGTAAACCATCAACAAAACCTGCAGGGATAGACATGCCTGGTAAGCCTGCAAGATTAGTGTTGATAGTGAAGATATCTTCCAGATACATAGCGACTGGGTCGTTAGTCTTCTCACCGAAGCGGAATGCAGGATTCGTTGCAGTTGGTCCCATGATGACGTCGACTTCTTCGAAAGCGCGTAAAAAGTCATCACGGATCAAGCGGCGGCATTGTTGCGCTTTTATGTAATAAGCATCGTAGTATCCAGCAGACAACGCATAAGTACCAATCATTATGCGACGTTTCACTTCATCACCGAAACCTTCACCACGTGAGCGGGTATACAAATCCATCAAATCTTTAGGATCTTCAGCGCGGTGGCCAAAACGTACGCCATCCATACGAGACAGGTTTGAAGAACATTCGGCTGGAGCAACTACATAATAAGTGGGTACAGCTAACGCCGTATTCGGCAAGGTGATTTCTTTCAGCTTCGCGCCCATTGCTTCGTATGACTTAATTGCCGCTTCAACAGTCGCAGCAACTTTTGGATCTAAGCCTTCACCGAAATATTCTTTGGGTAGACCAATGGTTAGACCTTCTAAAGAATCGTTCAAGGTCGCTGTGTAATCTGGGACGTCACGTTCGACGCTGGTGGAGTCGCGTTCATCAAAACCAGACATCACGTTCATTAACCAAGCTGCATCTTCTGCGCTGTTGGCCATTGGTCCAGCTTGATCAAGGCTAGAAGCAAAAGCAATCATGCCGTAGCGTGAAATACGACCGTAAGTCGGTTTCAGACCAGTTAAATTGCACAAAGATGATGGTTGACGAATTGAGCCGCCAGTATCTGTACCTGTAGCAACGGGTGCTAAACGTGCTGCAACCGCAGCCGCAGAACCACCAGATGAACCACCTGGTACACGGCCTGTATCCCAAGGATTTTTAACTGGACCATAAAAACTGGTTTCATTTGATGAGCCCATCGCAAACTCATCCATGTTGGTTTTACCCAATGTCACCATGCCCGCTGCATTCAGCTTTTCAACGACAGTGGCATCATATGGCGCAACGAATTTATCCAGCATTTTCGATGCACAGCTAGTGCGAATACCTTTGGTGCAGAAAATGTCTTTGTGCGCCAGCGGAATCCCGGTTAAGGGACCTGCTGTTTTAGCTTGTAAACGTTCATCAGCAGCTTTGGCCTGTGCTAACGCTAGTTCATCAGTCACGCTGATAAAGGCATTTAACTCGCCATTATGTTTATTAATGCGATCTAAGAAGTGTTGGGTTAAATCAACACTGCTAATTTCGCCTTGTTGCAAGGCATCAGAAAGTTGTTTGAGCGATTTGTTATGCATATTGTGCCTGTTTATTCGATGACTTTAGGGACTAGATATACACCAGCCTCTGTTTTCGGCGCGATAGCTTGGAAAGCGTCACGCTGGTCAGTTTCGCTGACAGTGTCTTCACGTAACCGTTGCTTGGCATCTAAAGGGTGCGCCATTGGGCTGATACCATCGGTATCCGCAGCACTCATTTGTTCAACCAGTGTCAGGATATTGTTTAAGTCACGGGCATAGTCAGGGATAGTTGCCTCATCAATGGCAAGTCTTGCCAGATAGGCGATTTTCTCAACATCGGCTTTTTCTAAACTCATCGACGGTTCCAAAATTTGCATTTTTAAACGAAAGTGTGAAGTTTAAATGATTACGCGCTTGCCCAACAGACCTTGCGATTGCTAAAGTAGCGTTTTTGCCTTTCCTGAAGTGGTTTTTTCAATGTTCGAGCGCTTACGTGGTCTTTTCTCCAACGATCTGTCTATTGATCTCGGTACGGCCAATACTTTGATATATGTTCGTGGCAGAGGCATTGTTTTGGACGAACCCTCAGTGGTGGCAATTCGACAGGATAAAGGACCGGGTGGTCCTCGTTCTATCGCCGCAGTAGGTGCTGAAGCCAAACGAATGCTGGGTCGCACACCGGGTAATATTACTGCCATTAGACCATTGAAAGATGGTGTTATCGCAGACTTCACCGTGACGGAAAAAATGCTCCAGCATTTTATTCGTAAAGTTCACGAAGGTCGTTTCCTGAAACCAAGTCCACGCGTTTTGGTTTGTGTCCCTTGTGGTTCAACTCAAGTAGAACGCCGCGCGATTCGTGAATCAGCAGCAGGTGCAGGTGCCCGTGATGTTTTCTTGATCGAAGAGCCAATGGCGGCAGCAATTGGTGCAGGTATGCCAGTTGAAGAAGCAAGTGGTTCAATGGTCTTAGATATCGGTGGTGGTACCACTGAGGTCGCAATCATTTCATTGAATGGTATTGTGTATTCAGCTTCGGTTCGTATTGGTGGTGACTTATTCGACGAGGCGATCGTCAATTATGTGCGTCGTAACTACGGCACCTTAATTGGTGAATCAACCGCTGAGAAAATTAAGAAAGAAATTGGTTCTGCGTACCCAGGTAATGAGGTTCGTGAAATGGAAGTTCGTGGTCGTAACTTGGCCGAAGGTATTCCACGCAGCTTTACCTTAAACAGTAATGAAATTCTTGAAGCATTACAGGACCCATTGTCAGGTATCGTTGCTGCTGTGAAAACAGCACTTGAGCAAACACCGCCTGAGTTGGGTGCTGATGTCGCCGAGCGCGGTATCGTATTAACCGGTGGTGGCGCGTTATTAAAAGACTTAGATCGTCTGCTGATTGAAGAAACTGGCTTGCCAGCAATCGTAGCCGAAGATCCATTAACTTGTGTCGCACGTGGTGGTGGCCGGGCACTTGAGCTGATTGACGAGCGGGGGACCGACGTTTTCACTTTTGAATAAACCACAATCAGCCTGATGAATTGAGACCTTTGCAGATGGCAGGCATGTGCGAAGGTCTCTTCATTTTGGGGAAGCGCTATTAAACCGTTATTTACACAAACTCCATCGATAAATACCCGCATGTTGCTGGCGGTGGTGTTTTCTTTGCTGTTATTTCTGATGGATGCGCGTCTGGATTATTTCAAACCAGTGCGCTCAGTAATGGCGACAGCGGTATACCCCATTCAAAGTCTGGCTGCGATGCCAAGTTCACTTGGTGATTGGGTTAAAGACTTATTCCAGAGCCGTGATGATTTGCGTGAGCGCATTACCGTTCTGGAAGCGCAAGCCTTAACGCAAAACGTTCGTATGCAACGGATGCAGGCGCTTGAGCGTGAGAACATGCGCCTTCGTGAGCTACTAGGTTCCTCTTTCCGCTTACAAGAACGTGTGCAAATCGCTGAGTTACTAAGCGTTGATCTAGATCCGTTTTACCAGCACGTCATTATTGATAAGGGTAATCAATTTGGTGTGTATGAAGGCCAACCCGTTTTAGATGCCCGCGGTGTTATGGGGCAAGTTGCTGAGGTAAGTCAACTATCAAGCCGTGTGGTGTTACTCACTGATCCAAGTCATAGCTTGCCGGTACAAGTCGTACGAAACGGCCTTCGTGCTGTGGTGACTGGTCGTGGCTTGAGTGAACCATTACAAGTTGAGTTTCTGCCGCACAATGCTGATATTCGCGAGGGTGACTGGTTAGTTACTTCTGGGTTAGGCGGACGTTTCCCCGTGGGGTATCCGGTTGGGCGCGTAATGTCTGTTGAGTTTCCACCAGGTAAATCATTTGCTCAAATTTCTGTACAACCTGCTGCTCAGTTAGGCACCAGCCGTGAATTAATGCTGGTATTACCGGGTGAAAAAATTGATTTATCTATCCAAGAGCCTGCTATTGGCCTTGATGGTGAGCCTATTCCTGGGGTGCCGCTTGGTGATATTACCGAACAGCAATCATTACCCTCACCAGAGTCAGAATCAACGCAAGAAGTAGCGCCTGAGACAACTTCTGAAGGTGCAGTTAACAATGGCAATTAATACGCGTCCTCAACAGATTTGGGTGATTTATGTCACTTTGCTGATTGCGATTGTTTTAATGATTTTACCGTTGCCAGATGCACTCAGATTGGCGCGTCCAGAATTTGTGGTCATGACGCTGATTTACTGGGCAATGGCTTTACCACAACGCGTGAGTATCGGTGTCGCATGGTTTACCGGTCTAGTGATGGACATCACCACCGGTTCGCAATTAGGTATTCACTCATTTGCCTATGCAATGGCAATTTTTTTGGTCGCTAGATTTCACTTGCAGTTAAGACAGTATCCGTTGTGGCAACAGGCTTTCACGATTTTATCTTTAGTCTTCTTGGTGCATGTGGTGTCGATGTTAAATGCACCAATGACCAGTGGTTGGCACATTTGGATGCCTGCTGTTGTCAGTACTATATTGTGGCCAATTGTGTATGCCGTATTACGGAAAATTCGTCGTAGTTTTCAGGTGAGTTAATGGCGATAAATTCGCACTTAGCATTAAAAGATCATCTTCGCGAGCGGCGGTTGGTAAATGCCAGACTGTTATTTGCTGCCATTTTCTCCTTATTACTTTTCATCGGAGTCACAGTCCGTCTTGTCGTATTACAAGTCGTTGAATACGAACATTTCGACTCGTTATCTAATAAAAACCGCGTCGATATTGAGCCGTTACCACCACAACGCGGCCTGATTTTTGACCGAAATGGCGTGGTTTTAGCTGAAAACATGCCTACCTTCACGCTAGAACTGGTACCTGAAAAAGTACCCAATATGGCGGAAACGATTGAAGCATTAACAGAACTTTTAGGGCTTACCGGAGAAGATCTTGAGAAGTTCAGAGAACGTTTAAAACAGCAGCGAAGTTTTGAACAGGTAACATTACGTTATCAGTTAACAGAGGAAGAAGTTGCTCGGTTTTCTGTTAATCGGCACCGTTTTCCGGGTGTTGATGTTGTTGGTAGATTAATTCGTCATTACCCGCAAGGGGCTTTATTTGCCCATGCTGTTGGTTATGTTGGGCGTATTAATCAGCAGGATTTGTTGGTGATTGATCAGCAAAACTACAAAGGTACTTTGCAGATCGGTAAAACGGGTATCGAAAAACAATATGAAGATTTGTTGCATGGTACGGTCGGTTATCGACAAGTAGAAACCAATGTTCAAGGACGAACTGTTAGAGAGCTAAGAAGTGTTGCCTCTCAGCCTGGCCAAGATTTGTATCTACATTTGGATATTGGCTTACAACGTACGGCTGTTGAAGCATTAACCGGTTATAACGGCTCTGTGGTCGCGATGGACCCAAGAAATGGCGGCATTTTAGCAATGGTTAGCCAGCCAGACTTTGATCCCAATTTATTTGTTTCGGGTATAAGTATCAAAGACTACGCAGAGCTGCGGGATTCGCCAGAGCGACCACTATATGACCGAGCATTGCGTGGTCATTATCCGCCGGGGTCGACCCTCAAGCCTTTTGTGGCATTAGCGGGTTTAGAGCTCGGTGTTGTGACTGAACACACTAAAACGTATTGCCCTGGTTGGTATTCATTGCCCGGTCATTCTCATCGCTATCGTTGTTGGAAGCATTCTGGTCATGGCCATATGGATGCTATTGATGCAATGGCACAATCTTGTGACGTTTATTTCTACGATCTCGCTCACGCGCTGGGCATAGATCGCATGCATACCTTTCTGGATATGTTTGGCTTTGGTCGGAAAACGGGCGTTGATATTCCAAATGAAAGTGGTGGTTTATTACCATCAAGTGAGTGGAAAAGAAATAGTCGTAATCAGGCTTGGTTTCCGGGGGAGACGTTAATTGCAGGTATAGGACAAGGTTTTAACCAAACCACGCCACTCCAACTTGCCCATGCGACGTCAGTCTTGGCTATGCGCGGTACGATGAATAAACCAACCTTGGTACGTGCTAGCCGAACGAGTGGTCAAGAAGAACTGCAATTAATGCCGACGCAACCACCTGAAACGTTGCCAATGCAAGACGCTAATAATTGGCAGCTGGTAGTGGATTCAATGATTGAAGTTGTGCATGGTCAGCGCGGAACAGCCCGCCATATTACCGAGAAAATGCCATTTCGCATGGCGGGTAAAACCGGTACCGCACAGGTTTTTGGTATCGCCCAAGATGAAAAATATGATGCTGAGACTTTAGAAAAGAAATTACACGATCACGCTTTGTTTGTTGCTTTTGCGCCAGCGGATAATCCTGAATTTGCCGTCGCCGTTGTAGTCGAAAATGGGGGGAGTGGTAGTAAAGTCGCTGCACCTATCGCCCAAAAAATGATCGAGGAATATTTTGGTATTGAAGCTGAAATGGTCATTGATGAAACTGATGATGAGGCGACTGCGCCTAGGGAGGTAACCGGTGAGTGAGTTATTAAACCAACCGCGTCGCCGCTCGCACCGGCCTTTCACGTATTGGCTACAAAATACGCACCTTGATGGTTGGTTAATGCTGGGTTTATTAACCTTACTGACAGTCAGTATGATCGTTTTGTATAGCTCAGGCGGTCAAGATTTTGGGCTGTCAATTCGCCAAGCCATTCGTATGTCGATTGCGTTTGTCATTATGTTTGTCATCGCACAGATACACCCCGACAGGTTACGAAATTTAGCCTATTGGGCATATGGCTTTGGTTTGTTGTTGTTGGTCGCTGTACTTCTGTTCGGGGCGATAGGTAAAGG
Organism: Methylophaga sp. OBS3; assembly: GCF_026319325.1. Lineage (GTDB taxonomy): Bacteria > Pseudomonadota > Gammaproteobacteria > Nitrosococcales > Methylophagaceae > Methylophaga. Next base: position 117,285 of record NZ_JAPDMU010000001.1, read on the forward strand.
TGCGCAGCGCTGGTTAGATCTAGGTTTTATGCGGTTTCAGCCATCAGAAATCATGAAGATTGCTGTGCCATTGTTAGTTGCAGCCTATCTATCTGAAAGACCATTAGCGCCATCATTTTTCCGCTTGGTCATGGCTATGGTTATTATTGCCATTCCCACCGTATTAATTGCCAAACAGCCCGACTTGGGAACAGCACTATTGATTGCCAGCTCAGGACTGATTGTTATTTTCTTGGCTGGTATACCATGGAAAGTCATCATCAGCTTCATCATGACTTGTGCCGCGGCGGCGCCATTGTTGTGGTTTAACATGCATGATTATCAGCGTCGGCGGGTACTCACATTTTTAAATCCAGAAAATGATCCTTTAGGTGCTGGCTACCACATCATCCAATCAAAAATTGCCATTGGTAGTGGCGGTCTAAGTGGACGAGGTTGGCTACAGGGAACTCAGTCTCACCTTGAATTTTTACCTGAAAGATCAACAGACTTTATTTTTGCGGTCATTGCTGAAGAATTTGGGCTCATCGGCGTTGTCCTATTGATCATGTTGTATTTAATGATTACGGCACGTGGTCTTTATATCGCTTCGCAAGCACAAACCAGCTTTGGCAGTCTCTTAGCTGGGAGTCTTGCGATTACTTTCTTGGTCTATGTCTTTGTCAATATCGGCATGGTCAGTGGTTTACTACCAGTTGTTGGCGTGCCTTTACCGTTGATTAGTTACGGGGGAACCTCCATGGTGACCTTGTTAGCGAGCTTCGGTATCCTGATGTCCATACACACCCATCGGAGGATGATGTCACCGTGAGAAGTCTGATTTTGTTACCTGCGTTAACGTTTTTCAGCCAGCTTGCCTGGGCCGAACCTGATTTGCCTGGCTTGGATGCTTTTATTGATGAAATGGTGACTGAGCATCAGTTTGATGCGAATGAACTGCGAGCTGCTTTTGCCGAAGTAGAAGTCAAAGAAAGCATTTTAAAAGCTATCGCCAGACCTGCCGAAAAGGCAAAGCCTTGGTATGAATATCGTAATATTTTCATGGACCAAGCACGTATTAATGCGGGGGCTGATTTTTGGGTAAAACATGCCGACACACTAAAAGCAGCAGAGCAGACCTATGGTGTGCCTGCAGAAATTATCCTGGCTATCTTAGGTGTTGAAACGCGCTTTGGTGGCAATATGGGCAGTTTCCGTGTCATTGATGCCTTATCCACTTTGGCTTTCCAATATCCACCACGCAGTCCATTCTTCCGTAGTGAGTTAAAAAACTTTTTAATTCTGACCCGTGAAGAAAAAATGCCACCATTAGAACCAGTGGGTTCTTATGCCGGGGCAATGGGGCTTGGCCAGTTTATGCCAAGTAGCTACCGAGCTTATGCCGTCGACTTTGATCATGATGGGCATCGTGATATTTGGACCAATCCAGCTGACGCGATTGGCAGTATCGCAAATTATTTAAAAGAACATGGCTGGCAGCCGGGTGAAACGATTTTACATCCAACAAGTGCTACGGGTGATATGCCTGAAGCCTTGATCGAGCGTGGATTAAAACCCTCTGTGAATCGTGCTGAAGCCGAAGCTTCAGGTTTGTCTTTGGCTGAATTACCAGCAGGTGCTGAGTTGTTTAATGTGTTTTCATTAACGCAGCGTAATGGCGAAGAACTGTGGCTGGGACGCCAAAACTTTTATGCGATTACACGTTATAATCACAGTCGTATGTATGCCAAAGCGGTAGTCGAGTTATCTGAAGCGATTCGTGCACGGTATGAGCGCACTCAATGATTCTTAGAGCGTTAAACCTAGCTCTGGTAAGCTGTGGCGTTTTATGGCTTGTGGCTTGTACTAGTGTCACGGAAGTACAAGATAGCGCTCCTACAACGACGCCAAGTGCTGAGCAAATGCGAGATGCTGTTCCTAAAGTGGAACCTCGAAGTAAATATGGTAATCCGGCAAGTTATGAAGTGTTTGGTAAGCGGTATTACACACTTGCCTCACATAAGGGTTACGTAGAGCGAGGTATTGCTTCTTGGTACGGGAATAAATTTCATGGCCGCCGTACCTCAAGTGGTGAGCTTTACGACATGTATAAAATGACAGCAGCGCACAAAACATTGCCGTTGCCATCTTATGCAGAAGTGACCAATTTAGATAATGGCAGAAAAGTAATTGTAAAAATCAATGATCGTGGCCCATTTCATGGTGATCGCTTAATTGATTTATCGTATAGTGCCGCCACAAAATTGGGTATCACCGCAAAAGGTACCGGTCGAGTCGAAGTCCGTGCCATTGATGTTGAACAAAAAGCAGCAAAACAAACGGTAAAAGCGCCGCAACAAGTCGCTTTGCAAAATAATACGTTAGAAAATTTGGCGACTTTTTTACAAGTCGGTGCATTTAGTACATTGGCTAAAGCCGAACAAATTAAACATCGTATTCAACAAGAAATTAGCGAACGTGTGCAGATCAAACCTTTTTCACATGAAGGTAATTCTGTTTATCGCGTTCGTGTTGGGCCTTTAGCTAGCGTCGAAGCAGGCCAAAAAATAGCTGAACGCTTACTTAGTCTGGGTTTTAATGAAACACAGATGATCACCGAACAACAGACCAATTAATTGAGAGTTAGCATGATCAAATTGTTCAAAAATCTACTTGCCTCTGCAGCCATTTTGACTGTCAGTACCACCAGCTTTGCTGGTGCAGTTGTCCCTAATCCGGTTGCACCGACGATTGCAGCATCGTCATATATTTTATTGGATCACGATAGTGGCAAAGTACTGGCGGAGAATGCCTCGGAAGAGCGTTTACCGCCGGCAAGTATCACGAAGTTGATGACATCTTATGTAATTGCCAATGAGTTAGAGGCTGGCAATATCAAATTAGATGATGAAGTCAGCATCAGTGAAAATGCATGGCGAATGATTGGTTCACGCAGCTTTATTGAAGTCGGTACGAAAGTGCCGGTTGAAGCTTTATTACGCGGCATGATCATTCAATCAGGTAATGATGCAGCTGTTGCATTAGCGGAACATATTGCCGGTAGTGAAGAAGTTTTCGCTCAAATGATGAATCAGTACGCCCAACAACTGGGTATGGTGAACACGCATTTTATGAATGCGACAGGTTTGCCTGATCCTGAGCATTACACAACGGCACGAGATATTGCGATCATGTCTTCGGCACTGATCAGAAACTTCCCTGAACATTACAAATGGTATTCAGATAAAGAATTTACCTATAACGGTATTACGCAACATAACCGTAATAAATTACTGTGGCGTGATAACAGTGTTGATGGTTTAAAAACTGGTCATACCGAAGAAGCAGGTTTTTGTTTATCTGCTTCAGCTAAGCGCGATGGCATGCGTTTAATCGCTGTTGTTTTGGGTACACGTAGTGAAAATGCTCGTGCACAAGAAATTCAGAAATTATTTAATTATGGTTTCCGTTTCTTTGAAACACACCAGCTGTATGCAGCCGGCGAAAAAATTACTGAAAGTAAAGTCTGGAAAGGTGATGCTAAATCCATTGATTTAGGTCTAGCAGAAGGTTTTTATGTCACTGTTCCACGTGGTCAGTATAAAGAGCTTGAAGCTATCAGTAATTTACAACAACCAATGATTGCACCAATTACAGCCGGTACTGAGCTCGGTGAAGTTGAAGTACGTTTAGGTGAAGAAGTTATCACCACACAAAAATTGGTTGCCTTGAAAGATGTTGAAAAAGGTAGCTGGTGGCATCGTTTGATTGACAGCATTTTGCTGTTAATTTGGGGTTAATTGCGTGCCTGAAGTGTATTTAAATGGTCGCTTTATGGCGGCCGAAGATGCCAAAGTGTCAGCCATGGATCGGGGTTACCTTTTTGGTGACGGCGTCTATGAAGTGATCCCTGTTTATCGTGGGCAGGCATTTTTACTCGAAGGTCACTTGGCTCGTTTGCAACGTAGTCTTGCGGAAATTGAGATCAAAAGTCCGTTTGATAATGCTGGTTGGTCAGCATTAATTGCGGAGTTAGTTGATAAAAATGGGGGGGGCGACCAGTCGGTTTACCTGCAGGTAACTCGTGGTAGTGCGCCGCAACGAGACCATATTTTTCCAGCAACGGTTATCCCCGGGGTTTTTATGATGAGCAACCCATTAAAACCTGTTGCTGAAAGCTGGCATCAAAATGGTGTTGAAGTCATCACACTAGATGATATTCGTTGGCAGCGCTGTGATATTAAAGCAATTGCCTTGCTTGCCAATTGTTTATTAAAACAACGTGCACAGGAAGCTGGTGCGCAAGAAGCGCTGTTACTTCGTGATGGTGCGTTGACAGAAGGCGCTGCAAGTAACGCTTATATAGTTGTTAATGGCGAAATTATTACCGCACCGAGTGGTAACCAGATTTTACCGGGCATTACCCGTGACTTGGTTTTAGAATTGGCTGAACAGGCAGGTATTAACGTGCAATTACGTTATGCCAGTCATGAAGAGCTTAAAGCGGCTGATGAAGTCTGGATCAGTAGTTCAACCAAAGAGTTATTGCCGGTAACGCGTGTAGATGGCCAGATGGTCGGTACAGGTAAACCTGGGAACGTATGGCAAAATCTTCATCAACGTTTTCAAGAATTTAAAAGCGAGGTATTACAATGACCACGCCTGAACAACCAGAAACACTACTTGAATTTCCCTGCCAATATGCTGTTAAAGCGATGGGGGAGAGTAGTGAAGACTTCGATGCCCTAGTTGTTGAAATTGTTTTGCGCCATGTGCCTGCACTTGCTGAAAATGCCGTCAATACACGCCAGAGTTCGGGGGGTAAATATACGTCGGTCACGGTGACTTTTGAGGCGACAAGTAAAGCACAACTTGATGCTATTTATCAGGATCTTACTGACGAAGCACGAGTCAAATACGCGCTGTAATGATCATTCGTGATTTGGGAAGCCAACCTTACCAGCCAATTTGGCAGGATATGTTGGCATTTACCGATGCAAGACAAGCAACCACTGAAGATGAGTTGTGGTTATCAGAGCATTCGCCGGTATTTACCCTTGGCCGTAATGGTAAACACGAACATCTCCTTAATACTGACGATATTCCGGTTGTTGAGACTGATCGCGGTGGGCAAGTGACTTACCATGGGCCAGGCCAGTTAATCGGCTATACCTTGTTTGATTTACGTCGGTTAGGTGTTGGGGTTCGGCAAATGGTATCGATCCTTGAAAATAGTGTGATTGATGTCTTAGCTGAGTTTGGTATTGAGGCAAATGCTAGAGCTGATGCGCCAGGTGTCTATGTTGATCATGCTAAAATTGCAGCCCTTGGTCTAAGAGTCAAAAACGGCGCCTGTTATCATGGTGTCAGTTTTAATATAGATATGGACTTGTCGCCATTTAACCGGATAAACCCCTGCGGTTATGCCGGTATGGCGGTGACTGATTGTCGTCAGTTGGCTATTTCGCTAACAATGGCAGATGCAAAAACACGATTTAGCGCCGCGCTACAAGCGCAGTTGGCAAAGGTTTAAGATGACACAGAACACTCCAAAACGTGATGTTAAAGCGCTGAAAGGCGAGTCGAAAGTTTCACGTATCCCCATCAAAGTTGTGCCTTCAGAACCTAAGCGCAAACCCACTTGGATCCGGGCTCAGGCACAAGGACATCCCGAAGTGCAACGTATCAAATCGATGCTGCGTGAGCACAATCTGCATACCGTATGTGAAGAAGCATCATGCCCAAATTTAGGTGAATGTTTTACACATGGTACCGCCACGTTTTTGATCATGGGGAATATCTGCACCCGTCGCTGCCCATTTTGTGATGTGGCTCATGGTCGACCAGACCCATTAGATGAAAATGAGCCAGAGCATCTGGCTAAAACTATCGCCGCCATGCGTTTAAAACATGTTGTGGTGACCTCAGTTGATCGTGATGATTTACGTGATGGTGGCGCCGGACATTTTTCGCGTTGTATCAGTGAAATTCGTCACCAGTCTCCAGAAACGCGTATTGAGGTTTTGGTGCCTGATTTCCGTGGACGTATGGATGCTGCACTAGAAATTCTGGCTGATAATCCGCCTGATATTTTCAATCACAATCTTGAGTCGATTCCACGTTTATACAAAGCGGTGAGACCAGGTTCTGATTACGATTGGTCTTTAGATTTAATCCAACGCTTCCAACAAGCGCATCCTAATGTGCCGACAAAGTCTGGGCTAATGTTGGGGTTAGGTGAAACCATTGAAGAAGTAAAAGCGGTGTTACGTGACTTACGTGAACATGGATGCCGCATGTTGACCCTAGGCCAATATCTGCAGCCAAGCCGTCATCATTTGCCAGTCGAGCGTTTTGTTACGCCTGAAGAGTTCGCTGATCTAGCTGCTTATGCAAAATCATTAGGCTTTGAACAAGTTGCCAGTGGTCCTATGGTACGCTCGTCGTATCATGCTGATTTACAGGCCGCAGGAGATTTTGTCGCCTGACCCAACGTGGGGGAGTTCGTTGATGCAAAGCAATCGTCGTCGCTTTCTACAAATGACCGCTGCAGGTAGTGCGGTAGCTGCTCTCCCTTTTGGTTTAAATGCGTGTTCAAAATCGGTAAATAAAGCCAAAGTTGTCGTCATCGGCGGTGGTTTTGCTGGTGCCACAGCAGCACGCTATATGTCGATGTGGGCGCCAGATATTGATATTACCGTTATCGAACCAAACAAGGCTTTTGTTTCTTGTCCACAAAGTAATCTGGTATTGAGTGGTAGTCGGACGATAAATGAGTTAACTCGCCAATACGACAAGCTAGCCGCAAATCCATCTATTAGCTGGGTACAAGATATCGTTACCGGTATTGATACCGATAAACGCCAAGTGGTCGTCAATTCGGGTGATAAATTTCATTACGACAGACTCATCATCGCTCCGGGTATCGCATTTAATTACGACCAATTACCGATGCTGGCAAGCGTGGAGGCGCAGCAAAAAGTGCCTCATGCTTGGAAAGCAGGCCCACAAACTACTCTTTTACATCAGCAGCTTGAATCTATGCCTACAGGCGGCACAGTTGTAATGACGATTCCCAGCGGTCCATATCGCTGTCCACCCGGCCCCTATGAACGTGCTTGTCAGATAGCGCTCCATTTAAAGCGTCATAACCCGACTGGAAAGTTACTAGTTTTAGATGCAAACCCCGACATTGTCTCCAAAAAAGGCTTGTTTACTAATGCCTGGGAGCAGCTTTATTCGGGACTAATTGAATATATTCCGACCAGTGCGGTTGAACATGTTGATGTTGCTTCCCTCAAGATTGAAACGTTGTTTGATACCTATCAGGCGGATGTTTTAAACGTGATACCGCCGCAATTAGCGGGTAAAGTTGCCGAGATGGCCGGTGTTATTAATATTGATAACCGTTGGTGTGATGTTGATTTTCGTAGTTATGAGTCAACAGCTGTCGCAAATGTCCATGTCATTGGTGATGCTGTTGCAGCAAAAACGCCAAAATCCGGACATATTGCTAACCAACAAGCCAAGGTTTGTGCGGCAGCAGTAATCAGTCTATTACGTGAGCAAACACCGAATGCCGAACCGGTATTTAGTAATACCTGTTATAGCTTTGTCAGTGAGAAGCAGGCCATGCATGTTGCTAATGTGTATCGCTTCGATGCTGAGGCAAAAGAAATGTTAACCATGGACGGCGGCGGTGTGTCTGCCGAAGCAAATGAACAAGAAGCAAGATATGCCCAAGGTTGGGCAGAAAACATCTGGGCCGATATCTTGGGCTAACATTTCACTGCCGTAATCATGTGCGGGATGGCGTCAATGGATTGAGCAGGTATAATGCCTGCTATTGAGTAATTTCCACTCTCTGGAAGAAAACACGAGGTTTACATGAGCGATTTTTTACCCGGTCTGGAAGGCGTGCCTGCCACCAAGTCAGCGATTTCTTTTATTGATGGTGAAAAAGGTATCCTTAGTTACCGTGGTTATCCGCTTGAAACATTGGCAACCAACAGCACTTTTGAAGAAACGACGCTGCTATTGTTGGATGGTGAGTTACCAACCAAAGCCAATCTAAATCGCTTTTCAAAACAACTTCGTTCAAATTACCGAATCAAATATCACATCCGTGAAATGATGCGTCATTTCCCGCATACCGGTCATCCTATGGATATGCTGCAAACAGCAGTTTCCAGTCTGGGCATGTTCTATCCGGGTACGGAATGCCTGACCGATGCAGATAGCTGTGAAGATATCGATTACGTTCGTAACATGACCGTGAATATCATCGCGCAAATGGCACCTTTGGTCGCCATGTGGCAACACATGCGCCATGGTTATGACCCGATTAATCCACGTGATGATTTGTCTGTTGCCGAAAACTTGTTGTACATGTTTACTGGTAAAGAGCCTGATACCTTGATGGCGCGAATCATGGATGTGTGCTTGATTTTGCATGCTGAACACACATTGAATGCCTCAACTTTTGCAGCGTTGGTTGCAGGTTCAACTTTAGCGTCTCCTTATAGCGTTATTTCTGCAGCGATTGGTACCTTGTCTGGTCCTTTACATGGCGGTGCTAACCAGCGTGTTGTCAGTATGCTGCAAGAAATTGGCTCACCGCAAAATGTTGAAGCCTGGGTTGATAAGAAACTGGCTAACAAAGAAGTTATCTGGGGAATGGGCCATCGTGAGTACAAAGTTAAAGATCCACGTGCCACAATCCTGCATAAACTGACGACACAATTAATTGAAGAGCGCGGCGGCCATTTGGATGAAATGTTCGAAATCGCCATGAAGCTTGAAGAAGTTTGTGCTGACAGATTGGGTCATAAAGGCGTTTACCCTAACGTCGACTTCTACTCGGGTATTTTGTACTCAGAGATGGGTATTCCTGAAGACCAGTTCACGGCATTGTTTGCAGTTGCCCGTAGCGCAGGTTGGTTAGCACATTGGCGTGAGCAAATTGCTAATAACCGTATTTATCGCCCTACACAGATTTATGTTGGCCATGAAGAGCGTGAGTACGTTCCAATGTCTAAACGTGGTAAAGCAAGTCAGAAAGCCTAATTAAACAATAATGGTTTTACTGGATTCGCCTGCAATCTCGCGAACCAGTCTAGGCACCAAATAACCCGGCAGGGCAGCGCGCATTGTGGCAATGAGTTGCTCGCCCTGTAATTGGGAAACATCAAAGTGTTGTGCGCCCTGAACTTTATCAAGCAGGTGAAGATAGTAGGGCAACACCGCAGCCTCATGCAGGCGTTCACTGAGCGAAATCAACGTTTCAGCATCATCATTGACACCTTTAAGCAGTACTGCCTGATTTAATAAGTCACAACCCACTTCACGCAATTGGCTTAATACTTTTACTGTTTCAGTGTCTATTTCATTGCCATGATTCGCATGGATAACCATAACTACCCGTAAACGTGTTTCTTTTAAGCTCGCGAGTAATTTATTGGTAATGCGTTTAGGTAAAACCAGTGGCAGTCGAGTATGAATTCTTAGACGTTTTACATGTGGAATTGACGATAAGTCGTTAATCATATTGCCGAGCTTAAGATCACTTAGCGCTAACGGGTCTCCGCCACTTAAAATCACTTCGCTAATACTGATATCAGCGCGTAATGCGGCCAATGTTTCCTGCCATTGGCTGGCTAAGGGATTGCTGTTGCTATACGGAAAGTGCCGACGAAAACAGTAGCGACAATGAATCGCACATGCGCCAGTGGTTAAAAGCAAAGCGCGACCCTGATACTTTTGTAATACGCCGGGATTACTGACAGCTTGGTGATCACCGACCGGATCCATCATGTAACCTTCAGCTGGAATGCCTTCATCGGTTAATGGAAATACCTGACGTAATAACGGATCAGCGATATCTCCATACTGCATTTTATTTAAATAACTTTCTGTTACCCGCAATGGAAAAGCTTTTAAAGCTTGAGCATCAAGCGCTTCAAGCTGCTTATCAAGGCCCAAACGGCGCAGTAATTCGCTTGGATCACTAATGCAGTTTGCGAGTTCTTGTTGCCAATCAGTAAAGATTACGGCGGCGTTGGATTGCGGTATCATAGTGCGCTTTATTTTGAGTAACAGGCGACGATCGTCCCTTAAAAGAGGTTTGCATGGCAACTTATAGTACCAATGAATTTAAAGGCGGATTGAAATTCATGCTGGATGGCGATCCTTGCAGCATCATTGAAAATGAATTTGTTAAGCCGGGTAAAGGGCAAGCTTTTAACCGGGTTAAATTCCGCAACTTGAAAACTGGCCGTGTAAACGAGCGTACTTTCAAATCAAACGATACAGTTGAAAGCGCTGACGTTGTTGAGATGGAATTAGAGTATTCATACACCGATGGTGAGTTCTGGCACTTTATGGATCCAACCACTTTCGAACAGTATGCCGCTGATGCGAATGCGATCACTGAATCAAAAGATTGGTTAAAAGAGCAATACACCTACACAGTAACTCTGTGGAACGGCTCACCATTGTTGGTTACACCGCCAAATTTCGTCAATCTGGCTGTTACTGAAACTGATCCAGGCGTGCGTGGTGATACTTCTGGTGGTGGCGGTAAACCAGCTACTTTAGAAACAGGTGCGGTTGTGCGTGTACCACTGTTTATCGAAATCGGTGAAGTTTTACGTGTTGATACGCGTTCTGCATCATACGTAGAGCGTGCTAAAGACTAATCAGTCTTTTGGAATAACATTCGTTAGCATTAAATGTTATTACCAAGCGAAACACCTGCATTACTAAAAAAACGGGCAGCACTGAACAACGCTGTCCGTTCTTTTTTTGCCCAAAGAGAAGTCCTTGAAGTTCAGACGCCGGTGTTATCCCATTCGGCACCGACAGCGCCTTATTTAGATAGCTTTTCAACGGCTTTTAATCAGGGCACAAGCCAACAACCACTTTACCTACACACATCCCCAGAATTTGCCATGAAACGGCTGTTAGCGGCTGGGAGTGGCGCTATCTATCAAATATGTCCGGTATTTCGAAATGGTGAGGCTGGGCGAGTACATAGTCCTGAATTTACGATGCTGGAATGGTATCGACCTGATTTCACTTTAGAAGCATTAATGGATGAGGTTGATGAGCTATTACAACGCATTCTTGATAGCCAACCTGCACAACGTATTTCCTATCAACAAGCTTTTCAGCAAACACTGAATATTGATGTTTTTGCTGTGCCGACAGATACGCTTTGCCAGCTAGCAATGACGCATATAAAAGGCGTTACGAAAGAGTGGACTAATGATCGTGATGCTTGGTTAGAGTTATTGATGAGTGAAATCGTTGAGCCAACTTTTGTTCAAGGCAAAAGTCCCGTTATGGTCTATGACTTTCCGGTGAGTCAGGCACAGCTAGCTAAAACCTATCAGAATTCACAATGCGAACAGGTTGCCGCAAGATTCGAGGTCTATGTTGGCGGTGTTGAGTTGGCCAATGGCTATGATGAATTACTAGATGCAGAGGTGTTGGCAAAGCGCTTTGAGCGAGACAATCAATATCGCGAAGAGCAAGGCTTACCAGTCATGCCAATTGACCATAACCTGCTTGCTTCAATGCAACAGGGCTTACCAGCTTGTTCTGGGGTCGCCCTGGGCCTTGATAGGTTATTTATGTTGCAGCTTGGTAAATCAGCAATCGATGAGGTGACACCGATTCGATTTGATAATGCCTGATTATTGAATTTTTGACGGTAACCACAAGCTGATATCTGGGAATGCAATCAGCAGACCTAATACCAAAATTTGAATCGCAACAAACGGCACGATGCCCTTATAAATTGACGCAAGCTTGAGGCTTGGCGGCGCACTGGCTTTTAAATAAAACAGTGAGAAACCAAATGGCGGCGTCAAAAATGAGGTTTGTAGGTTCATTGCAATCAGCAAGGCAAACCACAGTGGGTCAAGACCCAATACCATTGCTACAGGTGCCAGAACTGGCACAACAATAAAACAGATCTCGATAAAGTCTAAGAAGAAACCCAAGACAAAAATCAGCAACATACTCAGTAGCAGGAATGTCCATTTACCGCCGGGTAAGTTTGAGAAAATCTCTAAAATAAGATCATCACCGCCCATACCAACAAATACCAAACCAAAAGCGGTGGCGCCGATAAAAATTAAAAATACCATGCTGGTTAAGCGGGTCGTTTTTTCCATGGCATCTTTTAGGTTTGCCAGACTTAACCGTTTATTTATTGCCGCCAATATCAAAGCACCCAACGCGCCAACAGCCGCGGATTCGGTTGGTGAGGCAACACCAAAGAAAATTGAGCCCAATACCGCCACAATCAGCAACAGAGGTGGCAACAAGCTCTTGATAACGCTAATCAGCAGGTTCGCTTGACTCGCATCATTATCAACCACTGCCGGTGCCATTTCTGGATTTCGCCATGCGGTATAAAAGATATAAGCCATATAAAGCGAAATCAGAATCATGCCGGGGATAACCGCGCCGATAAATAATTCACCTACCGGTACGCCGATAACATCACCTAATAAAATAAGGATGATGCTAGGGGGGATGATTTGACCCAGCGTGCCAGAAGCGGCAATCGTGCCACTTGCTAAACTTGGTGCATAACCACGGTTTAACATGGCTGGTAAAGCAATAACTGCCATGGTGACTACGGATGCGCCGACAACACCTGTGGTTGCCGCTAATAGTGCACCTACCATAACTACTGAAATCGCCAAACCACCACGAATTCGGCCAAAAAGACGGCCCATAGTAGACAGTAAATCTTCTGCGAGTCCCGACTTTTCGAGAATGACGCCCATAAAGACAAATAAGGGCACAGCCAACAAGGTAAAGTTGGTCATGACACCCCATATTCGAAGCGGAAGTAAATCAAAGAAGCTGGCACCTAAAAAGATGCTGCCAAATAGCAAGGCAATTGCCCCTAAGGTAAATGCTACTGGATAGCCCACCAGCAATAAGGCAAATAACAGTACAAACATCAACAGCGCCCAGACTTCCATTAACGGGCCTCCGTTTCTTTAAGTACTAAAATATTGCGTAATAGCTCGCCAATACCCTGGATTAGCAACAAACTAAAACCAATGACAATGCTGCTTTTTATGAGATAACGATAGGGAAGGCCGCCTGGGTCTGGTGAGCTTTCTTGATACCAGAAAGCATTTTGTACAAAAGGCCAAGCACTAACTAACACTAAAATACAAAATGGCGTGAGTAATAACAGCATGCCGACAATATTCACCCACGCACGCTGACGGTCTGTGAATCGTTGGCTATTAAAAAACACATCAACCCGGACATGCCCGTCATGTTTGAGTGTATAAGCACCACCCAATAAAAATATCAGCGCAAAAATATGCCACTCAAGTTCTTGTAAGGCGACAGCACCGCTATTAAAAACATAGCGCATAAATACGTCATAACAAGTGAGTAGTACCAGTGCGAGTACTAACCAAGAAATTAGTCGTCCGCTAAACTCGGTAAAATTATCTATCCGCTGCAGACAGCTTCGCATCCAGTCCGTCATGGTTATCAATTCATTTGGCTTAAACGGAGAGAGTGTCCCACAAAGGTGCCTAAATGCGCTAGCCAAAGCTGATTTGATAGAGGATGATCCCGAGTCGCTTGGGAAATGATAAAGTACTTCTTAGATTGATATTTAAGGAGAAAAATCATGGCACTACATCCAGATGCGCCAACCAACAGTGAGCGCACTCAGCTCATCCGCTTACTGTATATGCTGTTATTTGGCCTGATTATGTATATGGCCTTGATGGTGTTGGTTGTGGTGGTCATTGTGCAATTTGTGTTTGCCTTATTTGCCGATGAGCCAAACACGGGCATTCGAAATTTTTCTCGTGATCTTGCGCAGTACATTCATCAGATCACCTTATTTCTGACCTATAACGATGAGCGTCGTCCTTTCCCGTTTAACCCACTCTATGACGAAGTGGTTGAAGAGGAAGATGATTCAACAGCCGCCTATGAGGCTGAATTTCAAGATATCACTGACAAAGACAGTGACAACAAAACACCAAAAAACTGAGGGAGTATTTAGCAGATCATGCTGACCGTTATTTCGCCTGCAAAGACGCTGGATTTTGAATCTGAGGCGACGACTGAAAAATTTAGCCAACCAGCGTTTTTAAAGACATCACAGCAATTGATTGATGGTCTGAAAAAATGCTCTGTTCAAGAGATCGCCAGTCTGATGTCAATCAGTGACAAGCTGGCTGGTTTAAATGTGGCTCGTTATCAAGAGTGGCAAACACCATTTAGTCCAGACAATGCCAAACAAGCTGTTTTAGCGTTTAAAGGGGATGTTTATACCGGACTTGATGCTGAAACATTGGATGCCAAAGGTTTGGACTTTGCACAAACCCATCTACGTATTTTGTCTGGTCTTTATGGTGTTTTAAAACCTCTCGATTTAATGCAGGCCTACCGTTTGGAAATGGGCACAAAGTTTGGTGTTAACGGCAAAAAAGATTTGTACCAATTCTGGGGAAGTCAAATCCGTGAAGCGCTATCAGAAGAAGCGGCATTACAAGATAAAATTCTGATTAATCTGGCGTCTAATGAATACTTTAAGGCGGTTCAGGCCAAAAAGTTAGATGCACGAATTATCACACCAGTATTTAAAGACTGGAAAAATGGTCAATACAAAATGATCAGTTTTTACGCCAAAAAAGCACGTGGTTTGATGAGCCGTTTTATCATTGATAAACAGATCGATGAACCAGAAGCACTGAAAGCATTTGATTACGAAGGTTATCGCTTTAGTGAAGAAATGACCAAAGGCGATGACTGGGTATTTATCCGTGATCATGGGTGACAAACTGACGAGCTAACGACACATGCCAACAAGGAAGTTGATACTAAGTTATATTTTTTTGCATGGATTGCTGTTAGCAATACCTGCGCAAGCATTGCCGCTTACAGAGCAAGAGCAACAATATCTCGCCGGGCTTTATGAGATCCGTTTGTGTGCTGATCCAGATTGGTTGCCTTATGAAGGTATTGACCAAGATGCTCAGCACATTGGCATCATGTCCGATTTCCATCAATTATGGGCTGACAAGATAGGTATCAATGTTACGCTGGTGCCGACACAAGATTGGACACAATCTCTGGAATATATTCAGACAGCCCGGTGCGATATTCTCTCAAGCGCACAAGATGTCGCTGCGCGACGCCATTATTTGGCGATTACCGATCCTTTTATTTTTTATCCATTAGCCATAGCTACACAGCCTGACAATCTATTTGTTATCAATCTTGAACAGGTTGTTGATAGGCAATTTGCGATGGTCGAAGGCTATGCCAGTATTGATATTCTCAAACGCAGTCACCCTAAACTTAATGTATTAAAAGTGAGCTCGGCGCTTGAGGGATTAAAGCTGGTCGAGAAAGGCCAAGTTTACGGCTACATCGACACTGTCCCCACCATTAATTACCAAATGCTCAGACACGGTATTTCACATTTAAAAATTAGTGGGGTATTGGACGAACAATATGCGATGTCGGTTGGTATTGGCCGACATGCTATGCCACTTCAGAGCATTTATAACAAAGCGATTGCTGATACCACGGAACTTGAGCGTCAGAAGATTTTAAAAAATTGGCTTTCAGTTACGATGCACTCTAACGTTAACTATACCGTGATATGGCAAGTGGGTTTGATTGCCTTGGTTTTGTTAGCCGTTTTGTATTATCGCTATCGTATTGTGCAACGACATAATAAGCGTTTAAAGCATATCAATGCTGAGCTTTCTCATATGTCACAGAACGATCAACTGACGGGTATTGCAAATCGTTACCGGCTGCATCAACGTTTGAATCAAGAAATAAAATCCGACCGTGTTACCCATCATAGCTTTAGCATTATGCTCATCGATGTTGATAACTTTAAGATGATTAATGATGAATATGGCCATGCCGTTGGTGATCAGGTAATTCAAGAAGTAGCTAATCTTTTAACTGCCATGATCCGCGATCAAGATCTGGTTGGCCGTTGGGGCGGGGAAGAGTTTTTGATTATTTGCCCGCAAACATCTCAACAGGGTGCTTTACAGTTAGCCGAACAAATCCGTCAGCAAGTTCAGCAGCATGACTTTGTCATTGAAGGTCAAATGACGGTCAGTATCGGTGTCAGTGAATATATCTTCGATGAAGATGTTTCAACCTGTCTAAAACGTGCCGATGATGCACTCTATTTGGCAAAAAATCGTGGTCGAAACCAAACCGTTCTTGCGCCTGTTGCTGCTGAAAGTTAATGTCTGAACGACTGTTTTTTGCATTATTGCCAGACAGTCAGGCCAAGCAAGCCATTACATCGGTTATGAATCAGATATCTGATGCTGGCTTACGGTTGTATCCGCAAACGAATTTGCATCAGACCTTAGTGTTTATTGGTCAGTTTGAGCAAAGTCAGATTCAGGCACTTATTACTGATTGCCACGCAATCTCTTTACCGCCCATAACGATGCAGTTTGAAGTGCTTGAGTTTTGGGATAAACCTAAAGTGTTGTGTCTTACCGCCAAACATCAATCGCAAGCCTTACAAAAATTAGTTCATTCATTACAAAATGTTGTACAAAAGCATGGTATTACTTTGGAACAACGTCCTTATCGACCACACATCACAATTGCGAGAAAAGCCAAGCAAACAACTGAACTCAGCTTTACACCCATTCGTTTCACAGCCAATGAATTTGTGTTGATGCGCTCCGTTAGCACGGAAAACGGACCAGTATATGAACCTATTTATCGTTGGCCGCTTAACGGCAGACCAATGGTTAACTGAGTTGTTGCTTGCTACTCAATAACTGATACAGGTTCTTACGACGGTTTTTCAGGTTGGTGACGGCACCTTCATTTCTCACCAGTTTGAGTTTTTCCAAATCTAAGTCAGAAAACATCATCATCTCAGTATTAGCTGTCGTTTCGGCCATCACCGCATCATGTGGGAAAGCAAAGTCAGAAGGCGAAAATACCGATGACTGCGCGTATTGCACATCAAGATTTTCAACTTTGGGTAAGTTACCGACACTACCAGTGATGGCAACGTAACATTCGTTTTCGATGGCGCGTGCTTGGGCACAATGTCGCACGCGAAGATAAGCATTTTTAGTATCCGTCCAATACGGTACAAAAATGATATCGACGTTTTGATCGGCGGCGATTCGGCCAAGTTCCGGAAACTCAATGTCGTAACAAATCATGATCGCAACACGGCCGGCATCAGTGTCAAACACCTGAAAATCATCACCGCCTTCAATGACCCAGTCGCGTTTCTCATGTGGTGTGATATGCACTTTGCGTTGCATCTCGACGCGACCATCACGATGGCAAAGATAGGAAACATTAAAGACCCGGTCATTTTCGATAAGTGGCATTGAGCCAGTAATAATGTTGATGTTGTAGCTGACTGCCATCTCAGACATTTCATCACGAAACTGTTCGGTAAACCCTGCTAAAAATCGAATTGCCCGAGTTTGATCAACTTGATCAGTTAGCCCCATTAAAGGCGCATTAAAAAACTCTGGGAAAAGGGCGAAGTCGCTTTTGTAATCGGAAAGCGCATCGACGAAGTATTCAACTTGTTTGAGTACCTCTTCAACCGAACTAAACTCCCGCATTTGCCATTGAACCGCGCCAAGACGAACCTGTGTTTTCCGCGTTCTGACCACCGGTTCTGGCGGTGTATAAAGAATATTATTCCAATCTAATAGCGTCGCATGACCGAGAGACTTTTCATCCTCAGGCAAATACTTATGCATCAAGCGTGTGACCTGAAAATCATTAGACAATTGGAAAGTCAGAATCGGGTCGTAAATTTCTTTACGTGATACTTGCTGAATATATTCAGCAGGAGACAGCTCTTTAGCGAATTTGTGGTAATTAGGAATCCTGCCACCAGCGAGAATTGCCCGTAAATTCATTGAACGGCAGAGTTCTTTGCGAGCTTCATATAGTCGACGACCAAGGCGGTAGCCTCGGTATTCTGGATGAATAAATACATCCAGTCCGTACAACGAATCCCCTTTTGGGTTATGCCAAATTTTTTCGTTACTTAAGATGAGATCGTCATAGGTGTGAGGATTACTGAAACGTTCGTAATTCACCATAACGGTTAAGGCAACAGCAATGAGTTCACCTGAGTCTTCGATACAGATTTGGCCTTCCGGAAACTGGCTGACAAGTCCATCGATAGTTGTCAGTGGCCAAGCACCGCCAATATCGTTGTAAACCACATCCATTAACTGTTTGAGCTGTTCGTAATCGTCTAGGTTGAGATTACGCAGGTTTAAGTGCAGCTCTTCGTGGGCCATAAATACTCCATTACTGATGAGATACATCCGAGTCTAGCAGAAAGCTGGTTAGGGCTGTCAGGAGCGACTTCAGATTTTCAATATATCGGATTAAGTGTAAGCTTGATGACACAGCTAATGTTATTCAGTGATAAGCGTCACTGGCAGCGTTTGCTTTTTGGGGATTTGGTTGATTGACCAATTATCAATTGCCCACTGCCATATGTCGGGTAACGAGGCGCTGTAAAGATCATCAGGTGTCTGCATTCCCAATAACGTCAAGACTTGGCAAATGACCTTACCTTTGTCTTCAGCGCGGATAGGTTCAGCACGATTTTGTTTACTGAGTTTTTGACCTTGCTGATCAGTAATAACCGGTAAATGGGCATAACGTGGCTGTGAATAGCCTAGCAGTTGTTGTAACAAAACTTGCCGGGGCGTTGAAAGCAACAAATCTACACCTCGAACAATATCGGTAATGTTTTGCCATGCGTCATCAATGACCACTGCTAATTGATAAGCAAAAATACCGTCTGCCCGTCGTAAGACAAAGTCACCCACCTCCCTCTCAAGATTTTGACTTATGGTTTGTTGAATACGATCTTCAATGGTGATTGTTTGATTGGGTACGTGACATCGCCAAGCTCTAGCAGATTTTCCCGCTAATCCATTTCGACAGGTGCCCGGATAAATTAGGCCTTCATGACCCGTCTTAGCAATGTCAGCAATTTCTTTACGGCTACAGCCACATGGATACACTAAGCATTGCTGACAAAGTTCGTCTAAAATGGCTTGGTAACGGGATAAATGCTGACTTTGATAGATAACTTCACGATCCCATGCCAATCCAAAAGCATTAAGTGTTCTTAAAATATCATCAGCAGCACCTTGAACTTCGCGCGGTTTATCAAGGTCTTCCATTCGAACTAACCAAATACCTTGATGGGCTTTAGCATCAAGATAACTAGCTGTTGCCGTTAACAGTGAACCAAAGTGAAGTGGCCCTGTTGGCGACGGTGCAAATCGGCCAATATATAAGTCTGATTTTAAGGTTTGCTTCATGTTTGCCTGTAATCATCAGTTTCCGGAACGGCTGCCATCAATAGTGATTACGTCATGCAGCAGAACCAGACAAAATGTAACAAGACGGACTAGGATTGCCCAGCTTCAATATGTCAGATTATTTATTTATATACGGTACGTTAAGGCATTATTTAATTCAGGATATGCAATTACATCAGGATACTGAGTTTATTGGTGAAGCCAGTATGCGTGGCCGTTTGTATTTGTTAGATGGTTATCCCGGAGCGGTGGATTCCGTCGATTTTGCGGATAATGTCGTGGGGGAGTTGTATCGCATTCGCCGACAACAAGCATTATTTAGTACGCTTGATGACTATGAAGAATGCTCAGAAAAATTTCCTCAGCCACATGAATACCGTCGTGAATTACGTCCTGTGAGTCTGGCTGATGGCAGGCAGATAGTTGCTTGGGTGTATCTATACAATTGGGATATTCGTGGCTTGCCACAAATTGTATCCGGTGATTTTTTAGGGCGTGATGGCGCCAGCATGCAGGAGTAAAGCGTGAGTTCAGCATTTTTTCGACAACAGTGGGCTGCACTACAAGCACAACTTCGTCAGAGTCAGACAGAGAGCTGGCTAAAACGAATCTTTGTTTGGTTGATGCTTGGCGTGATGATGGTATTTAGCCTGTTTGCATTGTTGTTTTTATTATTGTTGAGTTGGATTTTATTGCCATTGATGATTTTTCGGGCACGACGTGCAATGCGTCGCCAACAACAATCAAATCAGGGCTATACGGCGAGAAATGACGATAATGTGATCGAAGGAGAAATCATCGATCGAGAGCGGTAAAAGTAATCGCCCGGTGCAGCACAGCACCGGACGACTTTTATCTTATGGGGTGATATTCAAATTACCGCCAAAAATACCCACAACACCGATGATGATGAGATAGATAGCAACGATGTAATTCAAAAGTCGTGGCACGATCAAAATCAGAATACCGGCGATCAGCGATAAAAGTGGTGTTAGTGCAATTGTCATGAATATCTCCCTAGCGTAATGAAATGATTTCCGAGTATGCCCGTCTGTTTAAACCTCTCGCAAACGACAATGACCGAAAAATTGATCCAGTAGACATAATTGGTTTGTAATTAAAAATTGAACGCTGCAATGAGTGGCGCATGGTCTGACAAATTTTGCCAAGCAGAACGTGGCGGACGCTCACACAACACAGGCTCAAGACCGCGAAAATAAATCCTATCCATCTTGAGTAACGGTAACCAAGCTGGCCATGTGCGCGCATGTTTATTGTGTAATGTGCGGTAGGCTTCTTTTAAATTTAGATGTTGGTAGAGATGCTTTTCTGCCTGAACCCCCCAATCATTAAAGTCACCAGCCACAATCAATGGGGCGTTGTG
This sequence comes from Methylophaga sp. OBS3, assembly GCF_026319325.1. Classification (GTDB taxonomy): domain Bacteria; phylum Pseudomonadota; class Gammaproteobacteria; order Nitrosococcales; family Methylophagaceae; genus Methylophaga. Next base: position 138,021 of record NZ_JAPDMU010000001.1, read on the forward strand.
TGGCACATATTCATCAATACGATCACACAGCTGCACAAATTGTTTTTTACGCTCTCCACCCGTAAGACCTAAATGAATACAAATAATATGTAATTCCTCAGTGGTACCAGGAAGGTGAATCACGCCGTGCAAAATACTGCGACTCGCCCAGCTATAAGGTGAGATATTGATATTTTCCCAACGCATAAGTGGGAATTTACTCAGTATTGCGTTGCCGTGGTGTCCAACGCTATAGACGGCATTTTTGGCATAAGCAAAGTGCGGCCAAGTATCCCTAGCAATAAACTCACAGTGGGGACAATCCGGCCAGCGGACATGTTTTTTTTGGTGGGTGTGATGCTCGCCTTGGATTTCTTGCAAAAGCATAATATCGGCATCAGTCTGCGCTAAGGCATCACGCATTTCATGCAATATAAATTGCCTGTTACCCGCGTTAAAACCCTTATGCAGGTTATATGTCAGTATACGTAACTGATTATTTGCCATATTCATTTAGTGAGGCGTTAAAGCTATACACTAGCACTTTGAGATGCCCCTTTATATGACATTTAGTGAAGTGGCAGCTGTGACCATATTGTCATCAACTGCCACGACAGGATGTTGAATACTGATAACTAGTATTCGTTGGCCGCCAAATCGACGTCGCAATTCGGCTCTACTGTGTTTTTATCAGCAGAACTCACTAATAACGATTCGTCTAAATAGTTACGACCAACTAGGATAGGAAAAGTCATGCGACTACGATCAGCCAGCGTAAAGTTGGTTTTCTTGAAGTAGTCACCAACACACAGTCCCATTTCAACGACATAACGTTCTTGAGAGCCACTGGCTTGTTTGACGACTGTTCTTTCAACGAGTGGTCTGGTCATTTCATGTGCCACATCATTGTGATCAATGAAATTAAATCTCACATATTCTTTGCCATTTTTTTCGATAACTTTGGCATCTACACCATACATCGAGTTAGTGGTTGCCCCAGTATCAATACGGGCTGGGATTTGAATATTGCCCGGAAATAGTGCTGCATTTTCTTCATGGCCTAAAACCGGCTGATTGTCGGCTTTAGGGATTTCGGTGGGGGCTTGTTGATTAGCACTCACCGATAAACTTACTGCCATTAAACAACCTAACATTGTCAAACGCATGGTGTTTTCCTCCTCATTGAGTTGAATTGGTTTTACCATCAAAATTCTTCGTTAATGACATGATTCATTGCTTGAAGTTCGGGCTGAGTTTAGCAAGAATTGTTAAGACCCTGATTTAACATGGGTTAGTGACACAGCACTGAAAATCGGCATTGAACAAATTTTTTGCTTGAATTTTTATCGGCTAGCCCCATCTCAGATGCATCGTTTAAAACTTCCTAATGGAGAACAGACCAATGGGCGTTGATGCACATAAAGAAACAATGGGGTTTCAGACTGAAGTTAAGCAACTGCTTAACCTGATGATTCACTCGCTGTACAGCAATAAAGAAATCTTCCTCAGAGAGTTAGTTTCTAATGCAGCGGATGCTGCCGACAAGCTGCGTTTTGAAGCATTATCTGATGATGCTTTGTATGAGGGTGATGCTGAGCTACAAATTCGTGTCGACTTTGACAAGGATGCCCGCACTATCACGATTACCGATAACGGTATTGGTATGACGCGTCAGGAAGTAATCGACAATATCGGTACGATTGCCCGCAGCGGTACCAAAGCCTTTTTTGGTAAGTTAACTGGTGACGAAGCCAAAGACTCACAACTAATTGGTCAGTTTGGTGTGGGTTTCTATTCTGCGTTTATTGTTGCCGACAAAGTCACGTTAAAAACGCGCCGTGCTGGCCTTACTGCAGAACACGGTGTGGTTTGGGAGTCGGCAGGTGAAGGCGAATTCTCAATCGAAAACATTGATATGCCAGCTCGTGGTACTGAAATTACGCTGCATCTGCGTGAAGGTGAAGATGAATTCTTAAACGGCTGGCGTCTGCGTAACATCATCAGTAAATACTCGGATCACATCAATTTACCAATCGTGATGCGTAAAGAAGTAACGCCAGACGAAGACGGCAATGTGGATGACAGCGTCATTGAGTTTGAAACCGTTAACAAAGCGACCGCATTGTGGACGTTGTCTAAAAATGACATCAGTGACGAGCAATACCAAGAGTTTTATAAGCAAGTCGCGCATGACTTTGAAGATCCATTGACGTGGACGCATAACAAAGTCGAAGGCAATATCGAATACACCTCGCTGCTTTATATTCCCTCACGTGCACCGTTCGATCTGTGGGATCGTGACCGCATGCACGGCATCAAACTGTACGTAAAACGTGTTTTCATCATGGAAGACAGTGAACAGTTGATGCCGCGTTATCTTCGTTTTATTCGTGGTGTGATTGATACTAACGATCTGCCATTGAACGTATCGCGTGAAATTCTCCAAGGCAGCAAAACCATCGATACGATTCGCGCGGCATCAGTCAAAAAAGTGCTCAGCGAACTGAATAAGATGGCTGAAAATGAGCCAGAGCAATACACCAAGTTCTGGAATGAGTTTGGTCAGGTCATTAAAGAAGGCCCAGGTGAAGACTTTGCTAACAAAGATGCTTTAGCCAAACTGCTGCGTTTTGCCACAACAGAATCTGGTAGCCAAGATCAGACGGTTTCATTGGCAGACTATGTCGGCCGAATGAAAGAAAAGCAGGACAAGATTTATTACATCACTGCTGAAAGTTATGCCGCGGCTAAAAACAGCCCACACCTTGAAGTCTTCCGTAAGAAAGGCATCGAAGTGTTATTGCTGACAGATCGTGTTGATGAATGGTTGGTCAATTCACTGACAGATTTTGATGGCAAACATCTGCAATCGGTTGCTAAGGGTGACTTAGATTTAGGTGAGCTTGAAGACGAGTCAGAGAAAAAAGCACACGAAGAAGTAGAAAAGAACTTTGAAGATTTAATCGAGAAAGTGAAAAAGTCACTCGATGACAAAGTCAAAGATGTTCGTATCACGCATCGACTCACTGATTCACCAGCTTGTTTGGTTGCTGATAACTACGATATGAGCGGTAACTTGGAGCGTATGCTTAAAGCTGCCGGTCAACAAGTGCAAACTAGTAAGCCAATCTTGGAGCTCAACCCAGAGCATCCAATGGTCGCGAAACTGAAAGATGAGTCTAGCGAAGATAAATTTGCAGATTGGACATCTATCTTGTTTGACCAAGCGCTACTGGCTGAAGGTGGTCAGTTAGATGACCCAGCGAGTTTTGTTAAAAAGTTAAACGCAATGTTATTGCAACAGGCCTAAACGCCAAAATCTGAGGGTTAAGTGATTAGCCCTCAGACGATAATTGTGAAATACGTTAAAATGCCGGTTAATCACACCGGCATTTTTTCTGCCTAGTGAATTGCCAACTGCTAAGGATTTACCATGCAAGACGACGCCCAACAGGCTGACCATCTTCAACGTTTTTTATTTGATAGTGCTGCTGTGCGCGGTGAATGGTTACAGTTAAAAGAAACATGGCAAACCGTCAAAGCGCAACGTGACTACCCACCTGCGGTAGCGAAGTTGTTGGGTGAAATGTTAGGCGCAGCAGCGTTATTGGCTGAAACCGTCAAAATGGATGGTCGTTTGGTTTTGCAATGTCGTAGCCAAGGTCCGGTTTCTTTATTGATGGTGGAATGCACCAGCGAACATACCTTACGTGGTTTAGCTAACTGGACCGGTGATATTGCTGACGATGCTTCAATGCAGTCATTGCTGGCGGATGGCACATTGGTACTGACGATTGAAAATGCCGGTGCCAAACAACCGTATCAAGGTGTTGTCAGTATCCATGGTGAGTCTATTGCCGAAGCATTAGAAACTTACTTTGCTCAGTCTGAACAATTAAATACCCGTATTTGGCTGCGTACCAATGAGGAAACCGTTGGCGGTTTGATGTTGCAACAGTTACCGGAACAAGATCCAGCTAAACACGATGAAGACTGGCAGCGTTTAAACCATTTGGCAGCAACCATCACGTCTGAAGAGTTGTTGGATTTAGATGCCGTGAATTTATTACACCGGCTGTTTAATGAAGAAACTGTGCGGCTGATGTCGACGACGGTTCTAGAGTTTGCCTGCACCTGCTCCCGTCAGCGTGTGGCCGACACAATCAAATTGTTAGGTCAGCAAGAAGCCGAGGAAATTATTGAAGAACGCGGTTTTGTAGAGTTGGCCTGTGAGTTTTGTAACACCCATTATCAATTTGATCCGGTCGATGTGGCTGGTCTGTTTAATGACCCGATGACCATTCAAAGTGATTCAAAAACACTGCACTAAATCTTGAGATACGTTTCAATCAAAAATAGCCGTTTAACAGATCTGTTAAGCGGCTTTTTTATTTGCCAAATCACGAATATTTTTCGCAAACGCGGTTTAGTTCCTTGATGGGGAAAACCTCCCTAGCGCTACCTGTAACCACCACCATGGCTGACATTAACCAGCTTTGGTAAAAACTGTCAGGAATATCCCTATTTTGGTTAGGAATTATTCCTAATCGAGAACAAACTCATTGTTCCTTTGTCCTTAGCTTGTAAGCTTTTACTGGCGCTGATTAGGTGTTTTTCCCTATGAATAGCGGGCAAACAATCTTCACCTAGGCATTCAGCTTGAGTTAAGCTTCACGCTGCAGATTGAAGCAGCACGTAGCCTCATGAGAGAGAGGTATTTTTAATAATAACAACTAGGACAGGTGTTATATGGTTGATAAAAAATCGAAGCTGCCACAGTGGGCCAGTATTCTTGGCGTCGTGGCGATTATGCTTGGTGTGTTTCTGACAGCAATGCATGGTACAGAGTGGATGAAGCAATCAGTGATTGTTTCAAACATGCCTGAGTCAGGTGTGATGCCAGAGGCGGATTGTCCGTTAGAAGAATTAGAAGAAGAGGGGATCTCACTCGCTGAGTGTGAGTATCTGGTTGATCATGTTGGTGGCTTTGCACTGTCAATGCCTGACTGGTTTCCGGGTGCAATGATGACATTGGCAATGATTGGTACGATTTTGGCCTTTTTGTCAGTCATTATCGGTGGTGCTTTAGTGAACTACACATCATGGTCTTCAGCGGCTGCCGTTGCCGTATTTGCCGGACTGGCCTTGGTTGATCTGTTGCAGTTTGCTGTTGTTGTTAATACCGGTCCAGTATTACGTGACTACTACCTATGGAGCATTTTGTTGTGGTTAATCATCCACTCAATGTTATTGGTAGGCGCCGTTGCCGGTCGTCACACTGAAGCTGAGCGGGTTTGAGCTAGGCTCACCCAATTCTAATAATATTCACAAATACGGGACGATTAACATGCAAAGAGAAGGTTTTAACCGAACATCCGTAATCATGCACTGGCTATTGGCCGTGTCGATTTTTTTCTTATTCTTATCTAGCTGGTGGATGATGGGCTTGCCATTACCATCACCTGAACTGCAATTTCGGGCATTTCCATTCCAGTTGCATAAAAACGTAGGTCTGACAGCAGTTATTCTGTTGCTAGTACTACTTTATATGCGACTAAGACATCGCCCTGCGCCACCAGCGCAAAGTGATATGAAGCCATGGATGCACAATATGGCTGTTGTGGCGCATGTTGGTATCTATCTGCTGATTTTGGCCGTCTGTGTGACGGGGTATTTATCATCAGCTCATACACGTTGGGATACCTCATTCTGGTGGTTGTTTGATTTCCCACGTATCGCTGAGCCTAATGAAGAACTCAACGAATACTGGGGTGAGTTACACACGTATTTTGCTTGGGCATTGTTAGCCTTTATTGCGGCGCATGTCAGTGGTGCGATTTACCACTCATTCCGCAACGATGGTATTGTCCGTCGCATGATGCGTTGGTAATTCCGCACAGCGAAATGTCAAAGAAATGGGCCCTAGTGGCCCATTTTTTTTGTTAGCACAATATGTTGAAAGTAAAACCTGAGTAGGGATATTTCATTTTTACTGAGGTAATCAGACAAGCATTGGCCGAATCGATAAACATGCTTGATAATGGAAATTTTGTGGCAAGGGATAAGTGAATGCTGAGCGTGATATACAGCAATCGCATGCAACAACTGGCGGCGCGACTTGCAGAAAAACAGCTGCAACAACCTTTGCCACCAATGCAGCCAGAAACCATTATGGTGCAGAGTAATGAGTTAGCACGTTGGTTAAATCTTTGGCTGGCAGCGCACCACTCTGTTGCCGCGCATATCGATTTTCCCTTTCCATCTGCTTGGTTATGGAAGTTATTCCGTAAAGTCTGGTCAGATGTGCCTCGTGAGTCACCTTACGCAACGGATGCGATGGCTTGGCAAATCTTCAAGCAAATTCCAACCATCAGCCAAACCGCTGAATTTGCACCTATCCAGCGTTATTTGGGTAATCAAACCGATCCTTGTAAAGCTTACGATCTCTCCCAGCGTATCGCTGATAGTTTTGATCAGTATTTAATGTATCGACCGGACTGGATCGCAAAATGGGAAGGCGGTGAAAAACCGAACTGGCAAGCAGCGTTATGGCAGCTGTTGACGCAGCATGATGCCGAGCCATTACACCGTGCTTCTTTGTTGAAACGAATGCAAACGGCGTTTGATGACGGCAGCTTTCCGGTTGAAATCTTACCACCACGGATTTCGATATTTGGTCTGACGGCTTTGCCACCGGTATATCTGGACTTGTTAGCGGCGATTGCCGATTTTACCGACGTTGATATTTATCTGTTATCACCTAGCGAACATTATTGGGCAGATCTGACATCACGTAAGCAACAAACTAGGCAACTGTTATTGTCGGAAGAAAATACGCCTGAAGTAGAAGGTCATCCATTACTGGCAAGCCTCGGTCGATTAGGCCAAACCTTTTTTGCTCAGCTCCAAGACAAGCGGCATGAGGCAGAAAATCTATTTGTGCCGCCTGAACCAACCAATTTATTAAGCCAATTACAATCAGATATCTACGAACTCGCGACTGATGGCAGTCAAATCACTGTGACATCTGATGATGATTCGTTACAGATCCATGCTTGTCATAGTCCACTGCGTGAAGCAGAAGTCCTGCACGATCAGTTATTGCAGTTATTTCAGCAACACCCCGAGTTATCACCGACCGATGTATTGGTGATGACGCCGGATATTGAAGGCTATTCTCCTGCGATTGAAGCGGTTTTTGGCAGTCAACCTGATGAACGCTATATCCCATTTTCGATTGCCAACCGTGGTGATGCCCAGCAGCAATCGGTTATCACCGCATTTGATAGTTTTTTACGATTACCCCAATCACGCTTTGATGTTGAAAGCATCATGGCTCTATTGGAGTGTGCGGCAGTACAAAGACGCTTTTTCATTTCTAGTCAGGCACTGGAATGGATTAGAGAGTGGTTACTGAAAACCTATACCCGCTGGGGTTTTTCAGCTGAAGATAAAGCCGCATTAGATTTACCAAGCTCTGCTGATAATACATGGCGTAATGGTCTCGACCGATTGTTACTTGGTTATGCAATGCCATCTAACCAAGACGATAACTGGCAATTATTTAATGGCCAATTACCGTTAGGTGGTATTAGCGGCGAACGAGCAAAAATAGTGGCGCAACTTACGCTGTTTATTGAGCAATTGGCCACCATGCGTGATGATTTTAAACGACCTCGTAGTCCGGCTGATTGGCAGCAGTGTTTATTAAAGTGGCAAGAGTCGATGTTATTGGTGGACGATGAAGCCGAACAATTACAGCTTGAAGCCATTTTGACAGCACTTCAGCAGCTCGCTGACTCGGCAAATATCGGCAAGTTTGATGAAACCATTGGGATTGATGTCGTTCGTGAGTGGTTAAAACTGCATATTGTGCTGCCTACTGCCGAACACCGCTTTATGGGGCGAGGCGTAACATTCTGTGACATGGTGCCAATGCGAAGTATTCCATTTGATGTGGTTTGTATGGTTGGCATGAATGACAGTTGTTTCCCCAGACGCCAGCCTAAGCCGGGATTTGATTTATTGTCATCTGATTATCGTGCGGGAGATCGATCCAGACGCGATGATGATCGTTACCTATTTTTAGAAGCACTGCTTTCCGCTGAAAAACATCTCTACATTAGTTATGTCGGTGCCAGTATTCACGATAATAGCGTGATCCCACCTTCGGTATTGGTCAGTGATTTACGTGATGTAGTTGAGCAGCGGTTTGTTGATGAAAGTGGCCAACCTGTCTGGCAGTCGCTATTAACATCACATCCATTACAGGCTTTTAGCCCTGATTATTTTGATGGTAAACACGCGAAACTGTTTAGCTTTAATGAAGCGGCTTGTCCGCCAATCGAAGCAGGACAATCCGCACATAAATGGTTTGTTGATAACCTGCCAGAGGCTAATGACAGCTGGCGATTTGTCAGCTTGTCGCAACTGATTCAGTTTTTCAGTCATCCGGCAAAATATCTTGCGGAGCAACGTTTAGGCATGGCATTTGAGTCAATGCCTGCGACATTAGATAGCCGTGAGCCTTTTAGTTTAAATGGTCTTGATGCCTGGCAAGTTAAACAGCAATTGCTCGCGGGACGTTTAGACGAATTATCAACCGAACAAATCCAGCCAATTATTTCTGCAAGTGGTGTTCTCCCTCAGGGTGAGTTTGCCGACTTATTGCTGCAACAGCAGTTTGTTGTTGTCGATGAGTTCACTGAGCAATTAAAACCGCTCACCAGTAATCAGCCTAAAGCACCGATTGCTTTTGACATTGATAGCTCGCCATTCTCGGTAACGGGACAGTTATCAGGTGTTTCGGCATCGGGATTATTACAGTATCGAATGGGAAAACTTCGAGTAAGTGACTTGTGGCGACTCTGGTGTAGCCATCTTATTTTGAATTGTTTACAACCGGTTGGGGTGAATTGCCAAAGTCAATTACTGACAGAAAATGGATTGCTGATTTTGGCGCCTTTAAGTGATGCCGAAGAGATCCTCAAAGATTTACTGGATATTTATTGGCAGGGCTTACATCAGCCATTGCCATTATTACCGCAGACTAGTTTTGCTTATGCCCAGGCCAGTCTAAATCAAGGTAAGTCAGATCCTGATGACAAAGCCTACAGTGCATGGACATCAGGCTTTACTGCTGGTGAAGACGCCGATCCTTATCATCAGTTGTTTTTCACTGAGTCACCGATCAACGATGCTTTTAGACAATTAAGCTTGCAGCTCTATCAACCTATTTGGGATGCCATGTCGGGGGATAAATTATGAAATCCTTCGATCTCGAACAAACTCCACTTCAAGATGTAAACCTGATTGAAGCGAGTGCCGGTACTGGTAAGACCTATACTTTAGCGGGTTTATATTTACGTCTAATCCTTGAGCAGCAGCTTAATGTTGACCAAATTTTGGTCGTCACTTACACCCGCGCTGCAACCCAGGAATTGCGAGACCGTTTACGGCAAAAGTTGAGTGATGCAAGGCTTGAGTGTCTTAAAGATCCCATTGCAAATAGCGATGCATTAAAACGATTAAATCTGGCGATTCAAAGTTTTGATGAAGCGGCAATTTATACCATCCATAGTTTTTGTCAGCAGGTATTAAAAGACTTTGCTTTTGAGTCAGGTAGCCCATTTGAAATGGAATTGATGGGTGACGATAGTCTGCTGTTACAAGCTGTCACCGATGACTTCTGGCGCCGACATGTTGTGCCAGCAGATAGTGAGTTTAGTGCTTATCTGTTAGCTAAAAAACAAAGCCCAGAAAGCTTGCTCGCTGCCATTAGACGGTTTGTTGGTAAACCTTACTTAGCAATTCAATCACTTGCTGAGCCTGATATTGATGCTGCTAAGGCGGCAATAAACGCGGCATTTTTGGCAGCCAAACAAAGTTGGCAGCAAGAGTCTGAAGCGATCACTACTTTTCTAGAAAGTGGTGGTTTGAGTAAAACGAGTTATAAACCAGACAAAGTCGCGGCATTGTTGCAGTTTTTACCTGAGTTTTTGGCTGGGGAAACTGTGCCCGTAATGTGGCCAGAAAGTTTGAATCTACTGTTGCCAGAGAAACTTGAAAAAGGGCTTCGCAAAAATATCAATCTTCCTGCTTTACGTTTCTGGTCGGCAATTGAACTTTTGGCCCAAAGTTACAACGATATCGCTGAAACTCGCGCTTTGCAGTTGCAAGCGTTAAGAATGCATTTATTAGCCTTTATTCGTGAAGAGCTGCCAAAGCGGAAAGCCAGCCAGCAAGTGCAGTCATACGATGACTTACTGATTAACCTTGGCAAAGCACTAGAAGGGCCACAAGGGGAGTGGTTGATTGGTCGGCTGCGAGATAAATATCGCACCGCTTTGATTGATGAGTTTCAGGATACCGATCCGATTCAATATGACAGTTTTCGGCGACTGTTTTCCGAGAGCGGTCTGCCGGTATTTTTTGTTGGTGATCCTAAGCAAGCGATTTATAGCTTTCGTGGTGCCGATATTTTTACTTATCTGGAAGCGAAACAAGACGCGACTCATCAACACACTTTAGGTAAAAACTGGCGTTCACAGCCGCAGTTAGTGGACGCGGTTAATCAGCTGTTTATGCAGCATGATGCACCGTTTATTTATCAGCAAATTCCGTTTTATGCTGTTGATGCTGCACGTGAAGATACGACAGCATTACAAGTTGCTGATGGCGACAGTGCAGCCATGCAAATCATTTATGTTGAGAGAGAAGGCGATAAGCCACGCAATATAGGTGATATGAATACAACGGCTGTTGAAATCACGGCAAATGAAATAACCAAACTACTTAATCTGTCAGCACAAAATAAAGCGAAACTTGTTGATGCGAAAAGTGGTGCTGAAACTAGCTTAACGGGCGGTGATATCGCAGTGTTGGTGCCAAGCCACCGACAAGGTGGTTTGATTCAAGCTGCGCTCCGCGCTCGAGGCATTCATAGCGTACAACAGGGACGCGATAATGTTTTTAATTCGCCACAGGCTGCCCAGATCCAAACCTTAATCTTGGCATTAGCCTTACCCGACCATCCACAGCGTTTATCAACGGTATTGGCCGGGCCGTTATTTGGGTTATCTGCCAGCGACGTGTTTGCTGTAAATCATGACGAAGTCAGTTTTAATGCCTGGTCGGAGCAACTCATCGTTTTACAGCAACGTTGGCAGCAGTCAGGGTTTATGACGATGTTTCGTAGCCTGCTGCAACATAACCAAACTTTGCAACGGATACTTGAACAAACGGATGGTGAACGCCAACTGACCAACTTTTTACATTTGGCAGAGTTGATTCAGAGTGAGTCATTACGGCAGCACCACCGAATTGAAGCGGTCAATCAATGGTTAGCCCAACAACGTGAAGCTAGTGAGCAAGATAATGATGCTGCTCAATTACGGCTGGAAAGTGATGCTGATTTAGTCAAAATCATGACCATTCACGCCAGTAAAGGCCTTGAATACCCAGTTGTGTTTTGCCCTTTTAATTGGGTAGGTAAGACTCCGGCGGCAAAACAAGACTTGGTTGAGTTTCACGATCCTGAAGCTGACTTCCAACCGACATTAGCCTTAACCGAACCGTTATTAGAAACTGCCCGTCAGTTAGCTATCGAGGAAGAGCAAGCACAAGCAGTACGACTTTTATACGTGGCCTTAACTCGCGCTCGTGAACGCTGTGTGATTGTCTGGGGGAATGTGAAAGATGTTGACCAGTCTGCTTTGTATCGATTGCTTCACGGTCAGAGTGGTCAGGAGATGCGAACTGATTTAACGAGATTAGCAGAGCAACATCCAACGATTAGCATCACTGATTATCAGCCAGAACCGCCAGTTATTTATCAGGCTGGTATTAGTCAGTCACCAGTTTATGCCAGCCAAAAATTCACCCGCCAGATTGGTGAAACGTGGCGTATTGGCAGTTTTTCTTTACTCAGCCGAGGTCATAGCTCTGAACAGCCTGATTATGATGGTGATACGGTCTCCGACAATTTAGTGCCGGTGGTCTCACAGGCTGATCGCTTTGGTTTTGCCAGAGGCAAGCAGGCCGGTAATTTTTTACATAAATGCTTGGAAAATATAGGTTTCCAAGATAGTGCCGACGAAATTTCCGACACGGTTAAACGTTTATTACCGCAGTTTGGACTGGATGAGTCATGGACAGCGACGGTTAGCGATTGGCTGTTCAGTGTTTTAAATACGCCTCTGTCGGTATCAGGATTAAAGCTTTCTGATATTACCACTCAGAAACGTGTTGATGAAATGGCGTTTTATTTTCCCGTAGCAGGCTTAAGTACTGGTGGTTTACAGCGCTTATTAAAACAAACACCAAAGGATAGTATCTGGCAGTCGCTATCTCACGATGTCCATTTTGCTCGACTCGATGGATTTATGAAGGGCTTTATTGACCTTGTCTTTGAGCAAGAGGGGCGTTTTTACATTGCTGACTACAAGTCCAATCACTTGGGCAACGCTCAAGCTAATTACCATGGAGATGGGCTACGCCGAGCGATGCTCAGTCACCATTATCCATTACAGTATTTGATTTATAGTCTGGCACTGCATCGGCATCTGCAATTACGGTTGCCTGATTACGATCCAGAGCTGCATTTTGGTGGTGTTTATTATTTATTTTTACGTGGCATGCAGCCTGAGTGGCAACAAGCCGGTGTCTATTACGATACGTTAACGCCTGAGTTATTAATGGCCTTAGATGAATTGATGGCAGGTGGCGAGTGAGCGCGTTAAATTTACTTAAACAACAAGGCTTTTCGACCTTAGCTTGTCAGTTTGCCGAATACATTAGTCGACAAAATAACCGTGACGACGCACTGCTGGTACTGACGGCTGGATTATTAAGTGAGTCAGTTAGTGACGGCCATGTCTGTTTAAATTTGTTGGCGGAGCAACCTTGGCCTAGCGAAATTTTACAACAGCTACCCGATGCGGCGACTTGGCAAAAACAACTTGCAGACACTGAGGTGGTGGGCAAACCTGCGGAGTTTAAGCCATTAATCTTAACCGACGATGGCCGTTTATATCTCAATCGTTATTGGCAAGACGAGCAACATGTTGCCAGTGCAATTCGTCAGCGTGCATTACCTTTGGTTGATTCGCCCGATGAAACCATTCTGAAAAGTTTTTTTTCTGAATGGCAGCAAGCTGTACCAGGTGTTGATTGGCAAAAAGTCGCAGTGTTATCAGCATTAACTCAGCAGTTAACGGTAATTTCTGGTGGGCCCGGTACCGGTAAAACAACAGTGGTACTCAAACTCTTACAGGCATTAAACCTATCTGCACCAAACCTGCGAATTGCCTTAGCTGCGCCAACGGGTAAAGCGGCTGCGAGGTTAGCAACAGTAGTCAGTGAAACATCTGAGATAATTACCGCTAAGACCTTGCATCGACTACTTGGGATTTCACAGCGTCAGCCTGATGGTCGCTTTAATGCTGACAATCCACTGCCATTAGACGTGTTAATCATCGATGAAGCCTCCATGATTGATATTAGTTTGATGGCGTTAACGTTAAACGCGTTACCCGTGCATGCAAGATTGATTTTGCTAGGAGATGCCGATCAATTGGCGTCGGTGGAATCAGGTGCGGTGTTGGCGAGCTTGTGTCAGCAATCACCAAGCTTTACGAATAACTTTTTGCAGTTAGCGAAACAAGCTGCTGATTTGAACATTTCTGATGAGACCGGTGGATCACCGTTAGAGAATTGTTTGGTCAAGTTACAACACAGCTATCGTTTTGCTGCAGAGAGTCATATTGGTCAGTTAGCTGCTGCAGTGCGTGACGGGCAGGCAGAAGTCGCTATGACGTTATTACAACAAACTAACGGGACTTTGCTACCGGCTGACACGGCACAAATTGAACAGACGTTAATGAACGGCTATCAAGAGTTTATTTCTGCAGTGGATGCTGATCAGTCAGCGGTCGCCGTATTAGAAGCATTTGAGAAGTTCCGCCTATTAGCCGCGATGAAAAATGGCCCAAATTCTGTTGCAGCAGTAAACCATCTGATGCAAGCGTTACTTGCCCGTCGAGGATGGCGAACAGGCCAGCAGTTTTATCATGGCAGACCAATTCTGATTACCCAAAATCATTACCGACTCAATTTATTTAATGGTGATACAGGTGTGGTGCTAAGACATCCTGACGGATCGTTACAAGCCTGTTTTATGTTTGCTGGCGAGTTACGCTGGGTGCCGTTAAGTCGTTTACCGGTTCACGAAACGGTATTTGCCATGACGGTTCATAAAAGCCAAGGCTCAGAGTTTGAATCTGTCGCCTTATTATTGCCTGAGCAAGACAATGCCCTAATGAGTCGTGAACTTGTCTATACCGCGCTGACACGTGCCAGACAGCAACTATTGTTAATGGCTGACGAGCAAATTTTACGGTTAGCCATTCATCGCCAACATCAACGTGAAAGTGGTCTTGCCGACGCGATAGCAAAATAAAGGCATCTGCTAGGCAAGGGCAGATTTAGCTGCTTTAATGCTTAAAAATTAGCAAGGAGCTGCCCCATGACAATCCCGATTTTTATTGGCCAATCCACAGAGCCGGTCTATTTATTATCGAATATGGCCAATCGTCATGGTCTTGTTGCTGGGGCAACGGGTACTGGCAAGACGGTCACCTTACAAGGGCTTGCTGAAGGCTTTAGCCAAATTGGTGTGCCAGTATTTGCGGCAGATATAAAAGGCGATTTATCGGGGATTAGTCAGCCAGGTCAGCCTCATCCTAAAATTGCTGAACGTGTTGAAATGATGCAATTGTCAGATTTTCAGTTCACAGGCTACAGCACCACTTGTTGGGATGTATTTGGTGAACAAGGTCACCCGGTTCGGACCACAATTTCTGATATGGGACCATTGCTGTTATCGCGTTTAATGCAGCTTAATGATACTCAGCAAGGCGTATTAACGCTGGTGTTTCGAGTTGCTGATGATAATGGTTGGTTGGTGCTTGATCTCAAAGACTTGAGAGCTATGCTGCAGTTTGTGGCTGAAAATGCCAGTACTTTTCAAACGACCTACGGCAATGTCTCAG
The DNA here is from genome assembly GCF_026319325.1 of Methylophaga sp. OBS3. Taxonomy (GTDB): domain Bacteria; phylum Pseudomonadota; class Gammaproteobacteria; order Nitrosococcales; family Methylophagaceae; genus Methylophaga. Next base: position 153,050 of record NZ_JAPDMU010000001.1, read on the forward strand.
CCGCAAGTATTGGGGCGATTCAGCGTCGTTTACTGGTTTTAGAAACACAAGGTGCCGATAAATTATTTGCCGAACCGGTATTAAATCTTGATGATTTGATGCAAACCGACGAAAACGGTCGCGGCCTAATCAATCTGTTAGCTGCTGATAAGTTAATGCAGTCACCACAGCTCTATGGCAGTTTCCTGTTGTGGTTGTTATCAGAGTTATTTGAGCAGTTACCAGAAGTCGGTGATGACGATAAACCCAAATTGGTATTGTTTTTTGATGAAGCTCATCTTATTTTTGATGATGCCCCAAAAGCCTTATTGGACAAAGTTGAACAAGTCGTTCGATTAATTCGCTCAAAAGGTGTGGGTGTTTATTTTGTCACCCAAAATCCTACCGATATTCCTGACAGTGTTTTGGGCCAATTAGGTAACCGTATTCAGCATGCACTGCGGGCTTACACAGCAAAAGATCAAAAAGCAATTAAGGCTGCGGCCGAAACTTTTTATGCCAACCCAGCATTTTCATCGGTAGATGTTTTACCCCAGTTAGGTGTGGGTGAAGCTTTGGTTTCAATGCTTGATGAAAAAGGCCGTCCGGGCATGGTACAACGTACGATTATTAAACCACCCCAAGCTCAGATTGGACCTGTCACACCTGCGCAGAGAATGGCGCTAATACAACACTCTTTGGTCGCTGGTGTTTATGACAAGGTCATTGACCGTGAGTCAGCGCATGAATTGTTGGCTGAGCGTACGGAACTGATGCAGAAAAAGGCGCTGGAAGAACAAAAACAGCAACCTGAAAAACGTAAATCAAGTCGAGAAACCCCTTTGGAAGCCTTTACTAAAAGTGCGATGCGTTCTATTGGCTCACAAATCGGTCAACGTTTGGTGAGAGGGATCCTCGGCTCGTTATTGGGTAAAAAGTAATTAGAGATCTTTGTTGCCAGCAGTAGCTGTGATTTTGCTGTAATCCGGAGTGAATGAATCCGCTTCAACTTGCTGTTCATTGGCTTCAGGGCCATCAAGTAATGCCCCAGCACGTTCTGGTAATTTCTTATCCATACCCAGTTCACCAAGTTGGTCATAGCCTGCTGAGAGGTGATCAAACAGATCTTTGTAAGAACCTGCCATGTTAACAAACAAGCCAGCTGTTTTATCAAAGTGGGCGTGCACTTTGTCGCGGTAAACATCGAGTTCTGTCTGCTTCTCGAGTAATTGTTTTTCATGCTCAGTATTGAGCTGACGTAACGCTTCTTGGTTATCGACATTCATCCGACGGCCAATAAAAATACCGATAATGACAGAAGCGATGATGGCAACAATAAGTAAAGCCGTTATTTCAATAGCAGACATGTTATTTCCTGATTAAAAACATAAACACAGCATAGCGAGCAATCTGCTTCGCGGCAAACAAAAGCGTTCTGATTGAGTCAAAGACAGATTGACGTACAATAAGTGCCATAAAAAGTGATAAGGAACCACTATGATCGATCCCAAAAAATTTGATGAAATCATCGACAGTATCAACAAAGCATTGCCATCAGGTGTTGTGCAAATGCGGGATGATGCTGAAAAAAATATCCGGGCAGGTCTTACCGCCACTTTTAATAAACTGGATTTAGTGACCCGTGAAGAATTTGAAGTCCAGTCTCAGGTATTATTGCGTACCCGCGAAAAACTTGAGGCACTAGAAAAGCGTGTCGCGGAATTAGAACAATCTCAACAATCGAAATAAAAGGCGCCTATGTCTACATTTGAAAACGTCACGGTTACCCGTGAAGCCAACATTTACTTTGATGGCAAAGTCACCAGCCGTAAAGTCACCTTTGCTGATGGTAGCTATAAAACACTAGGCATTATGATGCCGGGTGATTACACCTTTGGTACGGAAAAAGCCGAGCTGATGGAAATCTTAGCGGGTGAACTGCAATACCGTTTAAAAGGTGAAACTGAGTGGAACAGTATTGTTGCGGGTCAATCATTCAATGTCCCTGCTAATGCGTCATTTGATTTACAAATCACAACACTAGTCGATTACTGCTGCAGCTACTTAGATTAATTTTTAAGTCTCGCAGATACAAAAAAACCGTCATCCAGAAATGAATGACGGTTTTTTTATATCCAACGATTGAGAGTGTATTAATCCCAGTCGTAAACCAGATTTAAGCGGTAGCTAGTATCTGTTTTTTCAGCTTCAGCAGCTGGTTGGCTGTTGTACTGACTACGCAGAGTAGCTCGTAACTTCCACGCTTCATCATTGGTGATAGGCATCTCACCACCAAAGTTAGTCACGAGGAGATAATTCTTACCAGGGCTACTAAATGATGGGTAGTATGTAGTGTCATGGAATAAACGCAGACGATCACTCATACGATAATCAACGTCGTAACCAAAGACGGCCGTTGGATCTTTTTCGTTGGTACCGTCAGCGTAGCTTTCAAAACGGTAACCCAAACCGGCGAAGCCTTTAAATACTAAATCTTCTTCACGAATAAAGAAGCGACCTAAACTTGCTGTCGTAATGGCACGTAAATCCAATTCTTCAAAATCATCGATCTCAAAGTCAGCACTACCACGCGCGAAGTATTTTTCGCTGATATCACGCTCAAGAGAGATACCCGCTAACTTTTCATTTTCAGTTTGTTCGTCATCTTCTTTGGCATAGTTGATTTCAAGATACATCGCCATACGCTCGGCATCGGTTTCGCGATAAAGCTCACCACGGCCGGTTGCGGCAAAACGGTCAGTATTACCGCTTGCGCCCTGAATACCGATAGCTAGATTACCGCTCCATGGATCTTTTAACTTCGCGTTTTCAGTACGAACAACCGCAAGTTGCGATTCATACGCTTCTTGCATTTGTTGCACTTCTTGCTGTTTCGCCTCTTCAGCATCTGCCAGTTTTTGTTCGTAAACTTGCTCTAACTCAGCGATTTGTGGCTTGGCAGAATCTGTAGGCCACAGGGTTTGAATTTGGCTTGGATCAAGGGGAACATCACCAAATGCCGTTTGTGTTAAGCGATGTTGGTTTCCATCTTGAACGATTTGGCCAACAACACGATCACTGCTTTTCAGCTGAATCATGTACTTTTCATCTGTACTGATTTTGGTGACCTTGCTGAAGTCAATTGTCACTTCATTAGCAAAGGCTGTGTCCATCACCAGACGGTCATCGACAATCTGTTTGATACTACCTTTGAGTACACTACCATCATCAAGTGTAACTTCATCGGCTAGGACAGCAGTGCTCAAAGCACTGGAAAAAAGTAAAAAAAGTGTGCTCAAGCGTAGCTTGATCATGGGGTCTCCGGAAAAAATAACAGAATAGTTGTTAGCAACAAAGTTAACATAGAAAAGTGTTAAGTCAACCCGAAAATATAGGTGACTTGTCGCAAAATCACTAAAATTTTGTTAATAAAATCGGCATCTTGCATGAATATTTAGCAACTTGGTTTTTCCAATTTCAGGCAACATATTTTGCTGATTTCCGATAGAATGAATCGACGTTCACGACCAAGGATAGGTTATGAGTACCTCGATAGTTTTGAGCCGAGCATTAACCGGCGTCCACGCACAGCAAGTTAGCATTGAAGTCCATCTTTCCAATGGACTGCCGAGCTTATCAATTGTCGGCATGCCGGAAACGGCTGTTAGAGAAAGCAAAGACCGTGTGCGGTCAGCCATTATAAATTCACAATTTAATTTTCCCCAACAACGCATCACGATAAATCTGGCGCCAGCCGATCTACCAAAAGAGGGCGGTAGGTTCGATTTACCGATTGCCTTGGGGATTTTAGCTGCCTCGCAGCAAATACCGATGTCTGCTTTAGAAAACTTAGAATGTATTGGCGAATTAAGTTTAACCGGTGAATTACGTGCTGTTCGCGGTGTTTTACCAACCGCATTAGCTGCCAGAGAGGCGGGCAGACAACTATTGGTGCCATCGGATAATGCCGTTGAAGCTGCGCTGACTGGTAACCTGACTAGTTTTGCTGCCAAGAATTTATTAGAAGTCTGCGGGCATCTGCATCAACAAATTGTGTTGCCAGAAACTAAGTCTCAACAAAACCACGTTAACCCGCAATATGCTGATTTAGAGGATGTGAAAGGGCAAGCTATGGCTCGCCGTGCATTAGAAATTGCAGCAGCAGGTGGCCATAGCCTCTTATTTGCTGGACCTCCAGGAACTGGCAAAACCATGTTAGCCAGTCGTTTACCAGGCATTTTGCCGCCGATGACAGAGCAAGAGGCGATAGAAACTGCGACCATTCACTCGATAGCGAGTCACGGCTTTAGTATTAATAACTGGCATCAAAGACCATTTCGTTCGCCACACCATACTGCTTCAGCGGTTGCCTTAGTCGGTGGCGGGAGTCATCCAAGGCCTGGCGAAATCTCATTAGCGCATCATGGTGTTTTATTTTTAGACGAATTGCCTGAGTTTGAGCGAAAAGTATTAGAAGTGCTTCGCGAGCCAATTGAATCTGGCAAAATTACGGTTTCTCGGGCAGCCAATCAGGCCGAGTTTCCATCACAGTTTCAGTTAGTCGCGGCAATGAATCCATGTCCGTGTGGCTATTTAGGACAAGCAAGATGTCACTGTACGTTGGAGCAGGTCAGGCGTTACCGTGCTAAGATCTCCGGCCCGTTATTGGATCGTATTGATTTGCTGGTGGAAGTGCCGCCGGTTGATAAAAAATTGCTTCGACCAACGTTAGAAAAGGTCAAACCAGAAAGCTCTGCAACGGTGCGAGCAAGAGTGATAAAAGCCCGTCAAATACAGCAGCAGCGCGCAGGTGTGGCAAACGCAGTATTAAAACAAAACCAACTTGAGGAATTTTGCCCTTTGCAGGAACAGGATTTTCAATTAGTAGAGCAGGCAATTAACCGCCTCGATTTATCCGCAAGGGCTTATCACCGGATCTTAAAAGTGGCACGAACGATTGCCGATTTAGCCGGTAGTAAACAGATCCAAACTAGCCACCTAACCGAGGCGATTGGCTATCGCCGTCTCGATACAGCGCATTAAATATTTGTGAATGACTTAAATCCGCAACAGCGGGAAGCTGTGCGTTACATTGATGGACCGTTATTAGTTTTAGCAGGTGCAGGTAGTGGTAAAACACGGGTAATTACTCGGAAAATTGCCTATCTCATTGAGCAGTGTGGCCTAAAAGCCAGCAATATTGCTGCGGTGACTTTTACCAATAAAGCCGCCCGTGAAATGAAAAGCCGTGTTGCTGAGTTGATGGCCAATAAAGATGTCTCAACACGTGGTTTGATGGTGTCGACTTTCCACACTTTGGGTCTGACGATTTTACGTCGTGAATGTCAGTCATTGGGTTATCGTCCGGGATTTTCTATCTTTGATGCTTTGGACAGCCTTGCTGTCTTGCGTGATCTGATGGGACGAGATTTTGCGGCTGACAGTGATCATGCCCAGCAGGTGCAAACTCAAATTTCCGACTGGAAAAACCAGCTCATCATGCCTGAGCAGGCAGCCCAAGTTGCTGATGGCGCTCAGCAGCAATTTGCCGCTCAAGTTTATCCTCGTTATGTACAGGCCTTAAAAGCCTATAACGCGGTTGATTTCGATGATCTGATTTTGCAGCCGGTGGTGCTGTTTCGCGAGCATCGTGAGGTGCTACAAAAATGGCAGGCCAAAATTCACTATTTACTGGTCGATGAATACCAAGATACCAATGGCTGTCAGTACGAACTTGTAAAACAGTTGGTCGGTATTCGTGAAAAGCTCACCGTGGTGGGCGACGACGATCAATCGGTTTATTCATGGCGTGGTGCAAGACCAGAAAATCTGGCGCAATTACAGACTGACTTTCCACGTTTGAAGTTAATCAAGCTCGAACAAAATTATCGTTCGATGGGACGCATTTTACGCGTTGCCAACCAACTCATTAGTAACAATCCCCACGTGTTTGATAAAGCATTGTGGAGCGCGATGGGTGAGGGCGATCCGATTCGGGTTATTGGTTGTCGTGATGACCAACATGAGTCTGAAAAAGTCGTCTCTGAGTTGCTTTATCACAAGCTAAAACATCAGGCCGATTTCAAAGATTACGCCATTCTTTATCGCAGTAATCATCAGTCACGCCCGATTGAAAAAATGCTGCGTGAAAATAATGTGCCGTACTTTTTAACCGGTGGCACATCGTTCTTCTCGCGTGTCGAAGTCAAAGACATCATGGCTTACCTTCGCTTGTTGGCGAACCAAGATGACGATAATGCTTTCTTGCGTGTTATCAATACGCCACGACGTGGTATTGGCTCATCAACCTTACAAGCACTCGGCGAATATGCGGGTAAACGACGTACCAGCTTATTTGGTGCCTGTTTTGAGATGGGACTTGCTGAAAATCTACCGACTAAATCAGTCCAGCATTTAGACGTTTTTAGTAAATGGTTAGTTGATATTGCTGATCGTGCTGCACGAGGCAATTTGCTAGAAGCCATCAAAGACATGATCGAAGAAATCGATTATCGCGGCTGGTTGGAAGAAACCTGTGGTGATCCAACTAAAGCCGAGCGGCGGATGGAAAATGTCACTGAATTGGTGAACTGGATCGAGCGCTTGATTGACCAAGACACCGAAGAAAAGTCGATTGGTGATATTGCTGCACGTTTAACCCTGATGGATATTTTGGACAGACAAGCAGAAGAAAATCAGGATGACGCAGTACATCTGATGACCCTACATGCTGCTAAAGGACTCGAGTTTCCTCATGTGTTTATGATCGGCATGGAAGAAGAAATCCTACCGCACCGAAACAGCATCGAGTCCGATACTATCGAAGAAGAACGACGTCTGACTTATGTCGGTATCACCCGTGCGCAGAGAAGTCTGGTGATGACTTTGGCGAATAGTCGTAAACGCTTTGGTGAAAAAATGGACTGTGAAGAGAGCCGTTTTTTACGAGAACTTCCACCAGAAGATTTGATCTGGATGACTGAAAAAACACAGGTCGATCCAGAAGAGAGAAAGGTGCGTGGTAAGGCACATTTGTCTAATATTCGAGACATGCTGAAATAAATTTAAGGGATAACCGAATGAAATTACGCTATGTGGTCGCCGCCATGTTATTGCCAAGTTTGGCTTACTCTCATGCTGCCTTGGAACAAACCCAAGCCGAGAGTGGTAGCCAATATAAAGGTGTCATGTCGATTTCACATGGCTGTGATGGTTCGGCGACAACCAAAATTACCATTGATATGCCAGATGGTTTTCGGGGTGCTAAGCCGATGCCGAAACCGGGCTGGCAGGTTGATATTGTGACAACGCCGCGTGAAACACCATACGAATGGCATGGCAAACTACATCATGAAGATGTCACTAAAATCACCTGGTATGGCAACACGTTGGCTGATGACCACTTTGATGAGTTTGTCTTCAAAGGGCTCGTTGCTGTTGGTAATACTTACAAGCTGTATTTCCCCGTCCATCAAGAATGTGTGGTGGGAGCAAAACATTGGGTTCAAACCCCTGAACAACAAACTGACGCGCATTCAGAGCATCGAGGTCATGATGCACATGCTGGTCATAATATGGGGCATGCAGGTCATGGTGGCAGTGGTTTAAGTTATCCTGCACCTGTAGTGACGGTGATTGATGGTCAAGGGCACCATCACCATTGATTCTGAAATGGACGTTTGTCATCAATTGATAAACATCCAAATTGCTTTCGGCAGGATTACTTCTTTTGGTTAAATAACCACTTATCAAGTTGGTTAGCAAATGCCTGACGATCACGTTGATGAAAGCTAGCAGGGCCACTGATTTGTTCACCACTGCTACGCATTGTTTCCATAAAATTACGCATGGTTAAACGCGCTTGAATACTGTCTTTGGTATAAAGCTCACCGCGTGGATTCAATGCTAAAGCACCTTTCTCAATAGCTTCTGCAGCCAACGGGATATCAGCTGTTACAACTAAATCACCAGGTTGTAAGCGTTGGACAATTTCATTATCAGCAACATCAAAACCTGATTGTACTTGTAGAAAAGTCAGAAACGGCGAGGGTGGCAGTCTTAAGCTATGGTTTGCGACAAAAGTGGTTTGTATTTCTGTACGCGTCGCTGCTCGGTAGAGAATTTCTTTGATAACTACTGGGCAGGCATCAGCATCTACCCAGATTTTAGATTTTTCGGTCACTTATTTTTCGTCAATTTGGCGAGTACGTTCAACTTGTTTCACTTTGATATGTATTGCCGCTTTAGCCATCAGATGTGCGCTGACAGGGGCGGTAATAAATAAAAACAACGTGACTAAGATTTCATGCAGGCTAATGTGACCTGATTGACTGGTGAAGTAAATCGCTGAGGCAATCAGAATGGCACCGACACCCAGCGTACTCGCTTTGGTTGGGCCATGCAGGCGCATATAAAAGTCAGGTAGTTTAAACAGGCCGATAGAGCCGACCAAGGTAAAAAAACCGCCGAGAATGATGAGAATAGCCAGAATAGTGTCAAACATGACTTACTCCATAATATCGCCGCGCAGCAAATATTTGCTTAGCGCCAGCGTTCCCATAAATCCCATCACGGCAATCAATAGTGCCGCTTCAAAATACAGCGCACTGTCGAGATAAATCCCAAGCAGGATCAGCATGGCGATGGAATTAATGTACAAGGTATCTAATGCCAAAATACGGTCTGGCATAGTTGGGCCAATGACCAATCGAATAAAGCTTAACAATAGAGCGATTCCCACAAGTACAAAACTGATGGTGATAGCAGTAGTTAATAACATCAGGTAAAAATCTCCCCTAATGGCTGCTCAAATTTTTCGGCAATTTCCGCCTTAATCGCTGCCGCATCTTTGATGTGTAGCGCATGAATTAATAAGCTTTTGCCATCTTCAGACAGGTCACAACTTACCGTGCCCGGTGTTAAAGAAATGGTGTTCGCGAGCAAGCTAATCGCAATCGGTGATTGCAGACTTAGCTCATACGAAATAAAGCCGGGATTTAAACTAGCTGCGCGTCCCATGATCATTTTGGCGACCACAAGGTTGGCGACCATGATTTCCCACAGTACCAAAACGATGTACTTAAATAACAAAACAGGTTTTTTGATACGGACTGTTTCAGGCCAAAAACCTGAGGTAAACCAGGGAATAAAAATCGCCAGTAATGCACCCAAGACCATATGCCCAGCACTGGCAGTGTTATTTAATAACAGCCAGATAAACCACAGGATCAGTGATAAAACTGGATGTGGAAAAATGCGTGACCAACTCATTTGCTCACCTCACTCATTGGACGCTGACTGGTCACCGCTTCAATATAACCAGCATGATCAATTTGCTGAACGGCAATTTCTGTTGTTAAGTCAGTGATCGGTTTGGCAAAAATCACCATTAATGGACTAATCACCAGTAAGAAAATGATGGCTGCAAATGCTGACTTATTAAGACTTGGCGCCGACTTATCTTGAGCGGCTTGAACACTGTAAAACAAGAGTGAACCAGTACGCGCCATGGCATAAATCATCAATAAACCAGCGACTAAAACAACAATCAAAATCGTCCAAAACCAGCTATGCATGATTGCTGCATTAAGAATCATGACTTTGCCAAAGAAGCCAGAAAGTGGCGGCATACCTGTCACAGCAATGGCTAATAACATAAACACACCACCAACCAAAATGGGTTGTGCGACAGGCGTCGCTTTAGTGAATGAATCAGCATGCGTACCACGCGCGATCCGAATCACATCCGCCAACAAGAACAATGCCGCACCAATAAAGGTGGAGTGAATGAGGTAGTAAATAGTGGCTGAGAAAGCTGCTTCTGAATTGATACCAATAGCAACTAATAAGGTCGCAACTGATGCTAGGATTAAATAAGCAACTTGTTGGCGGAGTATGCGGGCAGCCAATACACCTAAAGCCGCCAGACCTAAAGTGACCAAGCCTAATACCAAAATCCAATCGCTATGAATGTAGGCAAGCGCACCAGCCGATTCACCAAAGATTGTGCCGTGAACACGAATCATTGCATAAAGGCCAACTTTGGTCATGATCGCAAACAAGGCAGCAACTGGGGCTGAGGTATAGCTATAAGCACCGGGTAACCATAAATACAGTGGGAACATGGCAGCTTTGATACCAAAGACGACCAGCAGTAATAAACCTGCCGCAGCGACTACGCCACGATCTTGTGGCTCAACAAACTGCATGGCAATTGCCATATCAGCAATATTTAGCGTACCTAGGATGCCGTATAGCGTACCGACAGCAAATAAGAATAACGTCGAACCAATTAAGTTAATCACGACATAGTGCAAACCTGCACGGGTTTTTAATCGGCCACCACCGTGAAGTAATAAGCCGTATGAGGCCAGCAATAACACTTCGAAGAAGACAAACAGGTTAAAGACGTCGCCTGTCATAAAGGCACCGTTTAAGCCAAATAATTGCAGTTGGAATAACACGTGGAAATGATGACCCTGTTTATCAACATCTGTGGTCATGGCATACCAAAGCGCGGCGAGTGCTAACAATGCAGTGATAACCAACATCAGTGCTGATAACTGATCCAGCACCATAACGATGCCAAATGGCGCTTCCCAATCACCGAGCAGAATCACTTGGTATTCACCACTAATGGCTTGTTGCAGTCCCCAAATGGTCAGGCCAAGTAAACCCAGTGTGAAAACAAAGTTGATTAAGCGTTGAGCACCGATACCCGCACGTTGTGCTAACAGGACGAAAATACCGCCAATAAGTGGCAGTAAGACAGGAAAGCTGGCGAACTGATTCATTTAGCCAAATCCCCTGAGTTGGTTGTGCTTTTCAGGTACTTGGCCGCTTGGCGTTCATCATCGGACTTATGAATACCATCAACATGATCATTACCTAATTCGCTACGCGCTTTTAACGCTAAAACGATTAGAAAAGAGGTCATACCAAACGCGATAACAATGGCCGTTAGTACCAAAGCTTGTGGTAATGGATCGGTATAAGCCGGTGCCGTTTTATCAATGATGGCAGGTAAACCGACCTGTAATCTTCCCATCGAAAATAAAAAAACATTCACTGCGTAGGCTAATAGGGTTAAACCTAATACGACCGGAAAAGTGCGAGCACGAAGTGTTAAAAACACGCCGCAACCCGTCATCACAGCAATTACTGAAGCGATCAGCCACTCCATTAGTTTCACTCCTCTGCATTAATAAAGTGGGCGGCATGACTGAGTTTGCCTAACTCAACCAAAATCATCACGGCGCTACCAACGACAACAAGGAAAACACCTAAGTCAAAGGCAATCGCACTGGCAATTTCAAAGGTACCCACTACAGGCCAAGTCAGATAAGTAAAGGCAGTTGTTAAGAATGGGAAGCCGAGGAATAACGGCACCAAACCTGTTACCACAGCGATTGCTAAACCTAGGGCAATCACAATATGCATATCTGATTTGAGACGCTCATTTGTCCAATCAATACCATTTGCTAGGTATTGTGAAATCAAAGCTACCGCCGCAATAAGACCGGCGATAAAGCCACCACCAGGTAAGTTATGACCGCGAATAAAGATGAATACCGCAACCATTAACATCAATGGGAATAGCAAGCGTGTGAGCGTTTGCATGATTGGTGGATGTGGGTCATGACTCCAGGTAATACCATCAATGTCTTTACTTGGTGCTGCCAATTTGAGGCCATGCAACATGGCGTAAACACAAAGACCGGCAAGACCCAATACGACGATTTCACCCAAGGTATCGAAGCCACGGAAATCCACCAAGATGACATTAACCACGTTGGTGCCACCGCCACCCGGTTTAGCATTGTCTAGGAAGAACTGTGAGATCGGTTGATACTCACGGCTTAATACCGCCATTGTCAGCATAAATACACCGACTGCCGATAACATCGAAATCACACCATCACGTGTATAACGAGCAAAGCTTCGCTCTTGAGGGGTATGTTGTGGCAAGAAGAACAAAGCCAGCAACAACAAGACGATGGTCACAACTTCAACAGAAAGCTGGGTTAAAGCCAAATCCGGTGCTGAAAATAGGACAAAGCCGAGCGAGACAAGCAAACCAACCACACCAATAGTCACCAACGACACTAAACGTTTGTGATGTAAAAAGGCTGTGAACAAACTGGCTACCATCAGCATCACTGCTAAAGTTGCTGTAACAGCATCCACTGGTAAGAATGTCCGGTTTCCAAGAACAGGTGACTGGAATTGGGCAAAAGCAGCGAGACCAATTAACAATGAAGCACCCAAAATCCATGTAATAGCTGGTTGCAGAGAATTACGATCAAATAAAGCCGTGGTTTTGCGAGCAGCACGAATCACTTTGCGCATGACCCAATCGAAGATATTTTTGCCCTCGATGCGCCATAAAGTTCGCTCGTGCCAATCCCACAGTTTCTTACGCTGGGTGTAGAGCAAAATACCTAACACCATGGCAACAAAGCTCATTAATAATGGAATATTGAAACCATGCCAAATAGCCAGACTGAAGCTTGGGGCAGCAGTTTGTAAACTCGCAGCAGCAGCACTGCTTAGAATTGGCGCTAACACAATCATTGGCGCAATACCGACCAGTAAACACAGGACTACCAGAATATCGACAGGGATCTTCATAAAGCGTGGTGGCTCATGGGGTGTTTTTGGTAAATCGATTGGCTCACCATTAAAAAACACGTCGTGAATAAAACGCAGTGAATAGGCAACCGAAAAAGTGGCAGCAACCGTGACAACCACAGGCACGAACCAAGCTGTTAAACCGCCACCTGATGCTGATAGAGCTTGTTCAAAGAACATCTCTTTGCTTAAAAAACCATTCAGTAAAGGAACACCAGCCATTGCCGCTGCGGCGATCATTGCCAATACCGCGGTATGCGGCATCATCTTCAAAAGACCATTTAATTTACGCATATCACGGGTGCCTGATTCATGATCGATGATCCCGGCAACCATAAACAGCGAACCTTTAAATGTGGCGTGATTGATGATGTGGAAGAGGGCAGCAATAAGCGCCATCTCTGTGCTGAAACCAAACAGCAATGTAATAAGCCCCAGATGGCTCAATGTTGAATAAGCCAGCAAGCCTTTAAGATCATGTTTAAACAGGGCGATATAAGCACCAATCAACAAGGTGATCATGCCGGCGCCACCGACTAACCAAATCCATTCTGGTGTGCCTGAAAAGACCGGGAAAAAACGCGCTAATAAAAAAATACCGGCTTTTACCATGGTTGCTGAATGCAGATACGCTGATACCGGTGTTGGCGCTGCCATGGCATGTGGCAACCAAAAATGGAATGGGAACTGAGCAGATTTTGTGAACACACCCAGTAAAAACAGGATCAAAGTCGGGACAAAGAGGGGATCGGCTTTGATGGCATTGGATGCCGCTAAGACATCAGTTAATTGATAACTGCCGGCCATTTGTCCCAATAGGATCATGGCACCTAATAGGGCAAGTCCACCGGCGCCTGTGATTGCCAGTGCCATTCGGGCACCTTGGCGAGCATCTTGACGATATTGCCAAAAGCTAATCAACAGGAATGAGGTTAATGATGTTAATTCCCAGAAAACAACAAGTTGCAGAATATTTTCAGAAAGGACAATGCCAAGCATTGAGCCCATAAACATCAACAAATACGCATAAAAACGACCTGTGGAATCTTTAGATGTCAGGTAGTAACGCGCATAGAAAATGATCAGCAAACCGATTAACAAGATCAGCAAAGCAAACATCAACGCTAAGCCATCAACACGGAAAGCGAACTCTAATCCGATCAGCGGGATCCATTGCCAAGTTTGGATCAGCGTTTCTCCACCGAAGACCGATTGCGTAGTCGGTAGTAAAAGCGCAAGTGAGATAAGTGCTGTGAATCCAGCAACCCATGCAGGTGCCAAGCGATGATGGCGATTAACGTATGCTGCTAATGGTGCCGCCAAAAATGGCAGGATAGCGAGCAAGGGTAGATTAAAAGAAAGCAGATTCATGTCAGGCTTGCATCCGTTTTAGCGGTTAAGTGCAAATTCTAAACAAACAAATGGCCGGGTGTCCGGCCATTCAATCAGTTTATCTTTAAAAAAAGAATTTTATTGTGCTTTAGAAACCATGTAGTCAACAGCGGCTTTGACATCTTCGTCGCTGAGGCTGGCATTACCACCGCGAGCTGGCATTGCTTTGAAGCCATTTAAAGCATGGTCGTAAAGTGTTTCGATGCCTTTATCAATACGTGGCGCCCAGTCTTCTTTGCTACCCAGTTTTGGTGATTGCATCAGACCTGAGTTGTGGCACATCGCACAAACGGCAGTAAAGATTTGTTGGCCAGGACCTGCATCACTTGCAGTGGCATCATCAGAGACCTCAACTGCGGCAGCTTCAACAATAGGTTCTTCACCAATACGTTCTTGAGCAACTGGTGCTAAACGTTCACTAATGGCATCGTCATCCATTTTAGGCGGAGGTAAAACGCCATCTGCCAGCGATAACATACTGTTAAGTATTAAATTTACGACAAAGACCAGTACGCCAATTACGACCAGACTGCCGACAAAAAACTTACCTGAGTTGTTCGATTCCATTATTAACCTCTGACATGCTGAATGCCCGTAATTATACGGCGTTCACCTTTTTGGCGCTACGCGTTATCGGTATTCGAAATTGGCCCTAAAGCAATTTTGCCGCGAGTGTGGCCTGAGGCAATTAATTGATGGGCTGCTTGCAAGTTATCGACTGTTAAAAAGTCGAATTGTTGCACCAGCGTGTGTTGTAAGGCGCCTGAATCAACGAGTTCGGCAATGCGTTGCAAAATACGTTGCTGTTGATCGATGTCATCTGTATTTAGCATTGGACGGGTAAACATAAACTCCCAAACCAAACCGGCGCTTTTATTTTTCAGCAGATTTAAATCCACTGGCTTTTCAAAGCTTACAGCAATACCAATTAATCCCTGAGGTTTAATCAATTCAGCCATCACTGGGTAGTATGTATCACTATTACCGAGGCAAACAATATAGTCAGGCTCAGGCAAATCTTTAGCACGGTAATTATCGACTAAGGTGCCGTGATGACTGACAGTATCATCGGCGCCAAGTGTTTCACACCAATCTTTGGATTCATCGCTACCCACTGTTGTGATGACTTTTAAGCCGGCAATTTTTTTTGCCAGTTGAATCATGATCGAACCTACACCACCGGCGCCACCGATGATGAGTAATGTCTTGCCATGATCTTTTTGTAGACTGATCCGCAGGCGATTAAATAATAACTCCCAAGCCGTTAAGCTCGCTAACGGCAGGCTAGCAGTTTGGTGATCATCTAATGTTTGAGGCGCATGGCCAACGATACGGCTATCAATAATTTGATGACTTGCATAACAGCCCGGTTTGCTGACATCACCAGCATAAAAGACACGATCACCAATTTTGAAATTTTTAACTAACTCACCAACGGCAACTACGGTTGCACAGGCATCCCAGCCGAGTGTTTTTGCTTGTGAATCAATCCCAGACTGCACTTTCAAATCAACGGGGTTAACGGCAACCGCGTTAATTGAGACCCATAACTCATAACCTGTTGGCTGTTGATCAGCAAGGTTAACAAGTTGTGCTGGGCCGCTTGGCTGTGAAAATTGTAATGCCTGCATGCTTGGCACTCCTGAGCAAAATTGAAAAGGGGAATGAGGTTAACGGCTGCGTTGCCGTAATGCTTCGAGATAGGCTAATTCATCAGGGGCTTGTTGGCTGCGTTGTGCTTGCCAGATACTCTCGGCGAGACACTCCATCATGGCGTGCTCTGCCGCTGATTGATTGCCATCATTGGCTTGCAAATAAGTTTGGTAGACGTCACGAATACCGTCAGGACGATTGGTGCTGACTTGCTCACGAATAGCAAGGTGCAGTCCCATATGTAGATAGGGGTTGGATTGCCCATTTTCAACAAAAAATTCTTGTTGAGAGGCCTCTGTTTGCGTAATAAATGGTTGATACTCAGGATGCTCTTGAATAACAATCGCAACTTGTTGTTCTAGACCTGATAGTGGTTGCTGCTGTTGCCACTTTTGCCAGACCAGATGATAAAACTGGCGTAATGAATCACGATCTTGGCTGAACATTAGAAAACCGGCTTGGCGCGTTTTTGCTGACGTTTAAAGTCATCACATAAGTCATTGACGATACACTCGTCGCACTTTGGTTTACGTGCCGTACAAACATAGCGGCCATGCAATATTAGCCAGTGATGGGCATCTAACAAAAATTCTTTCGGCGTATTTTTCACGAGTTTATCTTCGACTTCGCGAACATTCTTACCTTTGGCAAGGCCTGTCCGGTTTGAGAGTCTAAAGATATGGGTATCAACGGCCATAACGGGGTGCTTAAACACCGTATTGAGTACCACATTGGCTGTTTTGCGTCCGACACCGGGTAATGACTCTAAGGCTTCGCGATCTTCAGGTACTTCGCTGTGATATTGGTTAACCAATATCTGGCAGGTTTTCATGATGTTTTCAGCTTTGCTATTAAACAAGCCGATAGTTTTCACGTAACTTTTTAAGCCATCTAATCCGAGCGACAGAATTGCTTCAGGCGTATTGGCGACCGGATACAGTTTGCGTGTGGCTTTATTGACGCCGACATCGGTTGCTTGAGCAGACAAAATCACGGCAATCAGCAGTTCAAAAGGCGACTGATATTCCAACTCCGTTGTTGGAGAAGGATTTTGGGCCTGTAGTCGACTAAAGAACTGCTGCCGTTGTTGTTGATTCATGCCTAACTTGCAGCAGCGCCTGCCAAGCCTTTAGCGGTTTTTGGTTGACGCGCTTTATGGCGTGCATCAATGACATTTTTTAATGCCACAATTAAACCAAGACCAATAAAGGCGCCAGGTGGCAACAATGCCAGCAGAAAACCGCGGTAGTCTTCAAAAACGGTAATCGTCAGGCCTCGCGCAGCTTCCCCAAACATCAGGTGAGCATCACTGAATAATGTGCCACTGCCCAACAATTCGCGAAACGCACCGAGCACCACCAGTACTAATAAGAAACCTACCCCCATCATGAAACCATCAAGTAGTGATGGCAGCACACTATTACGTGCAGCAAAAGCTTCAGCACGACCAATAATGGAGCAGTTGGTCACGATAAGTGGAATAAAAATACCGAGAATCAAATACAGCTCGTGAAACCATGCATTCATCGACAGTTCAATCGCTGTAACGATAGAGGCGATGATCATGACAAACACGGGTAAGCGAGCTTCATCAGGAATGTTATTTCGTAATAACGAAATCGTGCCGTTTGACGCGACTAATGTCAGGATGGTGGCTAATCCTAAGCCCAGCCCATTAATTACATTATTGGTTACCGCCAATAATGGGCATAAACCGAGTAGCTGAACTAGCCCCGGATTATTTTTCCAGAGGCCATCCTGAATGATCTGACTGTATACACTCATGGGGTATCCTCACCTTTGGCAAACAGTTCATCACGGTTTGCTTCAAAATATTCTAAAGCGCCACGAATCGCTTTAACGACAGCTCGTGGTGTGATGGTGGCACCGGTAAATTGGTCAAATTGACCACCATCTTTTTTAACATGCCATTGGCTTTTTTCTGGCTGACCTAATGACAAGCCTGCAAATTGCAGGATCCAATCATTACGTTTGACATCAATTTTGTCGCCAAGTCCTGGTGTTTCTTTGTGATTAATAACACGAACACCAGCGATACTGCCGTCAACATAAATACCAATCAGCATACGAATACTGCCGCTGTAACCATCAGGTGCCACAGTTGTAAATACAGCAGCAACAGGCTCGTTATTCATACGAGCACGAAACACACTGCTGTCTTCTGTTGTACCTAATGCTGGCGTTGCTGGCAGGGTAATGGTGTCTTGCAGAATCTGATTATCGAACTGATCTTCAGGCACCAAAACACTAATCGCTTCTAGCAATGCTTCACGTTCATTTTCAGCAATTTGAGCGCGCGTGTTTTCTTCGGTTAATGCAACCAATGCTGTGGCACTAATTGCAAATAACGCGAGCATCAAACTGACCCGAATAACCGGGTTTTGCCAAAGTGCCTGCATTAGCGTGCTCCGTAGACTTTTGGCTGTGTGTAATAATCGATAAGTGGTACCAGCATATTCATAATAATCACGGCAAAAGCAACCGCATCAGGGTAACCACCCCAAATCCGGATGATATAAACCAACATGCCAACACCCGCACCGAAAACCAAACGGCCTTTTAGTGTGGTGGAGCCGGAAACCGGATCGGTTGCAATAAAAAACGCACCCAACATAAAACCACCACTTAACAGGTGGAAAACTGGCGAGCCAGTTAATTGCGGGGCGATTAACCAAGTCACCGTACTGATTGCTAATAAACCCGCAATCATGGCAACTGGAACATGCCAGCTAATGATCTTGCGATACATTAGCCACAAACCACCCAATGCAAACCAGATGTTGATCCACTCCCAACCAATACCTCCAAACAAACCATACATCGGTTGGCTGGCAACATAATCAGGCGAACGCATCATGCTGATTTGGGTTTTCATATTGTCTAGTGGTGTGGCGCCGGATAAAGCATCCATTCCCAGACCTTGCCATTGACCTGTAAAAATGACATTTAGCGCAGTCATAAAGCCAACAGGTTGATCAGCAAGACTATTCACGGGCAACCATGTGGTCATTTCGACTGGAAATGAAATCAGCAGAAGCACATAACCGATCATGGCGGGGTTAAACGGGTTGTAGCCCAAACCACCATATAAGTGCTTAGCAAAAATAATCGCAAAACTGATACCAATCACTGTCAACCACCATGGTGATAGAGGCGGAATGGCGATCGCAAGCAATACGGCGGTCACGACAGCACTACCATCACTCAAAAAAGGCTTAAGCGGACGTCCACGTAAACGTAGCATCAGGGCTTCGCTGGCAACTGCGGTCACAGCTGCAATCGTGATGTTAATGAGTACCGCGGTACCAAAAAAGTACACCATCACAACAATGGCTGGAATCAATGCCAGCAACACTTGCAACATATGTGAAGTGACACGGTTAGCGCCAGCCAAAAACGGCGGGCTTAGCCGAAAAATTGGCATTAGTTTTTCTCCTCGGCAGCCGTACTTTCATCCGATTTTGGTTGGACTTTATCGCCTGCTGCTTTCTCTTTTGCTTCCTTAGCTGCAGCAGCTTTTTTCGATGCTTCTAACGCGGCTTTACGCTGCGCTTGACGCTCTTCTTTTTCAAGACGCTCGCGCTCAAGTCGCTCTAAACGACTTTCATGACGTTCACGTGCTAAGTCTGATTTACGTTGCTCACGCTCTTGGTTCATGATTTCCGTTTTGGCAAAACGGAAATACGACACCAAAGGAATTTTGCTCGGGCAAACGTAATCGCAGCAGCCACATTCAATACAATCAAACAGTTTGTAATCACGCGCAGTATCAAACTCTTTTGAGCGTGAATACCAATACAACTGTTGCGGTAACAAACTTGCCGGACAAACATCTGCACAATCACCACAGCGAATACATGGCAGTGGTTCGCTGGCAGGCGCCACATCTTCAACACCGACCAAAATGCAGTTTGCCGTTTTGGTAATAGGTAATTCATCACCTGCAAGGCTATAACCCATCATTGGGCCACCCTGAATAAAGGGCTCATCAGGCTGACGACGAGTCTCACAAAATGCCAGCAGGTCACTGATTGGCGTACCAAACAGCGTTTCAAAGTTACCTGCATGTGGAACGTCCGTTCCGGTGACCGTCACAATTCGTGAAATCAGCGGTTCACCGTAATTCACAGCACGCGCCACAGCATAAGCTGTACCCGGGTTATGACAGACAATACCAATATCAATCGGTAAACCGTTACTTGGTACTTCTTTACCGGTCACCACTTGAATTAACTGCTTTTCACCACCTGTTGGGTAGCGGGTTGGCACCACCACAACATCAATATTTTTAAGTTCTGTACGCGCAGCCAAAGCCAGTTGCATTGCTGAGATTGAAGCTGGCTTATTATCCTCGATGGCAATAATCACTTCTGCGGCATTCAAGGCATGACGCATAATTTCAATACCATCAATAATGCCTTCAGCCCGCTCACGCATTAGCATTGTGTCGCAAGTGATGTAAGGCTCACATTCGGCACCATTGATGAGCAGCAAATCGACTTGATGATGCACACCCGGGTTGAGCTTAATGAAACTCGGGAAGCCTGCACCACCTAAACCAACAATACCGGCATCACGCACGATTTGACGGATTTCATGTGCTGATAAAGTTTTGTAATCGGCAACTGGTTGACGCTCAACCCACCGATCTTCACCATCAGTTTCAATAATCACACAAAGTGCAGATAAACCTGATGGGTGTGGAATAGGGCGTTCTTCAATGGCAACAATTTTGCCTGAAGTTGGCGCATGCAAACAGACTGATACGTGACCTTCAGCACGACCAATTCGCTGACCTTTTAAGACTTCATCACCGACCTCAACAACAGGCACAGCGGCTTCCCCGATGTGCTGTTGAAGCGGCAGGATCAGTTGTTTGCTAATAGGCGTTTTACGAATCGGCGTTTGCGTAGAACGTTTTTTATGACCGGGTAAATGCAAACCACCAGGGAAGTCACTAACTGGTGTCCGCATTAACCTTTACTCCGTTCTAACTTAACGTGCGATGGATCTGGCCAGCGCCATGTGTGTGGATTTGGTTGGGTTTCAACCATATCAATACAATCAACAGGGCATGGCTCAACACAAAGCTCACAACCAGTACATTCGTTGGCAATTACTGTATGCATATGTTTTGCAGCACCCAAAATCGCATCAACCGGGCAAGCCTGAATACATAAAGTACAGCCGATGCAGCGCTCTTCATCGATAACAGCCAACATTTTCGGCTTTTCAACACCGCACTCTTCATCAAGTGGTTTTGGTTCGACATCAAGCAAATCAGCTAACGCTTGAATGGTCGCTTCACCACCTGGTGGGCAGCGATTGATGTCGACTTCACCTGCGGCAATAGCTTCAGCATAAGGGCGGCAACCGGCAAAGCTACATTGTCCGCATTGCGTTTGCGGCAGGATCTTGTCGATTTGATCGACAATAGGATCGCCTTCAACTTTGAAGCGAATCGAAGCATAGCCAAGCACTAAACCCAGCACTAAGGCCAGCAATGTAATAGCAATAATTGCAGTTAACATATCTTTTGGCCGTCCTTAAACCTTAACCAGACCTGCAAAGCCCATAAATGCCATAGACATTAAGCCAGCAGTGATAAGTCCGATTGCTGCACCTTGGAAGGCAACAGGTACGTCGGCAGCTGCTAAGCGTTCACGCATCGCGGCAAAAATAATCAGTACCATTGAGAAACCAACAGCAGCACCAAAGCCATATAGCGCTGACTCTAAAAAGCCATGTTGTTCTTGGACATTTAACAGAGCCACACCTAATACCGCACAGTTAGTGGTGATCAACGGTAAAAAAATCCCTAATACTTGGTAAAGCAGCGGACTGGTTTTGTGTACAACCATTTCGGTAAATTGCACCACGACAGCAATCACAAAAATAAAGCTAATCGTCCGTAAGAACTCGATACCAAACGGTGCCAGTAAAAACTCATTGATGAGATAACTGCTGATCGAAGACAGGGTTAAGACAAATGTCGTGGCTAACGCCATACCCATCGCCGTTTCTAATTTGCGTGAAACACCCATGAACGGACACAGGCCGAGGAATTTCACCAGCACAATGTTGTTCACCAGAATGGTGCTAATTAGAATTAGGGCGTAATCGGCCATTTAATAACCTACTGATTTTCTCAGGAATTAACTTAAATTTTATCGTTAAAACTCATGTAAATACGGCCAAAAAGCCGTTTGTAAGCAGGGCATTATAACGCAGCAGAGCTAGTTTTCATAAGGCAAAATATTGATTTGCTTATTTAAAAAAGCTATTTAGACAATCAGTCAGAAGATTTTAAAACAATAAAGCCAGCAAACTAACTGGCTTTAACTGCCTTATTTTTTTCACGTCGGGCGCGAACTGCAGCAGCAAGCTCACGCAGTAATGGGGCACTGTCATCCCATGCCATGCAAGCATCAGTGATACTTTGGCCGTAGGTCAGTGGTTTGCCGGGTTCTGCATTTTGGCGGCCACCAACCAAATTACTTTCCAGCATTAAACCAATAATTCTTGAGTCGCCATTAGCTACTTGTGCAGCAACATCACGTACTACAGTTGGTTGCTGTACATGGCTTTTACCGCTATTAGCATGACTACAGTCCACCATCAATCGAACAGGTTGACCACTTTGCGAAATGACCTCAGCTGCTTCGTTAATGCTTTCAGCATCGTAATTTGGTTTTTTTCCGCCACGCAAAATGACATGGCAATCCGGGTTGCCTGTCGTCGAAAAAATCGCTGAACGGCCAGATTTTGTTACTGACATAAAGTGATGAGGTCTTGATGCTGACAAACACGCATCAACGGCAATCTGTAAGCCACCGTCTGTCGCGTTTTTGAAACCTACAGGGCATGACAAACCTGATGCGAGCTCTCGGTGAGCCTGACTTTCAGTTGTTCGTGCACCAATAGCGCCCCAAGAAACCAAATCAGCAATATACTGTGGGCTGATTAGATCAAGGTATTCAGTAGCAGCAGGGATACCCATTTCAGCCAGATCGAGTAACAATTTGCGCGCGATATGCAAACCATCGTTGATTTTGAAACTACCATCTAGGTAAGGATCATTAATCAGACCTTTCCAACCAACAACAGAACGTGGCTTTTCAAAGTAAACGCGCATGATGATATGTAAATCATCAGCCAACTCAGTCATCAAATGCTGTAAACGCGTAGCGTAATCACGTGCTGCATTTGGGTCATGAATGGAACATGGGCCAATAATGACAATCAGTCGATCGTCTTGTTGATGCAAGATTGCTTGGGTCGCACTACGGGCGTTAAAAACCGTCTCCGAAGCGGGTTCGGTCAGAGGTAATTGTTCATGTAACTGTGCTGGCGGCAATACTTCTTGAATGCCGACAATACGTAAATCATCTGTGCTGAAAAGCATAATTGATGACGCCCGAGGTCAATAACAAAGCCGTAATTGTACCTGCTAGGCCATGTTTAGGCTATGACGAGCCGGCTTCAAATTTACGGTTTTTTTGAATGACAATAAGTGACTGTGTCAATAATTTAGCTGGCACGTTAACTGCTTAACATAATTGCTAAGGACAAAGGTGTCAGAATTTATTCAATAAGCTATATTGAACCATGGAAGGAGCAGTTATGCGATTAGTTGACTCATTAAAACAAAGTCAGGAAAAGATCGAATCCATGAATGCCGAGTTTAGGCTGAAGGTGGAGGAGAAACTGCGTGATTGGCCTCAGCGTCTAAATCGCACTCTGACTGACATGCGTAATTTATCGTTGCCTTGGGGCCAATTATGGTTTTGGCATGATGAGGGCACTATTGCTGAGCATGAGCAATTAGACCCACAAGTAGCCATGGCGCAGGTTAAAGCACGTATTGAGCAACAAATGATCGATACGGTGGATATCGGTGAGTGGTTTACCATCAATCAAAAAAGTATCGACAGATTTGCTGCTGTAACAGGTGATCAGCAATGGATCCATACCGATCCACAACGTGCAGCGCAAGAGTCACCGTTCAAATCTACTGTGGCACATGGGTTTTTGACCTTGTCGCTTATTCCCATGCTGACCGACAGCGTAGATCCACATAATAATCCTTACCCAGAAGCGAAAATGATCGTTAACTCTGGCATGGAACAAGTTCGGTTTCTGGCACCGGTTAAACCGGGGATGCGAATTCGTGCTTGTAGCAAGATTATTGAAATGCGTCCCGGTCGTCGCTGGATTGAGCTGGTTCGCGAAGTCACCATTGAAATCGAAAACAGTAAACGACCAGCTTGTGTTGCCGCGCTAGTGATTCGCCTATATTTTTAAGCAAATCTTAGTTTAGCGGTACACCATTAAATAATGACGCGTTTAACCATAAATGCACCCAGATGCTGACGGCATAACCTAAAGCAATTGCCCAAATCCATTTTAAGTGGCCAAAGAACGTGTAAATACCCCGTGCTTGCCCCATGACTGCCACACCGGCAGCTGAGCCAATTGATAACAATGAGCCACCGACACCAGCCGTTAGTGTGACTAATAACCATTGACCTTGGCTCATTTCCGGCATCATTGATAACACCGCAAACATTACCGGAATATTATCGATAACCGCTGAGATAAGGCCGACCAAGATATTGGCTTGGGTTGCACCTAAATCACCATAAAGTAATTGTGAGCCAACACTGAGATAGCCGATGGTACCTAAACCGCCAACACATAAAATGATGCCGTAGAAAAACATCAAGGTATCCCATTCGGCTTGTTGTAATTGTTTAAAAATATTAAACGGTTGCTGAGATTGGGTTTCATCCTGCAAGTTAAATGGTGTTTCACCATCATTTTCACGGCGGCTAAGGTGTTTTTTGTCACGCATTTTAAGCACATAACCGTAAAGTTTTAATAATCCTAAACCAGTCATCATGCCCATGACCGGGGGTAAATGCAGATAATGGTGACCGCTGGCTGCCATTGCAATTGTCAGGATAAATAACCCGACCACGACAAATGCACCTGGCTTTAATAAGGCTTTCTCTTGAATAGGTAATGCCGCGACATTACGAATAGCTAATGACATTAACAGGGCAGGGATTAACCAGTTCACTAAAGACGGTACAAACAAAGCAAAAAACTCGGTGAAATCAAGAACGCCTTTTTGCCAAACCATTAAGGTTGTAATGTCACCAAAGGGACTGAACGCACCACCGGCATTGGCAGCAACGACGATGTTGATACAAGCAACAGCAATAAACTTATGATTACCTGCAGCAACAGTCATCACTACTGTCGCCATCAACAATGCTGTTGTTAAATTATCGGCAACAGGTGAAATGAAAAATGCCATTAAACCGGTTAGCCAAAAGACGCTACGCAGCGTATAGCCCTGATTGACCAACCAAGCACGAATACCGTCGAAAACACCACGTTCACCCATGGTATTAATAAAAGTCATCGCGGCTAGCAAAAATAAGAACAGCTCGGCGTATTCCAATAAGTTATGGCGGATCATGGTTGCCGCTGTGTGATGGAATACTGGATCAGATTGTTGTGCGTAAATGACGGCAATTAAAGCCCAAATTAAACCGGCTGCGATGATCACCGGTTTAGATTTACGCATATGGATTTCTTCTTCGAGAAT
Source organism: Methylophaga sp. OBS3 (assembly GCF_026319325.1). Taxonomy (GTDB): domain Bacteria; phylum Pseudomonadota; class Gammaproteobacteria; order Nitrosococcales; family Methylophagaceae; genus Methylophaga. The sequence continues at coordinate 178,341 of NZ_JAPDMU010000001.1, forward strand.
GACCAAAGCATAAGCAACGAAGAAGATAGCTAATGCTGCAAAGCCAACCCAATGCTGGGTTAAATCTAAAAGCGCAATTTCAGCATCTGAAGCGAAACCAGCGATGGGTAATAACAACAAACTCCAAAAAACAGCCCATTTTGCACTCAAATGAGCCTTAATCATCGCGTTTAGTTTCATGGTTATGTTTGGCCGGTCATTAAAAATCGCTTAATCATACGCCCTGTTTGTGGAATCGCAAGCTACGAAGACATCACCTTTTGGTAAAAGCCTTCCGAGGCATCGGTCACCAAATCAAAGACGTGTTCAAAGCCTTGAGGACCGCCATAATATGGATCAGGCACATCACGCTCATTGCGTTCCGGCGCGTAATCTAAAAACAGCTGCACTTTGTGTTGATACTCAGCAGGGCAAGCACGTTGCAGAATCTGCAAATTGTCAGAATCCATCGCCAGAATGTAGTCAAATTCTTCAAAGTCGCTATTTGAAAATTTACGGGCACGGATGAACGATAAATCAATGCCGCGTTGTCTGGCTGTTTGCTGGGCACGACTGTCAGGTTGTTCGCCAACATGGTAGGCATGTGTGCCAGCTGAATCGACTTGAAAGTGATTAAAGGTGTTTTTTTGCTTTAACAAATGGACGAAAACACCCTCAGCCGTTGGTGAACGACAAATGTTGCCCATACAAACGAATAGTACTTTGATCTGACGCATGTTTATCCTTTTACTTCTGCTAGTAATTGATGAGTCATTGACTCTGCTTGGCCAAAGTAACCACCACCAAATAAGTTAACGTGATTAAGAATATGATAAAGGTTATACAAAGTCTTACGAACACGATAACCCGCATCAATATTTCTCACTGAGCGGTAACCGGCAAAAAAATCACTACCAAAACCACCAAATAATTCCGTCATCGCTAAGTCGGCCTCGGCATCACCGTAATAACAAGCAGGATCAAATATCACTGGCTGACCAGCATCATCGGCAGCAGCATTACCACTCCACAAATCACCATGTAATAAAGACGGCTGTGGGGCGTAGTCAGTGAAAAAAGCCGGCACATTCTCAATAAGCAGCTCACCATTTTTTAATAACTGACCACCAAAGCCTCGTTTGGCAGCAAGTTGGTATTGATGTCGTAAACGTTGCTCTTGCCAGAAAGTAACCCAGTCATGTTGTCGGTCATTTGGTTGTGGTGTACTTCCAATGGTGTTGTCCATCGACCAGCCAAAGTAAGGCTGACCCTTCGCATGTAAATGCGCTAACTGCTCACCTAAAGTTGCATTAGCCTTACCGCGAAGGCTGCCTAAGGGAATATATTCCAGCACTAAAAAGCTATCGCTGGCAGTGCGGCCATGGCAAATCACGGTTGGTACGCGAACCGCACTAATTACACTCATCTCCTGTAAACCGATGGCTTCGGCTGCAAACATCTCGGTTAAGTCAGGTCTATTGACCTTAACGAAAAAATCGCCAGCCGGTGTTTCTAATAAATAAGCACTATTTATACAGCCGCCGCCAATACTGCGACTACTAAATGGCTGACAATTGTCACCGGTTGCCAATTCAATTTCTGTGACGATAGCTGCTAAATCTGTCATAGGTAAACTCCGTGCTAGTTCCCGACTTTGTCATAGCAACATGATAAGCTGTGAAAATAATTTGCCAACCTGTCAGGAGTGCTTGAATGTCTACAGCAACACCGTTAAATCCCAAGCAAATGGTCGCTGCCGCGGCTGCCGAAATGGTTGAAAACGGCATGATTGTCGGCCTTGGTACCGGCTCAACTGCGAACTTATTTATTGATGCATTAGCAAATCGTTGTCGTGAGCAAGAGCTACAGCTTCGCGTTGTAGCAAGTTCGATCATTAGTCACAACCGCGCTATTCAAGCAGGACTCAGTGTAATGAGTTTGAGTCAACTGACAGGATTGGATCTGTACATTGATGGTGCAGATGAAGTTGCCCCAGATTTGAGTTTACTTAAAGGACGTGGTCAGGATTTGGTCCGTGAAAAGCTGCTTGCACATCATGCCGATCAGTTTGTGGTGTTGGTTGATGATTCCAAATTAGTAGACACAATAGGTGACAAAAATCCGATCCCTATCGAAGTGAGTCCAGAGAATGGGCAATTGGTCAGAACGGCTTTGCAACAAGCGGGTGGTAGTGGTGATTTACGCCTGAATGCTGCTGGTGATAACGTTTTTTACAGTGCGTCAGGTTCGTTGGTTTTAGACATGAAATTTACGGATATGACGACCAAATCATTAGATCAATTACTTTCCGCTTTGCCGGGTGTAGTTGAACATGGCATTTTTTATCAGTTAGCCAGTGATGTATTGATTGGCCGTGCGGATGGGGTAGAGCGCTTAACTGCGTAGCAAATTGATAACAGCAGCGCCAAGTGGCGCTGCTGAATAAACAATATTATTTTTTGAGTTCTTCTAAAATCGTTTCAGCTTTTGATTTGCCAAATTCGCCTGAGCCTTCAACACCCAGATAAGTGACTTCACCATCTTTAATGATCATGGCAAAACGGTAAGCACGAATACCCATGCCACCACCAGTCAAATCGCGGTCTAAGCCCAAAGCTTTAACATATTCAGCACTGCCATCAGCCATCATGCGTACTTTGCCAGCCGCATTTTGCTCACGACCCCATGAAGCCATAACAAAAGCATCATTAACTGATAAACACCAGATTTCGTCAGCGCCAGCTGCTTTAATGTCATCAGCTAACGCAACAAAGCCAGGTAAATGCTGTGCGCTGCATAGAGGCGTGTAAGCACCTGGAACAGCAAACAAGACAATAGTTTTACCTTTTGCCATATCCATCACATCATGCGGTTGCGGATTCATTGGGCAACCATTGTGTGGATCAAACTCAACACATTCAGTCAGCTTACCTGCAGGCAGTGTTTGTCCTACTTCAATCGCCATATTGTGCTCCTTGTCTTTTTTATAGGGCCTCCAGCATAAGCTAATACGCATTTTTTCTAAACAGTAGGTTTTGTGATAAGCAGGTTCATGGTTATGATGGCGATACTGTTTTTTCAAGGAGCTAATAATAGGCATGCAAGAATCACTAAAATGGGGTGTCCTTGGCGCCGCGCGAGTCGTCGAAAAACTGATTCCAGCCATTATCGAAGCGGATAATGCTGTGCTGGTTGCTGTTGCTAGCCGTCGTCAAGGCGCAGCAGCAGAAGCCATTGAAAAATACGCACAAAATCAGCCTGTTGAAGCACTAGACGATCCCGAATCCCTATTAGAAAGGGATGATATTGATGCGATTTATTTGCCAATGGCAAATGAGGAACATGCTGAATGGGCTTTGAAAGCCATTGCTGCAGGCAAGCATGTATTAATTGAAAAACCGATGGCGTTAACAGTAAAAGATATTGATGCGATAGCTGAAGCCGCCGATAAAGCGAATGTGACCGTGATGGAAGGTTTTATGTATCGCTTTCATCCTCAACATGAAGTGGTACGCGACATTATTGAGTCAGGCGAGATTGGTGAGGTGAGAACGGTTAACACTCACTTTGCTTTTCCAATGAAACCGGCACGTTTGTACCGTGTTAATCGCAGTATCGACAATGGTGGTGGTGCCATGTGGGATATTGGCCCATACGCTGTCCATACCGCGAGATTATGGTTTGATAAAGAACCAAAAGCAGCTTTTGCGATGGCACATTTGAACGAACACATTGCTGATTTAAGTTTGGCTGGGCAGTTTGATTTTGGTGATGGTTGTTTTGCGCAGTTTGAAATGAGCTTCCAACATGCTCGTCGCAGTACTTATGAAATTATTGGTACGCTGGGGGGCATTAAGTGTCATCAGGTTTGGCAGCCAGCAGATGAAGAGGCTGTTATTTCATGGTGGACTGAAAGTGGTAAACAAGAGCAAATCACTGTGCCAGCAGCTGATCAATTCGTCAGAGAAATTGAACACTTTTCTGATTGTGCACTGAACCGAAAACCGCCAGTACTTAGCATGCAAGATGCGCGAGGTAATTGCGCTGCCATTGAGGCTGCATTACAGTCATTACGTGAGCAGCGCTTGGTTACGATGGACTAAACTGGTAACGTCACGTTTAACCTAAATTTCGGCGAAAATATGGCACAAAAACGCAGCCCGACAGACTCCATATCTGGCATTCGCAGCAGACTTATTATGCTGGCGCTTTTGTGTCTTTTGCCGATGGCATTGTTACTTCTTAATGTTGCCAACGAAAACCGTCGAATTACTTCCCAGCAGGCAATCGATAATCTTGCTACGTATCTTAATCTCATTGATGATGATTTTGATGATACGGTTTACTCAGCTTCACAGTTGCTCGCTTCGTTAGCACTATCCCAGGAACAATGGTTAGCTCCCTCGAAACAATGTAATCAAAGATTTTTCAATCTAAACAGCCAATATAGTCAGTACAGCAATATTTATTCTGTAGCGCTAAATGGCGATATTGTTTGTAGTGCCACAAATAATGAATTGACAGCCAATTTGGCGGATAGAAAATATATTCAAGAGGCATTAGCAGGGAAGCCTTTGGCTGTTGGCGCGGCGACTTTAGGCCGACTTTCTAAGAAGGTCATCATGCCTGTTGCTGCACCGCTGACAAATAGTTTTGGTGAGGTTGTTGGCGTGATTGCAGTGAGCATTGGTTTGGATGATTTGCTGAATGAGCAACACACTCTGTTTGATATGCAAAGGAGCAGCCTTGGTAATATCACCACAACCTTATGGCAAACAGATGGTACGGTCCTCGCCCGCGTCCCTGACACCATCGCCATTACGGGAAAAGTTGCTAAAGATAGTGTGTTATTTAAAACCCTTATTGAAAACCTTGGAAGTCATAAAACATTAGAGGTGAAAGGGCTCGATGACCAAGCGCGTTGGTATGCTTTTACACAGATCGGTGATAGAGATTCAGAGCTGGTCATGAGCGCTGGTCTCCCCACAAAGGAATTGTTTGCGAATGCCGATGAGGTCTATGAACACACCATCATCGTCTTGATATCAGCAAGTATTTTGATTCTTTTAGGCTCTTGGCTACTAGCTGAGATTGCTGTAAGGAGACCAGTAAGTCGACTTGCAACATTAGCGGAGCAAGTGTCGGAAGGGAAGCGTGGCATTCGTGTCGGACGGATTTATGGTGCTGATGAGTTGGTGACCTTGGGTAAATCTTTTGATGAGATGGTGAGTTATCTCGAAAAAAATGAACGCGAACAGGAAATTACTCAAGAGGCATTACAACAGGCCAAACAGGACTTAGAAGGTAAAGTTCTGGAGCGAACATTGGCCGTTGAAACGGCCAGTCAGCAAGCCATACAACGTGCAGAATTACTTGAACAGCAACGGCTTGAAATTATCATCATGAATGAGTTGACCGACATGCTTCAGGCTTGTCATACCTTGGATGATAGTTGGCCGGTTATTGGTCGTTCATTAGAAAATCTATTTGGTCACTCTTTTGGGGCAATTTATACCTATCGTGATAGTGGCAATGCGTTAGTAACGGGTGTTCGTTGGGGCGAAACTAATAACAATCACTTTGACACCTTTAGTCCGGAAGACTGTTGGGCATTGCGACTGGGACGAGCTTGGTTTTATGAAGCTGATTCTCGGCATCCACCATGTGAACATTTAGGTGAGGGGCATAGTAGCGATTACATCTGTGTTCCAATGTTGGCAGATGGTAAAACCTTAGGTGTGCTGCATATTGAGTTGCAAGGTGATGATATGACGGAGCAGGCAACTGCCGAGCTGGCTCAAGCCGTGGCCGGTCGTTTAGCCTTGGCTTTATCCAATATCAAACTCCGACAGACACTTCGTAATTTATCAATGCGAGATGTATTGACTGGGCTTTATAACCGACGTTTTGTTGATGAGGTTTTTGAGAATGAAATTGCGCGTTGTCAACGAAATGGGAAGTCATTATCGGTGTTGATGATTGACGTTGATCACTTCAAATTCTTTAACGATACATACGGGCATGAAGCGGGTGACGTTGTATTAAAAGCGATGGGTGGTCTATTAAGACAACACTTTCGTAAAACGGATTTGCCTTGCCGATTGGGAGGGGAAGAGTTTTTAGTGATCTTGCCTGAGTGTGATAGTGATGCGGCAATGATGTTGGCTGAAGCGCTACGTCAAAAAGTCGCTAACTTAGCCTTGGTACATAAAGGCAAAAGCTTGAGTACAGTAACGGCTTCTATCGGTATTGCCAGTTGGCCAGTACCATTTGATGATGAAACCTTATTGTTTAATGCCGCAGACGCCGCTTTGTATGCGGCGAAAAATGCAGGCCGTAACCAGGTTAGGCTTGCCCAGCTTCCTGATACAGAGGCAGAAGACTAATCTTAGTCAGATAAGTAATACTCAATCGTTGAAACAACCCGAACATTTTTAATATGGGGGTTGTTGTTATCGCGAGCACTAATACTGAACTGGCCTTGTGAAGCACGTTTGATTTTGCCTAAGTGGCTATTAGAATCAGCCGCAAACTTTTCGGCGACTTCACGAGCATTTTGCGTTGCTTCCTCGATCATCTGAGGTTTGATGTCATTTAAACGGGTAAATAGATATTCACTTTGCGCTTGATAGTTATCGCCGCTTAATACCAAGCCTTGTTTACCTAATTCAGATAAATCTGATATTGCCTCACGAACAACATCAATATTGCTCGAATAAACGGTAACCGTTTGCGTTGCCGTGTAACGAAACTCTGCTCGACTATTGCCACCATATTGTTGTGCTGATTTATCAGTAATGGCTGGTGAGTTGACCGTAATTTCATCTGCTTTGATGCCCCTGTCAGATAAAAATTGGTTAATTTTCTGCGTGCCTTTATCCATTGTTTGATACAGACGATTTAAATCATTATCTGCCTCGGTGAAGAGGATAGGCCAAATCACCACATCTGCTGGATATTCGTGTTCTGATAAGCCTTTTACCGTGACGCTACGCTCAAGCTGTTTCATATCGAGCAAGGCATGACCGAGTAGCCATCCCAAAGCACTAAGCCCTAAGAATAAGCTAATACCTAAAATCCAAGCTGGTACGACACGTTGTTCTGACATATCAAGCTCCTTTGCAGGATAGTTTTTTAGCGTGCTGAGAAGTGCTCTCTCGCATAAGCCACGCGATCTGCTGGCTTCATGCGTTGTTTTTTGCCCAAGTTCTCAATGTGCTGCAGGCGAGGTAATAAGCCACGACCATTGGCAATTTGGATGGTTAAACCCGGACGTGCATTAAGCTCAAGCAACATTGGTCCTTGGAATCTATCAAGCACTATATCTGTACCTAGATAACCAAGCCCAGACATTTCGTAGCAAGAGACGGCCAAATTGAGTAGATCATCCCACTGCGGAATTTGCAGCGACATTAAGTTCACACCCGTATCAGGGTGAAGCAGAATAGGGCGGTCAAATTGCACGGCACGTAAAGCATGACCATCACCAATATCTAAGCCGACACCCACAGCACCTTGGTGCAAGTTAGCTTTACCGTTGGAGTCACGCGTCGAAAGACGCATCATGGCCATGACTGGAAAGCCTTTAAATACGATTACGCGGGTATCTGGAACACCTTCAAAACTGTAGCCACTAAAGCAATCATCAAAGTGAATCAGATCTTCTATAATGGCGACGTCTGGTTTGCCACCCAGTGAAAAAAGGCCGGCTAGAATATTCGAAACATGGCGTTCTAAGTCACCAATTGTTGCGTATTGGCCGTTGGACTTTCGGTAGCCACTTTCGTCTTGACGCGTGACCACTAAAATACCTTTACCACCTGAACCATTAGCCGGTTTGATACAGAAACCAGATTCCGGCGGCAGCACTTCAATCAGCTTATTGACACTGTGTTGCGTGCTTACAGTACCCAATAAGTCAGGCACTTTGACGCCAGCATCCAAAGCAATTTCTTTGGTTTTTAACTTGTCATCGACCAGCGGATACAAATGCCGAGGATTGTAACGGCTAATGTAAGAAATATTGCGCTGGTTCATGCCCAGCACGCCAATTTGTTTTAGCTTGCTGGGATGAACATATTTTTCTTTGACTTCTTTGAACCACTCAAGCGGGCCGGTCATTATTTTTCAGCCTCTGTCAGTGGTTTAAAACGTTTCAACTCCAGTAGTCGGTATCCAGTGTAGCTACCCGCCATTAAAGTCAGGGCCATCAAAATCAGCTGAATACCGAGGAAGTTAAAGGTCAGGTGACGAACTAAGTCATTGTTCATGACTAAGAAGGCAATAATGGCAACTGCCAACGAACCACCACCTTGCAACATAACTTCTTTAGCACCTTCTTCTTCCCACAGAATCGACATACGCTCGATAGTCCATGCCAAGATGATCATTGGGAAGAAGGTGATTTTCATACCTTCAGTTAAGCCAACTTTATAGGCAATAATCGAGAACATCGCAATCATGCCTATAACCATAATGATAACGGCGGATATTCGAGCGACTAGCAGCAAGTTGAGATGCGATAGATAGGAACGAATAATCAGACCTGAACCAACAATCAACAAAAAGCCGACCAAGCCAGTCATTAAACTGGTTTGAATAAATGCCAATGCAATCAGAACTGGCATAAAGGTACCTGAGGTTTTCAGACCGATGAAAATACGCATCAGTACAACCATAAGCACACCGACTGGAATTAACAGGATATTTTTAAACAGTGCCTGCTCTTCAATTGGTAAGTCATACAGAGAAAAGTTAAGTAACTCGCGGTCAGCAAACTTTTGATTTAATGCCACGCCAAACGGTTGCTCTTGGGCAATCATCGAGAAAGTAACACTTGAGTTACTACCACCAATCACTTCAAGTACAGGGCCAGACTGATACTGCCAAAGCATTAAGTTTTCTGGTTGGCCTTGCTTACCAGTTTTCGGGTCAAACAGGGCATATTTTTCACCATCAAAGACTTGCAGATAATCAATGAGTGATTGACGGCGGCGGCCATCTTCGAGTTCGAGTGCATGAACTTGGCGTGCTGGTACACCAGATTGTTGTAATAGTTGAACCAACCAAGCTGTTCTTGGCTTTACCTGTGATAGTAATTCAGCAGTTTGTTTTTGATTATTAAACTCAACAATCAGCTCACGTGCGAGTGTATAAGCCGATGCTGAACGTGCTGTTGCACCGTCCAGAATTTGTTGTGCTGCTGTCGCATAGGGTTCTTTTTCAAGGACCGCTTTAATCGCTGGCGGTGTTATTGGTTGTGATGGAATCGCATACGGATCGACCAACATATCAACTTTGTAATAAAGCGATTGGCTACCGCCTGCTTCACGAATAGACCACTCTACACGACGACCGTTAGCTCGCTCTTCATAAGCCAAACCATAGCCAGGGCTTGCCGTTTGTTGGCTGAGTTGAGTAAAGCCTGGTTGTGTGCCTGGAATGGCGAGTGAAGCAATCACTTCTTCACCATCAGCAACAAAGTCAACTTTGGCTTCTATTGACCAAGTTTGCCGGGTTTCCCCGGGTAACCAAGGTATATCCAACGCCATATGGCGGTGTAATGTCAGACCAATGCCGGCAATAAATAAGATACCGACCAAAACATAAAACGGCGTACGTGAAGCCATACTTTTCCTTAACGATTATTAATTATTTTCGTCTGCGTCAGGAGCTGATGAAGGACGATCTTCGAGTGGTTCTGGTTTTGGCTGATGGTAGCTTTTTGCCACATCAATCAAAGCGATATCACGCAAGAACTCACGACCTAATAAAATCGGGTAGGTCATTGATGACCGATCGGTCAGCGTAAATTCTGCGGTATCCGTAAAGGTACCAATTTTAACGGTCATCTCGACGACAGGACGGCGATCAAGCTCTTGGCTTGAAGCCTGACGAATGCGTGCATAACGAACTAAAGGCGCTTCAACTTCATAGCTATCATCGACATCATCATCTGGCACCATGTTAAAGCGAACCCACTTTTTACCATCACGCTCAAATTCAACAATGTGGTGAGCTGACAAGGAAGAGGTTGTGGCACCTGAGTCAACACGGGCACGGAAAACACGGTTAACAGCCTCTAACCAGATCCACTCAGTGCGACCTAAAATGATTTTGTTATCAAAAGTCGCCGGGGTAACGGCTGGGCATTTTTGTGATGCTTGGGGAGAGGGTAAAACTACAGGGGCAGGTTGCTCGTCTAATTTGTCAATAATCGTGACTAAATGTCTTGACGTGGCGGCTTGTGAGGTTTGAATTTCATTAAGACTTGCTTGATGTTTTTTCTGAATATCATTAACACCAGCGCAGTACTCACGCCATGTTTCTTGGATGCGGTTTTCTGATTCTAGTAAAGCGGTTTGCAATTTAGCGGGAGTGACCACAGGTTGTTGTGGTTCGGCTCGAATACAACCGCTGAGTACGACAGATGCGAGGACCAAAACAAGCGGGGTTTTAAACTTAACCATGGTATTCCTATGTATTGTCGGTTAACGCTAGCTAATGTCAGATAGCAAATGGCAAATTGTACGCTCTGACCGCATCAACTTGCGGATTTTTTTGTGAGCAAGTGCACATAGCGACCTAAATCACGATAAGTGGGCAGGCGACAGTATTGCTTTTCTAATTGATATAACTGGTCCGCATCACTTGCTTCGCGTGCGCTTCGCGATAAATAGTCACTAAAAACGCGAATGCCACTATAACAAACGATCTCAAAATTATTTTCCAGCAACCATGATGTAACGGCATGAGGAAATAAAGGATGAGGTGGACTCAATCGATTTCCTTCTCCAATATAACGGTCGTCAATAATAGCTGGCAAGCGCCAACCGCCTCGCAAGACATTTTGATAGACCATTGCATTACGGTTATAGAACATCAGAGATAAGTGTCCGCCGGGCTTCACTTTATCGGTAAGCACCTGTAACCCCTGCATGGGATCTGCTAGCCATTCTAAAACTGCGTGATTAATGACCAAATCAAAGGCGGGGAGTTTTGGTGCAAGGCTTTGGGCTGACTGATGATAGAAATCGGCGCTGAGATTTGCTTGATGAAATTGCTGCTTTGCAGATGCCAGCAGTTTCTCCGAAATATCACATAACGTTAACTGATGACCATGCTCTGCTAGCCACAAGCTCATTTGACCTAAACCACAACCAGCATCCCAAACTGAGAGGTTTGGTTGATTCGCAAGGTCGGCCAAATCCTCTTTCAAAATTTCAAGTCTAAGCCGGCCCTTGTCTGTGTTGTAAATCTTCTCGCTGAAACGATCGGCCAAATCGTCGAAGTTACGATCTTCCATTAGGCTGCTGGCTTTAACAGACTATCTAACAAGTTATCTAAAGCTAATATGCGACTATCAGCATCTGGCATATCGCCGGTAAACTTCAACTTATCCTGACCATCAAGCTTAAAGCGGGCTGGTTGTTTCTGAATCAGTTCGATAATCTTTATCGGTTCAATATTAGGCTGCTCGTCGAAAATTAAGCGGCCACCTTGGTCGTAAACATCAATTTTACGGATACCAATGGCTTTGGCTTTTAGTCGCATCTCATGAACAGCAAATAAGGTTTTAACCTGATCTGGCAGCAATCCAAAGCGATCAACCATCTCCACCTGTAATTCATGTAAAGCTTCTTTATCAGCCGCCGCAATACGTTTGTACAGCACCAGTCGGTTATGCACATCTGGCAGATAATCAGCCGGAATCAATGCCGGAACATGTAAATCGATTTCTACCATGTGACGGTCAATGCTATCGACCGATGGTGTTTTGCCAGATTTTAGGGCTTTGACGGCGCGTTCTAGTAACTCATTATAAAGACCAAAGCCGATTTCCTGCATTTGACCACTTTGTTCATCACCCAGTAATTCGCCAGCTCCACGAATTTCCATATCGTGTGTTGCTAAGGTAAAGCCTGCGCCCAAGTCCTCAATCGACTCAATGGCTTCGAGTCGCTTAATGGCATCTGGTGTCATCGCTTTTTGATGTGGTGTAATTAAATAGGCATAAGCACGGTGATGACTTCGGCCGACACGCCCACGGATCTGATACAACTGCGCCAAACCCAATTTATCCGCACGATCAATAAAGATAGTGTTGGCAGACGGGACGTCGATACCGGTTTCAATAATGGTTGTACAGACCAAGACGTTAAAGCGTTGGTGATAGAAATCAAGCATCACTTGCTCAAGTTCACGTTCGCGCATTTGACCATGGGCAATACCCACACGTGCTTCTGGCATTAAAGCTTCGATTTCGCGGGCAACACGGTCAATATCATCAACCTTATTATGTAAGTAATAAACCTGACCGCCACGTTTGATTTCACGCAGCATGCCTTCGCGAACTTTTTCAGCTTGCCATTGCATAACAAAAGTCTTGATTGCCAGACGTCGTGCAGGTGCTGTCGCAATAATCGACAAGTCGCGAATACCGGAAATAGACATGTTTAATGTCCGTGGAATCGGTGTTGCCGTCAGCGTCAGTACATCAACATGGGTACGGTATTTTTTTAGCTGCTCTTTCTGGGTCACACCAAAGCGATGTTCTTCATCAAGAATAAACAGGCCAAGCCGTTTTGGCTGAATATCTTGCTGCAATAATTTATGAGTACCGATGATAATGTCAGCAGTACCGTCACTAATGGCATCTTTAACACTATCGAGCTGTTTCTTACTACGAAAGCGCGATAAGACTTCGACTTTAACCGGCCAATCAGCAAAACGATCTTTGAAGTTTTCATAATGCTGTTGTGCCAGCAGTGTGGTCGGTACTAATACCAATACTTGTTTGCCAGACTGTACCGCCAAAAAGGCTGCACGCATGGCAACTTCAGTTTTACCAAAGCCAACATCGCCACAGACCAAACGATCCATTGGGGTATCAGATTGCATATCGGCTGCCACAGCATCAATCGCATCTTGCTGATCTGGTGTGGTTTCAAATGGGAACGCAGCAGCAAAATTGAAATATTGATCGTCGGGTGCAGACATGGGTTCTTTTTTATTGGCAGCCCGTTTGGCGTAAATATCTAATAGCTCAGCAGCCACATCACGAGCTTTTTCAGCCGCTTTACGACGTGCTTTTTCCCACTGCGATGTTCCGAGTTGGTGGAGTGGGGCAAGCTCAGGCGCAGCACCGGAATAGCGACTAATCAGCTCTAAAGAAGCTACGGGTACATAAAGCTTGTCACCTTTGGCATATTCAAGCGTGACGTATTCAGCTTCAACGTCACCGACATCAAGGCTTTGTAAACCTAAATAACGACCAACACCATGGTCTTCATGGACAACGGCATCACCGATAGTCAGCTCAGCAAGGTTACGAATGATGGCGTCGCTATCACGCTTTTTACGGCTACGACGGCGCCGCTGCATAACTTGCTGACCAAATAATTGGGTTTCAGCAATAACGGCAATATTTAAACTCGGGCTATATAAGCCACGCTCCATTGGCGCGACAGTAATACAGAGCGGTGCTGTTTCTTGTAAAAACGCATCCCAGTTATCAACGGGCTTAGGTTGTAATTGGTTTTTACGCAGTAAATCCAACAAGGTTTCACGACGACCTGCTGATTCTGCGGCCAGTAAAACGCGGCCATTAAAACCGACGAGGAAGTTTTCTAACGCTTCGCAAGGTTTATCTTGTCGTGAGTTCAGCGTTAGCTGTGGTGGCATAACGCTGGCGTAGTTGTGATTGCCAGCCTTTTGATCTAACTCGAAGTTTTGGCATTGCAAACGATGCCAGCGTTTGAATTGAGAAAATAAATCTTCAGCAGGTACAAAAACCGTTGTCGGCGGCAACAAAGGCCGCTCAGGATCAACGCGATGTTGACGATAGCGCTCTTGAATTTCAGCCCAGACATTTTCTGCGGCTTGGGCTGTATCGTTACTGTGAACCAGTAGCGTATTGTCTGGCAGGTAGTCAGTCAGGCACGCGGTTTCTTCAAAAAACAGAGGTAAGTAAAACTCAATACCGCCCGGTAAGTTACCGTCTGTGACTTCACGATAAATCAGGCTACGCTGTGGATCGCCGTCAAATGCATCTCTAAATTGCTGACGGAACAACTTGATATTGTCGTCATTAATTGGAAACTCACGTGCTGGCAGTAAATTGATTTCATTAATTTCATCAATCGAGCGCTGCGTTTCCGGATCAAATGTCCGCAGGGTATCAACTTCATCATCAAACAAATCAATTCGGTACGGGCGTCGGCTCCCCATTGGAAACAAATCAACAATGGCACCACGAACCGCAAATTCACCATGCTCAACAACTTGAGAGACATTGCGATAACCTGACTTCTCCAGCCGTAATCGCCATGAGTCAATCTCAAAAGTATCACCAACTTTTAGTTGTAAACGATGACCCGCTAAGAAATTCGGCGGCGCAATGCGTTGCATAATCGTGGCAACGGGTACCAACAAAATACCGCGCTGAAAATTGGGTAAATGCTGCAGGGTTTGCAGTCGCTCAGAAATAATATCCTGATGTGGTGAGAAGGTATCGTAGGGGAGGGTTTCCCAGTCAGGAAAATGCAGAATAGGCAGTTTATCCTGGCCAAGGTAAAAGCGAATTTCACTTTCCAGCCGTTGGGCACTCGCCATATCATCCGTAATCACCAACAACGGGCCATCGTGCTGGCGGGCCGCCGTAGCCAATAATAACCCTGCCGCACTACCATAGAGTTGTCCGGCTAATTGTTTGTCACCGACTTTGGCCGGCAATGCTGGTTGCAGCAGACTGACTGACAAAAACAAACCCCTTTTGTGGCTTAAATCTGAAAAGCGCGTTATTTTCCCATAAATTAGCGCTGCCGGCAGCTTGCTATATTTTGCATAGCACTGATCTGCTAGGTTGATAATGCTATATTCATGTTAACTGCAAAGGGGCAAACGTAACTATGAAACGGATTGAAAATGTTGTGCTGCTGAAAGTGATTGGTAGTTGTGAGCTCATCGCGGCACTGGCAATGTTTTATTTTTATCATGAAGATGTGCCAGCCATTATTGGCGGTTTGATTCTGCTTGGTTTGTCTGCCAACAGTTTTTATCAGGCGCATAAATGTTATCAACGCCAATACGATCCTAATAACAAGCTTGATTTATCGGAATAAATGTCAGAAAGCCAGCAACATTCACCAGCGGAATTTGATGCCGCAGGTTTCGTAAAAAGTTTGACCAGTCGTCCCGGTGTCTACCGGATGGTCGATGCCGATGGTACGGTCATTTATGTCGGTAAAGCCAAAAATCTAAAAAAACGTGTTGGCAGCTACTTTCGTAAAACAGGGTTAACCTCAAAGACGCGGGTCATGGTGGCACAGATTGCCCACATCGACACCACCGTTACCCATACCGAAAACGAAGCATTAATTCTTGAGAACAATCTTATTAAAGAATTGATGCCGCGCTACAACGTGTTATTGCGTGACGACAAAACCTATCCTTATTTATTAGTATCAGGCGACAAGTTTCCTCGGTTAAGTGTGCATCGTGGTGCCAAACGCAAAGTAGGCCGCTATTTTGGCCCTTATCCCAGTGCGGGCGCTGTTCGCGAAAGCTTAAACTTGCTGCAAAAATTATTTCCTGTTCGTCAATGTGAAGACAGTTACTACGAAAACCGTAGCCGCCCATGTCTGCAATATCAGATAAAGCGTTGTACTGGCCCTTGTGTTGGCCTTGTATCTGAAGAAGATTATCAACGCGACGTGCAGCACACCATTATGTTTTTGGAAGGTAAAAACCAACAGGTAATGGATGACCTCAGCAAACAAATGAATGAAGCTGCTGAGGCATTACAATTTGAGCAAGCTGCTGCCGTCAGAGACAAAATTGTCAGCTTACGTCGTGTTCAAGAGCGGCAATATGTCAGTGCTACACAAGGTGATTTAGATGTGCTTGCTGCACTGGTTCGTGATGGCATGGCGGTCGTTGAAGTTAACTTCATTCGTGGCGGTCGTAGTTTAGGAAGTAAATCTTATTTCCCTAAAGGCTCTGCTGATCTGACCGAAGCAGAATTACTGTCAGCCTTTATTCCACAGTATTACCTTGGCAAAGATGTACCGGTTGAAATGTTGCTCAGCCATTTGCCAGAAGATGTGACGTTATTACAAGAAGTATTGCAATCCGAATCCGGCCATAAAGTTGTCTTACGTCAACCACAGCGAGGGAATGCCACCCGTTGGCTGCAAATGGCGATGACCAATGCCGATATCAGTTTGACCCAGCGTTTGAGTAGTCGAGCTAATTTGCTGCAACGATTTGAAGCACTGCAAGATGCACTACAACTTGATGAGTTACCCAAACGTATTGAGTGTTTTGATATTAGTCATACCCGTGGTGAAAAAACGGTTGCGTCCTGTGTGGTGTTTGGCCTTGAAGGAGCAATAAAAGCTGATTACCGAAAGTTTAATATTGAAGGCATAACCGGTGGTGATGACTACGCTGCTATGAATCAGGCTTTAAGTCGTCGATTCACCCGACTGCAAAAAGGCGAGGGCAAGCGTCCTGATTTATTATTAATAGATGGTGGTAAGGGACAGATCAAAGAAGCCAGAGAAGTACTGGCCGAATTAAACTTATCCGACTTACCTATTTTGGGTATCGCAAAAGGCCCAGAGCGTCGTCCTGGCGAAGAAACTTTATTCTTAGTTGGCCGAGAGGGCGAAGTCACGTTAACGTCCGACTCACCAGCTTTACACTTATTACAACAAGTGCGTGATGAAGCGCATCGATTTGCCATCACCGGCCATAGAGCGCGCCGTGCCAAAGCACGTAAGACATCTACCTTAGAAACCATTCCTGGACTTGGTGCTAAGCGCCGTCAAAAAATTCTGCAACAATTTGGCGGCCTACAAGAAGTCCAACGTGCAGGTGTAGAGGATTTAGCGAGAGTAGAAGGCATAAGTAAAGCATTGGCGCAAAAGATATATGACAGTTTTCATGGCGACAATTAGCAACAACGAAGTGCTACCATAAGCCATCCCAACGAAAGACGAATCAAAAATGCTGAATATTCCTAATCTACTCAGTCTGCTGCGTGTGGCGCTGATCCCTGTCCTGGTTATTTTGTACTTTGTGCCACATACAAGTGCGCCGATATGGGCAACTGCAGTATTTGTCATCGCAGCAGTCACCGATTGGTTAGATGGTTACCTAGCGCGTAAATGGCAGCAGATGTCAGCTTTTGGTGCTTTTATCGACCCTGTTGCCGATAAACTTATCGTGGTGGTTGCTTTATTACTGATTTTATTTAAGACGCCCACAGCAATAATCCTTATTCCAGTCATAATTATCGTATTTCGTGAAATAACAATTTCCGCATTACGCGAATGGATGGCCGAATTAGGTGCCCGAAATGTCGTCAAAGTATCATCAATGGGTAAGTGGAAAACGACCTTCCAAATGATTGCCATTGGTTGTTTGATTTTCTATAAACCGCTGTTTGGTTTACCCATTTTTCAGATCGGTGTGGTGCTGTTATATGTGGCGGCATTGCTGACATTGGTCTCTATGTTGAGCTACCTGAAAGCTGCTTTGCCAATATTGATGGATAAGGGTTGACAGATAATTTTAACTGCCTATAATGCACGACTTCCTAAGCGGGAATAGCTCAGCTGGTAGAGCACAACCTTGCCAAGGTTGGGGTCGCGAGTTCGAATCTCGTTTCCCGCTCCAAGAACATCTAAAAGCCGCGGTTAGAAAATTACTACTGCGGCTTTTTAGTCTTGGCTTCTAAAAGACTCACCCTCGGCTGGGTGGCAGAGTGGTTATGCAGCGGACTGCAACTCCGTGTACGCCGGTTCGATTCCGACCTCAGCCTCCATTTCTTATCCCCAAATTTTATTCAAAAAACATTTCAATTTTTTGACATGTTTATTAGCCTAATCTCGACATTGGCTAATGTGTAAGTTTATTCAGCCTAATTTAGGCCTTCGGTTCGATTCACGCCACCTCCACCAATACAAAGTCTCATAGAGACCAAGAAAGACCATAAAAGCCTGCATTTATGCGGGATTTCTTGTTTCTGGCGTCTTTGTCTGTCCATTAAAATCCATTGATATCTACCCCAAAATGGGGGGGGGGGGGGACTTTGGGGCAACAGGAAGTTGGATAAATGAGTTGCCCCCAATGCCACTGATCAACATGAAAGCTAATAACGCTAAGCCAGGTATCAAGCCAGACGGCACAGCCACAGATAAAAGATACAAACTTACTGACGAAAAAGGTCTCTATCTTGAAGTTGCCCCCGGCGGAGGAAAGTGGTGGCGATTTAAATACCGCTTCGATCTTAAACTCTTATGGATAAAGTTTGTTGCTCATTTTCACCTCTCTTATTGCCATATTTAATGGCTGAAAGGTGTCTAGTAAATTAGTGGCGATTCACAACTAGTTATTTTTCAGCCACTGCCTTTGCATGGTCGCAAGCAACCTTTCTCTTTTTCTCTATACTAGGGTTTGTGGTTTGTCTGGCTTCGAGTGTGAGCAATGAGCATTTTTGTTTTGCTTCCCAAACTTCAGTTTCTGCTTCGCTTGGTCTAGTTATGGTTGCAGTGATAGGCGCATATGACACTGCTGCGGTGCAATACATATTTTTTAACTTTGTGTATTTCCAGTGATTTTGAGGGTGTTGATTCAAATACTGACAAGTATCAGTGAACATAGCTTTAGCTGCATTTGTACAAGATGAGTACTCGTTAATTAGCTCAGTTTTTTTGCTGATACAGACTGATTCAGGTTTTATTTTCCAAAGCTGATATTGGTAATCGATGTTGTGATCCTGATACTCCACAACTTTAGCTTGAAGCTCTACACCCATAACATCAGAGATGTGGTTATGAGTAGAAGTAGTCATAGCGTTGAGAAAAGAAGAAAAAAGCATACTGACTGGGTCCATGTCACTCGGCTTCCTTGTGATAGAATTTTCAACAGAGTTTAGCTCTAATCTGTAATTATTAAAATCTGCCAGATAGAAACCTAATGACTATTTAGGTATGGGGCAACTCCGATTTATGGAATTTTAAAAGTTACACAATATCAATGTGCTGGTTCTAGTATTGGAGGGACGCCTCCTCAATCTATTCTTAGCCCAAATACTTTGATTCGACGATCAGAGCCTCAACTACTTGCTGTCCCTAACTTCAACTATTCGGTTTAAATTTTTCGCTCTACTCCTTATTTTTGTTTTGCACTAATTTTCTGTTTAACAATTTCTTAAGAATATTTATCTATATTCATTTCATCATTGAGCCTAGCTTTCATTCTTAGCGAAGTACTGCCGCCTATCTGTGAGCCGACTGTAATTTTGGCGTTCATTCCAAAATTTATCAGCAAATAGGCAGATATTTGCATCAGTTGATCTTGATCAATGAGTTTAAAAGATGTAACTAATATGCTTAA
This sequence comes from Methylophaga sp. OBS3, assembly GCF_026319325.1. Classification (GTDB taxonomy): domain Bacteria; phylum Pseudomonadota; class Gammaproteobacteria; order Nitrosococcales; family Methylophagaceae; genus Methylophaga. Next base: position 197,724 of record NZ_JAPDMU010000001.1, read on the forward strand.
TATAGGTTTAAAGGTAGCTTGATAGTTAAACCTGTTTATAACGACAGCCTAAAAAGTAAATGATTTTTTTTAATAAATTTCGCTGTAATCGTTAAAGGTTGAGAGGTTTTTACCGATAGTTGTTACAGGACACGATAAAAGGCTAGGTCATGACGGATATGAAGACGATGTCATTAGGCAGAGAGTTAACAGTGGCGCAAGTCGCTGAGCTCTATATCAAGAGTCTTCAATTACTCAGTGAAGATGGTGGTTTAGAAATTGAGATGAGTGACTTGCAGGTGGTTGATGCTGCGGGTGTTCAGTTTTTATTAGCACTTTCTTTGACAGCCCAAGAGTCAGGCTTACAGTTAAGAATGTCATCACCCAGTCCCGCATTAATAGAAACTGTAGATGTTTTGGGCTTACGTTCAGAGTTGGCACAAATAATTCATGTAGATAATTGATATATCAAGGAAGGAGCAATTATGGCCAATATTTTGGCGGTAGACGATTCGGCATCAATGCGACAAATGGTCTCATTTACTCTAAAAAGTGCTGGCCACACTGTGCAAGAAGCTGCTGACGGTCAACAAGCGCTAGCACTCGCTCAGCGGCAAGTATTTGATTTAGTGATAACGGACGTCAATATGCCAAACATGGATGGTTTAACACTGACCAAAGAATTGCGTCAGTTAAGTGCTTTTCGTTTTACGCCAATTTTGGTGTTAACCACTGAGTCAAATGCTGAAAAGAAACAACAGGGCAGAGCCGCCGGTGCTACCGGGTGGTTAGTTAAGCCATTTAACCCTGAGCAGTTACTGGCAACAGTTGCTAAAGTTGTTCGCAGTTAGATTCGCAAGTCATGAACCGTCTCCAGCCAACATTTAAGTCTATGCTCAGTGAGGAGCTCAGGAGTTTTTATGGCTATTGATGTTGGACAGTTTCATCAGGTTTTTTTTGAGGAAAGCCATGAAGGTCTGACTCAGATGGAGTCTATCCTGCTGGAAGCTAATGGTGGGGAACCTGATCCAGAAAGAATTAATGCGCTTTTCCGTGTTGTGCACTCCATTAAAGGCGGCGGTGGGACGTTTGGATTTAATGATCTGACAACATTTGCTCACGCCTTAGAAACGTTAATGGATGCAGTGAGACATAATGAAATTCCATGGACGGACGCGATCATACCGCTGCTTTTAGAGTCAGTGGATGTGCTGCGCCATATTCTGCAAGCATTAGAAAGCCAGTCTGAAATTGATGAGTCGATTACGTCGGATTTAACGAACCGTCTTAATGCTGTGTTATCGGAACATGAGCTTGTTGAGTCAACAGCAACGGTGGAAACGACTTCAGCAGCTGAGCCTGAGTCAGCCACACAACGTTTTCTGATTGATTTCAAACCGTATCGTCAGTTGTTTCATACCGGCAATGATCCTGCCCGATTGTTTAAAGAATTGGCGGAAATGGGTGAGGTGTCCGTCACAGCGAATATCAGCGAGTTACCGAGTTTTACCGATTTTGATCCAGAAGATTGTTTCCTGAGTTGGCAGCTTGTCATTACCACCGAGCAAGATGAAGCGGCCATTCGTGAAGTTTTTGACTGGGTGGAATTAGATTGTGATTTAACCGTAACGCGTCAGGATGAATCTGAAGATAAAACTGACGAAACAGCGGTTATTAAGGAAGAAAAAGCTATTGTCGAAAAAGTGAATGACACCACTTCAAACAATAGCGATGAAGCACGAGAAACCAAGGCTGCCGCAGCTGCGCCTGTCAGTCATTCTATTCGCGTGGAAACTGACAAAATTGATGCATTGATTAATATGGTTGGTGAGCTAGTCATCACACAATCAATGCTCGCTCAAATGGGTAAAGATCTGAGTGAGCAAACGCCTTCAATGATCATTGATGGTATTGAGGAGCTGGAACGTAATACACGCCACCTGCAAGAAGGCATTATGCAGATTCGGATGTTGCCGATCAGTTTTGCTTTTAATCGGTTCCCACGCTTGGTGCATGACTTAAGCGCCAAGATGGGTAAAAAAGTGCAGTTAAAAACCAGTGGTGAACAAACTGAACTGGATAAATCCGTCATGGAAAAGATTGGTGATCCATTGGTGCACTTAGTACGTAACTCTCTAGATCATGGTCTTGAGATGCCAGATAAGCGTGTTGAAAATGGCAAACCTGCCACAGGCACTATTTTACTGAATGCTTATCAGCAGGGCGGTAATATTGTTGTCGAAATCAGTGATGATGGGGCTGGGTTAAATACCCAAAAAATTCACCAAAAAGCTATCGAAAAAGGACTTGTAGAGGCAGGTGATCATCTCACCGACGATGATATTCATAATTTGATTTTCTTACCCGGTTTTTCTACAGCGGATGAAGTCAGCGATATTTCAGGTCGTGGTGTCGGCATGGATGTGGTGCGTAAGAATATAACCGGCCTCGGCGGTAGTGTGGATGTGAAGTCTGCTGCGGGTAAAGGTTCGACTTTTACGATTCGCCTGCCATTGACGCTAGCAATTATGGATGGACAGTCGGTCCAGGTTGCCGATCAAAAATACATTATTCCCTTACTGTCTATTGTCGAGTCTGTTGAAGTCAAAACGGGGGATATCAAACAGGTCTCTGGGCGCGGTGAGTTGTATCGTCATCGTCAAGAGTACATCCCCGTTATTCGGTTACAGCATATTTTTCAGTTGCCGAAAGTACCTAAGATTTCGCAATACCCTGATTTATTGGTGATTTTAGAAGATGGACGACGCAAGTTGGGTTTGCTTGTAGATGATCTTCACGGTCAGCAACAAGTTGTAATCAAAAGCCTTGAAACGAATTTTAGAAAAGTCGCGGGGATATCTGCCGCTACTATTTTAGGGGATGGTTCAGTTGCACTCATCCTAGATATCACGGGAATTTTGCAGCTGCATAAACAAGTGTCTGTAAAAGAAATAACTGACAAAGATACTAGCGTACAAGAGGCATAGCCATGAGTGAATTAGCTCAGAATAATGCAGTAGAAGATAGCGAAAGCAGCGAATACTTAAGCTTTGTATTGGGTGAAGAGCAATACGCGGTCGAAATTCTGCAGGTGCAGGAAATTCGTGGCTGGCAGCCTGTGACGCCGATTCCCAATACGCCAGATTACTTCTGCGGAGTGCTAAATTTGCGTGGGGCCATTATCCCGATTATCGATCTGCGGTTGAGATTGGGCATGCCTTTTCTTGAACATACTAAAACTACTGTCGTTGTGGTTTTGAAATTGAAAAATGAAAACAAGATCGTGGGTCTTGTCGTGGATGCTGTGTCGGATACCCACCAAGTTGATAAGTCTGCCATTCAGCCAATACCAGAACTTGGTGCGGGTGTAGAAACGCAATTTTCAGATGGCTTAGTTGAACTCAGTGGGCAAATGGTGATGTTGATTAATGTGACCAGTCTGCTGATGAAAGACGGGAAATTTTTATAACAATTAATAGTTACATTCTGCTTCGCTAAGGAAAAGTAACGAAACGTTAATGTTTTGAAGGAATATTAAGATGGCTACAGAAATAACAAATGAAAAAAGTGCCCCAGAAGCATTTCAAGTGCCAGAAGATGCCATTAATACTGCATTAACTGCAGTGATGATGGTGGATAAGGATCTCAATATTACGTTTGCGAATAAGGCGACTATTAGCATGCTCACTGAGCATGAGGCAACGTTGCAGAAAAGCTTCCCTAACTTTCAGGTAAAAAACCTTGTTGGTAGCAATATCGATATGTTTCATAAACATCCTGAACATCAACGACGTATATTAGCCGATCCGTCCAATTTGCCACACCGAGCAGAAATCAAGCTGGGGCCTTTGAGCTTTAAACTGAATGTTTCGGCTTTAATGCGTAATGGCGAACATTATGGAAGCATGCTCGAATGGACTGACATCACCTCTGAGAAATTAGCTTTAGCAGAGACAAATAGTCAGTTGGATGCCATTAGTAAAGCGATGGCGGTTATCAGCTTTCATCCTGATGGCACCATTATCGAAGCGAATCAAAACTTTCTCGATGCGACTGGCTACACGCTCGATGAGATAGCAGGTAAACATCACCGGATGTTTGTCGGGCCTGAATACGGCCGTAGCCCTGAATACATGAAGTTCTGGAATGATTTGGCAGATGGCTCAGTACAAATCGGCGAATATCAGCGCTTCAAAAAAGATGGCAGTGAGCTTTGGCTGCAAGCCAGTTATAACCCGATCTTTGATTTGCAGGGTAAAGTCGTCAAGGTCATCAAATACGCTTCAGATGTCACAAAAAACAAACAAGATCGTGCCAACTTTGAAGGCCAGATTGATGCCATCAATAAAGCAATGGCCGTTATCAGCTTCAATATGGACGGCATTATTACCGATGTTAACGATAACTTCTTGCAAGCTGTTGGCTACAGCCGTGGTGAAGTGGTTGGCAAACATCACCGTATGTTTGTGCAACAAGATGAAGCAAATAGCTACGAATACAAAGCTTTCTGGGAAAAACTCAATCATGGCGAGTTTGTCGGTGGTGAGTTCCAACGTGTTGGTAACGGTGGCAAAGAGATTTGGTTACAAGCAACCTACAATCCGATCTTGGATGTAAATGGCAAACCAAACCGTGTAGTGAAATATGCTTCTGATATTACTGCTCAGAAGAAATTACAAATGGACGTGGATCGTGTACTGCAATCAGTTACATCAGTAATGAATGCCATGTCTAAAGGTGACCTGACAGAGCTGATGTCTGGCGAATTTGAAGGTGAGTTTGCGGATTTCCAATCAACTGTGAATTCAACGGTAGAAAAAATTGCCAGCATCGTGGAAGAAATTAACGAGACTTGTGTCAGCTTGGCATCAGCTGCCTCAGAAATTTCTCAAGGCAATATGGATCTCAGCCAACGCACCGAAGAGCAGGCTTCTTCTCTACAAGAAACCGCTTCTAGTATGGAAGAGTTAACCAGTACGGTTCAGCAAAACTCTGAAAATACGCGTCAGGCAGAACAGTTGGCAGCGAGTGCACGTGAACAAGCTGAAAAAGGTGGCGATGTTCTGAAAGCGGCAATTGAAGCAATGAGCCAAATTAATGCTTCAAGTAAGAAAGTTGCCGATATTATCGGGGTTATCGATGAGATCGCTTTCCAAACTAACTTGTTAGCACTTAATGCTGCTGTTGAGGCTGCACGTGCAGGTGAGCAAGGTCGTGGTTTTGCTGTGGTGGCCGCTGAAGTACGTAACCTTGCCCAACGGTCTGCAACTGCTGCTAAGGAAATCAAAGGACTTATCAATGATAGTGGCGAGAAAGTGACTGAAGGCAGCAAGTTGGTTAATCAGTCTGGTGCAACCTTGGAAGAGATTGTTATCAGTGCGAAAAAAGTGGGTGACATTATTTCTGAAATCGCGGCTGCCAGTGAAGAGCAATCATCTGGTATCGGCCAAGTAAATAAAGCCGTCAGTCAAATGGATGAAATGACGCAACAAAATGCATCCCTAGTTGAACAAGCGGCAGCAGCCAGTAAGTCAATGGATGAGCAAACCCAGGATATGCGAAGCCGACTATCATTTTTCTACACAGGTGAAGTCGAGCCTGAACCAGTTGCACCAGTTCGTCGTCAAGCGCGGGTGGCAAGTAGACCAGCATCACGACCTGTGACTCAGCGAGAAGCGCCAAGACAACGTCCGGTTAAACCTGCACCTGCGCAGCATAATGATGATGAGTGGGAAGAGTTTTAAACCTTAGTTTGATTGACTCTGCCAAGGAATTTGAGTGAAGGAACGTGAGCTCAACTTTACCGACAAGCATTTTCAACGAATCCGGGCTTTTATTACTAAGCAGACTGGAATCGTTATTAATGAGTCGAAAGTCGATATGGTTTATGGTCGACTATCTCGGCACGTTAGGCAGAAACACGGCGGCAGTTTTGATGCTTTTTGTGATGCGTTTGAATCAAATACTGACAATCATCAAGAAATTCTGATTAATGCTATTACCACCAATCTAACGGCATTTTTTAGAGAAAAGCATCATTTCAGCTATTTGCAGCAGCAGGTATTTCCTTACCTGCTCAAAGCAAACAAAGTTAACCAGAAGATTAGAATCTGGTCGGCGGGCTGTTCTACTGGTGAAGAACCCTATTCGATTGCCATGACCATCATGCAGGCTATTCCTGATTGGCGGAATTGGGATATTCGCATTTTGGCAACTGATCTGGATAGTAATGTCGTTGAAACCGGTCGTGCTGGTGTTTATAGCCAAGAGCGACTCTCTGGCGTTGATGAGTCGATGGTCAGACGTTTTTTCTTTAAAGGGAAAGGTGAGCAAGCTGGGCTTGTCAGTGTTCGCCCTGAATTAAAAGAGTTGGTGACGTTTAAACGACTCAACTTGCTCCATGAATGGCCGATGCGTGGTTCATTTGACGTGATCTTTTGTCGAAATGTGGTTATCTATTTTGATAAAGAAACACAACGCAAGTTGTTTCAACGTTATGCCGATATCTTGGCGCCTCAAGGTCACTTGTTTATTGGCCACTCTGAATCACTACATAACATTTCTGATGCTTTCGACAATCTGGGGCAAACCATTTACCGGAAGCTGCCAATATGAACCAAGCATTACTTCCACCGAAGCCTTTGCCGGGGTTCGAAAATATCAATCGATATTGGGATAAGACACAAAACTGTTGGGCCGCAAAAATTTTACCAGGTGAAGTCTATGTGACTCGTAATCCTGATGAGGTCATCGTCACCACGCTTGGTTCATGTGTTTCTGCATGTGTACGTGATCCGGTTATCGGGGTTGGTGGTATGAATCACTTTATGTTGCCCGAACTACATGATAATGGACACAACAGTTGGTTAGATCTGGCGACGCGTTATGGCAGCTTTGCAATGGAAGTGTTGATCAACGAAATTATCAAACAAGGTGGGCATCGGCAGCATCTTGAGGTGAAACTGACCGGTGGCGGCAAGATAATTCCTCATATGAGTGATGTGGGGCATTCTAATATTTTGTTTGCTGAAAACTACTTGGAAAGGGAGAGCCTGCAACTCCTAGCGGAGGATGTTGGTGGTGACTATCCAAGAAAAGTCATGTATTACCCTACTAATGGGCGTTTGCGAGTTAAAAAACTCGCATGCCTGAAAAACGACACTATTTATCTACGTGAACAACAGTACCAAGAAAATCTGGCGCAAATGCCAGATGGTAACAGCGTTGAACTCTTTGATTAGGTGAGTCTTAAAGACTATGGCAATTAAAGTTCTGATAATTGATGACTCTGCACTGATAAGGAAGCTGCTGACAGAAATCATCAACAGCGATCCAGCTCTAGAAGTCATTGGTACGGCCTCTGACCCATATATGGCTAGAGACAAGATAAAAACTTTGAATCCTGATGTTTTGACCTTGGATGTCGAGATGCCAAAGATGGATGGCATCACTTTTTTACGCAACTTGATGCGTCTAAGACCTATGCCTGTCGTCATGATTTCAAGTCTGACAGAACATGGTGCTGATGTGACATTAGATGCCTTGTCGTTGGGTGCTTTTGATTTCGTTTCAAAACCTAAGTTAGATGTGGAGGCACAACTAACCGAGTACACAGAAGAGATCACTACTAAGGTTAAAGCGGCGTTTACGAATCAAGCAGGTAAAGTCATAGCAAGACAACCCCAAACGATTCAGCCACTGAAACAAAGTCACCTGCGGACAACGGAAAAAATTATTGCCATCGGGGCTTCGACTGGTGGAACTGAAGCGATACGTGAAGTGTTGTGTGCAATGCCAGCTGATGCGCCAGGTATTGTGATTACGCAGCATATTCCTGCCGCGTTTAGTAAAGCTTTTGCCAATCGAGTGAATGGTTTGGCAGCCATGAACGTGTCAGAAGCCAAAGACGGTCAACAGATTTTGCCGGGGCATGCTTATATCGCTCCAGGCGATCAACATCTTTATGTCATCAAAAGTGGTGCACGCTACATTTGCAAATTAGATGATGGTGATCCAGTTAATCGGCATAAACCCTCTGTTGAAGTTTTGTTTGATTCTGTCGCTAGATCGGTAGGGCCTAATGCTATTGGTGTGATGCTGACGGGAATGGGCGAGGATGGTGCAAAAGCGATGGTGAGAATGCGTGAAGCAGGAGCCATCAACTTGATTCAGGATGAAGCGACTTCAGTTGTTTGGGGGATGCCGGGGGCCGCTTTTAAATATGGTGCTGGAACGGATTTGGTTCCTTTACAAAAAATGGCTGAGAGAATTATCAAGCTAGTTTGATTGTAATGTCAGGATGAGGTGGATGAGTATGAAGAATTTCTCGAAAGCATGGATGTTATTAACCGTCTTCTGGATGGCGCTGGCCTTTATTCTCGCCGGTTGGCAGATGAGCCTAATGATATTGCTGACCGTTTTATCTGCTTATTTTCTTAAAGCAGGTCAAATAGCCTCCCCAACCAATGAAAGTGGTTTAAATACACCCATTTCAGACCATGCTGCATTATCTGATTTACTGGCTGAATCAAGCAGGATTTTTAAAGAACAATTGACACATATTGATACCGAACAGCAACAGATCACCTCTCTCATTAATGATGCGATTGAAAAGTTGAGTGACAACTTCCAGGCATTAAATAGTCAAGCAGATTCCCAACAAAAAATATTTCAGCAACTTTTTCAGGTCAATACCTCCGAGGAGATGACGCTGAACGAGTTTGTCGTTGAAGTTGAGAAATTACTGAATTATTTCTTGGACATGATTATTCATACCAGCCAAGAAAGTGATCAACTCATGCATCACCTTGATGATACGTCAGTTCGCGTGAACTCCGTGTTGGATCGTTTGGGCGATGTAAAAAATATCGCTTCTAGCATTAGCCTCTTATCACTCAACGCTTCCATTGAGGCTGCGCGTGCCGGGGAGGCTGGACGCGGGTTTTCTGTTGTCGCGGATGAGATCAGAAAATTATCCATTTCTGCAGATAAGGTCAGTGATGAAATCAACCGTCTTAGCAGCGAGGTGAGTGAAAAGCTAACCAATGTCACGGCTGTCATGCATCGGTTGGCTTCGGATGATATGAACGTCGCCATCGAAGGCAAAGATAAAGTTACTAAGATGACCACTTTCATTACAAAAGAAAATACAACGATTCAGCAAGCGGTTAATGATAGCAATTCAATCAATGCAGAAATTAGCGTTTCAGTGAACCAGGCTGTGCAGTCGATGCAATTTGAAGATATGTGTCGTCAGTTGCTTGAGCACATTGGTAAGCGGGTCGCGACACTACAAGAAATTGTCGACTACACCAATGACATTGGTCACTCCATCGACTCAGTTGAAAAAGACCCAAGTGGTTATGCGGCAACGCTGGCTAATTTAAAAACTCGGCTTGAGTCGTTAGAGCCTAAATTACAGTACATGGCACACAAATCGGTTGATCAAAATAGTTTGGATAGCGGTGATATCGAATTGTTTTGATGAGTGAAATGGCTATCAAATGTATTTGAGCTTAAACTTACTAAAAAGCTAAGGCTTTAACCTGTCTTGTAACTGTTCGGTTTTTATAGAATTTTTCGCATTTTTTGGGCTAACGTTCATAATATGCAGAATTGATTCTTTTCGGAGTTGTTTCGTGTTGTTTGCCAAACCTCGTTTGTTGCTTGCCACTAGCCTTATTATTCTTGGATTAGGGAGTGCTCATGCTGTTGCAACTATGCAGGCTGAGTCGGTTGCCAAAGGATTAGTTGAGGCACTTGTTGCCAAATTAAATCAAAGTGGTTGGCAGGTGCAGGTAGGGGAGATAAACGCTAGCCCTTACGATCGTAGTGTCGATATTGAAAATATCCGTATTTTAGATCAACAAGGGCGAGCACACTCCATTGATGCCATTACCCTGAAAAATATTGAATTAAATGCTGAGCGTGACTTTATTCAATCAATGCATGTGGAAACCCGTGATGCGGTAGTGACACTGATTAAACTTACCGAGCAATCAAATAAGTTTAATGAGCTGCATAGCTATTTACAGGCATTAGGTATTAATAGTGGCCGTATTGGTCACCGTCAGTTACTGGCGCTTGATTATGACAAGAAAAGTGCCCAACTCTTTGTCTCAATGGAAGGCCAACTGCATCATCCAGCCGATAATCGCGCGATGCCTTTAGTCGACTTTCATTGGCAGAGTCGTTTTAGCAAAGTGCCTGATTTAAAGCAGCAACTACTTATGTTGGGTAACCCTGAAAATCGCGCCGCCTTGGCGATTCCTTGGACTAACTTATCTCTGATTTCTGGTGAGTTGTCTATTCAAGATCAAGGTGCTTGGGAGCCATTAATGCGCTCTGCTGCTGAGCAAAATAATATGCCGGAAGCGGCATTTCGTCAGAAGTTAAAACAAGACTGGCAAAATGCCGTAAACGAATGGCGCTTGTTGCCTGATCCATTAAAACTACAAGCAACTCAGGCTGTCGGTTCGGCTGTTGATAGTTCACAACCTGCGATGTTGTTAAATGTCGATGCCACCAATCAACAAGGTAACAGTATTGCCATGGCGATGATGACAACGATGATTAGCCCGATGGTGTTGACGCAGTTGTTTGATATTACCTTGGAAGCTGAATAAACGATTATTCAGGGCAACTAATCACCGGGCAGTTTTCGGCATTAGTTGCACTGCTTTGCTGCATTTCTTCAACGGTTGACTGGATATTAGTATCATCAGGTGCGAGTGTTTGTGCGCATTGGGCAACTTGTTGCGCCACGATATCACAGCCCATTGCTTGAAGTGTGTAGGCGCGGTTATTCCAAAATACGGCTGTATTGGGACGAGTGGTTATCAAATCTGCATAGATAGCATCGGCTTTATTGAATTGTTGTTGTTCAAAATAAAGATTTGCCAAAGCAACACCTGGCTGCGCTGACTCCGGCCAGTTTTTAATCGCAGTTCGGTAGGCCTCTTCGGCGGTCTTCGCATAACCCGTTTGTTGTAGATCGTAAGCAGCCTGCATCCAATTTGTTAATGTTGCGTCTGCGGGCAGGTTATCTGGTGGCATAATCACTAAGCCCCAGTAATCACTTCTCGCCCAAGTGCGCTCAAAAGTGGCAAAACTCGTTCGCCAGCGTTTGGTTTCACCAGAACGTAAAATCAACTCGTTATTAGCAACATCAAAACCTACAACAACGGCATAGTGCCAGAAAGGCATCCATTGATAAGACAAGTTTTGCATGACCAAAACGGGATTACCTGCTTCGATCTGAGCCAAAAGGGCGGTGAGTTTTGGTGTAATCACGTATGGCACTAGGCCTTGCTCACGTGTTGCTGCCACCATTTCTATTTGCAGGCTGCCTTGTTTTTCTGGGATATAAACCTTGTCGACCAAATCATCGGGTAATACATTTTTACCCCGATATTGCAAAACAGTTGCGAGTGCTGCTGGCCCACATTGATATTCGGTTTGCGGGTAAAAGGGCACATCACTTAATTCTTTGGCCGCATCGGCAAAACTTGAGGATGACAACGCTTTTGTCTGTGGCGTATGGCTACAGGCAGATAAAAAAAGCGCTATAAAAAAAACACCCAGCCGGAGCTGGGTGTTTAGGCTGTTCAGCATAAAAGACATCTAAACTAGTTATTAGCGAATAGGGTGTACAAACGGGAAGATGTCAGTTGCACCCAGTACGTCAGTCACGACGAATACAACAAAAATCAACACAGCAGCACCCAACACGCCGCTACCTGCAGGCATGTCAGCGATTTGTTGATTTAATTGTGCAACTTCCGCGTCAGTCATTTTGCTAACACGATCTTTTACAGTTTCAGGTGCAACGCCATAATCAAGCAGTTGCTGTTGTACGTCTTCACGATCCAATAAATCAGCAAGTTGCTGACGTTCCTGTTGAGCTTGCTGGGATTGAAGAAAGTCTGGTGTAGTGACCATTGCTGCCTGAACTGGCAGCGTTACAAAACCCATAAATGCCCATAGGGCAATCCAACTCATCCACTTTTGTTTCATAAAGCCTCCGTTGATTTTCATCAAACCTGACCTGTCACTTTATTTACCATAACAAAAATTTCGCGACCATTCTCGGCCAAATCCCGCTTTTTGTGGCATAGATCAAGTTTCCGGCTTAGTTGATCTTGATCAATAAAGTAATGGTTTAAGGTTTATTTTCAACAATCTTTAGCGCCATAATTGTCGTGTACAAGGTATATATAATAATTCTTATAAAGTGCGTGTTTACTGGGAGGCACGACCATGTCTGAGCAACCGCTATCTGATTTACCTATCTCTTTAGAGAGAGATGTTTTTCTAAGAACATTATTACGTTATCTCGCCGGTAGCCTCGAAGAGGTCATCGGTCTTGATGATGCGTCAGGATTTATCAGTTATGTCGGTCAGCAAATGGGGGACGATATTGACCAAACTTATCGACAAGCCATCGGAGCAAGTCAGCTAACAAGAAGTGAAGTAGCGGCTGTTTTGGTTGATTTAAAACAACGTATTCAAGGCGATTTTTATATCGTCTCAGAAGATGACAATAAGATTGTGTTAGCGACGCACAGTTGTCCTTTTGGTGACAAAGTGAAAGGCAGGCCATCTCTTTGTATGATGACGTCAAATGTATTCGGGACCATTAGTGCAAATAATTTAGGTTATGCGAAAGTCGTTTTAAATGAAACGATTGCTAATGGCTATGCAGGCTGTCTTGTCACAGTACATCTAAAACAAGGTATGCTTGCTGACAAGGATGATGGTAATGAGTATTTTCGGGGAACACCTTGAAGATAGCGTTATTGGATAAAATTTCTCGGGCATTTACCGAAGGGGTCATTTTTTGTGATCCCAACGGTTGTATTTTGCATGTCAATGCGGTTGGCAAGCGTATCCTGAGCGCACATCCCAATATATTGTCTTGCAATAATTTATCGGCTATTTCTCAAGCGCCAGAATTGCATTTCACAGAAACAATTGGCCGTTACATTCGCAGCGGTCAAATGACACCAATCCCTAAATTTACATTTGAAGAGACTTTCCGTCACTGCCACTTTGAGGGGATGCGAATTTCATCACCTGAATTAGAAGCCCCGTATTTGCTGCTGATTAAATTTTGGGACCAAACAATTCGTGTTGATAGGTTTGCCGCGCTGAATATGAGTCGCTTGGAAAACCAACAAAATCAGCAGCGGTATTTGGAGGCCGTCAAACAAAACGAATCCAATATGCGTTTAGCACTGAGTAGTACGCAAGAAAGTATTTGGATGTTAGATGTTGCTAACAATACGTTTGAAAGTGCGCTTATTTGGGAAAAAGTCCTGGGATTTGAGGGGAAACCGAGACCCATTACCCTAGAGAGCTTGCTGAGTAATTTGCATCCTGATGATTCGCCTTTGATGCAACGGGCAATAGACAGACTGATCAAACACGATATGGTGCTGGATATTCAATATCGAATCTTTGATCAACACAAACGTCTATTTTGGTTTCACTTACGCGGCCGGGCAACAGCAAGGGATAATGCAGGTAAGGCAATCACGGTTTATGGCCTACATAGTGATATTACTAGCACTAAATTAATCGAACAAAAACTCAGTGATACTGATGCCAGTATGAACAGTTTGCTGCGTTCGATGGTCGATGGGGTCTTCATTGCCAGACAAGAACGCTTTATTTTTGCCAACGAGTCATTACTCAGCATCCTGGGTTACAACAAAAATAGCTTTTTAGGCTTGCCTTTTGAGCGTGTTGTTTATTCAGAAAATTTAGATGTTTGGAAAAAACGCTACCGAGCACGGTTGGATGGGAGAACGGATATTCCATCACGTTTTGAAACACGTTTGATGAAGTCCGATGGTAAAACCATTTGGGTCGAGCTGATTTCGACACAAATTGATTATCAAGGCCAGTCATGTGTGATGGGAATTATTCATGACATTACCCAGCATAAAGCGAGTGAGCAGCTTATCTGGCAGCAAGCCAATTATGATGCATTAACAGCATTAGCCAATCGGCAATATTTCGAAACTTTATTGCATCAAAAAATGATCCGTTCTCAGCGGTTGAATACGTCTTTTGCGTTGTTATTAATTGATCTAGACAATTTTAAAGATATTAACGATACCCAAGGCCATGACAGTGGTGATCAGATCCTGCTCCAAGTTGCGCAGCGCCTTTATAGTTTGATCGACAATAAAGGCGTAGTTGGCCGTTTCGGTGGTGATGAGTTTGTCATGTTGATTGATGATATTGCCATGCTGGAAAGCCTAGAGTCAGCGTTATATATGTTGCTCTCAACGATTAGAGCGCCTATTGCTGTTGCAGCTGCGCAATATACCTTAACTGCATCAATTGGGGTCAGTATGTATCCTAGTGATGCTAATTCGCCTTCGGTGTTATTACGTAATGCTGATCAGGCCATGTATGTCGCTAAGCGTACAGGACGAGATCGTTTTATGTTCTTCACGCCAGATATGCATGTCGCCGCGAACAATAAAGTCGTGCTGATTAATGATATGCGTGAGGCATCGCTCGAAAATCAGTGGATACTTCATTATCAGCCAATCATTGATTTGCAGCAGCACAATGTGGCAAAAGCTGAAGCATTAATTCGCTGGCAACACCCAACTAAAGGCCTTATTCCGCCAGATGAGTTTATTCCGGTGGCCGAAGAAAGTGGCCTAATCTTGCAGATTGGTCAGTGGGTTTTGAATGAGGCTATTATCACGGCAAGAGAGCTGAGAGATAAAGTTTCAAAAAACTTCCAGATGACAATTAACCAGTCTTCCAAACAGTTCCAGCAACATGATGATCGTGTTCAGGAGTTAACCGAAATTATTGCGCAACACCAAGTTGAACCGGACATGATTGTCATAGAAATCACAGAAAGTGCCTTGTTTGATGCGGGTGAAGTAGCAACTAAAAAGCTTGAGAAACTCCGGGATATGGGCATTGAGGTTGCTCTAGATGATTTTGGTACAGGCTATTCATCCTTGTCATACCTCAAAAAGCTAGATATTGATGTGCTTAAGATTGATCGTTCTTTTGTTGGACAATTAGAACGGGATACAAATGATCAGATATTGGTCGAAGCAATAATCTTGATGGCGCATAAATTGGGCTTGAGAGTCGTTGCAGAAGGGATTGAAACACTTGAACAATTACATATTTTGCTGAATGCAGGGTGTGACTATGGACAAGGTTATTTATTCTCAAAACCATTGCTCAAACAGGACTTAGAGCAGTTTATTGCGCAATTTGTATGGCCGTTGCCGACTGAAGCGCCGAAACAAGTGAACAGACCACAATGAGATTGGCTTTTTACTGACAGTTTACGTTATGAATGATTCATATCTTAAACTTTTGATACGCGAACTAAATGGACCGTAATGAATTTTAAAAGCCGTTTCGCCCAAGCGCTCAGTTTTAGAGGGATAAGCCCTAGCAAAATATTACTTCCACTGTCGATCCTCATCATTGGTATTTTGCTCACGCTACAGCAATATTTTACGGATAAGCAGCAATCTAAAGAGACGTTAGAGGCTCGTTTCAATACATACTTTATTGAGGTTTCTCATCATGTAACCGAGAAAATTGAAGCCTATGAACAGATGTTAAGAGCCACGCAGGGTTTGTTCTATGCTAGCAGAGATGTCTCCCGCCAAGAGTTTCGTGCGTTTACGCAACAGTTACAAATAGATGTTTTTTATCCAGGGCTGCAAGGTCTGGGCTATGCCCCAATCATCAAAACGGCAGATCGTGAAAGTCATATTAAGTCAGTCCGTGAGAATGGTTTCCCCAACTATGATATGCATCCAGAGGGTGAAAGGGATTTTTACACTTCGATTTTATATCTTGAACCCTTTGTTGACCGTAATATAAGGGCGTTTGGCTATGATATGGCTTCAGAAGCCAATCGTCGTGACGCCATGTTACGAGCCCGAGATACCCAAGAAGTTGCCTTATCGGCTGGTGTGAAGTTGGTCCAAGATCTCTCTGGCGAAACAGCCGTTGGGTTACTGATGTATCAACCATTATTTAAGAAGAGCACCATTTTGGGTGGAGATTCGACTCAATATGTGCAATCCCATACCGGTTGGGTTTACGCTGTTTTTCGGATTGATGATGTTGTAGAAAATACGCTGCTCAATTCTAGCTATGAAGTGCCATTTAAAGTAACGGATATAACTGGGGGTAATCGACAACTGTTGTATGCCTCATCAGAAGCTTTTGATAATGACTTAACGCTGAGTTATAGCGTGAAATTGGGTGGACGTTTATGGCAATTTGAAGCGCAACCAAGTGAGGAGTTTATTCATAAATACCAACCTGAACGGTCATACCAAGATTTGATAGTAGGGTTTTTTCTTTCAGTATTAATGTCACTGGTTTTTTGGTTAGTCATTAATAGCCGTTTGCGTGCTGAGCGACGAGCGATGCAAATGACGCGCAAACTACGTGAGCAAAATCAACGTCTTTCGCTAGCGACCACTACTGCCCGGATGGGTATTTGGGATTGGGATTTTGTCGAAGAGAAAGTGTCACTTGATGGCAGCCTTCCTAAGTTGATGTTGGGAGAGACGGATAAAAAACATGTGATTAGCACAGCGTCTTGGCTAGCGAAAATTGAGCCGAGTGAACGGCCACGCTTACTAAAATCGCTCGATGACTGTATTGCCAATAACCAAGATCTGAATATCGATGTGTTGCTTCAGACTCCAAACGATGAAGATACTCGCATGGTGCAGTTTAGCGGGGCATTACGGTTTGATAATGCAGGTCAAGCTGTAGGTATGCTGGGGGTAAGCTTTGATATCACAGACAGTTGGTTTAGTCAGCAGCAATTAACGCTAGCAGAAGCGCGCTGGAAGCATGCGCTGGAGGGCAGTGGTGAAGGTGTCTGGGATTGGTCTACATCTGATGACAAAGTGATTTATTCATCAATGTGGGTAGACATGTTGGGCTTCGAAACGGGAGAGCTGCAGCAGCATTTGGACGAATGGACGGATCGTATACACCCTGCGGATAGAGCGGATTTCTTTGCCGCGTTAGATAGCATGTTAGATGGCAGCAAACCAGATTTACGTATTGAGCACCGTTTACGTTGTAAAGGGGGGAGCTGGAAATGGGTAATGTGCCGTGGCACGGTGATCGAGCGTGATGCTGATAACAATCCGTTACGTGCTGTTGGCACCATTAGTGATATCACATGGCGTAAAGAAGCTGAAATCACGCTACAAATGAGCGAAGAGCGTTTTCGTAATGCATTTGATACCGCAGCAATTGGTATGGCGTTGGTGGATTTGGATGGTCGTTGGTTAGAAGTGAATGATGCGCTGTGTAATATGCTTGGTTACTCAGAAAGTGAGGTATTGAAGCTAACCTTTATGGATGTAACACATCCTGATGACTTAGATCTTGACCAACAATATGTAGAGAAATTGATTGATAGTGAACTTGATCACTACCAAATGGAAAAACGCTATATCTGCAAAGATGGTCAGATACTGGATGCCTTATTGAGCGTATCTGTAGTTCATGATGAGCATGGCAAAGTGAAACATTTTGTCTCGCAAATGCAGGATATTACTGCTCGTAAAAATGAACGTGAGCGTATGCGTTTAATGGCGTTTTACGATGCCTTAACTGGGTTGCCGAACCGACGCTTATTTGATGAGCGGATCAGTCATGCCGTGTTAAGTGCCAGACGTAATCAAAACTGTTTAGCCCTTATGTACATCGATGTGGATCACTTTAAACAAATCAATGACAGCTATGGTCATGATATTGGTGATGAGGTGATTAAAACGGTCGCCAAGCTGATGCACAATGAATTGCGTGCGAGTGATACTTTGGCTCGATTTGGTGGTGATGAATTTGTTGTATTGTTGACCGACGTCATGGACAAGGATTCGGTGATGAAAGTCGCTGAAAATTTACGAGCACCATTTAGTGAACCATTAACTATTGGTGAGCAAAACATTCGTGTCACGCTCAGTATCGGTATTGCCATTTGGTCAGCTGAAACCGATGAAAATATCGCCAGCTTTATGAAAAAAGCGGATATCGCCCTATACGAGGTGAAAGCGAAAGGTCGAAATGACGTTGCGATTTATCAATCATCTGAGGTTGATTGATTACGCAGTTTACTCAAACAACTTTTGGCAATATTGCTTAAAAAACGGTTTTTAGGCAAAGCACCTTCGTTAAATGGCACAGGACGTATTTGTTGCATAGCACTGAAGCCAATACGCGCTTGATATAAACCAACGCCAACACCTTGGGCGACACTTCCTGCAATTTTGCCACTCAAGCCTAGGCTGGTTTTTTCTGCCATCAATGTCAGGCCCGCCTGGGTACTGTATGAAAGCAAAGCAACTTTACAAACACGTAAATTCAGTTGCCATTGGGCAATAGTGCCGAGCCTGACACCGTATAACAGATGAATTTGGTTAACCATTTTCAGGGTTTTCCAAACCACCCAAAGTGTATCGACAATAGCTAACTGACTGACCGCGACCAACATGGCACTTTGCACACTATCACGTTGGATTAACGCTAAAGCTTGATGATCAAGCTTATTGAAAAAATGCTCATCAACATGCTGAACAACCTCGCCATCATGTAAGTAATCTGGCAACTGCTGTTTGGCTTCTTGCAGCAGGCTATGATGCGGTGTCTTGGCATAAAGTTTATCCAGTTCAACTAACCAAGCCTCTTGGCGACCACGGCTTTGTTCATGACGCATTTGGTCGGCAAAGTCTTGGAGCTCATTGACACGACGTAACTGTCGACGACTTCGCCAACCTAGCCAAAGTTGCTGACTGGTTAAAACCAATAAAATGGCAACAAGCAAAGCAAATATGCCAGCTAACCAGACATTGTTGGTTAACAACTCTTGCATTAGCTGCCACCAGTCGTAGCCCATCCAAACAACTAAAACAGCAATAAAACTATAGCACCATGCTTTTAGACCCCAACGCGATTTGCTGGTGGGCAAAGTGATATCAATGTCTATGTCTTCACTAACCGAGGCTGGTAAGGACAATTCTTGGTGTTTGTCTTTACGTACTGTAAAAAATGTCTCTGGATCCACTGCTTTTGCGGAGCGAGATTTTTTAGGTTTGTCTTTAAAGTAGGGATCTTGTTCACTCACTGGAATTTGTCTCCAATCAAGTCGCGTAGCACTTTATCCATTCGAATATGGGCTAGCCGACCACCTATCGCTAAATCTGGGTTTACAGGTGGTTGTAATTCATGGGGCTGCCAGTTGCTGAACTCTTGCCATTGCTGGGCATCAGGAATAGCAGACGGAATAGGGGGGTGCCGTAATTCACCATAACGACCATCAACTAGGGTCGCGGTTAAATAATCTTGATGATCACTGCTACTTCTGACGGCTGCGGCAATTTCTGTTTCGATCTGAATCTTATTACGAACTGATTGTGGCGTGATGCGTTGAATGATGTCATCCATCAACTGCCTTAAGGCTTCATGTTGATGCATTAAGAGGCGATCAGGTTTGGATGCGAGAAATAGCATTTTCTCTACTTCTGGAAATAATAATTGCCGCCACTGTGACGTGTAGCCAGCGTTGTAACTATCGATAATACGACTGTAAGCCATCAACATGTCATCAAAGCATGCTTTGCCATGGCTTAAGGCTTTAACAACATCAATTAACATGACTTGTCGATCAACACCGGTAAAAAACTGCTGATAAAACGGTTTTACCATATGTTTTAAATAGTCTTGATAGGCATTTGCCAGTTGCTTAAATAAACTAGTTTCATCTGCCTGATTAAGCTGTGCTTCACTAAAGTCCTGCAAATTCAGCAGTGGTAATACCGTCGGTAGTGGTTCATCATCGGTTAATAAGGCGCGACCGGGTTGTAGCAATGTCAGGCCATGCATTTTGCATTGTTTGAGAAAACTTTGATATCGATTAAACAAGGCTTTAATTACTGCTTCATCAGCTTCTGCTAATGGATCTAAAGCCGCTAAATCGCTTAGAAATGTTGGGTCAATATCGGCCCGAGGTGCTTGCTGAATAAGTCGTGCAGTGTCTAAACACCAATCGCGATAACCCAACGACAACATGGGTAAATCAACTAACCATTCGCCTGGATAGTCCCGAATATCTAAGGTCAGATGACGCTCATCGCCTAATAAACTCGACCACACTGATTTTTGTTTAAAAGCAATATTTAGTCTGGCCCCACTCATACGGCGTGTTGAGTCAGGCCAACGCGGCGGTTCAGCAGATAGCGCGGCGATACCACCAAGGTAATCAAATAACGGTAAGCCCGGGATTGGATCAAGTTTTACCGCTAATAAGCGACCATCTCTTGCTGGTAGAAATCCACCTAATCCTGTGTGATGCGAGAATTTAAGTTGATGAATTAGACTGGTGAGAAAGGTGGACTTACCGCTGCCACTGAAACCACTGATGCCAATTTTGAGGTGTCGATCAAACGCCCGCTGAATCAAGTTTTCACTTTGATGTTGTAGCTGCTGAAGCTGCTGTTTGATTTGTTGACTTAATTGCTCGGCTTGGTTTGCCATGCTTTCCCCAAAGGTTAAAACTTAAGCATATCAGACAGCTAACTGTCGTGAAATTTCCCGGTTGACATAGTTAGCCAGCTAACTATAATGGGACGTACTATGTTGCAGCTTAAAGATCTGCCCGATAAAGAAATCATTCGTCGTTTTGCTGAGCGTTATCCTCAGGCAAATGTTGATGCGGTTCTGTCGTTCCTGAAAGTGCTCCAAGTCGGCACTGACTTATCCCTTGCCCTTAATCAATACCTCGCTGAGTTTGACCTGCTTCAGGGACGCTGGTGGGTGCTGATCTTGCTGATGCGTGAAGAGGATAAAAGAGCAACACCATCAACCCTCGCCGAAAAAGCAGGGGTTTCGAGAGCGACCATGACAGGGTTGTTAGACGGGTTATTAAAAGAAAGATTGATAAGCCGAGAACATGCTCTAGTGGATAGGCGCCAAATAGAAATTAAATTGACCCAAGCTGGTCAAGATAAGTTAGATGAGGTTATGCCAGGTTATTACGAGCGTGTCAGCAAGCTTATGGCCACAATTGATTCTGATTTAAACCAACAAATGATTGAAGCATTGACGATATTGCACAACCATCGTCAACTATTTTTTAACTAAGAGAGTGGAGAGGTTTATGAAAAAATTTGCTAAGTGGTTAGCAGCAGGTTCATTAGTATTGGCGTTGGCTGCCTGCGGTGAAAGTGCACCTGTTGATACACAAGCTGTAGTTGATAATGCAAATGAAAGCTGGAATGCAGCCTTCAACAGTAGCGATAGCGAAGCATTAAGCGCGCTTTATGCAGAACAAGCAACATTGTCAGCAGGTGATGGCAAAGTATTAGCTGGTCGTGAGCAAATCGCAGCTTTATTCCAAAGCTTTTTTGATAATGGTTTGCACAATCACAAAATTGAAACCATCGCGAGCTATGGTTCACAAGGCCAAATTAGCCAATTGGCTAACTGGTCTGCCGATGTAAATAACGAAGCGGGTGAGACAGTAACTTACAGCGGTATTTTAGTGACTGTACTGCAACAAAAAGCTGATGGTGAGTGGGAAGTCGCTTCTCACGTATGGAACATGGCACCATAAAGCTACTTAAACAGTAGAATAATCAAGCCGTCGGTTGCTTTGCAGCCGGCGGCTTTTTTGTTTGTCATGCACCAGATTAGCGCGACTTTTTGGTCAGTTAACCAAATTAATGCACTTTTTAGTTTGAGGTTTTTTGTAACCAATTGAAAATGAAGTAAATATTCTATGGCACGGCTTATGCTAAACATAAATCGGAGCCCAACGAAGGAGGCCAAGTCATGGGATATTTGATTGATGCGTTTTACCTGATTAAAGAACTGTTCAAGTTACTGTTCATGGTGATTATTTCCCCGCTGGGATTAGCGGCAGGATTCTTCTTCAGCTGGCAATAGAATCATGACATTGATGTCGATCAGCGCTGCCAGCGCACTGTTGTTTGGTTCTGCAGTACGCTGGCAGCAACAACAAACTTTGCAACATAAAAAGCTGAGACAAGGGCTCTATTACCTTTCTCAGCTTCAGCAACTAATTATGACTAGCCAACAGCATCGCGCTATCAGCAGCGCTTTTCTCGATGGCGATAGTAGTCTTCAACCCGAATTACTTACTTTGCAGCGACAAATTGATGCTTTTATCAGTGACAAAGCTAATCAATCGTTGCAAAGCTTTGCCCAGTGGCAATCATTTGCAGATCATTGGCCGCGACTCAAGCAGGCAGTGTCTAATCAATCATTACCTGTCAGTCAGCTATTAAGACAACACGTTGCCATGATTGATACGCAATTAAAGTTACTTGATGTCGTTTGTCAGCATTATCACCTCTACGATTTGATGCTCGATAACATGACACGATTACCCGATATTTGTATCGACACACTTCACGTCGCTGAGGACATTGCTCAAATGCGTGCTGTGGGCACCGCATTGTGTCTGAAAGAAGAGATGTCAGACGATATCGCCCTTAGATTGGTACATCGTTCACTCAGTGCACGCATTCGTGCCTTACTTAAAGATTTACATGCGATCCAAAACCCGCAACTGCACGTTGTATTAAACAACCATTTGCTAGCGATGCAAACTGAGTTGCAGCAACTCATGCAGTTAGTCGAAAAAGAATTGCTTGATACGAAACAGCGAGCACTTCCACCACAAAGCTATTTTAACGCGGCTACTCGACCAATTAATGCGGTACAGGATTGCTTTAACGTTATTACCCAATTCGCAGTGAATAATTATGCAAAACTCATCTAAGCCATTAAAAAATCATACTTTTTCGCATCACACTTTGTTAGTGAGTAATCAATCTGACGTGGTTGAATCCATTAGCATGGCGTTAGCGGACAGTGAGTATGCAATTCAAGAGCCGTTGCAGAGTTTATCTCAGCTATCAATCAGCCAACACCTCACCAATATGACCATGCTGATTATTGCTGTTGATCGCTGTGATAGTGACATGATGATGATGATCGAGCTGCTGCTTTCAGAAAAGCCTTTGCCTATCGTTATATTTACTAAAACGTATGATGCTGTAGCACAACAAAAAGCGATTCAAATTGGGGTCGCAGCTTTTGTGGTGGATGGTCTGCAAACCAGTCGATTACTGCCATTATTACAATTGGCGACCATTCGTTTTGCACAACAACGCAGTTTGATGGAACAAGTTGATACGCTTCGCACCCAATTGGCTGAACGTAAAATTATTGATCGTGCCAAAGGCTTATTAATGCAGCAACGCCAATGTAGTGAAGATGAAGCCTACAAGTTGTTGAGAACAACAGCGATGAATAAAAACATGCGACTTGCAATGTTGGCTCAACAAGTCCTGTCTGCAGCAACATTACTAGAACCTGCGCATAGTTAGTTTATCTGTGCACTAGGTTGGTGCGTGGTAAGGCTTGTTATGTCCAAAGCAAAGCAGTTTTCTTCCAGGTATATTCTCCCGGAAGCTATGTAACTGTTTATTATAAATGGGTATTTAAAGATATTGTGCGTATGGCATATTTTCTGCAAATGAATTAACAACTATCGGTATGTCGACGGTGACGGTGCGCGATATTCATTCATTGTTAATCATTTGGAGATGACATTGTTTAAAGCACTAACCTTTTTAAACAAAGCAGAACCCTTGGTCTTATCTGCCTTGTTATTGCTGAGTACAGCGGTCGTCAGTCTGTTTATGCATACCGCCTCAGGTGATGCTGAAGTGGTCAATGAGTCCGTCAGTATTGAGGTGCAGGCAGTAAGGAGTAGCCTGTTTGATACTGTTATTGATAACCAACTGGATGGTGAGCAAGGTCCGCAGTATGTTTCTGCTGGTCAATATTACTAAGGCCACCTTAATTAAGTGTGGCGGGCTGGAAAGTGAACCATGTTACAAACCGCAATTGCGAGTCAGGCGGCGATGCCTGAGGCGCTATCAAACGCACTAAACAACGCAACCGTTTCAGCTGATTATCGTCAGCTGACACTACACAGTCATTTTCAACCTATTTTTAGTATTTCCCATCGTCGACCTGTTGGTTATGAAGGGTTAATTCGATGTAAAAATAAACAAGGTGAAAATCTTTCACCTGTGGAAGTCTTGCGTATTCCTCAAAATAGTCATGACAATCTGGCGTTAGATCGCCTCTGTCGTCGCTTACATATGCACAACTTTAGCCGTCAGGACAGTGATGAAGCGTGGTTATTTCTTAACCTAAACTCACAATGTCTGGTTGCCCAACGTCCTGATGCAGGTTTTATGCAAACCTTGTTTGATCAAACGGGCATTCCTGCTCATCGGATTGTAATTGAGATCTTAGAAAGCGAAATTCAGGACCGTGAGTATTTAAAAGATCTGATCATTCATTTCAGAAGCCTGGGCTGCCTAATTGCTATTGATGATTTTGGTGCTGGTCACTCCAACTTTGATCGTATTTGGGAGCTAGCGCCTGATATTGTCAAAATCGATCGCAGTTTGATTTATGGCGCCGGTCAATCAAGCAGGGTAGAACGAATCTTAACCGGCATTGTTTCGTTAATTCATGAAGCCGGTAGCTTGGTGATTATTGAGGGAGTTGAAACCGAACAAGAGGCGCTCATTGCCATCGCGTCTAATGCCGACATGGTTCAAGGCTTTTACTTTGGTAAACCACAACCATCAATAAAAATTGAGAATAGCTTTGCAGCAACCATTGATACTTTGTTGGCTGATCAGCAATCCAAACGTTTTAAAAACAGTCACCGTTTGAATTTGCATTACAAAAAAATTGAGACCTTGTTCCGTCAAGCGGTGAATCACTTTGCAATTAGCAATGCCTTTGATATCAGCAGTAATTTGTTATTTCAGGACAAGCGTGCAGTGCGTTGTTATTTATTAGATGAAGCTGGCTATCAGATGGCCAAAAATGTCTATTCCCCGAATTATCAACAACAACTCGATAAACGTTATACGCCATTGTTATCGGGTGACAACGCAAATTGGTCACACAAACACTATCATTTCCGGGCAATTGAGCACCCCGGTCAAATGCAGTTCAGCCGGCCTTATTTATCGGTGGCTGATTCTAGAATGTGTATTACGGTGTCACAGACGGTCGTTGTCGATGATAAGTTGTATGTTTTTTGTTGTGATTTGGACTGGCAAGACGGCACATAGATCTTAGCCAAGGGAGGCTAGAGCACGGATGACTGATAGCTTGTTGGAAATTTTAAGGAAATATCGTTTCTTTTTATTGCCACTTGGTTTAGTGGTAGTGCTCGATATCACCTTATTAGCGATGAATTATGTGATTTCTTCTCAGCTCGAAGTTTCATCAAATCACATTAACATCTCTGGTCGGCAGCGGATGTTATCGCAGAAAATGACCAAAGATGCATTGCTGATCGATTTTCAAAAAGCCGGTGAACAAGCCGATCCTGAGATTTATGAGGATCTGAAAAACTCGGTAACGCTTTTTGATAAAACACTTAATGCTTTTTATCTTGGTGGTGTGACGGAATCAGCTGATGGCACTCTGGTAGAGATTGAAGCGGAGCAAAACAGTGCTATTCGTGAAACCTTAACTGCTGCGATAGTGGTGTGGCAGCCGTTACGCGATAAGTTATTGAACATTGAGCCGCAATCAGACATATCAGCGACATTGGTGCAACAATTAGCGTTAGATAATCTGCAGTTACTTGCTCTCATGAACACACTCACTAACCAGCTTGAATTTCAGGCAAAGCAACAAACTTACTTATTGCGAGGCCTGCAAACGATTGTTGTGATGTTGATCTTGTTGTCATTTAGCTTGGCAATTCATCGTTTAGTAAGACGAGAGCAGTACTTTCAGAAACTGATGGAAAAAAGCTCTGATATTGTGCTGGGAATCGACTCAGGCACGAGCAAAATCACCTTTATCAGTTCATCGGTAAAACATTTGTTGCAATATGATGAGCACTATTACTCAGGACAAAGTTTTCGTCGTTTGTTTACCGAAAAATCAGCTGAGCGTATCTCTCATTTATTACTACTGGCAAAACGTTATAAGCCCTTACCGTATTCACGCTGCGAGGTTCAGTTAATTCGTGCTGACAATGAGGTTATTGATGCCGAGATGTTACTTCAGGTGACACGTAGTGAAGATGGTAGAAGCAGTGAGTTAAGTGCAGACATTCGCGATATTTCTGAGCGTAAGCAGCTAGAAAAAGCGTTAACAGTAATGGCTCATACCGATAGCCTAACGGGATTGCCTAACCGCAGCCAATTTAATGATATGGCCGAACAGGCCCTTCATGATGCGCGCATGAAAGAGCAGGGTGTTGCCATGATGTTTATTGACCTTGATGACTTTAAGTTGGTTAACGATGAAAAAGGACATCACATTGGCGATGCGTTATTACAAGAAATTGCCTGCCGAATGAAAAGCAATTTACGAACAGCAGATACGGTATTTCGTATTGGTGGCGATGAGTTTGTGGTGTTAATTCAAAACATGCCGCCGCCGGCGCATATTCAACTTGTTGCAAATAAGTTGATTGATTCTTTATCTGAAAAAATCACCATTGATTCGCACGTCTGCCAGGTTGGGGCAAGTATTGGTGTCGCTCGCTACCCGAATGATGGTCAGGATATTGATGCGTTACTGCGGGCAGCTGATCAGGCGATGTATCGGGTCAAACAATCTGGCAAAAACGCGGTCGCATTTGCTGCCTGAGACGAAGGTCTAAATTGGCAGACGTGCGTTTTTCAACTCAGCTAAGGGATCCTGATGTGGTTTCGTGAGAGATATCCAGCGTTTTTTGCAGAACATAATCGCTTCTTGAGTCATCAATACCAATGTCAGTAGAAAAAGCACGACGGATGAGATGGCACGGATCAAGAAAATAAAGAATGAAGTCATAAATTCACCTGTCAATGAGAGACTGTTTTGACGGAGTGAAAAGTAACAAATAAGTATGACAATGATTTGAAGATAAGATGACAGAAATAAAAAAAGCCGATGTCAGTGACACCGGCTTTTTTGTTGCTTTGCTAAAGTTAGATTAGCGAATTGGCAGATACCAAAGCTCACCAGCTTTCATATCCGGTACCAAAAGATGTTTACCATCAATTGAGACTGAAATATCAGCCGCCGCTTTAAAGCCATCTCTTAGCAGTAATGGTGTCGCTTTTGGCTCAATCAATTGCCATACACGACCGTTGCCCCAATCACTGATATACAACATGCCGTTGGTATCACGAACAAGGCCATCAGCTGCACCAAAACCAGTGTTCACTTTCGTGACTTTTCCAGTGGAGATTTGCAGTGTGTATAAGTCACCGGTGCCAAAGTCAGCAACCAACATTTGATTGGCACCATCCATCAGCAAACCATTTGGTTTTTTCACGCCAGAAGTATCATCAATCACGACTGAGACTTTGCCATCTAGAGTGACTTTGTAAACGCCACCATTTTTGCCATCGTCTTCACCACTGTCTGAAACATAAATGTTGCCGCTACCATCAATCTCAACGTCATTAAGAAAGACTGGTTTGTCTGGGAAAGCTGATGCTTTGGCAAGGACTTCAGACTGACCATCCAGCGTAACTTTAACCATGTGATCTACATCAGAGACGTAAAGCACGTTGTTAAACATGTCGATGCCTTTTGGATCATTCAAACCATCAACTAAGGTTTCAGTACTGCCATCGGTATTAACGATAGTGACTTTACCATCACCTTTTTTACCAAACTCACCAATTTCAGTGACAAACAGACGACCATCGGGATGCGCGATAACAGACTCTGGCATGGTCAGCGTAGTCAGTGTTTCTGTACTAATATCGGTTGAATTGTTGCTAGTTGATTTACTAGCGGTTGATAGATTTTCAGCACCATAGCTCACACGGTAAATCACACCGTTGTAATCATCTGATACCAAAATTGAACCATCAGGCATTTGCAGAACGTCAGTTGGACGGCCCCAAGCTTCACCATCATTTAACCAACCTTCAATGAATGGCTCATAACCAACAGCTTGATTGTTGTCGTCGAATTTCACACGAACTAATGAATAACCAACTGGCTCGGTACGATTCCAAGATCCATGCTGGGTGACGATAGCATCACCTTTGTATTCCGCTGGGAACTGGTTGCCGGTGTAAAACTTAAAGCCCAAGTTAGCACTATGTGCTTGAAACTCGACCTCAGGGAAAGTCACGTCTTTTGGTGGCGTTTTATCGGCCCAATCAGCATGACGCTCTTTACCACCCGCATAGTATGGAAAGCCAAAGTGCATACCTTTTTCAGGTGCAGCGTTAAGTTCACCCGGTGGAATATCATCACCCATCATGTCAGTGTTGTTATCGGTAAAGTACAACACACCTGTTTTAGGCTGGAAGTCGATACCAACTGAGTTTCTGACGCCTTCAGCAAAGATTTCAGCATCCGAACCATCTGGATTCATGCGAATAATGCTGCCTTCGATACCTTCAACATCACAGATGTTACAAGGTGCTCCGACAGTCACATACAGTTTGCCATCAGGGCCAAAATCAATATAACGCCAGCCATGGTGACCTTTATCTGGCAGATCTTCGTAAATCACTTCACGCATTTGGGCAAATGGCAGGTTGAGATCAAAACCAACTGCCGAATAACGGGCAATACGGTTTTGTTCGGCAACATAAAGATTACCTTCATGCATCGCAACGCCATTACCCACTTTGAGATCGCTCAAAATCGTAATCACTTCATCGGCCTTACGATCTTTGTTTTTATCGACAACGGCGTAGACATTTTCGTAGCGTGTACCAACAAAAACAGTACCTGTTGATTGTCCTAATGCCATTTGGCGGGCATCGGGTACTTCAGCATAAACCTCAATATTGAAACCTTCGGGTAGCTTAAGCTTTTGCAAGTTTCGTTCGACATCAGCAACGTCAGCGAATGCGGCAGTTGAGGCAAGTCCAAAAGCGGCTAACAACATGCCAGCTAAAGGTGTTTGGGATAACTTCATGGGAACTCCTCTTTGATGGGAAACGGATTAAGGGGTGACAATGATCTTGCCGAACTGCTGGTTCGATTCGAGATATTGATGTGCAGCGACAATGTCATCCAACTTGAAAGTTTTAGCGATTACAGGTTCTAGGCTGCCATTAGCGAGCCCTTGTTCGATAAAGGCAACGCCACGTGACAATCGTGGAGCATCCTGTGTGAATTCAAATAAGGTGTAACCGCGTAAAGTCAGACCTTTGCCTAAGGCGGCAAAAAGTGGGAAAGGTGTTGATTCTGTGCTCAGAGCACCGTATACAAATATTTGTGCAAAAGGTTTGCAGGCATCTGCTAATTCATTGAGTTGTGGTCCGGCGACAGGATCAAACACCATATCAACACCATTACCATCCGTGATTGCGGTAACTTGTTCAGTAATAGATTGTGACTCAGTGATAATGACGTGGGCTGCACCATGTTGTTTTAATTGCTCAGATTTTTCGGCTGTCCGTGTAATCGCAACAGGAATAGCACCAACTTGATTGGCAATTTGAATCGCCGCTAAACCAACACTACTGGAGGCAGCGGGAATTAAAATTACTTGGCCTTGTGACAGTTGGCCTAAATCAATTAATGCACCCCACGCGGTGAGATATTGCATCCAAACGGCGGCAGCTTGTTCTGGGCTGATATTGTCTGGACGCTTAACGACTGCTGAAACAGGCACGATGGCTTGTTCAGCATAAGTACCGTACTGATTCATTGAAAACGCTGGAATAACACTGACCATATCGCCAGGTTTAAACGCACATTGGTTACTACCGACTGATTCAACGATGCCAGCGGCTTCATAACCAATTGGAGCAGGTGGATTGGGGGCTTCCAAATATTGGCCTGTTCTAAACATGGCTTCAGCGCGGTTCAGCCCTATAGCTTCTATGCGAATTTTGAGTTCATCGGCACCAGGTTCACCAATATTAAGTTCTTCTACTTGCAGAACTTCAGGACCACCTGTTTGGTGAAATCGAACGACTTTGCTCATATCTTCTCCTAAGGTGTTGTAACAAATGTGTTTCGCTGCCTGAATTTAGGCGGCAGTTTTTGACTGCCCGTTAGTTAGGACATGTTTGAAAATCAAGCTGATGAACGCTTCAAGGGGTGTGATGCTTTGGTGCATTTTTGCCCGAAGAATGGCGCCTTGCCAGCCAGATAATAAAAACTCGGCCATTTCCATCACATTGGTATCAGCGGGGAGTTCACCAACGAGCTGTGCTTCATTGAGACAGCGACTAAATTGCTGTTTCCATCCTTCAAAAACAGCATCAAGACGAGCACGAAACGTTTCATTTTGGGTGGAAAGCTCTTGTCCCAATGTGCCAATTAAACACCCACGTTTACATTGACCATCACGAATGCGAACCAAGCCTGCTTGCAGGTAATTATTGATACGTGCCAGCGGGCTGAATTTTTCATCAGATAAATACCCATCAATAACAATGGCGTATTCCGTAGCGGTTTCATCAATGATGGCTAGACCAAAATCTTCTTTGCTTGCGAAGTAGTAATAAAACGATCCTTTGGGAACGCCTGCTGTTTGCAGCACAGTGTTTAAACCTGTGGTGTTAAAACCTTGGGAACCGATAACGCGAGTGCCCACATCAATTAATAAGCTTCGAGTTTCTGCACGTGTCATAACTATTAGACCAGTCGTCTAGTAAAGATGGTTTTAATAATAGACCGGTCGTCTAGTAAATGCAAATGCGTTATGAAAAACAGTCTTGAAAGAGGTGTTTAGTAAGTGCATGGACTTTGCGCGCTACTTAAACTGATTACAAAATTCTAGGTAAGTTTAAGTAGGAACTGTCAGGTTACAATCGTTTACTAACGTTAATCTGTTAATCTGCAGTGAGGTAGCAAGCCAAAGGTGGTTTGCCATTATCAAGGAGCTTGTTATGAATCAAAGCACAACCAGTTTGCGTGACATTATGGGGCTTGGTCATCGACCAACAAATCTGTCCGATTCGGCGTTGATTATGGTGGATTGCCAAAATACCTACCGTACCGGTGTGATGCAGCTTACTGGCGTAGAGCAGGCCATTGTTGAAGCCAAAAAATTACTGCAACGTGCCAGAGATTTACAGATCCCAATCATCCATATTCAGCATGATGGTGGCGCAGGCTCGCCTTATGATCTTGATACTGATATCGGCAAAATTTCTGATGAAGTGGCACCGATTGATGGCGAGACGGTTATCACCAAAAACTTTCCAAATGCGTTTGTACAGACGCCACTTGATGAGCACCTAAAATCTTTGGGTGTTGAGAATATTGTGTTGGCAGGTTTTATGACGCACATGTGTATTAACTCTACGGCTCACGGCGGATTTAATTTGGGATACCATCCCACTATTGTGGCCAGTACAACAGCAACAAGATCATTAGTCACCCCAAGTGGTAAAGTTGTCCTTGCAGAACAAGTTCATGACGCTGCCTTGGCCGCAACGCGCGATTTATATGCTGCGATTGTAGATAACGTTGCAGATTTACCAGCCTGATAAAACGAGTTACCTATGAAATCAATTCGACTATTCGCAACATGTTTGGTTTTTCTTCCTTTATCGTTAATGGCTGCTGATATCGAATGGCCTATTTATGGTGGTAATGAATTTCATCATCGTCACAGTGAAGCAATGCAAATTGATACAAGTAATGTCAACGCACTAAAGCCTGCATGGACTTTTAAAACAGGAAAAGACGCCACTTTCCAGGTGACGCCAGTAGTGCAAGATGGCGTAATGTATGTTTCGCTGCCATTTAATGATGTTGTTGCATTAGACGCTGTTACCGGTAAACAAATATGGCGTTACCAACATGATTTGATTAAGGATTATCCAATTTGTTGTGGTCCTGCTAATCGTGGTGTTGCTGTCGGTCAGGGTAAAGTGTTTATGGGCACAATCGATGCTCGATTGTTGGCCTTAGATGCAAAGACGGGAAAAAAACTCTGGGATCACAGTGTTGTTGGTAAAAACCGTGGTGTGCAGGAAGATGCATCTAGTATCTCTGAGGATTTTGGGGAAACGTCGGGTGTGTCTAGTGCTGGTATCAATATGGCCCCTGTTGTTTATCAAGATAAAGTCATTGTGGGTATTACCGGTGTTGGCTATGGCTTACATTTGGAGTCACCGGATGCTGATGCACCGCTAGGCGCCGTTGTTGGTATAGCTGGTGATTATGGTCGTATGGGGTTTTTAGCGGCTTATGACATCAATACTGGTGAACAGGTTTGGCAGTTTGACACTATTAAGCGTAATGGTTGGGAAGGTAAGTTTACGCAACAAACTGCTGATGGTGTGCTGTTACCGCGTGATATTGAAACTGAAAAAGCGACTTTAGACCAATATAAAGATGCGTGGCGTTATGGTGGTGGGTCAGCGTGGAGCACACCCGTCATTGATTTAAATACCGGCATTTTGCACTTTGGTACGGGGAATCCGTCTCCTCAAATGGAAGGTTCATCAAGGCCCGGTGATAACTTATATACCAGTTCTTTAGTTGCTGTTGATGCCGCAACAGGGGCTTACCGTTGGCATTACCAGCAAGTACCTCATGATAGCTGGGGCTATGACGTGGCGAGTCCCCCAGTGTTATTTAATATCACATTGAATGGTGAACCCGTTCCAGTTATTGGTCAGGCTGGTAAAACAGGCTGGTTTTATGTACACGATCGCCGTAACGGCAAGTTTTTATATAAAAGTGAAGCTTTTGTGCCTCAAAACAATATGTTCACCTTGCCTACTGAAGAAGGTAATGTCATCTACCCGGGGGTTTTAGGTGGTGCGAACTGGTCACCGGTCGCTTTGGATGCAAAAAAACGCCAAGTTTATATCGCAGCATTACATTGGCCAGTGGAGTACAAGCTGCATGAGCTGGCTGGTGAAAATGGTAAGCCGGGACTTCGTTATTCCTCTATGGCACCACTCGATAAGTCGACGAGCTACGGTTTATTGACTGCTATAAATATTGATACGGGCAAAATTGTCTGGCAATACCAAAGCGATAATCCATTGATTGGTGGTGTATTGAGCACAGCTGGCGGTTTGGTGTTTACAGGTGAGGGCAAAGGTGAGTTAATGGCTTTTGACGCCACGAGTGGTAAAAAGGTCTGGTCAGCTAACACTGATGCGGGGGTAAACGCGCCACCCATTACTTACCAGATTGATGATAAACAATACATTGCTGTGGCAGCAGGTGGTAACAAGATGTTTGGTTTTCCAGCCGGTCAAAGTCTAAAAGTTTGGGCTTTACCATAAGCCGTTGTAGTGGTTTATTTAAACAATGAGACTTTGCTTATTGATATTCAAGGATGAGTAAAGATTGATAATGGGCTTCATTCCAAAATGAGCACTTAATGAATCGGATCAAAGCTCGCATAATGCTAATTTGTACCGTATTGGTACTCCTTACTGTTGTGGCATTACAAGTTAGCAATTGGTGGTTTATTCGTAACTACCATCAACAACAATTAGCGCCTCAAGTTGAGATTGCTGGTCACTTTCTCCAACAATACATAACCAGTCGTGAAACCAACTTATTACGTTCAGCAAGCGTTGTCACCCAGGACTTTGGTTTTCGTCAGGCACTTTCTTCTGCTGATTTACCCACCATTACAAGTATGTTGGATAACCATAGCCAACGTTTATCGGTGGACTTATTTCTCATCACAAAGCCCAATGGTGAGTTTGTTGCTAGTAACCATGAGCTGGCCTACTCCGAACTCCTACAGCATTGGTTTGAAAATGATGTCGTGGTGGGAGAAGGAAAGTTTGTTGTTATTGGTGGCAAATTATTTCGTTGCTTTATCCTGCCGGTCAATGCGCCTAGGTTGATTGCTTATGCAATGGTGGGCTACGAATTAAACACCGAGGTGTTACAACAATTACAAAATAAAACCGGCTTGGCGTTGCATTTTGTGACCCACAATGGACAAAAAGTCTTTAGTTCAATGCCGGAAAAATGGCTTGATTTAGCCTCTCAGCCAAGACGAGAACATCATTTACAGAAGATGTTGTCAGACAATTCAATGATCGTATCAGAGGCACTGGCTGGGGTTGATGAGCATTTGCCGATAAAACTCTATCTACAGCCTGATATGCGTTATTTTGATGATCAGTTTCAGCAGCTGCATTATCGTTCATTATTAACGACGCTTATCATTTTGGTATTAGCTGTTTGGTTGAGTTCAATGCTAGCTAGACGACTAGGTGATCCGCTGTCGGTCATGTATCAAGATTTGTTTTATCGTGCCAATTACGATCAATTGACAGGCATACTAAATCGCCCAGCGAGTTTACTCAAAATTCAAGAAGAATTAGGTCGGTTAAACCGAAGTAACTCATTGTATTGTATTGCTTTATTTGATGTAGACAAATTTAAGAGTATCAACGATAACTACGGTCATGCAGTCGGTGACGTCGTGTTGAAAAAGTTTGCTGATCGAATCAAACGTGCGATGCGTGAGTTTGATGTATTTGGTCGGTTCGGGGGCGAAGAATTTATTATTGGGATGGCTGTTTCACCTCTTGAGGCTAACATGGCATTTGAACGGCTTCGTCATATTATTGATGAAACACCAATAGATTGCCGTCAGCACAAAATAACCGTTACAACCAGTTGTGGTGTTTGTAGTTTCTCAGCCAATCAGCCACAACCAACTTTAGATCAAATCCTTGAAACAGCAGATAAAGCTTTATACCAAGCAAAATCAAATGGTCGAAACCAAGTCGTGTTTGCAGAACTCGCCCCAACTGTGGTTACTAACGATAAATAATGTCTTGTCGTAACGGTGCCAGTCTGGCAATCAAACGATTTTGTGTACGGTGCGGGAGCTGCTCTTTTTCCATTGCGTTGTACAAAATATCAACGACACGATTAAAGTGATTTTCAGTGATATCCATGCCGACGTGAATATCAACCATGTTATCGCCAGTGTATTGGCAAGGGCCATCACTAATCGCGCATAGATGCTCAGTGATTTTTTCACGAAAACGGCTAACATGGCTGTCGGCAAAGTAGGGGAAGATCACGGGATCAGCCGCGAGCCCATGAATAAAGTTGTCGACGATAGCATCGACGCCTGAAGCGCCCCCTAAATCGTCATACAAAGTGGTTTTAGGCTGACTTGCACATGCTGACAATAAGAAGATTGTGAATATCAAGAATTGCCGCATTAGAAGTATCCCGTGATCGAGAAGTAATTACCACGTTGTGATTTTGCGCCAGCAATATCACCCAAATCGAGATAAGCGGCGGTAAGGCTCAAGTATTTATTGGGAAACCAGGCAATAAAGACATTGTGCCAGTCGTCTTCTTTCAAACCAAGGTTGTCGGGTTTTTGTCGATATTCAACACCAATGGCAAGATGCCGACTCAATAAAATAGCAGTAGATGCTTCCAATACGGTTTCACGTTGACTACCACCATCAATACTACCGAACCCCAATAAACCAGTTTGGTTGGCCTCTGTAGAGCGCGCTGCAATGTTCCAAAACCAGTTATATCCTGCGATTGCACCGAGATGTAATTTGCTGGCGGCTAGGTAAACATCAGTACCGCTGTCTTGATCAGCCCCAAGTAAATTGGCGACCAATGGATCATCTAGCTTTTTGTATTGGATACCAAGACTAATTTGTGGCCACCGGCTATAAACAATATCGCCATATAAACGTACTTTAGCGCCCAGCACTTTTTGTTCGATATTAAGATCAAGTGCATCAACATGAAATTGTTGCTTGGCGATTGATAACTCAAGGCGGTCATAGAGACCGAGCTGGGCGCCACAAACATTGAGATGGTAGTTGTCGGTATTGCCGCGACTACAAAATACATTGGCGGCAATTTCATCGCGACTACCGTAACCAGCCAACTGCGCCCAAGGCACAAAGCCACCACCTGCAGCACCCTCAATCTGTGAAACACCCGGAGTGGCAAGTAACTTGCCATCTGCAGCCCAAAGGTGACTACTAAGTAGCAGCGAGAAAAGGCATATGAAAAGCCGCATCATTATCCTCTAACCAAGTTTGAAGTTGAGCCGAGGCCATCGGCTTAGCAATATAATATCCTTGTACGAAATCACATTGCATTTCTATAAGTATTCTCATGCTTTCTGCGTTTTCCAAGCCCTCGGCGACGACTTTTAGCCCAAGACTGTGGGCCATTCCGATCGTGGCTTGAACAATTTTTTGATTTTTATCTGACTTATCCAATGTCATGATAAATTCTTTATCAAGTTTTAATTCATCTATTGGAAAGTCTTTTAGTTTGGCGAGCGTAGATTGCCCTACGCCATAGTCATCGAGTGCGATTTTGAAGCCTATTTTTTTTAGTGTTTTAAGCGTCATTAAGCCAACGGCTTCATCGTACATAATGTCCCGTTCGGTGATTTCAATCGTGCAGTATTTAGGCGCTATACCGGCATGAATAATGGACTGTTCCATCATTTGGCAAAACATTGGATGACAGATATCTTCAGCGGAAACATTTATTGCTGCTTCAAGGTGGATACCTTTGTTATGCCATTCCCTTAATTGCCGTAATGTTTTTTGAATAACCCAGCGTGTTAACGGCACAATCAAACCAGCTTGTTCAGCGAGATTGATGAAAATATCTGGTCTCACATTTCCGGTGCCGGGACGATGCCAACGAATTAATGTCTCAACTGCCGTGACCGAATTATTAATCAAATTTACTTTAGGCTGAAAATGTAGGTAAAGCTCATTGGAATTGGCTTTGAGTGCGGTATTCAGCGCTTCAACCATAGCCAATTGTTCTAAACGTGCCTCATCCTGTCCTGGTTCGTAGCAATGCAGACGTTTGTGTTGGCTACGGGCAAAATCTGCAGCAATATGGGTGCGTCTTAAAATTGTCCGTTGAACGGTGCCATGATCTGGGTAGAGGGTGATACCACAATAAAAACGGAGTTGAATTTCAATCTCTTTGATCATAAGCGGTTGTTCAAGATGATTGAGAATCGTCTCGCAAAGTTGGTTTGGTATCTGACTGCCATCCAGTTCAAAAACCGAAATAAATTCAATACCACCCATACGCGCATGAAATTGTCGAAGCGGATATTGAGGCTGTTGTAAGCGAGCGGCAACTACTTCAAGGCAGGCATTGGCAAAGTCGGGGCCCAGCTGATCATTAATTTGGCGAAAGTTGTCGATATAAAAGGCGATTTGCATCGACTGATGCATGGTTGGCAGTTCTTTATCCAATAAATCGCGAAGCTTTTGATCGTTAAGTAGTCCTGTTAAACGATCATGCTCCGCCTGATAAAGAATTTGTGTTTCCCTGGCCTGAATGTTTTGCCCCATAAACATTAGGGCATCTGACAGTGCGGCTATTTCAATGCTGCTGTTATCAACCTCAACAGTCTGTTGATAATCACCCCGAGAATATTTGTCTGCGACTTTTACCAAGTCTCTGATTGGATTTGAAATACGTTTAGCGAAAAACAAGCCGAAGATAATGGTGCCAATCATAATCGCAAAGGTGACAGCGATGATTTTTAGCGCCAGTGCATCATACTCTTTGTAAATGGGGCGTAAATCGGCGGTTAAAATCAGTCTAACCGGATTACTTTCGGGGGTGAGTGTTATTACCTCAGTGTTGATAAAAGCAGGGCGAGACCAGAAAAATTTCCGATACCTTTTTTCATTTAACGCTGTTAAAAAATCAGTGCTTGTCTCTGTCATCTGAACACTGGTTAATAACAGCTTATCGTTGGTTAAAAAGCTTAACTCCATTGTGGTGAGATGAGTGAGCTTATCTAAGATCTGCTGGTTAATTTCAAAGCCAATCATCGTATAAGCAACCAGTCTGGGTGCCATTACGGGTTGAATTATTAATTGATACAAACGATTGTCGATACTGACTAATTGAGCACGGTTAGGTGTTATCTGCAGTGAGTTGGTGAGTTTACCGAGACTAACTTGATCCGTTTGGATCAAGCCGGAATTTGCAATTAAATTACCGTTAGGCTCGGTCAGGATCATGACATCAGCCTTAATTCGCGTGGCATGATTATCGAGCATGCTAATCAAGGTGGATTTGTCTGCGGTGGCTACCGCACTTTTAAAGCCGAAGTCAGCTGTTAAAACACTTGCAGCAGTATTAAGTAATTCTTCACGTGTGATGATGTATTCATTGAGAATATCTTCCGCGTTGTTTGTTCTTTCTATAATTTGTGCATTATTGAAGCTATTTGCGGACCACCATGAAGTCAGCTGGATGCCGAGTACGGTAACTAGGACAAGTACAACAAAAAGTAAGATTATTTGTTGTCTGATGCTATTAATCGAAAGTCGCACGGAAAGTGTCTTCAAAAGTATCACGTGGTGCTGGTGGGCTAGTTTCAATAGTCACTAAATAATGGTCTGTCCCCGGCAGTGTTGTCAGCGTATTGGTTGAGAAAGTGGCTCTTTTTTCTAGTGTTAAGCTCTGGTCGGCATGCCAAACAGTAAATTGCGTATCCTCTGAGATAACTGGTAATGAGGCTATACCTGTCTCATTAGTTTTCACGATACGCCTATCTTTAGCAACATAAATATAACCGACCATCGAGTCGTGAATATTGCAGCCAAGAACCACCACCCCAGCCTGTTCGAAAGCCACAGGGTTTTCAGGTCGGTCAGCGTAGAGTTTTAGTTCAAATTGTTTGGCAGAGGAAAAAGAGTAAACGTGATGACGGATATTATCGCTATTGGGAAAATCGACTAACTGGCCTTGATTAACGATCAGTAACTCTGGCACAAAAGTTTTATCAATTTGATCCATTATGGCGATGCTTTTATTACTGCCAACTTGAGGTGTATCACTTATCACTTCTATGACCGCATCAGAGAGGGGATTGCCTTGCTGATCTTGAACCATAATTGTCACGTCAGCAAATGCGTAAGCATGGCTTAAGGCCAACACTAAACTAACAAAGTAGTGAGAGATACGCATTGAGCACCCTGTAATATTTTGGTTAACATAACTAAATCTTATAGAACTCTATCACGACCTAGCGATGTTTAAGAATATTTAGTCAGCAATTTGCCTGCTTTTGATCTGAAGTCGCTATCCCAGATGCTTGCCTTTAACTGGCATTTTTATATCGCTGGTGCAAAATGCCAACACGTTCCACATAAACTTCAGTTTCGGCGTAAGGCGGAATACCATTAAAACGTTTAACCGCCCCAGGCCCAGCATTGTAGGCAGCTGTAGCCAGTTTGATGTCGTTGTTAAAGGTTTCTAACAACCATGCAAGATATTTCACGCCACCTTCGATATTTTGTCTTGCATCAAAAGCATTGATGACGCCCATATCTTTTGCTGTGCCGGGCATTAATTGCATTAGACCTTGCGCACCTTTATTAGATAAAGCATTCACTTTAAATGCAGATTCAGCATGGATCACGGCACGAACTAATGCTGGGTCAACACGATATTTGATGGCTAACTGTTGAACATCATCTTTGTAGGCATGCGTGTTAAGTGCAATCGCATACCAGTCAATGGATGAGCCCGGGTTACAGGCATAACAGTCGTAGCGCAGTACTTCGAAATCACCGGCCAGCGGTTTCTGATCTGAAAAGACAATCCCATCTCCAGCATTATTGATGGATTTGTAGATGATGGTTTGACGGCTAGTATTAACCGGCGTGTTTGATGGGCTACCCGTATTGGTAAATTCAATAGAACCATCAGCGTTGGTCACTTGGCGAATTTGGTTGGCCGCCAGATTAGCGCTGAATACAGCAGAAATTAGCAGGAGCAACCAGCGCATTGAATGACTACCAATACCGGCCACTGCTGCCAATGACTATGACGATAAGGCCAAGGATCAAATTGGCACGAACGAATTTACGGATTTTGTCTAAGGCATCAGCACCCGTAATCCAATCATGTTCAGCGACTGCCCATTTCAATTTACGGTAAGGATTAAAAAAGACATGCATAAACAGCAGCATCATCAAAATGCCTAACAGCAGCATGATGTGCACATGCATGCCGACACCATCCACACCACCAAAGCCGCCGAGTCGGATAATCATATAGCCGCCAGTCACGATGATAGTGATAATGCTGGCCCACACCCATGGAAAGAACCGAGAAAAAATATTTGCCCAAAGTGGTAAGCGATGCTCAGGTGCCAACAATATGGCGGCAGCTGGTCTGAGATGCATAAAGGCAAACCAAAGACCACCAACCCAGATAACACTCGCTAATATATGCAAACTAATGGCAATACCCATGGCTGTTCCTTTTATGTATTTACCGATTTAACGGGGATGCCAGCAATACGTTGCTGCCACTGTTTAGGACCTGTTTTGTGGATAGATTGACCGCGACTATCGACAGCAACCGTGACAGGCATATTTTCGACATAAAATTCGCGAATTGCTTCCATGCCTAAGTCTTCAAAAGCGATAAGCCGTGAAGACTTAATAGCTTTTGAGACAAGATAAGCAGCGCCACCAACCGCAATCAAATACACCGAACCATATTTCTTAATTAGCCCAACTGTATTTTCACCACGTTCTGCTTTACCAATCATGCCTAACAGGCCTGTTTGGGCCAGCATGGTTTCTGTAAACTTATCCATACGCGTGGCAGTGGTAGGGCCTGCTGGACCAACCACTTCACCCTGAACTGGATCAACTGGGCCAACGTAGTAAATAAAACGGTTATGAAAGTCCAAACCCTCTGGTAGCGGTTCACCATTGGCGAGGAGATCGGCAATTTTCTTATGTGCGGCATCCCGACCAGTTAAAAAATGGCCAGTCAGTAGCAAGGTATCACCCGGTTGCCATTGTTGAATGTCTGCGGCGGTAACGGTATCTAGATTTATATGACGAGTATTTTCGGCTGCCTGCCAAGTGATGTCTGGCCAATCATCTAATGAGGGTGGGGTAAACTCGGCAAGGCCTGTGCCATCTAAAACAAAATGTATATGGCGGGTAGCTGCACAATTTGGAATCATCGCAACAGGTAATGAGGCTGCATG
Source organism: Methylophaga sp. OBS3 (assembly GCF_026319325.1). Classification (GTDB taxonomy): domain Bacteria; phylum Pseudomonadota; class Gammaproteobacteria; order Nitrosococcales; family Methylophagaceae; genus Methylophaga. The sequence goes on from NZ_JAPDMU010000001.1 coordinate 238,768, forward strand.
AGTAGGGAAGTCATTAATTTTGACATCCAATACTGTGGTCAAGCCGCCTAAGCCTTGGGCGCCAATACCTAACTTATTAACCTTGTCGTAAAGTTCAACACGCAGTTTTTCAGCAGCAGTTTGAGGGCCGCGGTCAATTAAGTCCTGAATATCAATCTCATCCATCAAACTTTGTTTGGCCATCAACATGGCTTTTTCAGCGGTACCACCGATACCAATACCCAACATGCCTGGCGGACACCAACCAGCCCCCATTTTGGGGACAGTTTCTAATACCCAATCAACGAGGCTGTCGCTGGGATTTAGAATAGTGAATTTGGCTTTGTTTTCGCTACCGCCACCTTTCGCAGCAATATCAATCTCGACCTTGTCACCAGCAACCATTTCTACATGAATGACTGCAGGTGTGTTATCACCAGTGTTTTTTCGGCTACCAATCGGATCAGCAACAATTGAGGCACGAAGTACATTATCAGGATGCTGATACGCCTTACGAACACCTTCGTTGATGAGATCTGCTAATGGACGCTGACTTTCCCATTGCACTTGCATGCCGACTTTGACAAAGACATTAACGATGCCGGTGTCTTGGCAAATCGGACGGTTATTTTCAGCGCACATCCGTGAGTTAACCAAAATCTGTGCGATAGCATCTTTTGCTGCCGGTGATTGCTCACGTTGATAGGCTGCAAACATCGCATCAATAAAGTCTTTGGGGTGGTAATTGGCAATAAATTGCAGTGCCCCAAAGACGCTATCAATCAGATCTTGTTCACGAATTAATGACATGCTTAATTTGCCAGACGTTGTTGAATATTTTGCACAACATCATTTAATGCAAACTCAGCCGAATCGCCCGTTGCACGATGTTTATATTCGATAACACCGTTATCAAGACCACGCTCACCCAAAATCAGGCGGTGTGGAATACCAATCAGATCCCAGTCAGCAAATGCGACACCAGGACGCAAGCCACGGTCATCAATAACTACATCAACACCAGCAGCGATTAATTGCTGATAAATTTCTTCTGCTTGGTCACGTACACGTTGAGATTTATGTGCATTCACTGGCACTAACACGACTTCAAATGGGGCAATCGCAGTTGGCCAAACGATACCGCTATCATCGTTGTGTTGTTCGATGGCAGCAGCCACAACACGTGACACGCCAATACCATAACAACCCATTGTAATAACCTTAGATTGTCCGGTTTCGGTCAAGACAACCGCATTCATTTTTTTGCTGTAGTTTTCACCAAGTTGGAAAATATGACCCACCTCGATACCACGAGCGATTTCCAGTGTGCCTTGACCATCAGGGCTTGGATCGCCAGCGACCACATTACGAATATCGACAGACTCAGTTAACGGTACGTCACGTTCCCAGTTAACGCCGGTCAGGTGTTTATCATCGGCATTGGCGCCACAAACAAAGTCAGCCAGTTGTGCTGCTGCATGATCAACTAACACCGAAATTGTTAAACCAACAGGCCCCACTGAACCAATATTGGCACCACTAGCTGTCAGTACTTGTTCTGGTGTCGCAAAAGTGAGCGGGGCAGCAACTAATGGGTGTTTTTCTGCTTTGATTGCATTAAGTTCATGATCACCACGAACCACTAGGGCAACAACAGAACCTTCTTCTGCACCCTCAACTAACAGCGTTTTAACGCATTGGCTGGCATCAACATTGAGGAACTTGCTGACGTCTTCAATGGTGTGTTGTTTTGGTGTATCGACGGTTTGCATTGCAGCGGTGGCTGCTGGGCGTGCTGCCTTTGGTTTGACGGCTTCAGCTAATTCAACATTAGCTGCATAGTCACTACTATTACTAAAGGCAATGGCATCTTCACCTGAGCTTGCCAATACATGGAATTCATGTGACGCATTACCACCAATACTACCGGTGTCAGCTTGCACTGGGCGGAAGTTCAAACCGATACGATTAAAGATATTGCAATACGCTGCATGCATTTGATCGTAGGTTTCTTGCAAAGAAGCGTGATCCAAATGGAAAGAGTAGGCATCTTTCATAAGGAACTCACGAGCACGCATCAAACCAAAACGAGGGCGAATTTCATCACGGAATTTTGTTTGGATTTGATAGAAATTAACTGGCAGTTGTTTGTAACTACGAATTTCCTGACGTACTAAGTCGGTAATAACTTCTTCATGTGTTGGGCCATAACAAAAGTCACGCTGGTGGCGATCAGTGATGCGTAAAAGTTCAGGACCATACTTTTCCCAACGCTGACTTTCTTGCCATAACTCAGCAGGTTGAACCGATGGCATTAATACTTCTTGCGCACCGGCTTTATCCATCTCATCACGGACGATTGCTTCAGTTTTGCGTAATACCCGAAGGCCAAGTGGCAGCCATGTATATAAACCTGAGGCTAAGCGGCGGATTAAACCCGCACGCAACATCAGCTGATGGCTGACAATTTCGGCATCTGCCGGTGTTTCTTTTAATGTTGAAATAAGCAGCTTTGAGGTACGCATGAAAAAGCTAAAGTCCTGTTGAATATTATTGTTGTTGAAATACGGCAGAGCAGACTGCCATCAAATAAAAGTTCTAAAACGTGCTGTGATCCCAGCCCCAGTTTTGGCGCTCACTGTCAGTCATACTGATATAAGTGCGGCTACCACTGACACCGATTTGTTGTTCAATCATTGTGCATAGAGCATCTGAAAAAGCTCGTCGGTCACTCGGTAAACCTAAAGAGCGATAATCTAGAATGGCTGCCGGCTCGGTACTACCACCAAATGACATACTTGCTTTTTGTTCAATGGCGATCATGACGTAGCTTTCAGGTTTACCGCTTGCTTTAGCGACGGTTTGGCTGGCAACTTTCAGTAATGCGGCTTCGTCTTCAATAGTTTGATTGGTGACTATGTTTAAGTAAGGCATGGGCGTCTCCTAATTAATCACAAAACTCATCAATTTTGTTTTGGTAATCGCTAATTTTTTCTTGGCGTTCTTCTTCGGTTGGTCGCGTGACTTCACCATCAGCATTCATGACGCGTCGGCCAGGATTATTAAGATATTGCTGATAATTACTACGCGCAGTCTCGCAGTTTTCTTGGCGTAAAGCTTCAGCGGCAGCTTGCTGTTCTTGCGCTGCTTGTTCTGCTGCTTCTTCTGCTTCAGCGGCTTCTTGATTTTCGATTAAGGTCTCAATCTCTTGTTGAGCAGCTTCTGGAGCAATTGGTGGCGGCGGCGGCGTTTTGATTTCTTCTGCCGGACGATCTGCAGGCGGTTGTTGGCTATAATTTATCTGGCCATTTTCGTCTGTCCATTTATAAATCTCTGCATGTACCCAGAAAGGTAAGCTGCAAAGTAGGGCAAGACAGCAAACACGCAATTGCGGTATAACCATAACCAATCCCTTTTAAATAAAAGCTAATTCTACGCCAAAGCGCGCCATCATCAAATGTCAGAAAGTCCAAGCCGAGTAGAACTTCACCATACCGTCGAACAATCAGGGCAAACCGCTCTCGATTGTTTAGCTGAAATTGGCACATTGTCGAAGCAACAAATTAAGCAATGTATGGCAAAGGGCGCGGTTTGGTTACAAAAAGGAAAACATCAACAGCGCTTACGACGGGTCAAAAAAACAGTCAGTTCAGGGGAGCAGTTACACCTGTATTTTGATGCACATATTTTGGCACAAACGGTACCAGAGGTTTCGCTGGTAATGGATTTAAAGCGTTACAGCGTTTGGAACAAACCTGCAGGCATGTTGGCACAAGGCACTATGTGGGGTGATCACGGTAGTTTATTGCGAGTCAGTGAGCAGTTTTTTACCCCACCAAGGCAGACATTTTTAGTGCATCGTTTAGACAGAGAAGCGAGTGGGCTGATGATGATTGCCCATGACAAACAAGCGGCAGCATTATTGTCAGCGTTATTCCAGTCTCGAAACGTTGATAAACAATACCATGTCACGGTGCAAGGCAAATTAGATGTTGCAGAGAAAACGATCGATCAATCCTTAGATGGTAAAAATGCCAGTACCACGTTGAAGGTTCGCTCTTACGATGCTGAAACAGATCAAACGCAATTATTGGTCAGTATTGATACTGGACGCAAACATCAGATCCGTAGACATTGTGCATCAATAGGTCACCCCGTTGTTGGTGATAGTCGTTATGGGCAAGCTCATCCAGATGGGTTGCAATTGCGAGCCGTAAGCCTTGGTTTTGATTGCCCAATTACTCACACGAAACAAAGATTATCGTTGATTGACAATCACTTATCCCGGGCGTAACGTCAAAGTTGTACGCAACTGGGAGAATCATCATGAGCGAAATAAATAAAACAAATTCGCCCTCGCAGCTAAATCAACCTAACCGTCGCAAAATGACTCGCCGCCAAGGTGTTGATCGTCGAGAGATGTTTAGGTTTGATTTAACTAAGACTGATCGTCGTTCAGGGCATGATCGTCGTGATAATGCTAATAATAGCTGGGGTAGTGACGATCCAATCTAATCTGTGGATGCCAGTCGTAAGATTTTAGGGATATAGAAGCTCTGTGTAAGGCCGCGCGCGATAAAAAGCGCTATTAGGGCTGCCCATAAGCCATGGTTTTCAAACCCTTGCAGCAGATACCAAGTCGGTAGGTAAATAACCAATGCTGAAACCAGCATGCAGTCACGCATTTCTTTACTGCGGGTTGCGCCGACAAATAAGCCATCAAATAAATACGACCAAACGGCAAAAATAGGGGTAATCACAACCCACCACAAATATTGATTGGCGACGGTGATAACCGTATCTAAATCAGTCAGCAGTAAAATAATTTGCTGTCCAAAATTGGCATAAATAACCACAAACAATATCGCCATTAACAGTGACCAAAACCCCGTCATGAGTAATGCTCGTTTCAGCTCATCCTGATTTTTACGGCCAATGGCTTTGCCAGCCAATACCTCGGTGGCGTTTGCAAAAGCGTCCAGTACAAATGCCATCAATGTAATGAAATTTAATAACACGCTATTGGCTGCCAGCACCGTATCACCTTGACGTGCGCCCTGAGTGGTGAAAAAAGCAAAACAAAGAATGAGCACCAAGGTACGCAACATAAAGTTACCGTGTACCTCAAGACCACTAAAACCATGACGCATGTTTTGCCAGCGACGAGCAAATTGCCATGCTTGTTGGTTAACGCCATAACGAGTCAATAAAACAATACCAGTTATAAGACCAAGATATTCTGCAACGACAGAGGCTAAGGCAACCCCATCTACATGCATGCCTAGAACGTTAACAAGCAATAAGTCGCCAACAATATTGGCAACATTGATAACGAGAACCATAAGAAGAGCCGCTTTTGAAGCTTCACGACCTATTAGCCAGCCGAGAATTGCATAATTGATTAGGGTGGCAGGTGCACTCCAGATACGGATATCAAAATACAGCGCGGCATAATGCTTTACTTCATCGGAGCTATTTACCAACCATAAAGCAATATCACGTATTGGGGCCTGAATAAGTAATAGCCCAAACGCGATAAAAACCGCTAACCATACCGCTTGAAACAAAACGGCTTGCATCTGTTTGTCATCATTACGGCCATAGGCTTGTGCATTCAGGCCGGTCGTGGCCATTCGTAAGAAGCCAAAACCCCAAAACACAAAAGTGAAGATCATGCTGCCAATGGCAACAGCTCCGAGATAATGTACGGCCGAGAGGTGACCAACGACGGCGGTATCGACCATGCCTAATAAGGGCGTGGAAATATTCGCCAGAATCATTGGCCCGGCAATTCGCCAGATTTGTTGATGTGTGATGGTTGGTTTCGACAAAATGGAATTTTTATTGATTAAAAAGTCGTTTGATTATACGTGCTAATAAAAAAGGCCACGTTACCGTGGCCTTATAAATGAAGCGTCAGCTTCTCTTGTTAAACAAGGAGTGGAGCAATAACAAGACTGACGATCGCCATGACATTAATCAAAATATTCATTGATGGGCCGGAGGTATCTTTTAATGGGTCACCAACGGTATCACCAACAACATTGGCTTTATGAACATCGGAGCCTTTGCCACCAAGATTGCCCTGTTCAACATACTTTTTGGCGTTATCCCATGCACCACCCGCATTTGCCATCATGAGTGCCATCAAGACGCAGACGATTAACCCGCCACCTAACATACCGCCTAATGCTTCTGGGCCTAAGCCAAAACCAACGACAATCGGTGCTAACACCGCCAATGTGCCTGGCAAGATCATTTTTCGTAGGGCGGCGCGCGTCGCTATATCCACACATCTTGCTGTGTCAGGTTTGCCTGTGCCTTCTAATAGGCCCGGAATTTCTCGAAACTGCCGACGAATTTCATGAATCATGTCAAAAGCAGCATCACCAACAGCAGTCATGGTCATTGAGCTGACCAAAAATGGAAATATGCCGCCGATAAACATGCCGACTAATACCACAGGATTAGTGATTAAAAGCGTTAATTCACCGCCGCTTTTTGCATTAACTGTTTCGATATAAGCACTGATAATCGCTAAAGCTGCCAAAGCGGCTGCTGAGATTGCAAAGCCTTTACCTATTGCCGCTGTGGTATTGCCTAATGAATCTAATGAGTCAGTAATTTCTCGTGTTTCTTTACCCATTTCTGCCATTTCTGCAATGCCGCCTGCATTATCTGCAACCGGGCCGTAGGCATCGATAGCCATAGTGATACCAACGGTACCCAACATGCCTACAGCGGCAATCGCAACACCATACAACCCGGCAAAATGACTGGCTGTAAAGATAATCGCCGCGATCGTAATAACCGGAATGGCAACCGATTGCATACCAAGCGCTAGACCACCGATGATGATGGTGGCAGGTCCCGTTTCGCCGCCTCGAGCTAACTTTCGAACTGGCGCGCCGCCTGTGTAATATTCGGTGACTAGGCCAACGATAATGCCGCCAACAGCACCCGCTAATACAGCAAACCAAATATGGGTGCTGGCCTCTAAAAACTGAATGAGTAAGTAAGACAATAAGATAAAAATGATGGATGCACCCAAAGTACCAAACCTTAGGGCTGCATCAGGTTTTTTACTTGAGAAAGCTTTTACCGTAAAGATACCGGCGATTGAGCAGAGTATGCCTAAAGAAGCTAACGCCAGTGGCATAAACATTAGGGTTTGTTGACTACCACCACCTAACTCATTAATGCTTAACAGCGTCATCGTAGACGCAATCGCAATACCGGCAATCATTGCGCCGCAGTATGATTCAAAAATATCCGAGCCCATACCGGCAACATCACCGACATTATCACCAACATTATCAGCGATAACGCCTGGGTTACGGGGATCATCTTCGGGAATACCGGCTTCGACTTTACCCACTAAATCGGCACCGACATCCGCACTCTTGGTAAAAATGCCACCGCCAACACGAGAGAAAAGGGCAACTGATGATGCGCCCATACCAAAGCCATGAATGGTATGCGCACTGTGTGGATCACTACCGTAAAACAGGTATAACAAGCCAAGTCCCAGCAAACCCATTGCAGCCACAGTTAAGCCCATGATTGAGCCACCATAAAAAGCAACGGTTAACGCTTGGGCTGCACCATTATCTCGGGCAGCGACAGCTGTTCGGGTATTGGCTTTAGTTGCCGAATACATACCAATAAAACCGGCTGCTGCTGATGCTGCTGCACCAATAAAAAAGGCCAGCGCGGTGTGCCAGCCTAAATCAGAGAGTCCTAATGCAACAATACAAATGAGGCAGAAGATAGCGAGTCTTGAATATTCGGCTCGCATAAAAACCATAGCGCCTAAATGGATCTGGTCACCAATCTCAACGACCTTGCCACTCCCTGCGGCGGCAGCTTTGACCTTATTAAAAATCAGTAATGCACAGATAAGTCCGAGCACACCCAGTACCACTGGAACGATATTGATAGACCACATAGGCTGACCTCTTTGTCATTGATTAAACTTACATTGAAAGAAAACACTCCTGGTTTCATTTGTTATCCATTTTGCTGCCAAGTAACAGTTATGGGCGAGCAATAATAGACACAGGTTTTAAGTTATTGATAAATATGGTTATACCGCTATCAATAAGGGCTGTAAAGTCATCTGTAACAGGAATTAAATATTACGTTTGATGATTGTGGGTGAATGCTCCTGTCAACAATCGTGCTTATGGCGCTAATTTGCTGACACCCAAAATCTTTTCGTTGAAAAGCTTAAAACTTTAAACCCCGTTGCCATTTAAGCCCAGACAACAATTCTGACCATTGTCTTCAAGACTTCATCAACAAACAAAAAAACAATTATTGATAACGCGACGGCTAGGACAGCCGATGTTCATAACTTAGTCAGTTTAAGTTTAATAAACAGCTAGTTTCTTATATAATGAGCGGATTTATCTATCCGCACTTGGAGCGCTTAATCAATGAATCTGGACCGCGTCACTTCTGGCAAAAATGTACCTGAAGATATCAACGTCATTATCGAAATTCCTTCACACTCAGATCCTGTGAAATATGAAGTCGATAAAGAAACGGGTGCGTTGTTTGTTGATCGTTTTATGAACACAGCTATGTTCTATCCATGCAACTATGGCTATGTACCACACACTTTGTCTGACGATGGTGACCCGGTTGACGTTTTGGTTATCAGCCCATATGCATTGATCAGTGGTTCTGTTGTGCAATGTCGCCCAGTTGGTATGCTGAAAATGACTGACGAGTCTGGTGAAGATGCCAAAGTATTGGCTGTTCCTCACGATAAAATGTATGACGATGTTCAGGATATCGGTGATGTATCAAACCGCCTGTTAGAACAATTGGCGCACTTCTTTGAACATTACAAAGATTTAGAGAAAAACAAGTGGGTTAAAGTTGATGGCTGGCTTGGTAAAGATGCTGCCAAAAAAGAAATTATGGACAGTGTAGACCGTTTTAAAGCGGCGCCGGTCAAACCACAATTTTAATCGGTTTTTCACTTTCTAAAGCGGCGAGCTGATGTAAATCAGACTCGCCGTTTGTGTTTTATCAGGCAAATCAAAATGGCAAAATTAATTCTTCAGGGTTCTGCACTAACACAAGCCTCAGCAGCCGAGGTTGCTCAAGCTGTTCACGGCAAACTGACTTGGTGTGATAGTTATGCTGCGATTGAGGCTGATGTCATTGACGCTGAAGTACAACTGCTCCGTGATCAATTTCAATTCGATATTAATGTCGTACCGGCAACATTTGATCCAAAACAGTGCAAATTACTGGTGATGGATATGGACTCAACTCTGATTAGTATTGAGTGCATTGATGAAATTGCTGACTGTTTAGGCATCAAGTCTCAAGTGTCAGAAATTACCGAAGCGGCAATGCGCGGTGAATTGGATTTTGAAGGTTCACTTCGCCAACGGGTTAAATTGTTGGCCGGTTTGCCAGTAGAAATGTTGGAGACAGTCTACGAGCAACGTTTGCAACTCAATCCGGGTGCGGAAGTTATGCTGGCGGGACTAAAACAATTAGGCATTAAAACCGCATTGGTTTCTGGTGGCTTTACTTTCTTTACCGAGCGCTTACAAAAACGCTTAAACCTCGATTTCACGCAGGCGAATTTACTGGGTGAAGCAGACGGCAAATTAACGGGTGAAGTTGTCGGCGATATTTGTGGTGCACAGGCTAAAGCTGACTTTCTGTTGGCGCGTTGTAAAGACCTGAATATTCAACCAAATCAAACCATTGCTATGGGTGATGGTGCTAATGATTTATTGATGATGGCAGAAGCTGGTTTAAGCATTGCGTATCACGCCAAACCAAAAGTACAAGAACAAGCAAATACTGCGCTGAATTTCTGTGGGTTAGAAGGGGTGCTTGGCCTCTTGCAGCAGTCTATCTGACAGGCGTAGTCTTGAATTATCAGCAGATGAACTCCATCTGCATTACGAATCAATTAACGAGGTATTTTCAATGGATATTATGGAGCGTATCACGCAGGCAATTGAAGGCAATGCTGTGATCTTATTTATGAAGGGCACACCTGAGTTTCCACAATGTGGTTTCTCTAGCAGAGCATCTCAAGCAGTTGCTGCATGTGGTTCAGAATTTGCTTATGTCAATGTACTGGCAGATCCTGATGTTCGTGCAAATTTACATCGATATGCCGACTGGCCAACTTTCCCACAGTTGTACATAAAAGGTGAATTAGTTGGTGGTTGCGACATCATCATGGAACTGTACGAGTCAGGTGAACTCCAAAAACTAGTTGATGCGGCGAGTTAATAAAGAATGACTGAGAAATCGGTACCAGATTGGGCAGCGGGTAACGGCTTTGCTGTTGCGCCTTCTAAGCCCGAGCTCAAACAGCCACCTAAGTATCGGGTGATTATGCTGAATGACGACTACACGCCGATGGATTTTGTCGTCGAAGTGCTGGAAAAACTCTTTGATATGGGACGTGAGAAAGCGACGCGGACCATGTTACAGGTCCACACAGAAGGGCAGGCACTGTGTGGTGTCTTTACTTTTGAAATTGCTGAGGCCAAAGTAGAGCAAGTCAATAGCTATGCCCAGCACCACGGGCATCCTTTACAGTGCACCATGGAGCAAGAGTAACCACGGTGACCAAAATACAGGCGAAATGACGTATGTTAAGTAAAGAATTAGAGCACACGCTAAGTCAGGCATTTAACTATGCAAGGCAACGTTCGCACGAGTTTCTAACGGTAGAGCATTTATTGCTGGCTCTGTTAGAAAACGGTCAAGCGTTAGCCGTGCTAAAAGCCTGTGAAGTTGATATTGCCGCTTTGCGTCAGGACTTAACCGACTTTCTTGCCGATAATTTGCCGACATTGCCGGAAGATACCGAACGTGAAACGCAGCCCACTTTAGCGTTTCAACGTATTTTGCAACGTGCTGTCATGCATGTGCAGTCGTCTGGTGGTGAAGAAGTCACAGGTGCTAATGTTTTGGTATCGATTTTCTCAGAGCAACAGTCACAAGCGGTTTTCTTGTTACAAAAACAAGATGTCACGCGTTTAGATGTCGTAAATGCGATCAGTCACGGCACAATCACTGACACGACAGAACAAGTCAAAGATGAAAAACCAGCAGCTGAAGAGGCGGAAGGTAGTAGTGAAAGTAAAAGTGCATTGGCACTTTACGCCAGTAACCTGAACGCTGAAGCTGAATTGGGTCGTATTGATCCTTTGATTGGTCGTGCTCATGAGATTGAACGCACGCTTCAGGTGTTATGTCGTCGCCGTAAAAACAACCCGCTGTTTGTTGGTGAGGCAGGCGTTGGAAAAACGGCTTTGGCTGAAGGTCTTGCTAAACGCATTGTCGATGGCGATGTGCCTGAGGTACTCGAAGACGCAGTGATTTATGCTCTGGATATGGGCGCATTAGTTGCCGGTACCAAGTATCGCGGTGACTTTGAAAAACGTCTGAAAGCTTTACTGCGTGAAGTGAAACAAAAAGAGCACGCGATTCTATTTATCGATGAGATCCACACTGTGATTGGGGCCGGTAGCGCTGGCAACAGTGCAATGGATGCTGCTAACTTATTAAAACCAATTTTGGCTAATGGTGAGTTGAAATGCATTGGTTCAACAACTTATCAAGAGTATCGCGGTATATTTGAGCATGACCGTGCTTTAGCACGTCGTTTCCAAAAAATCGATGTGCCAGAGCCAACGATTGCTGAGACTATTGAGATCCTGAAAGGTTTAAAACCAGGTCTTGAGTCACATCACAATGTCCGTTATTCCAACGCTGCGATTGAGCAGGCTGCAGAATTAGCTGCACGTCATATCAATGATCGATATTTGCCTGATAAGGCGATTGATGTGTTGGATGAAGTAGGAGCTGCACAACGACTGCTACCTAAGTCACGTCGTAAGAAGATGATTGGTGTGGGTGATGTACAGGAAATTGTCGCGAAAATTGCACGTATTCCGACCAAAACAGTGAGTAATGCTGATAAAGATAACCTGCGTAATTTAGAGCCAAATCTTAAGCACGTTATTTTTGGTCAGGATGAAGCGATTTCGGCTTTAAGTTCAGCCATCAAAATGGCGCGCTCAGGTTTAGGTCATCCAGAAAAGCCAACGGGTGCCTTCTTGTTTGCTGGCCCAACCGGTGTCGGTAAAACAGAAGTCACACGTCAACTGGCGCATATTCTTGGCGTAGAGTTGATTCGCTTTGATATGTCGGAATATATGGAAGCGCATACTGTCTCTCGTTTGATTGGTGCGCCGCCGGGTTATGTGGGCTTTGATCAAGGTGGTTTATTAACTGATGCCATCATCAAACAGCCACATGCGGTATTACTTCTTGATGAAATTGAGAAAGCCCATCCAGATGTCTTTAACTTGTTATTACAAGTGATGGATCACGGTACATTAACCGATAACAACGGCCGTAAAGCCGATTTCCGTCATGTGGTGTTGGTCTTAACTAGTAATGCGGGTGCTCAGGATATGAACCGTACTGGTATCGGCTTTACCAAGCAAGAAATGCATCAAAGCGATGGTATGGAAGCACTGAAACGTACTTTCACGCCAGAATTTCGTAATCGTTTAGATGGCATTATTCAATTTAAACCACTAAGCCGAGATGCCATTCTTCGTGTAGCAGATAAAGCGGTGCTTGAGCTGGAAATGCTATTACAAGACAAAAATGTCACTATCGAAATCGATAATGAGGCACGTGAATGGTTGGCTGAACATGGCTATGACATCCAAATGGGTGCCAGACCAATGGCTCGTTTAGTACAAGAACGTATTAAACGTCCACTTGCTGATGAGTTGTTATTTGGCAAACTCAGCGAAGGTGGTCATGTACGTGTTCTGCTTAAAGATAATGAATTAAGTCTCGACATTGTTAACGAAACAGAGTCTGTTTAAATACCTTCTTTTAGTCCGGTAGTGTTCACTACCGGACTTTTCCTTTTGTGAGCTATGTCTCAATATTTAGTTTCAGCATAATAGCGTGCTAGCAAGTTATGCACCTGTTTCACAACTTCTTCACATAAGCTTATAAAAGGTACACCTAAGTGATTGATTTAAGGTGTTCGGTATGTAAGTTGCTGATATTTATGGGGTAATTAATATTGGTTATTTTTTGACCAATTTGTGACTGCCCCTGCAATAAGAACAACTTAGCGATTAACCCCATTGTTAACCACAGACTTATCCACAGAAAATGTGAGTAACTTTACAGTCTGGTTACAGTGACTAAAAAATTAGAAGTTTTATTACAGTTCGATGCCTTTCTGAGCACGAATACCGGCGCGAAAAGCATGTTTCACATCATCGATACGACTTACCGTATCGGAAGCTGCTATGACCGCCTCAGGCGCGCCTCGGCCTGTAATAATCACATGCTGCATAGCTGGGCGAGCATTAATATCTTTTAGCACCTTATCTGAATCGAGATAATGCATTTTTAAAACAATATTTAATTCATCTAATAAAATGACGCCGATAGTAGGATCGGCCAACATCTTTTGAACAATTTCCCAACCTTTTTCAGCTGAGCGTTTGTCTTGTTCAAGATTTTGCGTATCCCAAGTAAATCCATCACCGACCACGTGATATTCCACTTGTTTAGGAAAGCGGCGGTAGAAAGCTTCCTCACCAGTGCTCATCGCGCCTTTAATAAACTGGACAATACCAACTTTCATATCATGTCCAAGGGCTCTGGCAATCATGCCAAAACCAGATGAGCTTTTGCCTTTGCCATTACCCGTAATACAAAGCAGTAAACCTTTGTCTTTATCAGCCTGCTGAATTTGGCTGTCGACAACTTCTTTTTGCTTTTGCATGCGTTTTGTGTGGCGTTGACTTAATTCATTATCCATTTGCTTTCCAGCTGTAATTATTTAAAAAAGTTCCCAAAGCGGTACTATAAATTTGACAGGTACCTGAACGATGCCTAGTATGGCGCGCTCTCTAGGTGCATTGCGCTGCAATGTTAAACGGGAAGTTGGTCAAAATCCAACACTGCCCCCGCAACGGTGATCGTTGATTGATGACCCCTTATGCCACCGCATTTTAAATGTGGGAAGGCGGGATTATCAGGTTTCTAAACCACAACGTAAGTCCGGATACCGGCCTAAGAGTTCGCCACGACTTTTGTCGTGAATATCCAACTCGGATCGCGGGTGAGCGTATCCATGGGAGACAATATGTCCTATCCAAAAAATAACGGTCTGCGTTTAACTGCGCTGGGCCTGATTGCCTTTACGCAATTTATTCCTTCTATTTCACAAGCCGAATCTTTTGACACCCTAACGGTTACCGGTAACCGTATGCAAACGCCAACATTGTTAGCGCCCAGTTCAGTAATTACCCGAACTGAGATTGAACGCCTACAAATCGATGATCTACCAACATTATTATCTCGTCAGGCTGGTATTAGTGTGACCAATAGTGGTGGTGTTGGTCAGCAAAGCAGCATTTTTATGCGCGGTACGGAATCTGATCACACCTTAATACTAGTGGATGGTGTGAAATGGTATTCCGCGACTTCGGGGGGCGCTGCGATCCAAGATTTTCCTGTAGATCAAATTGAGCGCATCGAAATTGTTCGTGGCCCACGCTCAGGTTTATATGGTGCAGAAGCGATTGGTGGTGTTATTAATATCATTACTCGCCAAGGTAATGGTGAAACATCACCATTTTTTAGTGCTGGTATTGGTAGTGACAGTACCCAAAAAGTCCAAGCTGGCCTGCAAGGTGGTAACGAGTCAACCCGCTATAACCTAAGTGTGGGTCATTATCATACTGATGGTATTGATGCACTCAAAACAGCAGAACCGGATGACGATGGTTATCGTAATAAAAATATATCTGGCAGTGTTAACCATCAGTTGACTGATAAGCTGGCTGTTCGTGCAAGAGTATTTCGTGCAGAGGCCAGAAATGAATATGATGATGAATACAATCCTAACGCTAATATTCGGAATTTGAATACGCAGCAGGTATTACAGGTTGGCACCAACTATCAAGTTTCTGATAGATGGTCTATGGACATTCAGTTGGCTGAATCACGTGATAAATCAACCACTGAGCAAAACCGTGATAAAACCTCAGAATTTAATACCCGTCATCGTCAGATTGACATCAAAAATACGTTTCTCTTAACTGATTCTCAATTTCTAAATGTTGGCCTTGAGTATGCAGAAGATGAAGTTGATGGCACGGTCGACTTTATTGAAGATAGTCGTGATAACCGCGCTGCTTATATTTCATGGGCTGGTCAATATGAACGCCATAATTGGTTAGTAAGTGCACGTCATGATAATAATGAAGCTTATGGTAGTTACACTTCAGGTAGTGCGGAATGGGGCTATGAACTCACTGAAGATTTGATGTTTGTTGCTAATGCAGGATCTGCGTTTAAAGCACCGACGTTTAATGATTTGTATTACCCTTTTTCGGGTAATCCGAACTTAGCACCAGAAAAGTCTCGTACCTATGGGGTGGGACTTAAAGGGGCCCAAAACTGGGGACAGTGGCATTTAAATAGTTACCAAACAGAAATTCGTGATCTAATTACTTATTCAAGCTCTTCTTCTTCCATGGAAAATATAAACAAAGCACGAATTCGCGGCGTTGAGCTCGATTTGAACACCGTTCTAGCAGGCTGGGATTTAGGCTTGAATCTGGGATATGTTGATGCTGATGATCGTGAAACTGATGAGCGTTTAATTCGCCGTGCTCGTAAGACAGCTAACCTTCATGCGGATAAAGCATTCGGTGATTGGTCATATGGTGCAAGTTGGCGTTTGAATGGTGATCGTCGTGATCTAGCGTATAACAATGTAACTGGCTTCAATGACGAAGAAATCGTTGGTGGTCATGGTATTGTTGACCTGAGAATGGCTTATCAAGTCAATAATGATTGGACAGTCCGTTTAAATGTTAATAATGCATTTGATAAAGACTATGAAACGGTCTATGGATACAACAGTCTGGATAGACAAGTTATGTTGAGTGTTAATTACACGCCATAATCGATTTGGTTGTTTGAAAACGAAAAAGCCATATCTTACGAGGTATGGCTTTTTTTATTGGTAC
The DNA here is from genome assembly GCF_026319325.1 of Methylophaga sp. OBS3. Lineage (GTDB taxonomy): Bacteria > Pseudomonadota > Gammaproteobacteria > Nitrosococcales > Methylophagaceae > Methylophaga. Next base: position 254,820 of record NZ_JAPDMU010000001.1, read on the forward strand.
ATTTGGATGTTTGCTGGTCACTGACCCATTGCATCCGTTAAAATCTTCGCTATTCCCTAATATTCAAAGACACCATGACCAATAACTTTTCTGATAAAGGATTTGCTACTCGGGCCGTTCGTGCAGGTCATTTGCGCACGCCTGAAGGTGAGCAATCTGAGCCAATTTTCCCAACTTCTAGCTTTGTGTTTGATAGCGCAGAACAGGCTGCTGCTCGTTTTGGTGGTGATGAAAAAGGCAACATCTATTCTCGATTCACGAACCCTACGGTGCGTACGTTTGAACAACGTTTAGCCGCACTGGAAGGTGGTGAGGCTTGTGTTGCCACAGCTTCTGGCATGTCAGCAATTTTGTCGACGTTTATGGCTTTGCTCGAGTCAGGCGACCATGTGGTGTCTTCTCGCAGCATCTTCGGTACTACCCGAGTGTTGTTTGATAAGTATTTGGGCAAGTTTGGCTTACAAACAGATTATGTTGCATTGACCGATTTGGCCGCTTGGGAAAAGGCAATTAAGCCGAATACCAAAGCGTTGTTTTTAGAAACGCCGTCAAACCCGCTCAACGAAATTGCTGATTTAGTGGCATTGTCTGCCTTGGCGAAAAAACATGACTGTCTCCTGATTGTTGATAATTGTTTTTGTACGCCAGCTTTGCAGCAACCACTGAGCCTAGGCGCTGATATCGTTATTCACTCGGCGACGAAATACATCGACGGTCAAGGCCGTTGTATTGGTGGTGCGGTGGTCGGTGATGCGCAACGTGTTGGTGAGGAAGTATATGGTTTCTTGCGTACTGCTGGACCGACCATGAGCGCTTTCAATGCATGGACATTTTTGAAAGGTCTAGAAACACTAGAGCTTCGGATGAAAGCGCATTCATCGTCGGCATTAGAATTGGCTACTTGGCTAGAGCAGCATCCAAAAGTTAACAAAGTGTTTTACGCAGGTTTAGCAAGCCATCCACAACATGCTTTGGCAGCGAAACAACAGTCTGCCTTTGGTGGCATCATTGCATTTGAAATTGCGGGTGGCCGTGAAGCTGCTTGGAAAGTAGTGAATTCAACACAGTGGATTTCTATCACGGCAAATCTCGGCGACAGTAAAACGACGATTACCCATCCTGCGACAACAACCCATGGCCGTTTAAGTCCAGAGGCAAAAGCTGAAGCGGGTATTAGCGATGGTTTACTGCGTTTGTCTGTTGGACTTGAGACTGTGGCAGATATCAAAGCCGATTTACAACACGGATTGGATTTACTTTAAATTTAGTAAGTAATGTGCTGATAATCGGCACAAAATCTGCATAGACATAGTTCCAACTTAAAGACATGTCAGAAAATTGGCTCAGATTCTGAGCCAGACTTCTGCAAATGGAAAATGACTATGCGGCAAATTTGCATCATTTTTAGCCTGTTAGCAGTGCTTTTACCGTTGTCGGTAAATGCTACAACACCCGACGTTCGTGTGGTGATTGATGTTTCAGGCAGCATGAAACAAAACGATCCACAAAACCTTCGGGCGCCAGGTTTACGCTTGCTTAGCGGTTTATTGCCGCCCGATAGTGCATCGGGTGTCTGGACGTTTGCCTCTCAGGTAAACATGCTCGTGCCATGGCAAAGTGTCGATAATAAATGGCGTGATAATGCAAATAGTCAGTCGGCCAAAATTCACTCGCGTGGCTTATTCACTAATATCGAGCAGGCGTTGAAAGATGCCATTTCGACGGCGCCAGAAAATAGTGATCGCGCGCGTAGTATAATTTTATTATCTGATGGTTTAGTTGATCTAAAAGCTGGTGAACAAGCCAGTAAACAATCACGCCAGCGCATCATTGATCAGTTATTACCCAAACTACAAAAACTTGGTTTTAAGGTGCATACCATCGCCTTATCATCAACTGCCGATCATGCATTGCTAGAACAATTATCTCTCGCAACCAACGGTTGGTATCGCCAAGTAGATACAGCCGATCAGCTTGAGCGTGTGTTTCTGCATTTGTTTGAACAAGCAACGCAACGCGATAACGTTCCCATTAAAGATAATTATTTCAGCATTGATACCAGTGTTGAAGAAATGACAGTGCTGGTTTTCAGAGAACCAGATTCTGCAGCGGCAACGTTAATACAACCCGATCAACAAGTGCTCTCCGAAGCACAGCGTAGTGACCAATTACGCTGGCAGCATGAAAAGCATTATGACTTGATTACCATTGAGAAGCCGATGGCTGGTGACTGGTTTATTGATGCACGTTTAGATCCTGATAATCGCGTGATGGTAGTGACTGATCTTCAGTTGGAAACCAATGAGCTACCGAATAATGTATTGGTTGGTGAGCGTTTTGATATGACGGCAATGCTGACCGAAAATGGTGAGCCAATTAGCAAAGAAAACTTCTTAGCTTTAGTTGAGACTGAGCTCCAGCAGCTAGATCCTGATGGCGAGACTTTAACGAGTGAATTAGCACGAACCGCTGAAGATGCTACCTATCGTGTTGAATTGGGTCAGTTATTTTCCTCTGGTCGTAACGATATTGTGATCACCGCCAAAAGTGCGACTTTTGAGCGCCAACGTCGACAATCAATAAATGTCGTAGCTGTACCTTTAAATATTGAAGTTACGCAACTTACTGAAGCAAATCGTAGCCACCGTTTAAGTGTCACGGCAGATAGTGAATTACTTGATTTAGATAGTTTAGAAATGACGGCACTGTTAACTGCGGCAGATAATAGTGAGTTTTCATTTAATGTCATGCGTCAAGATACCAACCATTGGCAGCTGACACTGGCAGAGTTACAACCAAGTGTTGATTACCAGTTATCACTGCAAGTTCGAGGTTTAACGCCAGCTGGTCGTGATGTGTTTTTACAGCCACAAACACTGACGATAAAAGATTCACAGCAACTGGTTTCGATTGACTCAGATGTTGCAAATATTGCCATTCCTGACGTTATAGAAGAGACCCCTGAGAGTGACTTACCGTCTGAAAAATCGGCTACTGAATGGTTATCACCAAATGTAATTTTAATGATAGGCAATGGCGTAATGTTATTACTGCTATTGGCCGGTATTTTGTGGTGGCGTCGTTATCAGCGACCACCTACCCCCGAGGAGATGTTGTAAATGTCGTTAACAGATCCGGTTTTTGAATGGTTAGCCTTTGAGCTGGCAGGCATATTTGCCTTGTTGTTTGCGTGGACATTAATCCGTTTAGTCCGCAAAAATAAACAGATCCGTGAGGATTCAGCCAAAGCGGTAAAACTTATTAAACAAAAGCGTGAGGGGAGACGCCAGCAACTTGCTGTCATTTTGCAGACGCAATATGGCTTGAATGGTGAGTCGTTAGAAAGTGAGGTTGAGGCCTTACAACAGCGTGAGCGTGAGCTAAATAAAAACCTGCTTAGCCTCTACGTTACCCAAAACGGTAAAACGTTAAGTGCAATGCCTGACCAAATGGAGTCACTGCTAAACGCTGGTCTCGCACTAATGTCACCACAACGTGAGAATGAAGAGCAGCGCCAACAATTACAAACACTAGCCGCAGAAAATGCTGAACTGACAGCGACAGTAAGTCGTTTGCAACAGGCACTTGAAGAACAGGCATTAGCCGCTGAAGTTCCTGTCGATGAGTTTAATGAAGAAACTCAAGAAACAGACGATGAAGTGGAAGTTGTAGAGGAAACGGTTTTTTCTGATGATGTTGTTATTGCGTCAGTTTCAACTAGTGAAGCAGAGCCCGAAAACATTGAAGAATCATCAGTATTTGATGATGAAACATTAATGGAGACTCAGGAAGCAGAGCAACTCTATGCTGATGATGTAAATCAATTGCTTGATGGGTTTGAAATTGAGCTTGCAGATGCTACTCGCAATAGTGATGGCATCAGCAACGAAGCGCCGACAGTTGAAGATATTAACGTTGATATGTCTGAAGACGCTGCGCCTTCTGAGGTAACTGATGTCGAAGCTTTTCAAGATGAATTGAGCGATAACGTCGAAGATAGTGTTGATATTAGCGAATTCTCTGATGAAGTTATGACTGATGAACTTCAGGAGACTGATGAGCCTGTTAGTAAGAGTAAACAAAGTAGCTTGAGTAATTTTGCGAATTCCAACTGGCAGCCTGAAACGCCTGATGTTTATGGTAAGTATGTCCCAGAGCTTGAGCCAGAAATGGTGGTAGAAGCTGAACCTGAAATTACAGAAACCAAACCAAAGGCCAGCCTGAAGCAGTTTATGAATAGTAGTTGGCAGGCAACTACGCCACCTGTTTATGGACTTCATGCATCGATTTCAGAACCGCTTGAAGAAATCGAAGAACTAGATGAATTAGCCGCGGTTACTGAGACAAACCTATTAGATGAAAGCTTAAACGAAGAGCCTGAAGTTCAATCCGCACAGAATGTTGCTGAAGAGTGGGTCGATTTTAATGAGTTTGATCTTGGTGTAAGTGGATCAGACACTGCTGCCGAAGCCGAAGCCGAAGCCGAAGCCGAAGCCGAAGCCGAAGCCGAAGCCGAAGCCGAAGCCGAAGCCGAAGCCGAAGCCGAAGCCAAAGCGGCGATCTTTGATGATGAAGAGCTTATTGCTGAGGAGTCAAAACACGGCGGTCCAACGGGGGTAGAAAAATATATTCAGTCGCGGCTAGAGTCTTCACCTGTTGATGACTCTGATGAAACGAGAGTTGATGACGAATTTACGGTTTCTTTGGCCGATAACCAAAACATTTCTGAAGACGCTGAAGTAGTTAGAAATGAGGCTGAAACTGAAGCCGACAAACTAAGTCGTTTGATGGCGCAGCAGTCGGAAGTTAATGAAGTAGTCGAGCCGGAAGTAGCAGAACCATCAACAAATTCAACAGAAGATCAAGCAATTGAACAGTTGGATGAATTAGCAAGATTGCGTCGTCGACTACGCGAAAAAACGGAAGCGTTAAAAGCGGCTAAACCGATGGTTGTTGAAGAGCCAGAAGTTAGCGTTGACGTTAATCAAAGCGAAGCAACGGATATTGAGCCGCTAAATGAAATTCCCAAAAGCAATATTATTGAAATGGCAGGGTTTAGTTCGATTGCCCAAGATAATGACATTTTGGTTGAGGACTCTGACACAGGCGTATCAGAGGAAGATATTGCCAATGAAATAGATGAGCCTGATGTTGAGGTGAATCAAGAGTGGGATTTATCTTCAAAGCTGCAAGCAGGCGAGGACTTTACGTCTAGTGATGTTGAGCTATCAACAGTTGAGTCCGAAAATGAAATTGAAGAACTGGACTTATCTGCCGAGTTTGAACTGCCTGAAGCGCATGAAGAGCTGACTGCGAATGAATCAGATGTTGAAACGTTAGATTTGTCTTCGGAGTTTGCTTCAATAGAAGATGATTTTGCTGAAGATGATGTTTTATTAGACGTTATTATGGAAGAAGGAGAGGCAGATGCCGCCGAAGCAGCATCACAGTCTTCTGAAGAGAATGAATTAGACATGGATGCCTTAATGGCCTCAGCATCAGAGGTTGATGAAGTTGATACGTTTGAGTCTGATTCAGTGCTTGAAGAACAAGTCAAAGTTGATGACGTTGAAAACAAAACTACATCAAATGATATTGATGATTTTGCTGCAGCACTGGCTGCAGAAGCCGCACAAGCAGAGCAAGAACGTTTAGAAACTGAATCTCAAATTGCTGAATTTGATACTGAGTTGCAGCCGCCATTACCTGAGCAGGATGCGCTCAGTGATTTGATGTCTGAAGTCGGGGATTTACAACGTTTACAACCGGCAACATCAGAGCAAAATGATGACTTGAATGCCGCAGCTGATCTGCCATTACCGGATAACGCTTCGCTTAATAAATTGATGGAAGAGGTTAGAGAGTTACAACAAAACCCTGACTTTAAACCTGTCGAAGAAAAAGGCCAGCAGGACTTGCAGCAGATCTTGTCGCACATTCCACGCTTTGGCGGTAACCGGGATGGTGGCAAAAGCTAATACTGATGTCGTTGATTTTTTAACGCAAACAGCGTCAATTTGGTAAAATTTCCGGCTGACTTCAGCTGGAATTCCTATGACAGATAAGATTCATCAAGTCGCCATTGTCGGTGGTGGTGTTTGTGGCACAGCATTACTTTATATGTTGGCCGAGTATACCGATATCAATGATATTGTTTTGGTCGAGAAGTACGACTCTGTTGCGAAAGTAAATTCGCATAGTCGCAACAATAGTCAAACGATTCATTGTGGTGATATTGAAACTAATTACACACTGGAAAAAGCCAGTAAAGTAAAAGCCGCGGCACAAATGCTGGTGAATTTTGCTAAGCGTTTGCCAGAAGCCGACAAAATCATTTTTAAATATCCAAAAATGGTTTTAGGTGTCGGTGAGACAGAGTGTCGATTGTTGCGTCAGCGTTACCAAAGTTTCCGCGAAGTTTTTCCAGAAATGAAGTTACTGGAAAAAGCCGACATCGGTGCCGTCGAACCTAATGTGGTGATGGCAAATGGCACTATGCGTCCAGAACCTTGTGTTGCCTTAGCGGTTTTAGATGATTACAGCGCGGTGGATTACCAGCAGTTATCACAAGCATTTGTTCGTGAAGCAAAAAAACACACAGATAAAAGCCTGAATGTGGTGCTCAATAATCAGATCGAAGACATCGTTGAGCAAGATGGCGTCTTTACCTTAATCAGCAAAGATAATGTTATTAAGGCGCGTAGCGTCGTTGTCTCAGCTGGTGGCCACAGCTTGTTGTTGGCTCAACAAATGGGCTATGGCTTAGAGTTTTCATGCTTACCTGTTGCCGGTAGCTTTTATTTCACACCGCAAAAACTTAACGGCAAGGTGTATACCGTTCAAAACGATAAACTGCCGTTTGCTGCTGTTCACGGCGATCCGGATGTACTGGTTGAAGGTAAAACCCGTTTTGGGCCTACAGCTTTATTGTTACCGCTACTTGAGCGTTATAACAGCAGCACCTTCTTTGAGTTTTTACGGGTATTGAGGCTTGATAGCCGTGTCTTACGCGTATTTTGGGATCTATTCCGGGTTAAAGATATCCGTAACTACATCTTGAAAAACTTCCTGTTTGAAGTGCCTTTACTACGACGTTGGTTGTTTTTGAAAGATGCTCGCAAAATCGTGCCATCATTGGAATTGAAAGATATCCAATTTGCTAAAGGCTATGGTGGTGTCAGACCGCAATTGATTGATAAAGCTAATGCCAAGCTGATGCTGGGTGAGGCCAAAATCAATCCAGGTACCGGCATTATTTTTAATATGACGCCGTCACCAGGTGGTACGAGCTGTTTGGAAAATGCAGAAAAAGATATGCGTATTGTGGCGACACGCCTGCAAGCGCAGATCAATGAAGCCAAACTGGAAGAAACTCTTCGTAACGTCTAATGGCTAGCTCGCCATATATCACACCAAATGGCATGTTCCTGATGAATCAGGAACTCAGCCAGCGCTGGCAACGCCGTAGAGAGGTTGTTCAAGCCTTAGCGGCGGCTGCGGCTGAGGGCGATCGCAGCGAAAACGCTGAATATATTTATCGCAAAAAAGAGTTGCGAGAACTTGACCGGCGTATTCGTTATTTGCAAAAGCGCATTCCGGATTTAAAAGTTGTTCACGATATCCCAGATAATCCCGATAAGATTTTCTTTGCCGCTTACGTGACCCTGGAAACAGAGAGTGGCGATGAAGTTGAGTATCGTATTGTCGGGCCAGATGAAATTGATCATGAAAAAGGCAATATCAGTGTTGATTCACCTTTAGCGAGAGCCTTGTTAGCAAAAACCGTCGATGATGAAGTCGTGATTCATATTGCCGATGGTCGTAAGCAATACTTTGTTGTCTCTATTCGCTACTAAGCAAATCAATATAGGCTTGCAATAACATCAAGCTTTTCCGCTTCAGGAAATTGCATTAAAGATACTGTAACGTCATCTGCACTAACGTTTAGGGCAGCTATAGTTTCAGTGAGTTCATTAATAACTTCAATGTGTTTTACGGTATTAAATTCGTTACGAATATAGTGCAAGGTACCGATATAAATCACCCCCGCATCTTTCGGGACATCGAAGTAAAAACCTCCCGGAAACCATAAACGTTCTTGCTTTAGCGCATCTAAGAACATGAAGCCGCCATTTAACCATGTAGTGCGCTTATCAAGCTCTACCATAAATGGCTGGCCCCACTGGACTTCAATCGTTTGTTGCCAATCTGATCCACCTAATTGGGCGCTAGCCGGTTGGTTGTTAGGCCCCGTTGCCATAAAAACGGTATTAATAATTCGCTCATCACCAACCACGTTCCAATGTGTTTGTTGCTCAATGTCAGTTAAAACCGATGGTGTTAAAACAAAGCGTCCAATGACCACAACTTTATTTGGTGATGATACTTGGCCTTTTGTGGTGTGTTGAACCATTTTTGGCATGCCACAACCGGCAATAAATAGCGCGGTTACAAGCACACATAAAATTTTAAATTTCATGGGCGCGAATCGCGGCGCGAAGGCGGGCTTCAATCTCTGGTTTATCAGCAGCATCTGGCAACATCGCTTTCAGCATGTCGTATTCAGATGGACCATTCTCAACAGGATAAATATCAAATTGGTCTTGTTCGAATAAGCCCGTGTCGACTTCGACTAGTTTATAAGCACCTAGGTTATACACACCAGGTTCGGTTGCACGGACACGACCAATATCATCACCTTGTTTACCAAAGTCATAGTTGTAAATGGTGTTGCCACACAGACCGATACATTTTCTGCCGGTCGCACTACTTAACCCAAACGAACCATTTGGAAATGCGAAAGAGTAATAAAGAAAGCCGCCTTGGAATTCGACAACTTTAACATTGAAATAGGGTAGATCAGTTTTGGGTAGATATTGATAAATAGTGACGTTATGTAACTCATTGGCATCTACATCGCTGATATCAAGCCAGCCATAAATTGCTGATCTATCTGCGAAATTGGTAACACGCTCACCACCTGGTGTGACGCATGCAGAACTGAGAAGGGCGAAAAAAGAGATGGCTAACCATTTCATGGGAATGTGCAGTCCTTTGTCTGAGTTTTTAAAAATAGTATGGCGTATATGAAAAGGCATTCCAATTCATTATTGGATTTTTATATGACTATTTAATTAATAATGATATGTTGTATCATATCTAGTGTTGAGGTTGAAAAAGACACGCACCAAATTATAAGGCAGGTAATGATGAATAAAAGTGATGTACCAAATGGATGAAGAAACCATTTTGCAGGCATCCGAAGCGGATTACATGAATGCTGAGCAATTAACTTTTTTTGATTTGCGGCTTCGCAAGCTTCGCGAACAAACCCTGCGAGAAATCGAAAACATCAAACAAGAAATTGGCCATGGCAATCAAGTCAGTGATGTGAGTGATAGGGCAACACTTGAAGAGGAAGCGATGTTGGTGCTGCGAATTGCTGATCGTAAGCAGCATCTCATCCGAAAAATTGATGCGGCAAGACAACGTATTCGATCTCATGAATACGGCTACTGCTTAGAAAGTGGCGAGCCTATCGGTATTGCCCGATTGTTAATTCGGCCGACGGCAGAGTACTGCACAGAAATTAAAACGATAAATGAACAACGAGAGGGCTCATATGAAGATTAATCCAAGCGCACGTTTACCGGTGACAGTTTTGTCTGGATTTTTAGGCGCTGGCAAAACGACGGTACTGAATCATATTTTGAATAATCGTGAAAATCGTAAAGTCGCTGTTATCGTCAATGACATGAGCGAAATCAATATTGATGCCCGCCAAGTGAATCAAGATGTTCAACTCAATCGCTCAGAAGAAAAACTTGTAGAAATGAGTAATGGTTGTATCTGCTGCACATTACGCGAGGATTTATTGGTAGAGGTGAGGGCGTTAGCCGATGCTGGACGTTTTGATTATCTGGTCATTGAATCTACTGGTATTTCAGAGCCATTACCGGTGGCTGAAACATTTACTTTTGCAGATGAAGGTGGTGTGAGCTTATCGGATGTCGCAAGTCTAGACACCATGGTAACGGTGGTTGATGCGGTGAACTTTTTACAAGATTTCCGTCTGGCAAAACCTTTGCAGGAAACAGGAGAAAGTCTTGGTGAAGTTGATGAACGCAGTATTGCAGATCTGTTGGTTGAGCAAGTTGAGTTCTGTGATGTCATTTTGGTGAGTAAAACCGATCTGTGTTCGACAGCAGATTTGCAGGAATTAACGGCTATCTTAAAAAGCCTCAATACCGATGCTGAAATCATCGCGATTGAGCAGGGTAATGTGCCGTTAGATAAGGTTCTAGGCACAGGAAAATTTAACTTTGAAAAAGCAGAGCAGGCGCCCGGTTGGTTAAAAGAGTTACGCGGTGAGCATATACCCGAGACCGAAGAATATGGCATCAGTAGCTTTAGTTATGTGGCACGTCGACCTTTTCACCCGAAAAAGTTTTACGACTTTCTGCATCAGGACTGGCAGACCGGCAAGCTTATTCGCTCGAAAGGTTATTTCTGGCTAGCCAGCAGACCTCAGTTTGCAGGTAGCTGGAGTCAGGCGGGTGGTATTGCGCGTTATAGTTTTGCAGGCATGTTTTGGAAAGCCGTACCTGAAACGCGCTGGCCAGATGATGAGGCCTCGCGTGAAGTTATTATGGAAAATTGGGTAGAACCTTTCGGGGATATGCGCCAGGAATTAGTGTTTATTGGGCAAGGGTTGGATGAGGCGGCTGTAACTTCAGCATTAGATGAATGCCTGCTAGATGATGAGTTGTTATTGGCTGGTAAGGACGTATGGCAAACCTTGCCAGATCCTTTTCCGGCTTGGCGTGAGTCAGATTAATGTCGGCGTTACTAAAATCAGCAGCGCCGATGAGCGCTGGCAGTTTGTTCGGTAAAACGCCAGGCGTTTTGGCCGATATTTATCGATCAGACATTAATTTAGTGTGTTGGCAACGGGGTGTGACTGAAGATTGGCACTCAGATCTGCATACGCTGATGAGCCGAACGGCACTATCGATAAGGCAAGTGGTTGATATTGATGACGCGACAAACACATTGGTTGACTTATTAAATCTTGATAAAGAGAGTGCGTTAATAAACGACTTCCAACAACTTATCAGCATGTTTGCCGATTTGTTTATGCTCAACCGGATTGGTGTACGTTTAGAGAAAATTGATAAGACGATGTGTCCAAGATTTCATACTGACCGATTAATTTGTCGGCTGGTCACAACCTATCTGGGTAATGGTACCCAGTGGTTGGAAAATAGTTATGTAGACCGCACAAAACTGGGTGCCGGTGCACAAGGTTTACCTGATGAGCACTCGGGTATTTATCAGTCTGTTAAGGATATTAATTCAGCGGTTGCGGGTGATGTGTTGTTATTAAAAGGGGATGGTTGGCCTAAAGCCGAAAACGCAGGGGTTATTCATCGCTCACCACCTGCAGAGTCAGACACGCCTAGACTTTTGCTAACGTTGGATTTTGCGGACTAGTGTTGCAAACCTTAACAGAAGAAAGGTGGGCAACAATTTGCCCACCTAAATTACTGGCTTATTTTGCTGGTGCGATTTGTTTGATGTCACCATTATCTGTTGCGATATAAATAAAGCCGTTTGGCCCTTCAATCACATTACGAATTCGTTCTTCGTTATCTTCAAAATAACGGTGCTCAGCGACGGGTGTATTTCCATCCATTTCAATATGGTTCAGATGCTGTAACACCATAGCACCTGTTAGTAAGTCACCTTGTAGGTCTGGAAACGCGTCTCCTTTGTATTGCACTAAGCCACTGGGGGCAATCGATGGGACATAAACTTTGACGGCATCTTCCATGCCTGACAGTTGCTTTTCACCAATAGATACTGGGCCCCAGTATTCTTTGCCCAAAGAGACTTCTGGCCAGCCGTAGTTTTTACCCGCCTTAATGAGGTTTAATTCATCACCACCACGTGGGCCATGTTCGATTTCCCATAACGTATCTGTGTCACGGTCGTAAAACATACCTTGCGGGTTTCGATGACCATAACTCCAGATCTCTGGATGGGCATTTTTACGTTTCACAAATGGGTTATCTTCAGGAACAGTACCATCCAAATTTAGACGTAAAACTTTGCCATTGTGACGTGATAGATCTTGAGCACCTTCACGTACACCGCGATCGCCAACTCCAAAAAATACATGACCATCATTATCAAATACGATGCGGCTACCAAAATGGCGGCCTGTATCTGTACGAGAGTCTGTGACAAACACGTCTGTCCATTCAGTTAAGCTGTCACCATCAAGTTTGGCTTTCGCTAATGTGGTCGCACCTTGACCATCGACATTTTTACTGTAGGTAAAATAAATCCAGCCGCTTTCAGCAAAGTCGGGAGCGGTTGCGACATCTAAGAAGCCAGCCTGACCACTGGTGAAAATATCTTCTGGCAAGCCTTTAATAGCTGTTTTTTTTCCATCGTTTAAATTAACGCGGTTTAAGCTGCCAGCTTTACTGGTGACCAAAAATTGATTGTCACTAATAAACGCCATACCCCATGGCGTACCTAAACCTTCGGCAACGGTCGTTACAGAAATTTCTGCTGTATCGAGTGGGGCGGCTTGAACTGCTCCAATGAGTGAAGTTAGACCTAATGCCAACAAACTCAAACGTTTTTTCATTCTAAACTCCTGTTAGGAACTACAAGACAACATTGAGCAGCCAGGCTTTTGTCTCGCCCAGTCCGGACGTTTGCCAGCATACTCATCGTATTCGGGTTGTTCGTCGTAAGGGTGTCGCATGATTTCAAGTAACTTTATGACTTCACTAAAGTCGCCCGCTTCTGCTTTATCAATCGCTTGTTGCGCTAAGTAATTACGCAATATGAATTTAGGATTAACCTGATTCATGGCGGCTTTGCGATCTTTGTCTTTAGTACCATCTTGCTGGACGCGTGTTTGGTAGTGTTTTAGCCAAGCAACAATGTCGTCTTTGTCAGCTTTACTGAGGCTCTCTGGTGCATAAAAAGCTTCATCGAAAATCGACAATAATTCCGTATCGTTTATGGCGGTATCAGGCTCGCAAGGTACATCAGCCAGACGACGATAAAAAATGGTCATATCGGTTTCAGTCAACATCAAGATCTTTTGCAGTTCTTGATTCAGCGGTTGATCTGTTTCTTCAATAAATTGCTTTAACCCCAGCTTATCAGCACGCATTTGTTGCCAATGTTGGTTATAAAAATCGACAAAATCATTGAGTACTTGGCGAAGTGGTTCGGCATCTTCAATAAGCGGATAAAGCGCATTACCAAGCTGCAATAAATTCCACTGGGCAATTTGCGCTTGATGGCCAAAACGATAGCGTTTGCCTCCGGCATCGGTGGTATTTGGGGTCCAGTCGGGATCGTAATTATCAATCCAACCATAGGGTCCGTAATCAATCGTTAAGCCGAGGATGGAGGTGTTATCAGTGTTGAGTACGCCATGCACAAAGCCAACTCGCATCCAGTGAACGACAAGTTTGGCGGTGCGTTCACTGATTTCTTTAAACCATTTCAGGTAGGTTTCGGTTGATGGCTCACCCAAGTGGGCAAAATGATGACGAATCGTGTAGTTAATGAGGTGTCTTAAATTATCGAGTTCACCACGCGAGGCAAATAATTCGTAGTTACCAATTCGCAAAAATGAGGGGGCTACACGGCACACCACGGCGCCGGGTTCGGCTTTTGGGCGGCCATCATAAAACATGTCACGAATCACATCTTCACCCGTCCCCACCAAACTTAATGCTCGGGTGGTCGGAACACCAAGATGAAACATTGCTTCGCTGCATAAAAACTCACGAACCGAAGAGCGTAAAACGGCAAGGCCATCAGCACTTCGTGAATAGGGTGTTTCTCCGGCACCTTTGAGCTGTAGCATTTGCAACTCGCCATGGCGATCTTCAACTTCCCCAAGGTTAATGGCGCGTCCATCGCCAAGTTGACCTGCCCAGTTACCAAACTGATGACCGCCATAACACATGGCGTGGGGCTGCATGCCGTCGATTAATGCATTACCGACAAAGACGTTGGTAAATTCCAGTGATTCACAATCATGAGGACTGAGACCAATGTCTGCTGCGACTTCGGGAGAATAAGCAATTAAATAGGGGGCTGTAACAGGCGTCGGCTTAACAAAACTATAGCAGGCACCTAAAACCTGTCGACGATGGTTGTCGAGGTCAGGATCAGCAGGAAGTTCGGAAACAAAGCGATCGTGAATGTGTAAATTCAGTAAGGCTTCGCCACGCGTGTCATTTGGGTTGATGTCTGTTGGTGTATTCATGTCAGCCATTACAACAAAATGCTGCCGGCATTAACACCGGCAGATTGTATTGTTATTGACTAACGCGGTTGCGGAAGGTTTCGCGAAATCGTGAATTTACGCTAACGCCTGACGTTGACTGGTTAATTGGTTCAATGCTTGTTCCATTTCAGCCAGTTTTTCACGCTCTTTCGCGACAACATCAGCAGGGGCCTTGGCAACATAATTTTCGTTACTCAACTTGCCACTTGATTGCTTGATGATTTTGTCTAGCTTAGCAATTTCTTTGTCTAGTCGCGCAACTTCGGCTTCTTTATCAATCAGGCCTTCTAATGGAATCAGAATTTCCATTTTACCGACCAGTGCAGTTGCTGCCGCTGGTGCTTCGCCCACTAATAATTCAACAGACTCAAGGTTTGCCAATTTACTTATAAAGTCACGGTTTTGCTGTAAACGTTGCTGATCAATGTCAGCAGCGTCTTTGAGTAATACGGGCAGTTCTTTTTTCGGCGAAATGTTCATTTGTGAACGAATTGAACGGATACCGGTGATGAATTGCATCACCCATTCCATTTCAGCAACGGCTTCAGAGTCAATCTTGGTTTCATCTGCAACCGGGTAAGCTGCATTGATAATGGTTTCGCCATCTTTACCAGCTAATGGTGCAATGGTTTGCCAGATTTCTTCTGTTATAAATGGCATAAAGGGATGCGCCATACGCAAAGTCGCTTCTAAAACGCGAACCAAGGTGCGACGCGTACCACGTTTGGCTGCATCACTTGCAGTATCACTATTCAGAACCGGTTTCGACAGTTCTAAATACCAATCACAGTAGTTATCCCAAACAAACTCATAAATCGCCTGCGCTGCTAAGTCAAAGCGATAGCTATCAATAGCTTTGGTGACGGTTTGCTCAGTTTGTTGCAAGAGCGAAATGATCCAACGATCAGCTAAGCTCAACTCAACATCTGCATTAGTAACACCAGTGTCTTGACCTTCGGTATTCATCAAGACATAACGTGCTGCGTTCCAGATCTTGTTACAGAAATTTCGGTAACCGGCGATACGGTTCATATCAAAATTAATGTCACGACCTGTTGTTGCCAGTGAAGCAAAAGTGAAGCGTAGCGCATCCGTACCGTGCGGTGCGATACCTTCTGGGAATTCTTTACGGGTCGCTTTTTCGATTTTGGCCGCCAGTTGTGGCTGCATCATGCCGCTAGTACGTTTGGTAACCAATGTTTCCAAATCAATACCATCAATAATGTCGATAGGGTCGAGTACGTTACCTTTCGACTTCGACATTTTCTGACCATGCGCATCACGAACCAGACCGTGAATATAAACTTCTTTAAATGGCACATCACCAAGGAAGTGAATACCCATCATCATCATGCGGGCAACCCAGAAGAAGATGATGTCAAAACCCGTCACCAGCACACTACCCGGATACCATGTTTTTAGCGCCGCATCATCAGCTGGCCAGCCTAATGTTGAGAATGGCCAAAGTGCTGAAGAGAACCAGGTATCCAAGACATCTTCATCTTGCGTAATAACCACATCATCAGCCAATTGGTGTTTTTGACGAATAGAGGCTTCGTCTTCACCAACATAAATATTGCCGTCGGCGTCATACCAGGCTGGAATACGGTGTCCCCACCAGATTTGGCGAGAGATACACCAATCTTGAATACCGTCCATCCAGTTATAGAAGGTTTTATCCCAATTACCAGGAACAAATTTCACCTTGCCAGATTGAACAGCTTCCACCGCTGGCGCAGCCAAAACATCCGCTTTGACATACCATTGGTCGGTTAATAATGGCTCGATAACAGCGCCACTACGATCACCACGTGGCACCATTAATTTATGATCTTTAATGCCGTCTAACAGACCTAGTGCTTCTAAATCAGCAACGATTTGTTTACGCGCTTCATATCGATCCAAGCCCTGATATTTTTCAGGTGCATTGTCGTTAATTGCTGCATCAATTGTGAGAATGTTGATAACTGGTAAATCGTGACGTTTACCCATTTCAGCATCGTTAAAATCATGTGCTGGTGTAATTTTGACGCAACCGGTACCGAATTCGAGATCGACATAATCATCAGCAATGATCGGAATTTCGCGACCAACCAGTGGCAGGGTAATGGTTTTACCGATCAGGTTTTGATAACGGGCATCATCAGGGTGAACTGCAACAGCCGTATCACCTAGCATGGTTTCTGGACGAGTTGTCGCAACAACAAGGTGACCACTGCCATCAGTTAAGGGATAACGGAAATGCCAAAGATGACCGTTTTCTTCTTCTGATAAAACTTCCAGATCAGATACAGCTGTATGTAAAACCGGATCCCAGTTAACCAGACGTTTACCACGGTAAATCAAGCCCTCGTCATAAAGCTGAATAAAGACTTTTTGCACGGCAGCAGATAAATCTTCATCCATGGTAAAGCGGTTACGTGACCAGTCTAGTGATGAACCAAGACGACGTAATTGGCGAGTGATGTTACCGCCAGATTCTTCTTTCCATTCCCAAATGCGATCGATAAATTTTTCACGACCCAAGTCATGGCGCGTTTGGTTATTGGCATTTAGCTGACGCTCGACCACCATTTGCGTTGCAATACCCGCATGATCGGTACCTGGTTGCCAAAGCGTGTTATCGCCTTTCATGCGGTGATAACGGGTCAACAAATCCATGATGGTATTGTTAAAACCATGACCCATGTGCAGGCTGCCAGTGACGTTGGGTGGTGGCAACATGATGGCGTAAGGTGAGCCTTCGCCTGAAGGTTTAAATTCGCCACGTTGTTCCCAGAATTGGTACCAACGTTGTTCAATGGCTTCGGGGGTGTAGGTTTTATCCATGGATGATTTGTCGTGTTATTGGCAAAGAAAAGCGGGCATTATACCCGCTTGCGATGGTGCCGGTCATGGTCGCTGTATCAAAGCGTGTGGGTTTCTAGTTGATAACCCCGATCTTGATAAAACTTATAGCGCTGTCGACCGTGTTGTTTGATGTTTTCATTGTCATCAATAATTTCTGCCAGACGTTCAAACTGACTGAAAAATAAAGGCTGCTGAGGATGTAAGTTAATTAAAACATCCATTAGTCTTGGCGGTGCTTTAGCACCATGACTGATTAAGATTGGCGCATTGATATTGTTGGCATCTGCCGACTCAATAACTTGATGTGGCACAAAACTATCCGCACGAAAAGCCCACAAGGCTTTATCCATCTCTGCTGATTGTTCAGCATTTTCGGTATAAATAAAAACCTGATGACCTTGTTGCCAAGCTTTTTCCGCGAGCCGACAGGCAAATTGCTGTCGGCTTTGCGGATCTTGCGATTTGAGCAGGTAAAAGCTAACTCGTGTCATACGAGTTTATTCACCTAAACGGTTTAACAGATATTGCATCAGCAGGGTGACAGGGCGGCCTGTTGCACCTTTATCTTTGCCACCACTGTTCCAAGCCGTACCCGCGATATCCAAATGTGCCCATTTGAATTTTTCGGTAAAGCGCGCCAAGAAACAGGCTGCCGTGACACTGCCAGCTTCTTTACCACCAATGTTGGCGATGTCAGCGAAGTTGCTGTCCAATTGTTTTTGATAGTCATCCCAAATCGGTAACTGCCAAACACGGTCAAAACTGTCATTACCAGCTTTAATTAAGTCATCAGCTAGATCTTGGTTATTGGCCATTAAACCGCTCGCTTTGCTACCTAAAGCAACAATAATTGCGCCCGTTAGGGTAGCGATATCGATAACTGTATCTGGATCAAAACGCTCGCTGTAAGTCAGTGCATCACACAGGATCAGACGACCTTCAGCATCGGTATTTAAAATCTCAATGGTTTTACCTGACATGCTGGTTACAACGTCACCCGGTTTGTTGGCATCACCGTCTGGGAGGTTTTCAGAGCTTGGAACAACACCAATCAGGTTAATTGGCAGTTTCAATTCTGCAACGGCTTGTAACGTACCTAAAACACTGGCTGAACCACACATGTCGTATTTCATTTCATCCATGCCTGGTGCAGGTTTCAAAGAAATACCACCGGCATCAAATGTTAGACCTTTACCGACCAGAACAACGGGTTTGCTGTCACCGCCACCACCGTAATTCATCGTGATGAGTTTTGCCGGCTGACGACTGCCGCGGGAAACCGATAATAACGACCCCATACCCAACTCAGCCATATCTGCTTCTTCGAGCACATCGACTTTAATTGAAGGATATTGCTGACCAATTTTGATAGCTTGATCGGCAAGGTAGGTTGGGGTGCAAATGTTACCTGGCAGGTTGCCTAACTCACGAGCTAGGTTCATACCATGACCTGTCGCAGCACCAGTTTTAGCGGCTTTTTTATACGCCGATAAGTTAGCGTCGGTTGCCAAAAAGCCGAGTTTTTCTAGTGGTTTGTCAGTTGGGGTAAATTTACTCTTGGTTTGGCTGTATTGGTAAAGCGCCAACTCTGTATTCATTGCTGTTTGACGAATATTCCAAATGTCATCACGGTTGTTAACCGGAATTTCTGCAAGACAACTAATTGCTGATTGCGCCGCGGACTCATTCAGCCATTTTGCCATCGCTGTTGATGCGCTATTAAAGTCGTTTTCAGTGGTTTTACCTTGTTTACCACCACCAACTAACAAGACACGAGGGCTATTGATACCAGATAAGTCTTGTAGCAGTAACAGTTGACCGGCTTTACCAGCAATGTCGCCACGATCAAAACAACGCTTTAATGCGCCTTGGCTGGCTTTATCAAGGTTTTCGGCTGAAGGGCTTAATTGACCATCCTCAAAAACGGCAACGGCAATACAGTCGGTTGCTTGCGCTGATAAAACGTCGCTGCTTACAAAATACTGCATGAATTTCTCCTGTAGGTGTAGATGGTTTAGACTGCGCTTTTATTATCGCGATTTGTGACCCTATTCTAAACAAGACAGACCAATAATGCCCGTGCTTCGTCAGTTATTTGCTGTTCCATTCAGCTTGATAGACCGCTATATGCTGCGGGAGTTTTTGCTCAACCTTATCGCAGTGGTTGGCGTATTGTGGCTTATTTATGTCGCTACGCGGTTTGCTCGTTATCTTGCTGATGCCGCGGTGGGGAACTTACCTGCCGACGTTATCTTCAGTTTGTTATGGCTCAACTCTTTGGGCGCTTTATCGGTTCTCCTACCCATCGCAACGTTCCTTGCCGTTTTATTAGGCTTGGGTCGCATGAGCGCCGATAACGAACTGACGGTCATCGCTGCCTGCGGTATTCCGGGAAATCGTGTTCGCCGAAATGTATTGGTTTTTTCCGGTGTTATGGCCACGATTGTGGCGGTATTAGCTTTATTTATAGTGCCTGATGTTCTTTCAGGGCGATATCAACTCGAACAAAAAGC
The DNA here is from genome assembly GCF_026319325.1 of Methylophaga sp. OBS3. Taxonomy (GTDB): domain Bacteria; phylum Pseudomonadota; class Gammaproteobacteria; order Nitrosococcales; family Methylophagaceae; genus Methylophaga. The sequence continues at coordinate 274,509 of NZ_JAPDMU010000001.1, forward strand.
CAAAGTAACGGCGAATACTACCGGCCTAGTTGCAGGTAGTTTTAAAGAAAGCCAGCGAGGCGACTGGACCTTTTATTCTCAAGGTATTAGTGCTGAAACAGGTCAACTACAAAATGTTTTTATTGAGATCCAGCGCGAGCCAAAACCTCTCATTTTCCGGGCTGACCGTGGTCACTTTGAAGTCGATCCGAATAGCGGTGATAAATATCTGATTTTAGAAGAGGGTTACCGCTACGAAGGTGATGCCGGGGATCGTGATTTTGTCATTGCACAATATACCTCACATAGTTTGCTGGTGGAAAAAGGTGGTCAACAGCTATATCGCGAAAAAGCGAAAGCCACTCCAACATCAGTGCTTTTAGCACGAGGCAGTAATGAAGACTTGGCTGAAGTGCAATGGCGGGTAAGCAGTGCGGTGATGACTGTTATTTTAGGTCTTATAGCCATGACCTTATCTCATGCGGGACCACGACAAGGTCGGTATGCGGGCTTAATGCCAGCGGTTTTGGTTTATATCATCTATAGCAATTTAGTCGGTGTGAGTCGTGCTTGGGTTGAAAAAGGGGATATGTCGCCCTGGTTTGGTCTGTTGTGGGTGCATGTCTTAATGTTGTTTATTTGGTGGTTATTAACAAACCGACAACAGATAAGCCGTAAATTGCGATCACGAAAACTGAAGGAACAGCCAGCCAAATGATTCTGCAACGTTACATCAGCAAAACCATCATAACCAGCACATTACTTGTGCTCTTGGTGCTATTGGCGCTGTATACCTTTATGGATTTTATCGCCGAGCTTGATGATTTAGGCGAGGGTAGTTATGGCTTGATACAAATCTTGTCGTATCTTGCTATGACCATGCCGAAACGAATATACGAGCTATTACCGATCGCCGCTTTGCTTGGCAGTGTTTTGGGATTAGGCACTTTGGCTAGTCAGAGTGAGCTTGTGGCGATGCGTGCGGCAGGCGTTTCCGTCGGCGCTATTAACAAAGCCGTTATGTTTGTCGCGTTGGTATTACTGGTTGCTGCACTGTTTGTAGGTGAAGTATTACGGCCGATTGCCGAACAAAAAGCGATGTCTCTTCAAAACTTAGCCAAGACCGGTACAGAAGGCGCGCAGTCTGAATATGGTTTTTGGACACGAGATGGTGAGCACTTTAACCATATTGAACGTATTCATAGTGATGGTCGTTTCGAAGGCATCAAAATTTATGAGTTTGATGAGAGTCATCAATTGAGAATGGTCACGCGTGCAGCATCAGCACGTTATGACGAGGGCGAATGGGAATTAAGCGACGTTGTCCAAAGCCAAATTGATAAAGCGGGTATCGAGGTTCGGTCTATCGCTAGGGCGAAATGGCGCTCAAGATTAAACCCAGGAATGCTGAATATTGTTGTCGTTCCACCTGAGTTCTTGCCGGTATGGAGTCTGTTGGACTATGTCAGCTATTTAAAAGAAAACCATCAGGCTGTTAGTCAATATCAATTGGCTTTCTGGAGCAAAGTCATGATGCCATTAAGCTCTGCGGTAATGGTGTTTCTAGCGGTGCCATTCATCTTTGGACCACTAAGAAGTTCTCCGGTGGGCGCTCGAATTTTGGCGGGTGCTTTAGTGGGGATAGGGTTTCACTTATTTAACCAAACCTTCCAACATATCGGCTTAGTTTATGGCGTATTGCCATGGCTGGCAGCTTCATTACCCACCATCATCTTTGCCATCATCGGCATAGTAATGATTCGGCGAGTTCGCTAATTCAAACTGATTTCGCGAACTGCATCTTCGTTGCCATATTCTGCTAACAATGAGGCAATCAACTCATTATTGGTTTCGACTAGCGATGCAGCATTAGCGTAGGCATCGACATTGTTATCTCTAAAAGCAATCATCAATTGCGAAGCGATAGTACCCACAGCATTGAAAGCATCGATTGCTGCTTTAGCGTTCTCAATTTCGGCTGGCGCTGACGCTAACAAGGTTTGGTAATAACTAGATTGGGCGCTGTAATTCGGTGTAAAGCCGCGTAAATGCCAGACATTAAACCCCCGCGGATCACGCTTTTGTTGATATAGCTTATAAAAAGTAACCAGCGACTCTAATTGATTGTAATAGTCATCAGCGACTTGGCTGGTTAACTCGGCCACATTACTTTCTGTAATTTGCTGGATGTCGTTTTCGTCTGCATAAATTGGCTGGCTGAACATAAAGGCGGGTAAAAAAGCAGCAAAAAACAATCTAAAAAAGTATCGGTGAGCAAAAGCCATTTTGGTAATCCTAGTCTTAATTTGAAAGGGATTATTGAGGAGAGGGGGCTTATTTGTAAACCGTAGAAACAAAAAAGGCACCGCTCTGCGGTGCCTTTCGAGTAAGCCAATAAGTTGGCTAATATGGCGTCCCCAAGGGGATTCGAACCCCTGTTACCGCCGTGAAAGGGCGGTGTCCTAGGCCTCTAGACGATGGGGACCTAAAACTGTTTCTTTCGGTTTTGGTGGAGCTAGGCGGGATCGAACCGCCGACCTCTTGCATGCCATGCAAGCGCTCTCCCAGCTGAGCTATAGCCCCGAAAGGAAGCGCACACTATAGGGATTTGGACCTTAAGTGTCAACAATATTTTTGAAAAAAAATTCATGTCGGGCGGCATTAGCAGGCGCTTAACAAGGGGGTATTGTATCGTGATAAATATAAGTTATTGATGTGTTGGGTGAAATTAAAATTGCGCATCGTATGGTATGGCTGAGATTTGATGATTGGCTTTGAGTATGCGATAAATTGAAGATTAATTATTAGTCATTGGCGGCGCTAGTTAGGGCCGTGTCAGCTGTTTGAGGATACACATGCGCAAATTAATGTTATTAACTGCTGGCATTTGTGCCTGCTACGGCCAAAGTAGCTTTGCCTTCGACAATAATATTCTTCCTGCCCGATGTGATCGCCCCGATAACGATTTTTTCTTACCTGAAGGATTATCTCCAGATCTTAGCGAAGTGAATGTCGACGCAGATAATGCGCAGTTTGTTGAAAATGGCACATCCGTATTCACAGGTAATGTTGAAGTTTTACGTGGTAATCAAAAACTTAACGCTAATAGAGCAACCTATAGCCGTCTATATCAAGAAGTGACCGCGCAAGGCGATGTCACGTTGCGTGACAGTGACATGTATATAGAAGCTGAACAAGCAGAGTGGTCTTTATTAGATGATAAAGGCGCGATGATCGATGCCGAATATCGCATTCGTCTGCAAAATGCCCGGGGTAATGCGAGTTCGGTCTTTCGCCAAGGTACAGCAAAAACAGATTTAAAAAACGCAACCTACACGACGTGTGCAGAAGATGATGAGTTCTGGATTTTAGAGGCTGATGAAGTCAACCTTAACCATGAAACAGCGGTCGGTACGGCAGAAGATGTGGTTTTGCGTATGAAAGGCGTGCCAATTTTTTACACGCCTTATATTAGTTTCCCGTTAAGTGATGCACGTAAATCTGGTTTTTTAATCCCATCAATTGGTAATAGTGATGAAACCGGTTTTGATACCAGTATTCCGTATTACTGGAATATTGCCCCTAACCAAGATGCCACTATCACACCGCGTTATATGTCTGACCGTGGTTTATTGTTGAGCGGCGAATATCGTTATTTAACTGAAAACTCAGAAGGCACGTTAGATGCGGGTTACTTGAGTCGTGATAGCCTGCGCTATGACGGTGATGAGTTAAATCCTTATTATGATGAAGCACGTAACCATTTCAGTTGGCAACATCAAGGACGTTTCAATTCACGTTGGTCGAATGTCGTTGATTACAACTATGTGTCTGATCGTAACTACCTAGAAGATTTCAGCGGCAATCTAAGCCTGAGTAGTACCACGCATTTACGACGCATGGCGCGTGTCAATTACAGTGGTGATATTTGGCGTTTTGGCGCTATGGCACAAGGCTTCCAAACATTATTTGAAGATGTTCAGGAACCATACAAACAATTACCACAGTTAACACTTCGTGGTTTCTTACCCGATCAAGCGTTGGGTTTAACCTATGAACTTGAGACTGAATTCACGGCGTTTGATAGTGATGATCGTGTGACGGGGCAGCGTTTTGATTTTGAACCATCAATCAGTCTGCCGTGGGGTAATGCAGGGATGTTCGCTACGCCACGCGTAGCAATTAAACAAAGTAACTATTCTTTGGACAACCTTGAGCGGCAACCTCAATACCAAGAAAGCTCAATTAGCCGAACCGTGCCAATTCTAAGTATGGACAGTGGTTTGGTTTTTGAGAAGCCGCTGAAATTTAACAAAAAAAACTTTATTCAAACTTTGGAGCCTCGCGCATTCTATTTGTATATACCTGAGCGTGACCAAAGTGATATTCCGTTGTTTGATACCAATTTGCGGACATTCACCATGGGAAGTTTGTTTAGCCATGATCGTTTTACTGGTCCTGACCGTGTTGGTGATGCAAACCAATTATCGCTGGCGTTAACGAGTCGAATTATCGATCAAGAGACTGGTCGTGAACGATTGGCAGTGACCTTAGGGCAAATTCAATATTTTGATGACCGCAATGTGACGTTGCGAGCTAATCAGGCGAGTGAAGATCGTAGCGACTCAGATTATATCGCTGAGGTTATTGCCAGTATTACCAAGAACTGGACTGCAGCTGCCCAGTTACAGTGGGATCCAGATCAAAGCCGTACCTCAGTTGGCACAACCCAACTTCGTTACCGTGGTGATAACGGCGGAATCTTCAATATTTCACACCGTTACCGTCGAGAAGGTGAGCTGGATACACAATTCAGTAACATTATTGGGTTAGAACAAGTCGATATCTCTGCCAGTTTGCCAATTAACGACACTTGGAGTGTGATAGGTCGTTACTATCGTTCATTAGACGATCAACGTACTTTAGAAACATTGGCGGGTGTGGAATACAACAGTTGCTGTTGGGCGACACGATTTGTTTTCCGTGACTACATCAATGACGTTAGTAGCGAAGATCGTAATACCGCATTTTTTATCGAGATCCAACTGAAAGGTCTGGGTAGCTTTGGTAATAAGACCGATAGCTTGTTGCAAGACAGCATAATCGGCTACGAATAAAGTCAACTTTCGGTATGATGTTTGGTCAAATTGTTCTGCAGGTAACCTTAATTCAATATTCTGATGTAGGTAATACCGCATAATCTGAAATCCTAAACGGAGTACAGCATTTTTCATGATTAAGTATGTAATCGCCGGCCTGTTATTAGCTGGCAATGTAATGGCCGCACCGCTGGATCGGATTATCGCCGTAGTTAACGAAGATGTGGTTTTGGAAAGTGAATTACAGGCAATGACGCAAAATGTGCGTCAGCAAATTCGGCAACGAAATGGTGCAATGCCATCCTCAGATGTCTTACGCAGACAAGTTCTGGAACGTTTGATAATGCAGCGAATTCAACTGCAACGTGCCGAACAAACGGGTGTTCGTGTCTCTGATGATGCACTTAATGCTGCTTTAACTCAGATCGCTCAAAACAATAATATGACGCTCAGAGAGTTCCGTGATGTTATTGAGCAAGATGGTTATCGTTTCACTGATTTCCGTGAAAACATTCGTGAAGAAATGATCATCACACGTCTGCGCAAGGCACAAGTTGAAGACAGCATTGTCATTTCTGAACGTGAAGTCGATAACTTTTTAGCGACGCAAACTCTGCAAGGCGAGGCTGAAACTACCTATCGTCTGCAACATATTTTGGTTAGTGTACCCGAGGCCGCTTCACCAGAAGATATCCAAGATGCCGAGCAAAGATTAGCCCAAATCCAAACCTTATTAAGAGATGGTGGTGACTTTGCTGAAGTCGCTGCAGGGTACTCAGATGGCCAAAATGCATTAGAGGGTGGAGAGCTTGGTTGGCGTAAGCAGGGTGAATTACCATCATTATTTGCTAATGTGGTACCGACTTTAGCGAAAGGTGAAGTCAGTGATGTTATCCGTAGTGGTAGTGGTTTTCACTTGGTTCGTGTTGCTGATAAGAAAAGTGAAGAAACGCATTTGGTCAGTCAAACATTAGCTAGCCACATTCTGCTCAAAACGACAGAAGTTATGAGCGATGAAGAAGCACAAAGTCGCCTAGAACAGTTACGTGAGCGTCTGTTGAATGGCGAAGATTTTGCTGAGCTTGCTCGGGCGCATTCTGAAGATACTGGGTCGGCAATTGAAGGTGGTAGCTTAGGCTGGGTGAGTCCTGGTGTGATGGTTCCTGAGTTTGAAGAGAAAATGAACGGTTTGGCTGAGGGTGAGATCAGTGATGTTTTCCAGAGTCGCTTCGGTTGGCACTTAATTAAAGTTGAAGACCGCCGTGAAGAAAATATGGCAGAGGAATACAACCGTAACCAGGCGCGTGAACAATTACGTCAACGTAAAGTAGAAGAAGAATTAGAAAGCTGGTTACGTGCTTTACGTGATGAAGCTTATGTTGAATATCGCGAATCTTGATGACAATTAAGAGACTAGCCATCACGGCTGGTGAGCCAGCGGGTATTGGCCCCGACTTGGTATTAATGCTGGCTGCAAATAACTTTGAGCATGAATTGGTTGTTATTGCCGATCCGCTATTATTATCTGAGCGTGCCAAGCAACTTGGTATTACAGTTGAATTAATCCCGGTCAATTTAAAAGAACCTGCTGTAGCAAGTCAGTCAGGTGTCATTCGATATTTGCCTGTCTCTTTAGATTCGACAGTAACAGCAGGTAAATTAAATTCTGCAAATGCATCTTATGTTTTAGAGACGCTTAGGATTGCTGCCGAAGGATGCATGATAGGCCAATTTGATGGCGTGGTAACTGCCCCTGTTCACAAAGGCGTAATCAATGATGCCGGTATCAGCTTTAGTGGTCACACTGAGTTTTTTGCAGAACAAGCGGGCGTTGATAAAGTCGTTATGATGCTGGCAACGCCAGAGTTACGCGTGGCACTTGCCACAACGCATCTGCCATTAAACAAAGTTAGTGAAGCAATTACCCAGCCTGAACTGACTCAAATCATCAATATTATTCAACATAGTTTGCAACAACAATTCGACCTCGCTCAGCCCAAAATAGCGGTTTGTGGTTTAAATCCGCATGCAGGAGAGGGGGGCCATCTTGGTCGAGAAGAAATTGATGTTATCGAGCCCGTTATCCAGTCTGCAATGAAGGCGGGTATCGCTGCCTCAGGTCCATGGCCTGCCGACACGATTTTTGTTAAAAGCCGTTTGGATGATTATGACGTTGTGTTAGCGATGTATCATGACCAAGGGCTACCAGTGTTAAAGCATCAAGGCTTTGGTGAAGCAGTCAATATTACGCTAGGCTTACCTTTTATCCGAACATCAGTTGACCATGGCACCGCATTAGATCTAGCAGGAACTGGTAAAGCTGAAGTCGGTAGTTTGGTTGCTGCGGTTAATATGGCGTTATTAATGTCATCACATTAAATAGTGAGTCAAATTTTAGATGTACCCACAAGCTAGAAAACGTTTCGGACAAAACTTTTTACAAGATGATGCCATCATTGATTCAATTGTTGCGGCAATTAGTCCCGAAGGACATCAGCATCTTGTTGAAATTGGTCCAGGCCGGGGGGCATTAACAGCACCGTTGTTGGCTTCAGGTGCACAGCTTGATGTTATCGAATTAGATAGAGATCTTGTTCCCCTTTTGCAAAATCAATTCAACACCGCTGACAATCTGACGATGCACAATGCGGATGCGTTGCAATTTGATTATCGGCCGTTAGCTGCTGATGGTAAAAAGTTACGTGTGATTGGCAACTTGCCATATAACATCACAACGCCACTACTTTTCCACTTATTGTCTCAATCAGAAGTGATTGAAGACATGTGTTTTATGTTGCAGAAAGAAGTAGTTGAGCGCATATGTGCCGCACCAGGTAGTAAACAGTACGGTAGGCTAACAATTATGTTGCAATATCAATGTGCTGCTGAGAGCCTATTTAATGTGCCGCCAGAAGCATTTGAGCCAATGCCTAAAGTGGACTCAGCAATCATATACCTACAGCCGAGACAACAGCCTCTAGCTGGGCAAGTTGATAGTGAGCAACTTAACAAACTTGTGACACAGGCTTTTAGTCAACGCCGAAAAACAATCGCTAACACATTGAAAAAACTAGTAACTATTGAACAGCTTGAAGCCGCTGAAATAGCACCTGAACAGCGACCAGAAACTATATCTATAGAACAGTTTGTTCGCTTGGCCCAGATAGTCACGGATTAACTGACAAAATTTATGTTGCTAAGCTGCGGCTGTTTTCGCAGAAAGCATTGATAGATCTTGCTTTAGACCTTGTTCACAAATCCATTTAAATAACTGGTTAAAGCTCTTTCATTGTCTTGACACGCTGATTTTGCTGTAGTTAGATACACACAACCAATAGGCCCGTGGAATGGCGGCGATTGGGACTCGACGAAAAATATATAATGACATGAGGAATTAAGCTGTGAATAAATCTGAATTAATCGATGCAGTTGCTGCAGCTGCAGATATCTCTAAAGCAAAAGCGGCACAAGCAGTTGATGGTGTAACTGCTGCTGTCACGAAAGCCCTCAGCAAAGGTGATCAAGTTACTTTGGTTGGCTTTGGTACATTTTCTGTTCGTGAGCGTGCAGCTCGCACAGGCCGTAACCCACGCACTGGTGAAGAAATTAAAATCGCAGCTGCAAAAATTCCTGCATTTAAAGCTGGTAAAGCTCTGAAGGATGCTGTAAACTAGTCGTTTTTCTTGGGGTGCTTAGCTCAGCTGGGAGAGCATCGCCCTTACAAGGCGAGGGTCGGGGGTTCGAACCCCTCAGCACCCACCAGGAATAACAGGAGCGGTAGTTCAGCTGGTTAGAATGCTGGCCTGTCACGCCGGAGGTCGCGGGTTCGAGTCCCGTCCGCTCCGCCAATACGAAAGAAGGCGCATTCAATGCGCCTTTTTTTTTGCGCTGAATTTGACGCAATTTCATACATTAAAGGTTCGTCTTTATGTTGCATTTCATACGTGAAAAAGCCCAAGGGTGGGTTGCTTGGTTCATAGTTGGTCTGATTAGTATCCCGTTTGCTTTGTGGGGCTTAGATTCATATTTAACGGGCGAAACAAGTGTGACAGTCGCCACTGTAAATGGTGAAGAAATCACACAAGCAGATTTGCAACAGTCCATTCAGCAATACCGCGATCAAATGAGAAACACCATGGGTGATGAGTTTGATCCACAAATGTTTCAGGGCACCGCTGTTCGTTTAGCCATCATTGATGACTTAATCGAACAACGCTTATTACTTGATGCTTCTCAACAACTTGGCCAGCGCGTTCCTGATAGCCAAATCGCACAATTTGTACGTAATACCGAAGCTTTCCAAGTAGATGGCCAATTCAACTTGGAACAATATCAAATGGTGTTAGGCCGTGCTGGTTACACACCATCTATGTACGAAGCGCAATTACGCCAGGATTTACTCAGCCAACAATTAGTGCAAGTTATTGAACGTAGTGCTTTAGCCTCAAATCACGAGGTTCAGCGTTTATTACGCTTAGAAAACCAACAACGTGAAATAGCATTTGGTGTTTTACCGTTAAGTCAGTACCTAGAATCTGTTTCTTTAGATGAAGGTGCTGCACGTGAATACTATGAGGCGAATCAAGCTGCTTATACAGCACCTGAACAAGTCTCCATTAATTATTTACGTCTTTCAGCTGCAACGTTAGCTGACGAAATCAATGTAGATGATGGCGAACTTAAATCATTCTATGCTGACAACCGTGATCAATTTGTTGGTCCTGAGCAAAGACGTGCGAGTCATATCTTAATCGAAGGTGATGATGAGCAAGCAAAAGCTAAAATTGAAGAGATTGCGCAAAAATTAAAAGAGGGGGCTGATTTTGCAGAATTAGCAAAAGCCAACTCACAAGATCCAGGTTCAAGTGAGCAGGGTGGTGACTTAGGTTATTTCCAGCGTGATGTGATGGATGCTGATTTTGAAGCAGCAGCATTTGCACTAGAGGTTGGTGAGGTTTCTGAGCCAGTTAAGACAGAGTTTGGCTACCACTTAATTAAGGTGACTGATATCAGTGCTCCTGCCGGTGAAGACTTTGATGCTGCGAGAGAGAAAATCGAGCAACAATATCGTCTGCAAACGTCACGTAAGCAGTTCTACGATATGGCAGATCAATTAGCTAATCTGACATATGAAAATCCTGAAAGCCTTGATATTGCAGCCGAAGCATTGGGTTTAACTATTGAAACAACCCAATTATTTACTCGTAATGGAGGTAGTGATGATGTCACGTCATCTGCAGAGGTTATCGAAGCAGCATTTAGTGATGATGTTTTGAATCATGACTTAAATAGTCAAGCTCTTGAGCTTGGTGAAACAGACTTAATTGTTATTCGTAAAGAAAAGTATATTCCCGAAACACCACTTTCTTTTGACTCTGTAGGTCCTGCAATCGAAGAACAATTGCGTTATGAAGCTGCAGTTGACATGGCTGTTGAAGCTGGTGAAGCGAAAGTTGCTGAAATTGAGAATGGTAGTGCTGCAGATAGCGTGTTTGATGCTGGTCAATGGCAAGCTGCTAAGTTCTACGGTCGAGATAGCGAAGAAGTCAGTTATCAAGTTTTAGCGCATGCCTTTGCTATGCCATATACTGAGTCACAATCAGTGAGTGGCTTTACCGCTGAGAATGGTAATTACATTGTTGTGGTTCTGATTGATGTTCGTGATGGTTCAGATGCTGATGCGACAGAAGAGCAAAGACAAGGCATGACGATGAATTTGGCTCGCTTAAATGCTAATAGTGAGTTTGAATCATTTGTTGCCAGTTTGCGTGAAGCAGCTGATATTGAGATCTTCGAAGATCGTGTTGCTTCAGTAGCCCAATAAATTCTTCTTTAATGCGATAAAAAAGGCGCTTTAAGCGCCTTTTTTATTTATTCTGTGTCCAACTACCGCTGCACCAACTGTATCGCCCCAAACATTCACTACCGTTCGAAAACGGTCCAAGAACCAATCAACGGAAAGTAATAAAGCAATACCATCTAAAGGTAGACCAACTGCAGAAAGCACGATAACCATGGTCACCAGACCCGCCTCAGGGATACCTGCTGCACCAATAGCTGCCAGCGTGGCAGTAATAAATACAATGCATTGTTGAGCGAAGGTGAGTTCAATACCATATGCCTGAGCGATAAATAGGGCTGCAGCTGCTTCATAAAGTGCTGTGCCATTCATGTTTACAGTGCTACCTAATGGCAAAACAAACTTCACCGCTTTATCACTGACACCTTCTTGACGTGTATTTTCCATGGTTAATGGCAGTGTGGCGCTGGAACTGGCGGTACCAAATGCTGTTAACAACGCCTGACTTAAGCCTTTTAAATAGTTTAAGCCTCTACCCGTCAGCAATTTGAGAATGATGAACAGCGCAATAAAATGCACGAGTAATGCCGATAAAACCGTTACCACATGCATACCAACGGCTTTGATTTCGGCAAAAAATTCTGGGCCACCACCTGCCTGACCTAATCGTGCTGAAATAAGGGCAAATATACCAATAGGCGCCAAGTACATCACCCAAATAACCAGTTTCATCATGGCTTCATTGATGCCATCGAAAAGGCTAAATACAGGCTGGCCACGAGAACCTAACGTGCTTACAGCCAAGGCAAAGATAATGGCAAAAACAATAAGTGGTAGTAATTGCGTATTAGCGGCCGAAGCAATTAGATTTGGCGAAACCATCGACAAGACGATGTCCGATATTCCAGTGTCTTGTTTTTCGAGGATATAGGTGGGGACTGACTCATTGGACAGACTAATTCCTTCACCAGGTGCTATCCAGTTGACCATTAATAGTCCAATCAATACAGCAAGACCGCTGGTAAAAACGTAATAACCAACGGTTAAGCCGCCGAGGCGACCCATTTGACGAACGTCACCCAGCGCGCCAATTCCACTGATTACTGCTGCTAAAATTAGCGGAATAATGGTCATTTTTAAGGCGTTGAGAAATAGCGTGCCGAGCCAGCTTATTTGCTGGCTGAATTCTGGAAAAAACCAGCCACTTAAAACGCCACCTATAGCGCCGATAATAATGCCAAGCAATAAGATAGTTGCGTGTTTAGGTGACATGGTTAAAGTCCCTTAATTTTGTTTGGTCAAAAAAAAACAGGGCACTGAGTGCCCTGTTTTATTGTTGTTAAACCTTCATGGTTAAACTTACTTATCACCGATACCAACAATGTTGTAACCGGCATCAACGTAGGTAATTTCACCGGTAATACCTGACGCCAGATCAGAGCATAAGAAAGCACCAACATTACCGACTTCTTCAATTGTGACGTTGCGACGTAAAGGGGAGTTGCGTTCGCCGTAAGCTAACATTTTGCCAAAATCGCCGATGCCAGCAGCCGCTAATGTCTTGATAGGACCGGCTGAGACAGCATTAACACGAATACCTTCCGGACCCATTGAATAAGCCATGTAGCGTACGGTTGCTTCTAAAGCTGCTTTAGCAACACCCATCACGTTGTAGTTATCGATAGCACGTTCGGCGCCGAGATAACTTAATGTCAGTAATGAACCATTACGACCAGCCAACATTGATTTACCGGCTTTGGCTAATGCAGCAAAGCTGTAAGCACTAATGTCGTTAGCCATTGAGAAACCTTCGCGGGTTACGCTATCAACAAAGCTGCCTTGCAGTTGTTCACGTGGGGCGAATGCTACTGAGTGAACGATGCTATCTAAACCATCCCAATGCCCTGACAATGAATCAAAAACACCGTTAATTTCTTCATCAGAACTCACATCGCAAGGAAAGATCAGCGCTGGGTTTGCGCCACATTCTTCTGCGATCTTTTCTACACGGGATTTAAGTTTGTCATTCTGGTAGGTAAACGCTAGTTCAGCACCTTCACGTGCCATGGCTAGGGCGATACCCGCAGCAATAGAACGGTTGCTGGCTACGCCTACGATTAAAACGCGTTTGCCCTGTAAGAATCCCATGGGTGTCTCCTGAAAAGATAAAGGCAGTTAAATTACCCGATTTTGCCTTTTTCTGAAAGAGGCAGTAGCCTCACAATCTGGCTATAATCAAGGCGTGTTCAGCAGAAAGTCGGAGAGTTATGCGTATTTCAGGTCTGATGGTGTTGGTTTTTATTCCATGGTTATTCGGTTGCGACCAACAAGCAGTTAATTCGCCATACCCCGATCCTGATGCTGACGAAACTGTCATGTATTCGTCATTCAATCTGCGTCCCAAACATCTTGACCCTGCGCGATCCTACAGTGCAAATGAGTCACTGATAACTGGCCAAATATATGAGCCGCCATTTCAATACCATTATTTAAAACGGCCTTATCAATTAGAGCCCTTAACTGCAGAAGCTCTGCCGGAAATCACTTTGCTTGATAGTCAAGGTGAGCCTTTACCTAATGATGCTGATCCAAATGATATTGCGTTTAGTCGTTATACGATAACGATTCGCCCAGGTATTGCTTTTCAACCACACCCAGCATTTAGCCGTGATAAGCAAGGTAATTTTTTATATCACCAGCTTAGCGATGCTGAGGTTGATGATATTTCAACTCTGAATGATTTTAAAAAGCATAGTAGTCGTGAGTTACAGGCACAAGATTATGTTTATCAAATAAAGCGTTTAGCCCATCCACAAGTTCACTCACCCATTTTAGGTTTGATGAGTGAATACATTGTTGGTTTACGCGACTATGCCGAATTACTTGGCCAAGAATTGGCTGAAGGAAAATCAGTAGATCTTCGCGACTATCCATTGGCCGGTGTTAAGGTGATTGATAAGTATCGTTATCAAATAACGGTGTATGGCCAATATCCTCAATTAAAGTATTGGCTTGCCATGCCATTTTTTGCACCAGTACCATGGGAAGCGGTGACCTTTTATCAGCAACCGGGCCTGCAACGTAAAAACATGACCTTGGATTGGTATCCTGTTGGTACTGGCCCATATCACCTGATTGAAAACGATCCTAATAGACGCATGACATTAGTGAGAAACCCTTTCTTTCATGGTGAAAGATATCCATCTGAAGGCTCAGCTGGTGATAAAGCTGCAGGTTTACTCGTTGATGCCGGTAAGACAATGCCCTTTATCGACAGAATCGTGTTCACATTAGAAAAAGAAAGTACGGCGTATTGGAATAAGTTCTTACAAGGTTATTACGATATTAGTGCGCTCACCTCAGATAGTTTTGAGCAGGCAATTAATATTTCACCCTCTGGTGACTTTGGGTTGAGTGAGAGCATGAAAGAGCTTGGCATTGCTTTGCACTCAGCTGTCGGCACAACGACGTTTTACATGGGCTTTAATATGCTGGATCCCATTGTGGGGGGGTACACAGAAAAAGCGCGAAAGTTAAGGCATGCTATCGCTATCGCTGTTGATCAGGAAGAAAACATCAGTATTTTTGCAAACGGCCAAGGTATTCCTGCCCAAGGGCCAATTCCCCCCGGCATTTTTGGTTACAGAGATGACGAGAGTGGTATCGACAATTATGTCTATGACTGGGTCGAAGGTGAGCCAAGAACAAAGTCGATTAAATACGCGAAACAATTACTCGCTGAGGCGGGATATCCCAAAGGGCGTGATGCCGAAACTGGCGAGCCGTTAGTACTGTATTTTGATGTCACTAATCGTGGTCCAGATAGCAAAGCGCAATTTGATTGGGTGCGTAAGCAATTTCAGAAACTAAATATCCAACTTGTGGTTCGCAGTACTGACTACAATCGATTTCAGGAAAAAATGCGTAGTGGGAATGCACAGATTTTCCAGTGGGGGTGGAGTGCAGATTACCCCGACCCTGAGAACTTTTTATTCTTACTATATGGTCCGAATGGCAAACGTTTTTACAGTGGTGAAAATGCCGCTAACTATCAAAGTCCTGAATTTGATAGTCTCTTTGAGCAAATGCGTTTATTACCCGATGGCGATGCGCGTCAGAAGGTAATAGACCAAATGGTTGAAATCGCGCGTAACGATGCGCCGTGGATTTGGGGTTTTCATCCTAAGCGATTTACCTTGTTTCATGCGTGGAACAAGAATATCAAAACCCATTTGATGGCCAATAATACGATGAAGTATCAGCGGATTGATGTGACGCTACGCGATAAACTTCAGAAAGATTGGAATCAGCCGACTTGGTGGCCGATAGTTTTGTTTTTGCTAATGCTCATCATAGCCATATTGCCAGCATGGCGTTTGTATCAACGACGAAAATATCAAACGCGCTAAATTAGCTTGCATACCTGTTTGTTTCTAATCTCATTGGTTAGAATAAGTTTTTGCCGCGTCATCATTAAGGGAGTTATGTATCGTGGATTTAGCGACGCTACTGGGTTTTTTAATCGCCTGGACATTAATCATTCTGACAATTGCGTTAGGCGCCGCTGCCAGCACATTCCTGAATATGCCATCATTTCTTATTGTTTTTGGTGGCACCTTTGCTGTTGTAATGATGCGATTCACCCTGAAACAATTTATTAACTCGATTAAAACTACCTCAAAAGCGTTTCTTCACCGCAGTGTTCAACCTGATGAGATCATTACAGAAGTAGTCCGTCTCGCTGGTGTCGCTCGTAAAGAAGGTTTGTTGGCATTGGAACGCCAAGAAGTCTCCATTCCTGCATTATCTTTAGGCATCAGAATGTTGGTTGATGGACATGAACCAGCGGTTGTCCGAAAAGCGTTGGTGACAGAAATGAACGAAACCATTAACCGTCATCGAATTGGTCAACAGATCTTCCAACAAATCGGTGATGCTGCACCGGCGATGGGCATGATTGGTACCTTAGTCGGTCTGGTGCAAATGTTATCGAATATGTCAGACCCAAAAGCAATTGGTCCGGCCATGGCTGTGGCCTTACTTACCACGCTTTATGGTGCAATGATCGCCAATATGTTTGCATTGCCTATCGCGGATAAACTCTCACTAAGAAGTAATGAAGAGATGATGAATAAAAACATCATTGTCGAGAGTGTGATGGGAATTCAAGAAGGTCAAAACCCTAAAGTACTTGAAGAGCTTCTTAAAAATTATTTGCCAGCTTCAATGCGCGAAAGTGACGCTGAACCCGCTGGAACAGCTTAAGGTTAGCTCGCGATGGATGTCGAAACAAATCGCGTAGCGCAACAAGCCAAAAAAGGTTTACCAGCCTATTTGGCAACGTTTGCTGATCTGATGTCACTGCTAATGTGTTTCTTTGTCTTGTTGTTGTCATTTTCAGAAATTGATGCATTAAAGTTCAAAGAAGTCGTTAAATCAATGGAAAAGGCTTTTGGTGTCCAGCGCGATATCGTTGCTAATGAAATACCGCTTGGCACGAGTATTATTGCGCAAGAATTTAGTCCTGGAGAACCGAGACCAACGCCTCTGAATGTGGTTCAGCAAGAGACAATTGAAGATCCGCGTGAGGTGTTAAAAGTGACTATGGATGCGGAGGCGGCTGTTGAAGAAATCGCCAGACAAACCGCAGAAGAAGCGGAAGAATTCAAAAAAGCACTAAAAACTGAGATTGAAGATGGGCTTATTGAAGTTGAAAGTGAGCACAATCGAATCGTTATTCGAATCCGTGAAAAGGGTTCGTTTCCCTCAGGTGACGCAACGTTAAACCCTAACTTTGTACCTATCTTAAAGACGATTCATGATGTGCTCATTGAAACGGATGGCTTGATCGCAGTTGCCGGTCACACCGATAATATACCGATCAGCACGGCACGTTATCGTTCTAACTGGGAGCTTTCGACTTCGCGAGCAACCTCGGTTGTTCATGAGTTATTGAAATATAACCAAATCCCTGCCGAGCGTTTTATGTTGGAAGGCTATGCCGATACGCGGCCTTTGTTGCCTAACGATAGTGCCGCTAACCGTGCGCAAAACCGTCGTGTTGAAATTATTGTACTGAAATCGCCAATCGATAGTGGTGTAACCCAATCTATTGATGAGTTACGCAGACAGTATGATTCGATTGAGAGTGAAGTTCACACGATACAGCAATAGCTGTAAGGCAAAAGCTTGAGGATAAAATGCAAAAAATTTCTGTAGAAACGGGTGTCGTCATCCCTTTAGATAGACCCAATGTCGATACTGACGCGATTATTCCAAAACAGTTTTTAAAGTCGATCAAACGTAGTGGTTTCGGCCCTAATTTGTTTGATGAATGGCGTTATCTAGACCATGGTGAACCTGGTCAAGATTGTGCGAATCGCCCAAAAAATCCTGAATTTGTATTGAATCAGCTTCGCTATGCAGGCGGCACGATTTTGCTGGCTCGTGAAAACTTTGGCTGTGGCTCAAGCCGTGAACACGCTGTTTGGGCGCTGGCCGATTTCGGTATCAAAGTGATCATTGCACCAAGTTTTGCTGACATCTTTTTCAGCAACACCAGTAAAAATGGCATTTTGGCGATACCATTGGATGAAGCCACCGTAGATGCGTTGTTTGCAGCAGTTGAAGCCAATCCTGGTTATCAATTGACTGTTGATTTGCCATCACAAGAAATTCAGTTAGCAAATGGCGATAAAATCGCCTTTAGCATTGATAGTTTTAAAAAGCATTGTTTGTTGGAAGGCCTTGATGATATCGGCCTGACTTTACAACACACTGATGCTATCAAAGCCTACGAAGCTCGCCGTCAGGATGAAGCACCTTGGCTATTTACCTAATTTTAAATTTTAAAAGATACAAAAATGACACAAAAAATTGCTGTATTAGCCGGTGACGGTATTGGTCCTGAGATCGTTGCTGAAGCTGTAAAGGTTCTTAACGCCCTACAAAAAGATGGTTTAGATATCACGCTGGAAGAAGGTCTTATCGGTGGTGCGGCGTATGATGCAACTGGTACGCCATTACCTGCTGAAACTCTGACATTGGCCAAAGAATCTGATGCGATTTTATTAGGCGCTGTTGGTGGCTATAAATGGGAGTCACTAGATATCAGTGTTCGTCCAGAAAAAGGTTTGTTGGGTATTCGCTCAGAATTAGGCTTGTTTGCCAATCTACGCCCGGCGTTACTTTACCCACAATTGGCTGAAGCATCGACACTGAAAGCGGATGTCGTTGCTGGTTTAGATTTGATGATCGTACGTGAGCTGACTGGCGGTATTTATTTCGGTCAACCACGTGGTATTCGCACATTAGAAAATGGCGAAAAACAAGGTTTTAACACGCTGGTTTACAGTGAGAGTGAAATTGAGCGTATTGCCTGTGTGGCATTTGAAACAGCGCAACAACGTAACAAACGTGTTTGTTCAGTAGATAAAGCTAACGTGCTGGAATCAACTGAGCTTTGGCGGAATACGATGGAACGCATCAGCAAAGATTATCCAGATGTCGAATTGAGCCACATGTATGTCGATAACGCGGCAATGCAATTGGTACGTGCGCCAAAACAATTTGATGTCATGGTCACGACCAATATGTTTGGTGACATTTTGTCTGATTGCGCATCAATGCTGACGGGTTCTATTGGTATGTTGCCATCGGCTTCATTAGATGCAAACCGAAAAGGTATGTACGAGCCAATCCACGGTAGTGCACCGGATATAGCTGGACAAAATATCGCGAATCCACTGGCAACGATTTTGTCAGCTGCTATGATGCTGCGTTATACCCTGAATCAGCCAACCATGGCTGACAGAGTCGAACAAGCAGTCAGCGTGGTTCTGGATAAGGGGCTGAGAACTGCAGATATTTTCTCAGCGGGCATGACAAAAGTTTCGACCGCTGAAATGGGCGATGCCGTTGTGGCAGCGCTGTAATAAACAAAGGTGAATTGTGACTAAACAAGTAGATGTAGCAGTAGTTGGCGCCACTGGCGCAGTCGGTGAAGCCATGCTGGAAATTTTGCACCAGCGTAAATTCCCGGTTGGCAAAGTCTATGCACTTGCCAGTGAACGTTCTGCTGGTAGTACAGTCCAGTTTGGCAATAAATCACTGATCGTTGAAGATTTGGCTGAGTTTGACTTTTCTAAAGTCCAAGTTGGTCTGTTTTCACCAGGCGCAAGTGTTTCTGAAATTTATGCACCGAAAGCCGCTGCGGCAGGTTGTGTGGTTATAGATAACACTTCACAGTTCCGTTATGACGACGATGTGCCATTAGTGGTGCCAGAAGTAAATCCTGATGCGATTGCCGGCTACAAGCAACGTGGCATTATTGCCAACCCAAACTGTTCAACGATCCAGATGTTGGTTGCCTTAAAACCAATCTATGATGCGGTTGGTATTAAACGTGTCAATGTGTGTACTTACCAAGCAGTATCGGGCAGTGGTAAACCAGCGATGGATGAACTGGCTAAGCAAACTGCTGCACTGTTGAATGGTCGTTCTGTAGAAGCAGAAGTTTACCCAAAACAAATCGCTTTTAATGTGTTGCCACAAATCGATGTGTTCATGGATAACGGTTACACCAAAGAAGAAATGAAGATGGTTTGGGAAACCAAAAAAATCATGGGTGATGACAGCATTCAGGTGAACCCAACCGCTGTACGTGTTCCAGTTTTCTTTGGTCACTCAGAATCTGTTCATATCGAGACTCGCGACAAAATTACTGCAGAACAAGCGATGGCGCTTTATGAAAAAGCCCCTGGTGTGGTGTTATTAGATGATCGTAAAGACGGTGGTTATCCGACCGCAGTCACCGAAGCATCTGGTCAAGATCCAGTGTATATCGGTCGTATTCGTGAAGATATTTCACACCCTAATGGTTTGAATTTATGGGTGGTTGCGGATAATGTTCGTAAAGGCGCGGCATTAAATAGTGTGCAGATTGCTGAAGTTCTGGTAGAAAAATATCTGTAGCCAGTCTCTTGGCGTGCATGGAAGGACGGAATAAATGACGCAAAAACGCATTGTCAGTTTGTCAGTTGTAGCTGCTTTAGGGCTGCTTAATCCAGTCACTTCTTGGGCATTTGGTCTGGGGCAGATTTCGGTGAAATCAGCCCTTAACCAGCCCTTTAATGCTGAAATACCCGTTACGTCACTAAGGGCAACTGAACAAGGCAATCTAGATGTTAGATTAGCGTCAACGGCAGATTTTGACCGAGCCGGTATCGATAGAAGTCTTTTACTGACCCAGCTGCGTTTCGAAGTAATTGAAAATGGTGCCAATGCACGTATCAAAATTACCTCCCAAGTTCCGATTAAAGAACCATTCCTCGACTTTCTAGTGACTGCTTCGGCAGGAGAGGGTCGTATGTTACGTGAATACACGGTATTACTCGATCCGCCATCAGAAGTTTACCAACGCTCGACTACCAGCACCCAAGTGGCACCAAGCAGACCGACAACGAGTTCTGTACCAACAAGTCGCCCAAGTGCAACCGTAAATAGTTATCAAGTACGTCGTGGTGATACGTTGTGGCAAATTGCCCAAAACACCAAGCCTGCTGCAGATATTACGGCTCAGCAAATGATGATGGCATTATTGAATGCTAACCCAGATGCTTTTCAGTCAAACAATATCAATAGTCTTAAAGCCAACGTAACGCTGCAAATTCCTGATGCTGCAACGATTCGTCAGTTATCCGCTGCAGAAGCTACAGCAGCCGTTCAGACGCAGTCAACACAATGGCGAAACCGCTCACAGCAAGTTGTAGCGCCAGTTGCACCAACTCCTGCCAATGAAGCGCCAGCTGTTACAGAACAGGCAGCAATTGAATCAGCCTCAGAGACAGAAGCGACGGACCAACAGCCAGTTGATGATGGTTCACGATTGAAGTTAGTAGCTGCCGCTGAAGATGGTGAGTCAGAAGCTGACCCTGATCAGCTTGGTGACCCAGAAGTACGTCGATTGAATGAGCAGCTCACTTTGGCTCAAGAAACAATCGAAGCACAAACACAGGAAAATATTGATTTCAAAGAACGTATGGACGCCATGGAAGCCCAAATGGAAACCATGCGTCGCCTGTTATCTTTGAAAGATGAAGATATGGCTAGACTTCAAGCAATGCTTGAAGAGGAGTCAGTGACAGGTTCGGATGCCGCACAACAACCATTAGCGGCGCTTAATGCTGAAACAGCTGATACCAGCGAAAATTCGGATGTTGATACGACAACGGACGTTGCTGAAACGCAATCAGAAGTTGCAAGCCCTGTTGTAAACGACCCTAATAAACCTGCAGCGGCAAGTTATTTAGACAATGCCAAAACATTTATTGGTAATTACATTCTTGAAATTCTGTTGGGTGGCCTTTTAGTTTTACTGCTGGTTTGGTTAGTCATTAGAAACCGTCGCCAAGAAGAAACCTGGGATGAGGCCGTTGCTGAGGTCGAAGAAGAAAATCCAACTACACAAGTAATAACCGAAGCTGACGTTCTTGAAGATAACGATGCGACTGTTGCTGTGATGGCTGCTAACGCTGAACCTGTCGAAGCCACTAAGACCGTTGATGAACTCGTCGAACAAGCAGATATGTTTGTTGGTTATGCTGATTATGTACAAGCAAGAACGGCACTAGAACAAGCACGTCAGATGGCGCCTGATGATAAGTCTGTTGCGACTAAATTGTTATTTGTTTTATTCAAACAAAATAAATCAGCTGATTTTGAACAAGTGCTTGTTGACAGTGACATCAACGAAGATGATGCGCAGTGGGATGATGTTCGTACTTGGGGCTTAGCATTAATGCCCTATGATGCACGATTCCAATCAGACTCAGATGATAACGTTGATGATGTTATTGAAGATGACATCCCTGAATTGGATGAAACGACAGAAATCAATCTAAACCTTGATGATGTCGACGAGACAACGCAAGAAGAGATTGCTGAGCCAAAAGTTGATGACGATGGTGCTATCGACTTTGACTTGTCGCAATTTCAAGCTGATGTCAGCACAGATGATAATGAGCCTGAATCGATAACACCTACTGTTGAAGAACTTGAAGAAGATAACTTCGATGATCGCTTACAAGTACGTGATACCTATGTAAGTGAAACAGTGGATAGTGACGATATCACGCCAATTTCGCTTGATATTGATGACACTGACACTAACGATGTGTCGTGGGAAGAAGAGCCTAAACAACCAACTTTACGTGAAGATGTTATGCCCATTTCACTAGATTTGGATGATGACTCTGATGCCGTTGATGACATCGCTGAACCACAGCAAGCCGATATTCAAGAGCTAGACTTAAGTGATGTTCAAGATGACTTAGATTTTGACTTAAGCGGCTTTGATGAAATCGATGAAGCTGAAACGAAGCTAGATTTAGCTGCAGCCTATGTAGATATGGGTGATCCTGATGGTGCCCGTGGTATTTTGCAAGAAGTGCTTAATGAAGGCAGTGAAGAGCAAAAAGAACGAGCACGGACATTGCTCGCGACGCTAAACTAACGGTTCACTGATGCGGATTGCCTTGGGCGTCGAATACGACGGGACATTATTTAACGGCTGGCAAGCGCAACCGAACCAACGCACTGTTCAAGGCACACTAGAAGCAGCCATTTCGCAAGTCGCAAATTGTGACACAACGATTCACGCTGCAGGTCGGACTGATGCTGGTGTTCATGCGCTAAATCAAGTTATTCACTTTGATACCGATGCAGTGAGAAATGATCGCAGCTGGTTATTAGGCGTTAACGCAAATTTGCCCAATGATGTTGTTGTCAACTGGGTAAAACAAGTCAATGACGAGTTCCATTCTCGGTTTTCAGCTCAGCGTCGACAATACCGTTATATGGTATTAAATCGTCTTAGCCGCAGTGCAACCCAACATAAACGAATGTGGTGGTTTTATAAGCCACTTGATATCGAACAAATGCAACTAGCAGCCAACCGGTTGTTAGGTCAGCATGACTTCTCGGCGCTTCGTGCAAAAGAGTGCCAAGCTAAAAGCCCAATAAAAACCTTGGATGCTATTACGGTTACTCGGCGAGGTGATTGTATTGCTGTTGATGTTGTGGCGCGTTCATTTTTACATCACATGGTACGTAATATCATGGGGGTGCTTACTGCTGTTGGCGAGGGAAAACAGCCTGTTGATTGGGTTGATGCTGTAATAGCCAGTAAAAACCGTGATAAAGCAGGCGTAACTGCACCGCCTGAGGGCTTATACCTTAGCGATGTGATTTATCCTGACGAGTACGCATTGCCAACAGTGTCAGCTTTACCAGTGCTCTGGTAAAGTAGTGGGTCAATATTTGGAGTTTAATGACTCACGATGAGAACTCGTGTCAAAATTTGTGGCATAACACGTCGGCAAGATGCTGAATTTGCGATAAAAATGGGTGCTGATGCCTTGGGCTTTGTCTTTTATGCAGAGAGCCCAAGAGCTGTCACTATTGCGCAGGCAGCCGAAATTTGTCGCGGCTTACCACCTTTTGTTAGCTTGGTGGGCTTGTTTGTCAATGCGAGTGTTGAGCAAATTGAGGCAACAATTAAAGATGTTCCGCTGTCATTGTTACAATTCCATGGTGATGAGACACCGGCTTTTTGCCAGCAGTTTAATCATCCATATATGAAAGCTGTCCGTATGCAAACGGCAGATGATTTAACCAATGCAGCAGCCGACTATCAACAGGCAACGGCATTGTTATTAGATACATTTAAGGCTGGTGTGCCGGGTGGAACAGGGGAAACATTCGACTGGTCTATGGTGACACCAGTTGATAAGCCAGTTATTTTGGCGGGTGGCTTGTCAGATGCCAATGTGGCATCCGCTATTAAGCAAATACGCCCTTACGGGGTCGATGTCAGTGGTGGCGTCGAGTCGGCAAAGGGAATAAAAAATGAAGAAAAAATACGCGCGTTTATGCAAGAGGTAGCTAATGCCTGAAAATCTGAGCAAAGATTATTACCAGCACTATCCAGATGCCCGTGGGCATTTTGGACCATACGGTGGCCGCTTTGTCGGTGAGACACTGATGGGGGCTATTACGGAGTTGCAGGAAGCTTATCAGCAATATCGTAATGATCCTGATTTCTTGGTTGAAATGGATAAAGACTTGGCTGACTTTGTTGGTCGTCCTTCGCCAATCTATCTTGCTGAAAACTGGACTAAGAAATTAGGTGGCGCGCAAATCTATCTTAAGCGTGAAGATCTTAACCATACTGGTGCACACAAGGTAAATAACACCATTGGCCAAGCTTTATTGGCTAAACGTATGGGCAAAACACGCATTATTGCTGAAACGGGTGCAGGTCAACATGGTGTTGCCAGTGCAACGGTAGCGGCGCGTCTTGGCCTTGAGTGTGTTGTTTATATGGGCGCTGAAGACGTTGAGCGTCAAGCACAAAACGTTTATCGGATGAAGTTACTGGGTGCGACAGTTGTACCGGTTACTTCAGGGTCTAAAACCCTCAAAGATGCATTAAACGAAGCTTTACGTGATTGGGTAACTAACGTTGATAACACGTTCTATATCATTGGTACAGTAGCTGGACCGCATCCATATCCAGCGATGGTACGTGATTTTCAATCGATTATCGGTCGTGAAGCCAGAGCACAAATGCTGGAACGCACAGGTAAATTACCTGATGCATTAGTTGCCTGTATTGGCGGTGGCTCGAATGCGATTGGTTTGTTCCATCCCTTTATCGAAGATGAATCTGTTGCCATGTATGGTGTAGAAGGGGCAGGTCACGGACTTGCGACCGGACAACACTCAGCGCCATTATGTGCTGGTACGCCAGGTATTTTGCATGGCAACCGTACCTATTTGATGCAAGATGCTGCGGGTGAAATTATTGAAACACACTCTATTTCAGCTGGTTTGGATTATCCTGGTGTTGGCCCTGAGCATGCATGGTTAAAAGACATTGGTCGTGCAAATTATGTTGCTATTACCGATGACGAAGCATTAGCTGCTTTCCATGATTTAACGCGTTCTGAAGGCATTATTCCGGCATTAGAAACAAGTCATGCCCTTGCCTACGCTAGCAAACTCGCCCCAACCATGAGCAAAGATCAAAGCATCCTGATCAATGTGTCAGGTCGTGGGGATAAGGATATGCATACCGTCGCGGCAATGGCCGGTCTGAGTTTTTGAGGTATTAAATGAGTCGAATTAGTCAGTGTTTTCAAGGCTTGCGAGCTGATGGTCAAACGGCGTTAATTCCCTATATCACAGCTGGCGATCCTGAGCCTTGGGTAACCGTGCCTTTAATGCATGCATTGGTTGAAGCTGGTGCTGATGTGATTGAATTAGGCGTGCCTTTCTCAGATCCTGCGTCTGATGGTCCGGTTATTCAAAAAGCCTGCGAGCGGGCTTTGCAAAATGACGTTTCGCTCAATCATGTGTTGGAAATGGTCAGTCAATTTCGTGATAAGAACACGACAACACCTGTTGTTTTGATGGGATATGCCAATCCATTAGAAGCAATTGGCTATAAAACTTTTGCTGAAAAAGCACAAAAAGCGGGTGTTGATGGTGTGTTAACTGTCGATATGCCACCTGAAGAATCAGAAGCGTTTCGGGCTATTTTGGATGAGCACGAAATTGATACAATCTTCTTAGTTGCGCCAACAACATCACCAGCACGCATGAAAATGATTGCTGATGTTGCCAAAGGTTTTATTTACTACGTATCAATTAAAGGTGTGACGGGTACAGCAGCTGTTGATGTAGATGAAGTATCGGCTAAGCTGGACCAATTGCGCAGCCTAACTGATCTGCCTTTAGGCGTTGGTTTTGGTATTCGTGATGGTAAGTCTGCTGCTGCCGTTTCGACCGTTGCTGATGCAGTTGTTGTGGGTAGTGCGCTGATTCGTTGTGTAGAAGAACATGCAAACAGACCACAGGAGATTCCTGCGGCTGTTGCTAGTATGTTGGCTGAGATGCGCCACGCAATTAATGCCCGTGATATGGCGAACGCCTGAGATTTGAGGAAATAACAATGAGTTGGTTTGAAAAATTAATCCCTTCAAAAATCCGTACCACAGGTCGTAGTCGCTCTGTTCCAGAAGGGGTTTGGTGCAAATGTCCTGAATGTGACAACGTTTTATATCGTGCTGAATTAGAACGTAATTTGATGGTTTGTCCTAAATGTGATCACCATCAACGTATTAATGCCAGAGTGCGACTGCAAAGCTTTCTTGATGAAGACGGTCGCCAAGAAATTGGTACTGAGGTTAAGCCAATTGATACGTTGCGATTTAAAGACAGCAAGCGTTATAAAGACCGTATTGTTCAAGCGCAAAAATCTACCGGTGAAAACGATGCATTGTTAGCCATGCAAGGTAAATTAAAAAGCTTACCTATTGTTGCTGTTGCCTTTGACTTTAGCTTCATGGGCGGCTCAATGGGTTCTGTTGTTGGTGAAAAATTTGTTCGTGCAGCCCAAGTTGCATTAGACAAGAAAATCCCACTAGTTTGTTTCTCAGCAAGTGGTGGTGCGCGTATGCAAGAGGGGTTGTTCTCTCTTATGCAAATGGCTAAAACGAGTGCTGTTTTAACGCAATTAGCTAACGCCAAAGTACCATTTGTATCGGTAATGACTGACCCGACAATGGGCGGCGTCTCTGCCAGTTTGGCAATGTTGGGTGATATTAATGTCGCTGAGCCAAAAGCTTTAATTGGTTTTGCTGGTCCTCGCGTTATTGAACAAACTGTTCGTGAGAAGCTTCCAGAAGGTTTCCAACGCAGTGAGTTTTTGTTGGAGCACGGGGCGGTTGATTTAATTATCAATCGACGTGATATGCGTGATCGTCTGCACAACTTGCTGAGCATGATGCAACAGCGCACTGTCGCCTAAGCCGCACTTGTATGCGATTTAACAGCTTGCCTGAATGGCTGGCCTGGCAAGAAAAACTTCACTTTACTGAAATCGATCCCGGACTGACGCGTATTGCTGCAGTTTGGGAGCGCTTGTCTACAGGTAAGCCCTTACCATTTAAAGTTGTGACCGTTGCGGGTACCAATGGTAAAGGTTCATCCGTGGCTTTAATGACAGCGATTTTGCGTGCTGCTGGTTATAAAACCGGTAGTTACACCTCGCCACACTTACTGCGTTATAACGAGCGTATGGCGGTAAATGGCGAGCCAAGTACCGACGCACAAATTTGTCAGGCTTTCGCACAAATTGATGCAACTCGTGGCGAGATCTCATTAACCTATTTTGAATTTGCAACCTTAGCTGCTGCTCTGATCTTTATTGATCAAAAAGTTGACGTCGCTATATTAGAAGTTGGTATGGGTGGACGCCTCGATGCTGTCAATTTATTTGATGCTGATGTGGCCATCATTACCCCAATTGGCCTAGATCACATGCATTGGCTTGGTGATAATCGAGAAAAAATCGGTGCAGAAAAAGCCGGTATTTTGCGAGCAGGAAGACCTGTTGTTTGTAGTGAGGTGTCACCGCCACAAAGTGTTTTAGATATCGCAAATACCTTAGCGGCGCCGACATATATTGCTGGCCGTGACTATCTATATCATCAAACTAGTGACTCTTGGTCATGGCAACAAAAAGATATAGAAGCTTTTCAACAATTGCCTAGGCCTGCACTCAATGGTGAATACCAATTGCAAAATAGTGCGGCTGTAATTATGGCTGCACAATTACTTGCTCAAGAAGGCTTGGTAAATATTAACGAAGCAGCCGTTCGAAAAGGTTTAACAACGGTAAGACTGTCTGGTCGTTTCCAAGTTTTAGATGGGCCAATTCAACGTATTTTTGATGTGACCCATAATCAGCAGGGCGCTGAAAACCTTGAACGACTTTTGCTTGAAGCACCATGTCATGGAAAGACATTGGCAGTGATTGCAATGTTACGTGACAAAGACAGTGCAGCCGTTTTTACAGCCTTACAGACGGCTATCGATCATTGGTATTTGGGTGGTCTAACTGGAGAGAGGGGGCAAACTGCCAAAGACCTCGCAAACGGCTTAACTGCAGCAGTAACAACTGCGCAATTTAGTCAGCAAGATACCGTAGAACAGGCTTATCACTTAGCTATGCAACAAGCAAAAGCAGGTGATCGTGTTTTGATTTTTGGTTCATTTCATACCGTTGAAGCAGTGATGAGGCAAATTCCAGAATTAATGTCTGAAGGTTTAGCAGCTTCAGCTTAGTCTTTGCCATCAAATAACGCAGCAATTTCTCGCTGATATCTTGTCATTACCTCAGCACGTTTCACTTTTAATGTTGGCGTCAGTAAGCCATTTTCAATTGTCCAAGGCTGTAAACTCAAACAGACCCGACGAATACGGGCATAAGCAGGAAAAGCAGCCAGTGCTTCCCGAATCAACTTGATGACATACTGGTGTAGCTTTTTATCTTCGAGGCTACTATTTTGCATTGGATCTAACCCTAGAGACTGGGCTAATTCGGGCCATTGTTCACCATCAAATACAATTACAGCTGCAAGATATGATTGGCCTTCGCCGACAACTAACGCTTGCTCGAACAGTGTATTACTAACGATTGCTGACTCCATATCAGCAGGTGGTACTTTTTCACCGTTACTAAGCACCAGAATATCTTTGATACGACCAGTAATATAGATATGCCCGCTTTCTGAAATCTCTGCCTGATCGCCAGTGTGTAACCAACCTTGTGGATCGATCGTTTGTGCCGTGGCTTTATGATTATTCCAGTAACCAAGCATATTGCCCGGACCTTTTGCCAAGAGCTCTTGCTGTTCGCCTATTTTGACCTGAACGCCTTTAATCGGCAGGCCGACACTTGCTGGCTTATTGTTATCGGGCGGGTTCACACTAATAACAGGACTTGTTTCGGTGAGGCCGTAACCTTGAACCAGATTTAATTGCAAACCAATAAATAGTTTGGCTGCATACTCTGGAAGAGGGGCGCCTCCTGTAACAGCTAATCTAAGACGGCCACCCATGCGTTGCTTAAATGTGCCTACTACCAATTTGTTGAGTACTGGCCATAATAATTGGCTCAGAGACCAACGTCGATGGCCTTGTTGCCAGTGAAATCGTTGCCAACCAACTCGAACAGCTAAATTAAAGATTTGACGTCTCATAAAGGATTGCTGGCGAAGTTTTTGTTGCAGACGATCATGAATACGCTCAAAAATTCGGGGAACGGCAATCAATATAGTTGGTTGTACTTGCTTTAAGTCTTCAGCTAAGAGGGGAATGCTACGCGCATAGGCCACGCTTGAACCGGTCATGATTGGTAAGTAGTAACCCGCCGTTCGTTCTAATGAATGAGATAACGGCAAGAATGATAAAAACAGATCTGATGGATATATATCCATAAACTGCAATGCACCAAAAGCCACGGACAGCATGTTTTGATGACTGAGCATCACGCCTTTGGGACGACCTGTTGTTCCAGAGGTATAAATAATAGAAGCTAATTTATGACTATCTAAAGTCTGCTCAATTAAGGGACGGACAGGCTGACGAATAAATTCTTCACTGCTAACAGTCGCGATCTCGCCGTGCTCAAAATGGCTAGGATTTTGCAAAATAACTTTTTGCAAAGCATGTTGTTCACTAAGTGCAGATTTGAGTAAATGCCATTGCCGGTTGGATTGCAGTAAGACCAGCTTCACGTCTGCATCTTCCAGAATAAATGCCATGTTATCTGGCCGGTCATCTGGGTACAATGGAACGACAATCAACCCCAAACTTTGGGCTGCTAAATCAAAATAAACCCACTCTTTACAATTTCGGAGGTTTAAAGCAACCCGGTCTCCGGCTTGAAGGTTTTCTGCTAGCAGAGCTTGCTGCCAGCGAGCCATTTCAAAAGCGGCTTGCCGCCATGTTAAGTATTGCCAACTATTTTCATTGGCATCAAAAAAGCGATAGGCGGGATCGTTGGGCGAGCGGCGAACACGTTCAAAAAATAAGCCGGGTAGGCTGACAGCGACTTCCGGACTGATGTAATCGGTTTTTTGTTGCATAACAGGTGTTAATCAAACAACCAACGTACTTGAACACCGACAATATCTACATGCGTACGGAACTCACCTTGTAAGCGGTAGCCTTGTTCGTTTACTTCATCGACTTTACTATCTGACATAAACAAATGTGCATAGGCGGCATCAATCATCAGGTTGTCGCTGTAGGCATAGCTGGCACCAAAAGCAACCCATTTACGATCATTGTCGGCAATACGTGGGGTGCGACGTTGGGCGCTGGGTACAGGCGTTTCGTCATAGGCAATGCCTGCACGCCAAGACCAGCGGTCATTTGGTGTGTATTCAACACCCAGACCATAACGCATGGTGTTTTCCCAGTCTTGGTCTTTTTGTGAGTTAAGTCTCTCTACATCAGACTCGATACGTAACTCTTCAAAACGGCTCCAACGTGTCCATGTTGCATCCGCCATTACCACCCATTGGCTGTTAATTTGATGATGGAGTGCCAAGGAGACTGACTCAGGTAACGTTACACGGCCTTCGGCTTTACCATTTTGGAAGCCTCCACCATTAGCAACAGCCTGTACTGTTGGGTCATTAGGAATTCGGAACTCACCTTTACCTTCTAGATCATGGGTGATTTTTGAGCGGTAACTTAAGCCCGCGCGGGTTGCCTCAGTGAACTGATACGTTACGCCAAGGTTATAACCCCAGCTCCAGTCATCTGCGGTAACTTTTGCCTGACCATCAAAGTTTTGTGGTTGAGCGCATGGACCAACAGCTGCACGCAGACATGCAGTCCCAAAGTCCACTGCTTGTGATAATTCAATATCAGCATATTGCAGATTAATACCCGCGCCGACAGATAATTTATCTGTGGCTTTAAAACCAAAAGACGGGTTGATATTGATGGTTTTTAAATCTGAGCGACGTGCATGGTAACGACCTACCCAGTCATCGCTGTAATCGGTAACTAGACCAAACGGTGCGCCAACACCAATCCCCAAAACCAGTCTGTCATTAACAGGATGTGCGTAATAGAAATTAGGTACGATCGCGCTTTCCGTGGCATTACCGTTATCACCACCAGTGATATCACCTAAACCACTGGGTAATGTTGCACTATCTTTATCAAACTTGGCGTATGGCGCAATGAAATTGGCGCCAAAAATCACTTCTGATCTATCTAATTGGGTTAGGCCTGCCGGATTAAAAAAGATAGTACTGGCATCGTCTGCAACCGCGGCACTACCTGAAAATGCACGGCCTAAACCGGTAATACTTTGTTCGAGAATGGCATATCCAGCAGCATATGCTGAGGAAGAACCTGCTCCTAGCAGTATCAATAAACTCAATCTGGACAATGACATGGCGCATAAACCTCGAAACACATTAAACTCGTATTACGCTAATGCAAGCGCCACATCAAAGCAAGTTTTATTTATGACGCTCGAACAGTAAATCCCAAACACCATGACCTAATCGGTGACCACGCTGCTCGAATTTTGTCAGCGGTCGGTAGTCAGGTCTTTCAATATAACCATCAAACGTTCCGAGGTTGGTGAAGTCTTCACTGGCTGATAAATCCTGCAACATTTGTTCAGCGTAATCTTGCCAATCTGTCGCCATATGTAAGTTGCCACCAACAGCAATTTTTGCTGCTAACACATCTACAAAAGCCGGTTGAATAATGCGGCGTTTATGGTGACGTTTTTTATGCCAAGGATCAGGGAAATACAGTTGCACACGATGCAGTGCGCTATCTGCAATTCGGTTTTTTAGCATGGCTACTGCATCAGTACAGGCGACCCGTACATTTGTTAACTTACGATCATCAATCGATTTCAGAAGTTGACCCACGCCAGGACGGTGAACTTCAACACCAATAAAATCCATATCAGGTTGATTAGCAGCCATTTCGGCTAATGACGCACCATTGCCAAAACCAATTTCGAGAACTTTAGGGTTATCGCGGCCAAATAGCGCGTTAAGATCTATTGGCGTTTCGGCATCATCGATTCCCCAAAGCGGCCATAAATTGTCTAAGGCTTTTTGTTGTCCGGGGGTTAAGCGGCCTTCACGGCGCACAAAGCTCTTAATTTCGCGGCGCGGTTTTTCAGATTGCATAAGGATTTTGCCATTCACAAAAATGCCGCATATCATACCCGAGTTGGTAAATTTTCGGGGATTTGCCCAAGATGCAATCAGTAACGACGGTAAAAGCTCAAGTCCTTATTA
Organism: Methylophaga sp. OBS3; assembly: GCF_026319325.1. Taxonomy (GTDB): domain Bacteria; phylum Pseudomonadota; class Gammaproteobacteria; order Nitrosococcales; family Methylophagaceae; genus Methylophaga. The sequence continues at coordinate 306,578 of NZ_JAPDMU010000001.1, forward strand.
GCCAGTCGTTTAAAGCCATTGCTAGTCCCAGATTTACCAGTCAAAATAGGGTTGATCGTGCCAATTTGGCTGTCACAGGCTATAATATTGGGTCTGGTTCGACAGTTCTGATGGATTAGCGCTGCGGTTCCAATAGCGGCCTCGGATCCAAAAACTACGAAAACACAAGCTACGAGAGAGACATAACATGGTTCATCCGGTCTTAGAATCGCTCACCAATGAAGTGATCGAGCGCAGTAAAAAATCGCGCACAGCCTACTTGGCGCGTGTCGATGAAGCTGCCGGTAAAGGTCCACATCGCCTAACGTTGGGTTGTGGCAATCTGGCGCATGGTTTTGCTGCATGCCCTGCCAGTGAAAAGTCAGACTTGGCAGGTAATATTAAAGCTAATGTCGGCATCATTACTTCGTACAATGACATGTTGTCTGCGCACGAACCGTACAAAGATTTCCCACCGATTATTAAAGAAGCTGCTCGTGAAGCGGGTGGTGTTGCGCAGGTTGCCGGTGGTGTACCCGCCATGTGTGATGGTGTGACACAAGGTCAGCCAGGTATGGATTTGTCTTTGTTCAGCCGTGACGTCATTGCTATGTCAACTGCTGTCGGTCTCAGCCACAACATGTTCGACGCTGCGATGATGCTGGGCGTATGTGACAAAATCGTTCCTGGTCTTCTGATTGGTGCATTAAGCTTTGGTCACTTACCAACTATTTTTGTCCCAGCAGGTCCAATGCCTAGCGGTCTGCCAAATAAAGAAAAGGTGCGTATACGCCAGCTTTACGCTGAAGGTAAAGTCGGTCGTGACGAATTACTAAAAGCAGAATCTGAGTCTTACCATAGTCCGGGTACATGTACTTTCTACGGTACGGCGAATAGTAATCAGATGATGGTTGAGATCATGGGCTTACACTTGCCTGGTGGTACATTCATCAATCCAAATACACCTTTACGTGATGAGCTGACTAAAGAAGCGGCTCGCCAAGTATTGAAATTCACTGCTTTAGGTGATGATTACCGTCCGATTGGTCACATGATTGATGAAAAAGCGATTATGAACGCCATCATCGGCTTGTTAGCTACGGGTGGTTCAACAAACCACACAATGCACATCGTCGCGATTGCTCGCGCAGCCGGTATCATCATTAACTGGGATGACTTTGACCGTCTGTCACAAATCATTCCACAAATGACTAAGGTTTATCCAAACGGTAGCGCTGACGTTAATCACTTCCAGGCCGCAGGTGGTATGGGCGTGTTGATTCGTGAGCTGTTGTCAGCAGGTTTATTGCACGAAGACATTATTACCGTTGGTAATGAAAAAGGTCTGAGTCAATACACCCAAGAGCCAAAACTGATTGATGGCAAACTGAAGTGGCAGGAAGCACCAGCGAAATCATTAGATCCAGAAGTTATTGGTAGCATCGCACAACCATTCTCTAAATCTGGTGGTGTTCACGTTATTAAAGGTAACTTAGGTCGCGGCGTTTCTAAGATTTCAGCGGTTGAGCCACAACATCGTGTTGTCGAAGCACCAGCTATGGTCTTTGATGATCAGGATGATGCGGTTGCTGCATTTAAACGTGGTGAAATGGAAAAAGACGTTATTGTCGTTTTGCGTTTCCAAGGTCCTAAATCAAACGGTATGCCAGAGCTTCACAAATTGAGCTCACCTTTAGGCGTACTGCAAGATCGTGGCTTTAAAGTCGCCTTGGTCACGGATGGTCGTATGTCTGGTGCTTCAGGTAAGGTACCTTCTGCGATTCAAATGTGCCCAGAGTCTGCTGATGGCGGCCCACTGACACGTATTAAAGATGGCGACATGATTCACCTTGATACCGAAAAAGGCATCATGAACGTATTGGTCGACGAAGAAGAATTTAACTCACGCTTGTCTTGCATGATGGCAAATACTGAACATCACTACGGTGCAGGTCGTGAACTGTTTGATAGCTTCCGTGCTGGTGTGTCTTCTGCAGAAGAAGGCGCTATCAATATGTTTAACGTCGAATAACTTCACCGAATAATCAGGAAAAACAAATGAGCAGAACCATTCACGAAATCATGAAAATTTCACCGATTGTACCGGTGATGGTTATCAATGATGCAGATCACGCTGTACCTCTGGCTAAAGCTTTGGTTAAAGGTGGCCTGAAAGTATTAGAAATCACTTTGCGTACTGATGCGGCTTTAGAGTCAATTCGTCGTATTAAAGCGGAAGTGCCTGATGCGGTTGTTGGTGCAGGTACCATTATCAATGTTGAAACATTGAATGCTGCTATCGATGCGGGTGCAGAATTTATCGTGAGCCCAGGCACAACAGATATATTGATTGATGCTGCTCTGAAAACAGGTGTGCCATTGCTGCCAGGTGTTGCTAACCCAAGCGAAGCAATGCGTTTATTAGAGCGTGGTATTACTGCTATGAAATTCTTCCCAGCTGAAGCTGCGGGCGGTGTACCGATGCTGAAATCAATTGGTGCGCCAATTCCACAAATTACATTCTGCCCAACTGGCGGTGTCAGCCAGAAGAATGTTAAGTCTTACTACAGCCTACCAAATGTTGCTTGTGTTGGTGGCTCGTGGATGTGTGCTGCTAGCTTGGTTGAAGCTGAAAACTGGGATGAAATTACCCGTTTAGCTGCTGAAGCGATCGATTTAGCAACAGCTTAATCTGTAGCAATTATCGCTAATAAAAAAGGCATCCTAGGATGCCTTTTTTGTTTTTGGACTAACGCAAAATACTAATCGTAGCTGTAATGCTTTTTCAGTGTTTTGGTGACTTTCCACATGCTTTTCAGACCCGCTGGGAATTCAGCATAGTCACCTGGCACGATAGTAACTGGTTGACCGCCATCTGGTGTGACGACAATTTCGCCTTCCAAAATATAGGCTTTTTCAGTTTCATCGAAATCCAAACGGAATTCGGTTACTGGACAGTCCCAAATTTCCCAACCTGGGATTCCTCTTTCTTGAATTTGGGCCTGAGTAAGATTTTTCTCAATAATAATTTCTGGCATAACAATCCTGAAGTGCTTAAATTGGAAGGAACGCACAATGCGTGTTGTGCCCACAAAGCAGGCATGTCAGCAAATGACTTGCGGATCATAGCAAAATCCACCTGTTACGGCGCATAAAATTTCGTTTCTGACGGAGGTGACGGATGGCTTGGCTGATTAGTAAATATATTATTACAGCGGGGATTGTGGTCTTACTCTCAGAAATTGTTAAACGCAGTGAGAAATTTGGTGCGTTGCTTACTGCCTTACCGATAATTGCTTTACTGACTATGTTTTGGCTTTATGTTGAGCATCAGCCGAATGAGAAAATCGGTCAGTATGCGGTTTACACCTTTTGGTATGTCTTACCGACGTTGCCGATGTTTTTGCTATTTCCATTTTGGTTACATCGTGTAGGCTTTTGGGGGGCAATAGTCATATCAATATTAATAACCATTATCGCAATTTGGTTATTAGCACTGTTATTAAAACCGTTTGGCATCATATTGTTATAAAGCTCTCGCAAATTATTTCGCTTTGATGACAAACGGCGCATAATCAAACCATCTTGTTAACTCAGCAAGGAGTTACAGATGGAAACATTATTGCTGTCTTTACTTGGCTGGTTATATCAACACACCGACTATGATGACATGGTGGTGTTACCCAATATCACCGTCACCGAAGTGGCAAACCTTTGCCAAAACTATGGTGTTGATTCCTTAGCCGATTGCCAAGCCATGCAACTCAAAGGCTTTTATAACGAGCAGCGAACGATTTTTCTGCATGCCGATTTCCGACAAACGAACCTTCAAGATCAGTCTTGGTTAGTTCATGAGTTAGTCCATTATCTGCAGTGGAAGCAGGGTGCTAATCAACAATGCTGGGGAAAGCTAGAAGCTGAAGCTTACCAAGTACAAGATGCTTGGCTACAAGCGCATGGTATTAATGCCCAAACCGATCCGTTTAAATTGATCATGTTAGAAGCCGCTTGTGATTAGCGCTTAAAGGCTGACTCTTTGGTAATGACGGTAGCTGGGTTGCCAGAAATGCTTATCAATAGCAGCTTTCAATTCACCATCATTCAGTGTCGGTGCTAAGCCATCTTGAAATGCTTGTTGGGCGACGGCAAAAGCGATTTGCTCACTAATCTGCCGGCTTTCGGATAATGGTGGTAATAAGGCTCTTCCATTATCTTGTTGAGCAGCTTTAGCTAAGACTGCACTCGCCACCATTAGCAAACTATCGGTAATACGTGAAATATTGGCAGCAACAACCGCAAGACCTAACCCCGGAAAAATATAGCTGTTATTGCACTGGGCGATGGTGTGGTGCTTATCATTTAGCGTAACGGGTAGAAAAGGGCTACCGGTTGCTACGAGTGCGTTACCTTCAGTCCAACGTAAAATGGATTCCGGCGTCGCCTCGATCTGTTTTGACGGATTGCTCAGTGGAAAAATAATTGGTTGCTTGCAGTGGCTGTACATGGCTTTAATCAAGGTGGCATCAAATAGTCCTGCCTTTCCTGATACACCAATTAAAACAGTTGGTTTAACGCCATCGACAACAGTTCTTAAATTAGCGCCTACGTTGAGACTATACGCCGTTAATTGACTGTTACTGGTTGCAAGTTTTTGCTGGAAGTTTGGCAAGTCTGGCAAACCCTCGGTGAGTAAGCCTTGGCGATCAACCATAAATATACGTTCGCGAGCGGCTTTATCGGTTAGCCCTTCAAGCTGCATTTGTTTGATGATCTGCTCTGCGATACCACAGCCAGCAGAGCCTGCACCAGCAAAGACGATGATCTGCTCTGATAGTTTTTCTTGTTTTTGATGACAGGCTGACAGAAGAGTGCCAACTGCAACCGCAGCGGTGCCTTGAATATCATCATTAAAACAGCACAATTTATCTCGATAACGCTCTAGCAATGGCAGCGCTTTGCTTTGTTCAAAATCTTCAAATTGTAAAAGGGCTTCTGGCCAACGTTTTTGTAATGCCTCTATGAACTGTTCGATAAAAGCATCATATTCTTCGCCGGTAATTCGCGGATGCTTCCAGCCAATGTACTGTGGGTCTTCAAGTAAGGTTGGATTGTTGGTGCCCACATCTAACATGATGGGTAATGTATAAGCGGGACTGATACCGCCGCAAACCGTGTATAGCGAGAGTTTGCCAATGGGAATACCCATGCCACCCACACCTTGATCTCCTAAGCCTAAAATACGACTACCATCAGTGACGACGATAACTTTGACATGTCGTTTGGTGGCGTTATGCAGAATGGCATCCAAATTATCGCGGTCTGGATAGCTAATAAATAAGCCACGGGCACGGCGATAAATCTCTGAAAAACGCTCACACGCATCACCCACAGTGGGGGTGTAAATAATGGGCATCATCTCTTCGAGATGTTGGCTAATCAGATAATAAAATAGGGTTTCATTGGTATCTTGTACGCTACGTAGATAAATATGTTTATTGATAGGTTCGGCGCAACTTTGGAATTGTAAGTAGGCTCGTTCAGCCTGATCTTCAATAGATTCATAACGTGCTGGTAATAAACCATTTAGATTAAATGCTTGGCGTTCTTCAGCTGTGAAAGCCGTTCCTTTATTTAGCAACGATGTCGCCAATAATTGCGGGCCTGCGTACGGAATATAAATGGGATCCTGCATTGAACGAGTGACCATTACAGCTCCTAAGCATGAGAGTAGATATAAATACCAAGCATTGTCAGAAATCTGTCTATAACCGTACTCTTTTTGAAAGTTGACGTGCAAACTTCTGCATCGCATATTAGCCGGATATTAATAACAAGAGAGGGGAGCTGAAATGAGGTTACGAGTTTTTTCCAGTATGGCGCTATTAATGAGTGCTAGTGCTGCGTTCGCCGGGGGTAGTAATGAGGTTGCTTCGGTGAGTTGTGGTGTGAGTGCGGCGATAGAAGTCGGTATGACTCCCGCAGATGTAAAAACACTATGCGGTCAAGGTTGGCAGCCAAGTTATATCAGTGAACACATTCGTGCGCGCAGTGATGGCACTGAAGATATTTTTCATAAATGGCTAGTTCATCCAACTGGCTTACCTGAGACTCATGTTGTTCTCAAAAATGGTGAGGTAGTCCGAATCTTTACTAACAACATGACGCCATTACCATCCAAATAAAATTAGTTCACAGCAACTTCACAAAGTGCGGGATATTTTTGTTCACAACCAAGTCCTAGTAACAACGCGACAAGGTGTTAATTGACATATCTGGGAGCAAATATGCACAAGATTGTTCTTAGCTCGCTTATCGCGGGTTTATTGGTAAGCACTGCGGCGATTGCCCAGCCCCCTCCGCCTGAAGCGGAGATGGATAACCAGCAATGTCTAACCATATCTGCGTTAGCTGGTGATTATTATCATCACAAGCAAGCAGGTAAAACCAAAGAAGAAGTGCAACAAACATTGCGACCAGAATTTATGAATGATGAGTTTATTCGCATGATTGATTTGGCCATTAATTTGGCCTATACCTTTCCAGATGGTTTGCCAGAAACCGAAGTTGAAGCGAAAGTTTATGAAGGATGTGAAAAACATCAAACGCCATAATCAAAATTAAACTTGGGTATGGGTTGATATTCACTAGTCAATCTGCACAATAAACCTTGTAATAAGAAGCGGCACTAAGGCAAAAATAACAATGAAAAATGGACAGTCAGGGATAAGTCGTCTTGGGTTCTGGTTAGGCATCACATTAGTTGTGATTATGCTTATCCTCGTGATGGTGCAAATAGATAGACAGTGGACGCGGATGGATGACATGCGTCGTGTCATGGACGAACAAGCCAAAGATATTCGTAGTAGTCGCACAGTATTAAGAGAGTTAGAACAAGCACTTCGTAACGGCCAGTTTAATTCCGGTAACGTTTCTGCGTCTCAGCTGGGTGCTGAGATAAAAGGCGATGCTTTTGATCGCGCACGTCGGGCCTTGGAAAACGATGATTTTGCCCAAGGTGACTGGTTACGTTTGGCTTTTGCCAGTGGCTTAAAAACGCTGACCCCTTTGGTCTCTGCTGATGCCTATTCCTCGGATGTTCAAAACTATGTGTTAGAAACATTGTTAATCCGCGATCCAGATACTTTGGAATGGAGCGGTTTACTTGCTAATGACTGGCAAGTTTCTGAAGATGGTTTAACGATTACCTTTACCTTAAAACGCGGCATCAACTTTTCCGATGGTGAACCTTTAACGGCCAAAGATGTGGCCTTTACTTTCGAATTTATCATGACTGAGGCGATTGCTGCACCGCGTGCTCGTGCTTATTTATCGCGTATTGCCAGTGTGACGGCGTTAGATGACTACACAGTCGAATTTGTGTTTAGCGAGCCTTATTACAATAGCCTGCAATTGGCTGGTGGACTGGAAATATTGCCAGAACATTTTTATCGTCGTTATTTAGACAGCCCACGTGAGTTTAATGAAAGTCGGGGTTTGTTAATGGGCTCAGGTCCATATCGTTTAGCCGATCCAGAAAACTGGACACCCGATCAAGGCGCCGTCGAGTTGATTCGAAATGCTCGTTATTGGGGGCCTGTTGAAACCTCATTTGATCGGGTGCTTTGGCGAATTATTGAAAATGATAGTGCACGGTTAACGACATTCCGTAACGGTGATATTGATATTTATAATGCTTTGCCTCGTGAATATGAAAAGCTGTTGGAAGATAAAGCGATCACGGAGCGTAGTCAGCATTTCGAATATATGAGTCCAACGGCCGGTTATAGCTTTATTGCCTGGAATCAAACCCGCGGCGGCGAGCCATCACGTTTTGCTGACAAACGGGTACGTGAAGCAATGTCATTATTGACTGATGTTGACCGTGTTCTTGATGAGATTTTCTTAGGTTATGGTCAGCCAGCAGCAAGTCCATTTATGGATGGTTCTGATCAACATGATCCTGCAAATATGCCGATGCCGCATGATATTGAAAAAGCTAAGGCTTTACTTGAAGAAGCTGGCTTTATTGATCGTAATGGTGACGGCATCTTGGAGTCAGAAGCAGGCGAGCCATTTTCTTTTGAACTGACATTCTTCCAAGATAGTGACGATACCCGTCGTATGGTGCTGTTCTTACGAGACATTTATGCCCGTGCCGGTATTGTCGTGAAACCCAAGCCGACTGAATGGTCAATTATGGTCGAAAATATTCTGCAAAAGAATTTTGATGCCATTACCTTGGCTTGGACATCGGGTATTGAAATCGACATTTACCAAATGTTCCATTCAAGCCAAACCGTTGAAGGTGGCGATAACTTCATTAACTATAAAAACCCTGAGTTGGATAAAGTGATTGATGCCGCTCGGGCTGAAGTTGATGAAGCAAAACGTATGAAGTTGTGGCATGAAGCAGAACGTATTTTGGTTGAAGACCAGCCATACACCTTCTTGTTCCGACGCAACACCATGGCGTTTGTTGATAAGCGAATTAAAAATCTTGAAAAAACAGGATTAGGATTAAACCTAATGTCTGTGCCTGTTGAGATTTATGTTCCGGCTGATTTACAAACACAGCGATAGTTTTTAATGCTGAATTACTTATTACGCCGACTATTGCTTATGGTACCCACCTTGCTGGGTATCACACTGGTCGTATTTGTGGTGATGGCTGCGGCACCAGGCGGTATTAGTGCCCAATCTTTGGTTGACGGTATGGAATTGGAACCTCAGAGCCGTCAAGCGCTAGAAGAGTACTACAACAAACTTTATGGGCTCGATCAGCCAGCACCGGTTCAATACGCTCGTTGGTTAAACAATATTTCCCCAATTGGCTTTGAACGAAATCCAGATGGCACTATGGGCGCTTTTTCATTGTGGAAGGGCATCGATTTGGGCACCAGTTTTCGTTATGGCCGACCGGTAACTGACTTGCTGGCTGAGCGACTTCCCATCACCTTGTTGCTTAACCTCATTTCGATACCCCTTATTTATGCTTTGGCGATTGGTATTGGTGTTCAAGCGGCGCGAGATAGAGGCGGGCGTTTTGACGTTAGCTCTAATATTTTCCTATTAGCGCTTTGGTCGGTACCGAGTATGCTGGCGGGCGTTTTATTTATTGGTTTTTTTGCTTCTGAGCAGTATTGGCGATGGTTCCCAACCGGTGGCTTAATGCGCCGAGAAACTGCGAGTGAAACTTTCCTGCCATTATTTTCAAGCTTTACTGATGTATTAATTGTGTTTGCCTGTGTTGCCGTCATCACTTTGCTATTGATTCAAGCTGTGCGTTACCTCAAGACAATGCACCGACAGTGGTTAGGTCTTGGTTTAGGCGCTGTTTTAGGTTTTATGATGGCGACCGATCTGCAAGGTCAATGGTTTAGCTTGCTACATGTCTTTTTAATGTTGGTGTTGGCGGCATTAATGCGTTTGTTGTGTGGCCTGCAGAACTTACCCATGCGACTTATTATCGCGGGCACATTAGGCCTCGCATTAGGCCTTGGTTTGGCAGCGGCTTTTGGTGTCACTGCATTACAAAAAGGCTATTTGTTTGACCGTTTCTGGCACTTGGTTTTGCCAATCATTGCGTTGTCATATGGTGGTTTGGCTTTCTTGGCAAAACTCACTCGCTCTTCATTATTAGAGAACCTAGCTGCCGATTATGCCCGAACGGCCAGAGCCAAAGGTGTTGATGAGGAATCGGTATTGTGGCGACATGTGTTTCGAAACTCATTGTTACCGCTCATTACCGTATCCGCAACGCTACTACCAAGTTTGTTGGCGGGCTCTGTGATTGTAGAGAGTATTTTTAGTATCGATGGTATGGGTAAGCTCGCGGTTGAAGCAGTACAGACTCGAGATAGAGAGCTAGTGCTATCGGTCACGTTAATTTCTGGTGTACTGACCTTAATTGGTTATTTGTTGGCTGATATTGCCTACGCCATCGTCGATCCGAGGGTGAGTTATGACTGAGCAAACATCAGCAAAACTTGCACAACAACCCACAAAGCCATGGATAAAACAGGTGTTATCGGCGTTACTAAAACGTCATAGTGCACGTTTAGGCATTATTTGGATTGGCATTCTGGTATTTATCGCCACATTTTCGCCGTTCTTAGCCAGTAGCCATCCGCTTTATATGGTGGTGGATGGACAGTCATCGAGTCCGCTGATGCGTCATTTGTCAGTACAAGACTGGGTTTGGTTATCTGCGTTTCTAGCAGTGTTAGTGGTGTTGAAGTGGGCTAGGCCGCTATGGCAAAAGTTGGTGGTTTGGTTTGGGTTGGTTTTAATCAGTTCGGTCATTGCTAATTTGTTTGTTGCGCCACCTAACTTGGTTATCTATGAGCAATATCGAGAAATGCAGGCTGAAGGAAAGATAGATAGCGTGATTTATGCGCCTATCCCATATTCGGCAAAAGATTATTTGCGAGACTATGCTGATACCGGCATTGAGGCACCACTTGAAGCCGAGGGGCGGACGCATTGGTTGGGTACTGATGAAAACGGCGCTGATGTGGCCTCAAGGATGATTCATGCTTCACGTATTGCTTTGGGTATCGGGTTTATAGCAACCGGTATTGCCTTGGTAATCGGCACCATTATTGGTGGTCTGATGGGCTATTTCTCAGGCATCATCGATATGATTGGGATGCGCCTTGTTGAAATTTTTGAAGCCATCCCGACTTTATTTTTACTGTTATCCTTCGTGGCGTTTTTCGGACGCTCTATTTATATGATGATGGTGATTATCGGGATTACCGCATGGTCCGGTTACGCCCGTTATGTTCGCGCCGAGTTCTTAAAACTTCGTCAGCAAGATTTTGTGCAAGCTGCCGTTGCTTGTGGTTTGCCGCTTCGATCGATTCTGTTTAGGCATATGTTGCCAAATGGTTTAGCACCCTTACTGGTTGCCACTAGCTTCGGTGTGGCTTCTGCGATTTTGGCTGAAGCAACGTTGAGCTTCTTGGGGCTTGGTTTAATTGACGATCCATCTTGGGGCCAACTGTTGAATCAAGCTGTGCAGTCATCAACTTTTAATTGGTGGCTTGCGGTATTTCCTGGTGGCGCAATCTTCATGACAGTGTTTGCTTATAACCTACTAGGTGAGGCTTTGCGTGATGCGGTTGATCCACACACCAACCGGAGCCGTCAGGCATGAAGCTGCTCGAAATCAATAATCTGAGCACTGATCTCGGTGGTGAAGGGCAGTGGAAGTCAGTCGTTAAGCAGCTCAGCTTAAGTATCATGCCCGGCGAAACCTATTGTTTGGTAGGTGAGTCAGGTAGTGGTAAATCTGTCACGGCATTATCCATCATGGGCTTGTTGCCGGAAAAGCGCTTTCGCCACCCTGAGGGTAGTGTTCGTTTATTTACGGATGAGCATCCAGATGGTTTATCGGTATTAGGTGCCGATAACGAACAAATGCGTCAGATTCGCGGCAGTAAAATTGCCATGATCTTTCAAGAGCCAATGACCTCTCTGAATCCAGTTCAGACAATTGGTGAGCAACTTGATGAAGCTTTGCAGTTGCACCGGCCTGACTGGTCGGCAGAAAAGCGTAAACAATGTGTGCTTGAAGCGCTAACTGAAGTACGTATCCCAGAGCCTGAAAGTCGGATTCGCGAATATCCGCACCGTTTATCTGGTGGTCAAAGGCAACGTGTCATGATCGCCATGGCGCTCATCTGTGAGCCAGCGTTATTGATTGCAGATGAACCGACTACGGCTTTGGATGTAACCGTTCAGGCCGAAATCCTTAAGCTGATGAAAGAGCTGCAACAGCGTTATGGGATGGGCATGTTATTCATTACCCATGATTTTGGTGTGGTTGCGAAAATTGCCGATAAAGTGGGGGTTATGCGTTATGGAGAGTTGGTTGAAACAGGGGCAACTGCCGATTTACTCCGAAACCCACAACATCCTTATACGCAAAGTTTGATTGCTGCATTACCTGAGAGATTACCAAGACCAAAGCGTCCAGAAAAACACCCTCAAGCGTTATTAGAAGTTAAAGATCTCGCCGTACACTTCCCTGTACGTCGAGGCATTATGCGACGTGTAGTTGATCATTTTCGCGCGGTGGATGGTGTGTCTTTCTCTGTGAATGCTGGAGAAATTGTCGCGCTAGTTGGCGAGTCTGGTTGTGGCAAAACAACCTTAGGCAGAGCGATCCTTAGACTCCAAGATGTTACCCATGGCGAGATTTTGTTAAATGGGCAAAACATTACCCACCTAACGTCAAAAGAAATTCGTCCACTACGTCGCCAAATGCAAGTTGTATTTCAAGATCCTGGTGCGAGTTTAAACCCACGGTTACCGATTCATACCTCGTTGGTAGAGCCTATGCGAGTGCATGGTATTGGTCAGGATGATGCCGAGCGAACAGATAGGGCGGCAAAATTTTTAGAGCGTGTGGAAATGCCAGCAGATAGTCTTTGGCGATATCCTCATGAGTTTTCTGGTGGTCAGCGTCAACGTTTGGCTATCGCCCGTGCTTTGGTGTTAGAGCCAAAGTTTATTCTCTGTGATGAAATCACCTCTGCTTTAGATGTTTCAGTGCAGGCCGGTATTTTGAAGTTATTACGTCAATTGGTTGATGAAGAAAATATTGGCATGCTGTTCATCACCCACAACATGGGTGTAGTCGATTATTTAGCTGATCGAATGTTGGTCATGCATCAAGCTAAGTTTGTAGAAACTGGCGAAACTCGTACGGTTATGCAAACGCCAACAAGTGATTACACGCGAACATTATTGGATGCGGTTCCACGCCTTGATGACAGCTTTCTTGCAAGTGGAGCGTTACAGTCAGTCTAATAAACTGGCCAATGCTGGCCAAATATTATCCAGAATTTTGGGTTGAGCCGCTGCGGTTGGATGAATACCATCCGCCTGCATCATGCCTTCATCGTCATAGATATCGACCAACATAAATGGCAATAAAGCCGTATCGTACTGTTCAGCCAAACTGCTATAGATGTTACGAAAAGCTTGGGTATAGGCGGCCCCGTAATTGGGTGGGATTTCGATACCTAATAACAGCACACGGGCATCCGCTTGGGCTAATTGAATCATGTCAGCTAAACGCTGTTTGATAGCCGAAGGTTGAAAGCCGCGTAAACCATCATTGCCTCCGAGGGCAATAACCACAATTCCGGGATTGTGTTTATCGAGCAGGGCCGGTAGGCGGCGTAAACCGCCATCAGTTGTTTCACCGCTGATACTGGCATTAACTACTTGCCAGTCTCCCGCTTCAGACTGCAATTTTTGGCGAAGCAGGTTGACCCAACCAGCATCATTGTCGATGCCATAGGCGGCACTGAGACTGTCACCTAAAACCAGCATTGTTTTGTTATCGTCTGCATACGCCGCTGGCGCTAACAATAGATAGGTTAAAGTCAGTAAAGAAATGAACTTTTGTAGTAATAATCGGGTTCTCATAGCCAAACATACTTTTCCAAGAGGTAACAATGACCATTGATAGACCAATAAAAAGTGCTGATGACTGCATGATAGATATTCATTCGGTCAATCACGTGGTCTCACCGGGTGGCGAACCCTTACAGATTTTACAGGATGTTTCGCTGCAAATAGTACGCGGAGAATCAGCAGCCATAGTCGGTAAAAGTGGCTCTGGTAAAACGACATTACTGGGTTTGATGGCTGGATTGGATGTGCCCACCAGCGGTGCGATTTATCTGGATGGCGAGCAGATAAATACTTTGAGCGAAGATGAACGAGCCAAGTTACGTGCTGACCGTGTTGGTTTTGTATTTCAATCATTTCAATTGTTACCGTCACTGACCGCTTTAGAAAATGTCTTGCTGCCGCTTGAGCTGGCCGGTATTGATTACGCCAAACAGCAAGCAATGGAATTACTTGAACAGGTTGGTTTGGGTAACCGGTTACAACACACACCAAGACAGCTTTCAGGTGGTGAACAACAAAGGGTGGCAATTGCCAGAGCTTTTGCAGTCACTCCTCGTGTGTTATTTGCGGATGAGCCGACCGGTAATCTTGATACACAAACCGGTGCACAAATCACGGATTTGTTGATGACGCTCAATCAGCAGCAAGGTACGACCTTGGTTATGGTGACCCACGATGACCAGTTAGCCGAACGTTGTGACAAACAATTCCAAATAGATGCCGGTCGCGTAAAAACATCATGATAAAAGCGCTCAAACAAGCCGCGATTTTGCGAGATATTCGTTTACGTCAGGTTAAAGTTATTTTGGCTGCGGTGATCATTGCTGTTGCCACCGTTGCGACCATCAATTTATTTGCCAGCCATTTGCAGCAAACCTTGTTGCAATCAGCCAGTAGCTTTTTAGCGGCTGATAGGCAAATGAGTTCGCGAAGTACGGAACCTGTCGCTGACCAATGGCGACAACTTGCTGAGCAAACTGGTTTGCAAGCCAGTGAAATAAGTCAGTTTTCAACGATGTTATCGGTTGGCGATTTATTTCAATTAGCCTCGGTAAAAGCGGTCGATAGTCAGTATCCGCTTCGAGGGGAAATTGAGTGGCAAGAAAACTTTGATGCTTCAAGAACCATGCTGCAACAAGGGCCACAAGCTGGCGAGATTTGGTTAAATCCCCGCTTAATGCGTTTGTTGGAAATCTCGGTGGGGGATGAGGTAACTATTGGTCAGTCATCGCTGAAAGTTAGTGGTTTGCTGTTACGTGAACCTGATAGTGGGTTTAGTCTGTCAGCCTTTGCACCACGGGCAATGATGCATATCGATGATGTGGCTGCGACCAATGTTATTCAGCCGGGGAGTCGGGTGCGTCACCGTTTATTATTGGCGGGTGATGAAGCTCAGCTCAGTGCATTTGAAACGCAAGCACAGCCGGTTATTGATAGTGGTGATTATCGTTGGCGAACGGCCAAAGATGGTGAGAGCCTTGGTGAATCACTGAATAAAGCAGAAAACTTCTTGATGTTGGGTGGCAGTCTTGCTGTGTTATTAGCCGTTGTTGCTATTGCGGTTGCCAGTCGTGAATATGCACTTCATCAACGAGATACCGTGGCTTTATTAAAAGCGTTAGGTGTTACAAGTGGCGTTATCCGACAGTTATATTTTGTGAGACTGCTGGTTTGGGGCGTATCGGCGACCGTCTTGGGATTATTAATCGCCATACCATTTGCGTGGTTACTTGCCTCAATGACAGCACAGCTGATGGAGCAACCACTCAACTTTGTGATTGATGTCGCTTCTTTGTGGCCTGCCTTACTAACCGCGATTCTTGTGTTGATAGCTTTTGCCTTACCTCCAATTGATAGACTTCGTCTGACATCAACCATGCAGGTGCTACGAAGTTTGCCAGCTATGGATAAAGGCTTTTTAGCCAAAGATCTGTTGGTAGCAAGCATCCTGGTGTTTGGTTTGCTGTGGCTTTTTGCTGGCGAGTTAAAACTGGTCTTGTCATTGTTAACTGGGCTTGGTGTCTTACTGCTGGTGATTGTCTTGGTTGGCTGGGTATTTGTTCGCAGCATTCGAACTATGGCTGGAGGCAGTTCTGCATGGCGAAGTGCTATTGTGGCTTTACACCGCCATCAGCAAGCGACTTTGTCACAGCTTGCTGTGTTTGCCATGACCATGATGTTGGCAGCAACACTGATATTAGTGCGTTCGTCATTATTAGCTGATTGGCAGGCGCAATTGCCTGAAGATGCACCTAATCATTTCCTTGTGAATATTGCCCCTGAAATGGTGCAAGACGTTGATGATTTCTTAAGTACCGAGGCGTTGTCACGCAGCCCTTTATATCCGATGGTTCGCGGTAGATTGACAGAAATTCGTGGTGAGCCAGCACAAGACGTGGCGCTTAATCCTGACGATGATGAACTGCGGCGTGAATTAAACCTAACCTCGGCATCAAATTATCCGGAAGATAATAAAATTGTGGAAGGCGAGTGGTATGACGCTGACGCAACCGATGAGTTATCGATTGAGCAATCATTAGCAGAATCTTTGGGCATTAAGATTGGCGATCAACTGGGCTTTACTGCAGGTAGCGAGCAGTTCTCAGCAACAGTAACCAGTATTCGAAGTGTGCAATGGGACTCAATGCAGCCTAACTTTTTTATCATGTTCCCTGAAAATGGTCCGCTCAAGCCTTTATCGGCAACCTACTTAAGTAGTTTTTATTTACCGCCGGGCGATAAAACAGTTTTGAATGATTTTGTCAGACAGTTTCCAACGGTTTCGGTGTTAGAAATTGATCACATTATTGAGCGTATTCAAGAAATCATTCAGCAAGTCACACAGGCAGTTGAAGCGATTTTATTACTTATTTTGCTGGCTGCTGTGGCCGTAATGGTTTCCGTGGTGAGTGCCACTATGAGTGAGCGGCAGCGAGAGGGTGCGTTAATGCGAACCTTGGGCGCGAGGCAACAATTATTGGTTAATGCCACTATGATTGAGTTTGCTTTGATTGGATTCTTTGCGGGCTTAGTTGGGGTGTTTGCAGCCGAAGCCGCAGTATGGGCATTACAATATCGTATGTTTGAAGGCGAATTCCGATGGCATTGGCCGGTGGTCGTTTTCTTGCCATTAATGAGTAGTGTGATTTTAGCGTTGCTTGGGCGTTTGCAATTGAGACCTGTGTTAACCGTTTCTCCGATGTTGCTGCTTCGCCGTTTGGAATAATCATCGTCTTTGGGTAGGCTGAACCTTACATTAGTGAGGAGAAAAGCATGGATAACCAGTTTCATACGTTGGAGAACCTGTTTACACAGTTAGGCTTGGATAACGACCCTCAGGCAATTCGCCGGTTTATTCATCTGCATCGTTTGCAAGAATATGAAACCATTGAAAATGCGCCATTTTGGACGCCAGCTCAAGCCGCATTTATCCGTGAGTGTCTCGCAGAAGACTCGGATTGGGCGGAAGTGGTTGACCAGTTAAATGCCCAATTACGACTTTAAGGATAGATATTGTTAGCGAGCTTTCGCTTTTATCGTATGATGCCCACCTATTTTTCTTGAGAATACGGTCACCGTGTTACGAAAATTTTTTCGCCGTTTAATGCGTTATCTATTGATCATGATTGCTGGCCTATTTGTGCTCAGCATCTTAGTCGTACTGCCGTTTAAATGGTTAAACCCGCCAGTGACAATGGTCATTGCCGACCGTTGGTTATCGCCCGATTATGATTATCCGATTCGAAAAGAATGGTTAGATTGGGACACTATTCCAAAACATGCGGCACTGGCCGTGGTGACTTCAGAAGATCAGCGCTTTCCAAAACATATTGGTTTTGATGTTGATGCAATTCAGCAAGCATTAAAAGAAAGAGAACGTCGCGGTGAGTTACGTGGTGCCAGCACTATTAGTCAGCAAGTCGCCCGTAATATGTATTTATGGACTGGACGTAGTTGGGTTCGTAAAGGTATCGAAGCTTGGTTTACTGTGCTGATTGAGTTTATCTGGGGTAAACAACGGATCCTCGAAATCTATCTCAATATTGCCGAGTGGGGGCCGGGTATTTTCGGGCTAGAAGCTGCTAGCCAGTATCATTTTGGTAAATCAGCGACACAGCTGTCACCGATGCAAGCGGCTCTGCTTGCTGCAACGTTACCAAGTCCATTGCGATACGATCCGGCGCGTCCTGCCAGTCACTTATATCAACGTGCCCAATGGAATTTGCAGCAAC
Organism: Methylophaga sp. OBS3; assembly: GCF_026319325.1. Classification (GTDB taxonomy): domain Bacteria; phylum Pseudomonadota; class Gammaproteobacteria; order Nitrosococcales; family Methylophagaceae; genus Methylophaga. The sequence goes on from NZ_JAPDMU010000001.1 coordinate 324,217, forward strand.
AACGCAAATTAGGTGGTCCAAACTGGCTAGCCAATCTGTCTTAGGCCATCACCAAAGCGCTGAGACTGTGAGCTGTGACCTAGTCTCCATTTCACTGGTCAAAGTAGAATATAGACATGATGCGATCCGATAAAAGTCATCAAAACAAAGAGGAAAAGCTATGAAAGCAAAATTAACGTTGATTACTGCCTTAGCTGTGACGCTTACACTGGCTGGTTGCCAAAATATGAATAAATCGACTGTTGGCGGTGCCGTCGGTGGTGTTGCGGGTGGTGTCTTGGGCTCAAATGTCGGTGGTGGTAAAGGTCGCACCGCAGCTATTATTGCAGGCTCATTATTGGGTGCCGCGTTGGGCAGCCACATTGGCGCTGAAATGGATGAATTAGACCGTCGCCGTGCTAATGATGCGCTGGAAACCTATCCAACTGGTCGTACTAGTAGTTGGAACAATCCAGATACCGGTGCCCAATACAGTGTGACGCCAACACGCACTTATGAAACAAATGATCGTCCATGCCGTGAATACGATATGGATGTCTATATTGATGGTCAGCGTGATGTGGTGAAAGGTACAGCTTGCCGTAATGCACAAGGTGAGTGGGTTAACCAGTAAGACCTATCATCATGATGAAAAAAGCCGGCATAGCCGGCTTTTTTGTTTCTATGGTTTATAAAATAGCATCCAGTTTACGTTGCATCTCTTCTGGAGACAGTCTTAACTGTCGCTGTCCTTTTTGCTTTCTTTTTTGGGCCAGCAAATACAGGATAGGTGCTGCAATAAACACCGACGAACTTGTGCCAATCACAATACCGAACAACATCGGTAATACAAAGCTGGCTACAGCGGCACCACCTGCAATCGCCATCGGAATAAGCGCTAAGAAGGTCGTCACCGAGGTAAATACAGTACGTGTTAACGTCGATGAGATACTCTCATTGAGCACTTGCAACATTGGCTTGTCAGGCGTCGCTCGCAAGTTTTCACGAACCCTATCAAATACCACCACTTTGTCATTAACTGAGTAACCAATTAACGCCAGAAGTGCTGCTACAGCGGTTAAATTAAACTCCACGCCAGTCAAGGCAAAAAAACCAATTGTTTTGGTTAAATCCAAGGCAATAGTGATGGTGGCTGCCATCGCAAAGTGATATTCAAATCGTATCCAAAGATAAGCCAGCATACCCATTCCCGCCAGAATGATAGCTAAAATAGTGGCATCTTTAAAATCACCACTCACTTTAGGGCCGACCATTTCAACGCGAGGAAATGTTGCTTCTGTTGAGACTGACTGAACGGCAGATTTCAAATGACTAATCTGCTCATCACTGGCCATTGTTGAAGTTTCTTCGGTTGGAATACGTAGTAGATAATTACCGTCTTTGCCAAACTCTTGCAGTGTTACTTGCGACATTTGCTCTGCTGCGAGTGCATCACGAAGCTCACCTACTGTGCTATCTGGAGCATGGACTTCAATAATGCTGCCACCGCTAAAGTCGATTCCGTAATGCAAACCTGGCTGAATAAACAAACCAATAGACGCGAGTGACAACACTGCCGAGGCAATAAGCCCAAAGTAGCGACCACGCATAAAGTTATGTGTTTTGCTGCTCAGTTTATCAATGGCTTTGATACCTGAAATCGCCAGTCGTTTGCCTTTAGGAAACTTGCTTACACGCCACTCCATGATGAGACGCGTGACGGCGATAGCCGTAAACATTGAGGTTAATAAGCCAATCGCCATGGCAATCGCAAAGCCACGAACCGGGCCGCTACCAAATAAAAACAGCAGGCTGATTGCGATGAGGGTTGTGAGGTTAGCATCTAAAATTGTGCTGTAAGCACGACGAAAGCCAGCATCCAACGATTTAAATGCTGATTGACCACGATCTGATTCTTCACGAATACGTTCGTTTATCAGAATATTGGCATCAACCGCCATACCAATACTCAGAATGATCCCAGCAATACCTGGCAAAGTGAGTGTGGCGCCAAGCAGGCTCAAAACACCAAAGATAAGGCCGATATTGATAGCCAAGCTGGTGCAGGCGATTAATCCCCAACCGCCATAAATAACCAACATAAATGCAAAGACTAGTGCCGCACCAATCAAACCGGTAATGACGCCCATTTTGATTGCATCACTACCTAGATCTGGGCCAACCGTTCGCTCTTCAATCACATTAAGTGGCGCAGGTAATGCACCGGCACGTAACAATACCGCGAGTGAATTGGCTTCACTGACTGTAAATTGGCCACTGATTTCACCACGACCACCGGCAATGACACTACGAATAACAGGGGCAGTGACGACTTCATCATCAAGTAAAATCGCTAGTTGCCGCCCAATATTTTTTTCAGTCATCTCGGCAAATTGGCGAGCACCATCACGATCCAAGGTAAAGCTAACAACAGGCTGCTGCGTTTCTTGGCTAAATATCAGTTGAGCATCTTGAATATGTTTGCCCTCAAGTGCGACACGTTGCTCAAGTTGATAGGTTTGTTTGTCTTTATCATGAAATGTCAGCAAGTCTGCTAGGTCTTCAGTGCCGTCAGAGGCCCAATGAAAGGTCATTTTGGCCGTAGTCCCCAACAGGTTTTTTAGATATTCCGGATCATCAACACCAGGCAGTTGCACGATAATGCTGTCTTCACCTTGGCGACTGATACTTGGTTCTGTTAGCCCAGTTTCATCAAGACGCTGTCTTACCACTTGCAAGCTTTGATCCGTTGCATCTTTGATTAAGCTGGCACGGTAGGCTTTAGTCGCACGAATGATGACGCTATTATCCGTTTCATCAAGTTGATACAGATCCAAGCCACCATTAGGTTCCGTCAATAACGGCTTTACTAGTTTTTCAAGTTGCGAAAGTTGCTCTGGATTTTTAGGCGTTAATTTAACGCCGTGGCTGTTGCTAACTGGTTTTTCGATAAACAGGCGTGCTTCACGTAACACATCAACCATTTGATTGGTTAATTGTTCATGTTCGTTTTGTAATAGTGTCTCTGTGTCGATAGCGAGCAGTAAATGGGAACCACCACGAAGATCTAATCCAAGCGAAAGGGTGTTGTTGCTATACCAATCTGGCAGAAAGTCTCGGGTTTGCTCTGATAAAAGACTTGGCAATGCGCTGAGCAAGCCAATAACAATAACCAAGCTGTAAATAACAGCCCGTCTTAATAGGGTTTGCATATTTCATCCTCAAAAAATTTCGTTATAAATCAGGCGAAATTTGCTTGAGGTGCAGCGCGTGGCTCCGGTAAGAAATAAGCGATAAGACCAACACGAACAGTACTTAACTGCTGTGTGGTTGGGTCGTGCAGCGAACAGCATAACTGTAATTGCTGCTGATGGAGTAACGGTAAATCAGAAGAGGGATCGTGATCATTGCCGGCAACATCGAGCTGACTATTTTGACCACTACGTTGAATTTCACGATGAAATACCTGGCTAGCAACTTCTGCTTCATTCTGCGCTGAGGTAATGCTGTTACCAATTGATAGTGTTGCAGAATGTAATAAGCCGATACTAAGTAGAAATAGACCCGATAGACCAGCTCGCCAAATTCTGGCGATAAAATAATTCAATTGCTGGTGGGAAAAGTTGGACATAGCCACTTCTTAAAAATTTCTGCGTGATTGTCTCGCTGGCTTGAAAATTAGTCAATGTTAGCGTGATGTAGTAGTCTTCAAATTAAACAAGTAATTTGGATTCCTGAAAAAGCGTTTTGTGAGCAGCTGCCGGTCGGACTCAAACTTGGCTGTGCTATGATGCTGGCTTGTTTCTTTGACTGTTAGCAAGCCTCAGAAACCCTTAAATTTTGTTAGGTTTGTCTTGCAGGTTATTGTGTTTAAAGATTTTTCCAAACCATTATTGCTAATGATGTTGCTTTTGATAAGCAGCGTTTCTTATGCTGATCCGATACCTGTTAGCCGGGTCAGTACAGATGCCATCGGCCAATATGCTGAAGTCTTTTTTGAGCCAGGCGAACACTTGGCAATTGATGAAGCCCGTTCGCTATTTGATGAAAATGGCGGTGTGAGACTTGGTGAGAATATTCTTAGCTTTGGCATGATTTCATCGCCTCTTTGGTTAAAGTTCAGCATTGATAATCCCACTGAAAAGTCAGTTGAAAAGATCTTCTCAATCGAAACATCCTGGCTTAATGCTTTATCGATTTACATCTATCAAGATGACAACCAACTCGCTAAATATGCCATGGGTGATGAGTTGGTTCAGACTGACCGACCGGTAGACAGTCGTTTTTACGTAGTTGATTACGATTTTGAACCGGGCTTAACCGAAATCTATGTTCGGGTGGCTGGTACAGATCCCATGTTGTTACCCATTTTTCTTAATGACCGTAAAACCTTTGCAAAACGGTTTGAGATTGAAGATTACAGCTACGGAATTTTATATGGCGTGTTAGGCGCTTTAGCGTTCTACAACCTGATGTTATTTGTCAGTTTACGCAGCGTTCCACACCTAGCTTATACGATTTATTTACTGACCTATATCGCACTCAACCTGTCATATACCGGACATGGTTTTCGTTGGTTTTGGCCTGACAATACCTACTGGCAACAATGGTCGAACCCGGTGTTAATGATCGCTGGCGGTGTCGCCATGATGTTGTTTGCTTGTTGTTTTTTAAATATTCGAAAAACCCTGCCTAAGCTGTTTTGGATTGTCGTCGGAATAACAATCGCCATCCTAATAGCATTTGGGGCGGCGTATTACCTGCAACAGATACAAACGGCTTTAGTTCTGGGCTTTGTATACACCTTTATTTATTCGGTATTGATGATTGTGATTGGGGTGTTGGCATTTAAGGCTGGTAATCCATCAGCCAAATATTTTCTGCCAGCCACAACGATTGTTGCCATTTGTGCTGCTGTTACGGTGATGACAATTTGGAATGTGTTGCCATATTCAGTATGGGCTTACCGTAGTGCTGAAGTGGGAATGGTCATCGAAGCTTTGTTATTAGCCTTAGCTTTAGCAGATCAATTCCGGCGTGGCGAAATCAAACGTATTTTTGCTGAAGAGCAAGCGCGAAAAGACCCATTAACCGGGCTTAATAACCGGCGTGCATTTCAGGAGCAAGTCAAAACCCTTTGGCAGCATTGTCGTCATGAAAAACTGCCTGCCGCTATCATCATGATAGATTTAGATTTCTTCAAAAAGCTTAATGACCAACATGGTCATTTATTTGGTGACCGAGTTTTACAGGCAACGGCACAGCAATTACAGGTCTCATTGCGTGATGGCGATGTATTAGCGCGTTGGGGCGGCGAAGAATTTATTTTATTTATGCCCGATACCACCACGGATACTGCTGAGGTGGTTGCAGAAAGAATCCGAGAACGTATCTATGGCATGGTCAATAACTTCCCCGAAATTGCTTCTTTGACGTTAAGTGCCAGTCTGGGTGTTGCCGACTCTCGTGGTGGAGCAGATTCATTGGATGCATTAATAAAACAAGCTGATGATTGCCTTTATCGAGCCAAAAAAAGTGGCCGAAACCAAGTTGATGTCATGCTTTACTCTGTCGCTTAAAATGGCTTCTTGTAGATAACAGTGTCATAAAAAAGCCCCGTATTAACGGGGCTTTTTTGAATTAATGCTTGTTGTATAGACCTTCGTAGAAATCACGTTCAAATACGCGAATAGGTTTTCGTGCGACATTACGGTTTTTACTGGATGGATGATAGTTACTAATAATTTGTACAAACAATAGCGACTTACCCGAGCTGGTTTTTATGCGACCAGCCAAATTATAAACGCCGTACAGTGAACCTGTTTTCGCAGCGATTTGGCCTTTTAACGGCGCATTTACAACACTTGGACGCCAACGTAATGTCCCAGAAACACCCGATACCGGCAGTGTTTCAACCATGCCGGCTTCGGGGTGATTAAAAATATACTGCACAACTTGCATCAAGTGCTTTGGTGTCATTCGGTTATTACGTGATAAACCTGAGCCATCAACAATCACAGCATCAGCTAGATTCACATTGGCTTTTTCTTTAAGAATCGCTTTGACTGCCGCTGCACCGTTTTCAAAGCTACCTGGTTGCTTGAAATACAGTCTACCCATAGTTTTAAGCAAGTTATCAGCGATCAAGTTATCCGATTTTTGCACCATTTCATCGACTAACTCAGGTAATGGATCTGACTGATGGCGGGCGATAACTTCACCTTTCACCAGATCATTCCGAATGATCGCGCCATTCAGTGTAATGCCAGCACGTTTTAATTCTTCGTACAGGACTTTGATCATTAGCTCTGTTGGATTTTGTACGGCCAGATGAAAACTGACTGGAAGACGATGGGTACCAACACAGCCTCCGACAGTGTATTCATTGTTATCGTTGGCTGATAATTTCGGTTCACAGTCGATGTTGTCGGTATTTAAGCCTTCCATCAGGATCATATTGCCGGCATCCATTGAGACCAAGTCTGATGCAGTGGCTTTGACAGCCGTAATGGGGGGCTCTGAGGTTGCTGACAGTTTGCCGTAAACACAGTTGCCATTCATTGATAAGGCACTTGATGGTGCGCTGTAACAAACACCCATAATGTCCCAAGGCACACCAATGGCACGCTCATAATCATCAAAAGCACTACCATTTAAATATAAGTTGCCAGTAATTGTGCTGGTATGGATTTTAAGGCGATCGATTAGTGTTCTCAGGTGAGTACGGGTAAAACGTGGGTCACCGCTGAACCGAAAAATGACATCGTTTTTATTGGTTTCAAGAGTGGTTTCAAAACGAAAATCTTTTGGCAAATAAAGTTTTGCGGCTAAACCTGTAACCAATTTTTGAAGACTCGCAGGTTGCTGGAAATGATCAGCGCGCTCAGCGTATACCGTTTTACCAGTCTTGCTATCGATAACATAAAGTGCAACATCAGCACCTTCTGGGGTCGGACTTGCGGCGAGCGCTGGATGTTGAAAAGTAGGGTTGGCTGAAGCTGTGAAGCTGGTCAGAAGCAGTAGTGCGAGTATTAAATAGTGTTGCATACAATCCGTATTAGACAGCGTTTAGAAAAAATAAAAGCCAAGCCTAGCATGAAATTGAGAACACGATTTAAAATCCCCAAACCTTTACTTTTAATTACTCAAGTAGAAGTTGGCTAGTGTGACAAAACTCCTTTTTAGCCAAGTTGCTATTGCGCTAACCCTGTTCGCTTTTGTGCCGTATTTTTTTCAGATAGTGCGAAAACAAGTGCGGCCACATGTTATTTCGTGGTTAATTTGGGGGATCGCGACAACAGTCATTTTTATCGCGCAGTTGGGTGATGGCGCGGGCGTTGGCGCATGGCCTGTTGGTGTATCGGCCTTATTGACTTTAGCGGTTGCATCTTTAGCTTTTTACTTTCGCACTGACACGCATATTGATAACAAAGATAGGCTGGCTTTTGCTTTTACCCTATTAGCCTTGCCGCTGTGGTACTTCACTAGCGAACCACTTTATGCATTGATTATTCTCAGCTTGGTCGACTTGAGTGGTTTTATCCCGACAATTCGAAAGATTAATCGAGACCCTTACACTGAATCAGCTGTATTTTTTGCGCTGTTTGCATCACGGAACTTATTCATCTTGTTGGCTCTCGAACATTATTCTGCGGTGACGATGATGTTTCCATCTTTAATCGGGTTAACCTGCCTGTCCTTGATTGGTTACATGTTGTTTCTTCGCGGACAGCAAAATAGGTGATTATCTTAAATCGGACATTTTGCAAAGTACTGATATAAACCGCTAAGATGATGTGGTCTTGATTTGGGTAAATGTATGACACAGTCGTTTTCCATTATGCGTGTCGCTTTTTTGGTGCTCTGTTTGGTATTTACCAGCAGTGCCAGCGCGTATCTGCATATTGGCGAACATCATCATTCTGATGAGGCGGGTTTATTGCATTACCATAGTCCAAGCCAGCATCAACATGAACATGCGCCTAATCAGCAAGACACCGAGCATGAACATCACTTCCATCTTCATATGATTGGTGATTTGGTCGATTATCGAGCAGAACTCGTTGACGAAAATGTTCAGGCGACGGCTCCTGAGCTTAGCCAACGATTAGCTCTATTGTCTTATGCGCCACCGATCCCACCACCCAACGCCTAATCCATAAAACCAAATTCTAATTTTTGTTTGCTGAGTCAAAACACTCAGTTTTATGGAGTTGAACTATGTTCAGGCAAATCTTCTGCCGTACACGACCTCAGTGGTTGTTCGGTATTTTATGGTTGTGTATCGCACCAATTAATCTGGCTTTTGCTGAGGTTTTAACGACAGCAAAAGCGGTTGAAAAGACCTTACGTTTTAGTCCTGCGTTACAACAGTTTCCATACCAGCAACGAGCTTTAGAGGCTGATGCTTTACAAGCTGGTCTTAATCCAAACCCAGTATTACAAGCTGATTTAGAAAACGTTTTTGGCTCTGGTAATAGCCGTTTTTTAGCGGGTGCAGAGTTGACACTTTCGTTGAGTCAGTTAATTGAGATGGGCGATAAACGTCAGCAGAGAATAAATGTGGCGAACGCCCAAGTGCCAGTATTACAACAGCAATACGAAGTGCAAAGAATGGATGTCGTTGCTGAGACACTTCGGGATTATTATCAGGCGCTGAGAGTTGATGCCATGTTGGCTTGGAATCAGCGACGTATCTCAGAGCAAAAAACGGCGGTTGAGGTTATTCAACGCCGAGCTCGTGCTGGTGTGGTTGGTGATGCCGATGTTTTACGAATGCAGCTCAGGTTAAGCCGTGCTGAAAATCGTCAGCAACAATTAATCAACGAACGCGAGTTGGCGTATCAAAAGTTAGCGGCGAATTGGTTAGGTGAAGTGGATTTTACCGAGCTTGCGGGCGATCTCGCTGCATTACCGGCATTGCCTGATTTTAGCCAGCTGGCATCTGCTGTTGAACAAACACCACAGTATCTTCGAGTACAAGCACTGAGTCGTTTAAGAACGGCGCAAATTGCATTAGCCGAGGCCAATGCGGTTGCTGATATCACTGTTGGTGCAGGTATTCGCCGAATGGAAGCAACTAATGACAATGCGCTGGTATTTAGTTTTTCGATGCCCTTGCAGATCAATAACCCTAATCAGGGCAATATTGCTCGCGCCAACGCCATGTATGAGCAGGAATTACAGGAAGTTGCGTTAACTAATAACCAAGTCATCATGGCATTGCGAGAAATTCACATGGCAATGACCAATAACACAGCCTTGGTAACGGCATTAAAAACTAATCTTCAACCCGTAGCCAAGTCGTTATTAGCTAGCACTGCCAAGGGCTATGAACTTGGACAATATGGTGTTTTGCAATGGGTGGATGCTCAAACCGAGTTATTCGCTGTTGAGCGCGAAATTATCGAGGCGCAAACCGCTGTGCATCTCCAGTATCTTGAATTAGAGCGTTTGAGTGGCAGAAGCCTTAATTCTCAAATGACAAATGAGGAATAAATCATGAAGTCATATTTATTTGTTTTGGCACTGTTGTTTCATACGCCGTTATTTGCTGCAGGTGGACATGCTCATGATGATGCGGCTCATGAAGAGCTTGCGGAGGGACCCCATGGCGGTAGATTACTGGAAAGTGATGTGCTTAATCTGGAAGTGACTATTTTTGAGTCGGGGATTCCACCAGAAATGCGTGTTTATCCTTATTCAAAAGATGGAAGTCCGCTAAACCCTGATGAGGTTATGATGACAGTGAATCTCAATAGAACAGGCGGACAGCAGGATCTCATCGATTTCAGCCCAGAAGCTGATTATTTATTGGGTGATACCGAAGTCGTCGAACCGCATTCTTTCGAAGTAGAAGTGAACGCAAATTACCAAGGTGAAGACTATCATTGGCACTTTGAAAGTTTTGAAGGGCGAGCAGAATTAACGCCAAGAACTATCAAAGCATCGGGTATTCAAACTGAAACTGCAGGATCGCAGACAATTCATGTTCGTAATGCTTTATTTGGCGTGATTGCCGTTGCAGAAGATCGCTTGTTTAATATTCACGCGCCTTACCCGGGTATTGTGGAAGCAGTACATGTCAAAACGGGCGATAAAGTAGGTAAAGGTCAGAAATTACTGACAGTTCGTAATCAGCAGACGTTACAAACCTATGCTGTAACCAGCCCTGCAAATGGCGAAGTGACTATCCGGCTGGTCAAAGCTGGCGATCATTCATCTATTGGTCGTTTGTTGCAAATCAGTGACCTCAGCAAAGTTTGGGTCGACTTATCGATGTTTCCACAAGATATTGAGCAACTTAAAACGGGCATGCCAGTAACGGTTTCAGATTTACACGGTCATGAATCTGCTGAAGGGAAAATCGAATACATTTCACCCAAAATGACTGGCGGTCATATCGCTCGGGCACGCACTGTTATTGATAATACAGAGGGTATTTGGCGACCAGGCATGCATATCAACGCATTAGTTTCTGTCGAGAAAACAGATGTGCCATTAGCTGTGAAACGCAGTGCGCTACAAACCTTTCGTGATATGGATGTTGTGTTTGCTCGTTACGGTGATACTTTTGAAGTTCGCATGGTGAAGCTTGGTCGTAAAGACCAAGACTATGTTGAAGTATTAGGTGGTCTTGAACCCGGAACAGAATATGTGACGGACAATAGTTATTTGCTCAAAGCGGAAGTGTTGAAAGACGGCGCTTCACACAGCCACTAGGAGCAATAGCATGATTGATTATATTGTTCGATTTGCTGTTCAACAGCGTTGGCTGGTAATGCTGCTGACGTTGCTGATTGCGGGGTTAGGGATTTATAACCTTAACCAGTTACCGATTGATGCTGTACCCGATATCACCAACAATCAAGTGCAAATCAATACGCAACTGACAGGGTATTCGCCACTTGAAGCCGAGCAACGTGTGACGTATGTCGTCGAAAATGCGATGGCTGGTCTGCCTGATCTCGAATACACGCGTTCTATTTCTCGCTATGGATTGTCTCAGGTCACGGTTGTGTTTAATGACGATAAAGATATTTATCTTGGTCGTCAGCAAATTGGTGAACGTCTGCAAAGTATTCGTGGTGAATTACCTCCCGGTGCTGAACCTAAACTTGGTCCAGTTGCCAGTGGTTTGGGTGAGATTTTTACCTATGCAATTAGTGCCAAGCCCGGTGCTGTCAATGCAGATGGCCAACCCTATAGTCCTGAAGATTTACGCACGATCCAAGATTGGATAATTCGTCCTCAATTAGTCACAGTTCCCGGTGTTACTGAGATTAATAGCGTTGGTGGATATGAGCGTGAATATCAAGTCGCGCCAAAGCCCGGAAAATTACTGGCCTACAAAGTGAGTATGTCAGAGCTTGCCGAAGCGCTTGAGCGAAATAACCAAAATGTTGGAGCCGGTTATATAGAGCGTCATGGAGAACAGTGGCTCGTCAGATCGCCGGGGCAGCTTCAGTCTTTAGAAGACATTGGTAATGTTGTTATCACCAAATTGGATGATGCGCCTGTTCGGGTCAAAGATGTCGCAGACGTTAAATTTGGCCAACAGTTACGAACAGGTGCAGCGACTCAGAATGGGCAGGAAACAGTATTAGGTACAGCCTTTATGCTGCTTGGTGAAAATAGCCGTGTTGTTGCCGAAGCAGTAGCTGCCAAGCTTGAGCAGGTGAATAAAAGCTTGCCAGAAGGCATTGTTGCCGAAGCAGTTTATAACCGTACGACGCTAGTCGAAAAGACCATCAAAACAGTCCAAAAAAACCTGTTTGAAGGGGCGCTGCTAGTTATCGTTATCTTGTTTTTATTACTGGGTAATGTCCGTGCAGCATTAATAACTGCACTTGTTATACCGCTGAGCATGTTGTTTGCGTTTACCGGCATGGTCAGTAACAAGGTATCTGGCAATCTGATGAGTCTAGGTGCTATTGATTTTGGTCTGGTTGTCGATGGTGCCGTTATCGTTGTGGAAAATGCATTACGCCGTTTGGGTGAGGCACAACATCGTTTTAATCGATTACTGACATTATCTGAACGCTTACAAGTAGTTACGGATAGCACCCGAGAAGTATTTAATCCTGCCGTATTTGGCGTGTTGATCATTATGCTTGTGTATTTGCCTTTATTTGCACTCAGTGGGGTTGAGGGCAAAATGTTTCAGCCAATGGCATTTACTGTTATTGCAGCATTAACGGGGGCATTGTTGTTTGCTGTGACTTTTGTGCCTGCGGCAGTAGCGATTTTGGTCACTGGTAAAGTCTCTGAGAAAGAAAACATATTGATGCGAGGCGCACGTAGGGTCTATGCGCCAGTGCTTAGCTTGGCATTAAAAATGCCAGCCTTATTGGTGGTTGGTGCAATTATCTTAGTTATTGGCGCGTTGCAGGTCGGCAGTCGTTTGGGCAGTGAGTTTTTGCCTAAGTTAGACGAGGGTGATATTGCGCTGCATGCCCTAAGAATCACGGGAACAGGGCTGGAACAGTCTGTTTCAATGCAAAACCATCTTGAAACCGAGATCAAAAAACTGGGAGAGGTTGAACGGATCTTTTCCAAAATTGGTACGCCAGAAATTGCAACAGATCCTATGCCACCGAGTGTTGCTGATACTTTTCTCATTATGAAGCCCCAAGAGGAATGGCCTGATCCAACGTTAAGTAAAGCGGCATTCTTAAGTAAATTACGTGAAGTTGTTGAAGCAGTTCCAGGCAATAAGTATGAGTTTACTCAGCCTATCGAGATGCGCTTTAACGAGTTGATCGCAGGTGTTAGAGCAGATGTCGCTGTGCATATTTATGGTGATGATCTCGACACACTTAAGACTCTAGGAGAGCAAGCGACATCGGTATTATCAGCTGTTGAAGGGGCTAGTGATGTTCGCATGGAACAAGTATCCGGTTTGCCGATGTTATCCATACAGCCACAACGGGACCATTTAGCGCTGTTAGGGCTTGATATTGTGACTTTGCAAGATGCTGTTCAAATGGCAGTTGGTGGTAAAGATATTGGAATGATTTATGAGGGCGACCGTCGTTTTCGATTGGTTATTCGTTTAGATGATGAGTCACGACAAAACGTTGATTATCTGAAGAAACTCCCTATCGCATTACCTGCTAATGGGGATCCTGATTTGTCATACGTGCCACTTGGCGAAGTTGCCGATATTGTCGCGATTAATGGTCCAAATCAAATTAACCGTGAAAATGGTAAACGTAATGTCATTATCAGTGCTAATGTCAGTGGTCGAGATCTTGGCTCTTTTATTGGCGATACCCAGCAACAAATGATGGATAATTTATCTTTACCTTCAGGCTATTGGTTTGAGTACGGCGGTACTTTTGAGCAGTTGGAGTCCGCCTCTAAACGCTTGATGTTGGTTGTGCCCATTACCTTATTATTAATATTGGTTCTGTTGTTTAGTGCTTTTAAGTCTTTAAGAGATGCGTTATTAATCTTTTCGGGAGTATCGCTTGCTCTCACGGGCGGTATTATCGCCCTGTGGTTACGCGGTATGCCGTTATCAATTTCGGCAGTGGTTGGTTTTATAGCGTTGTCAGGCATCGCTGTGCTGAATGGCATCGTGATGTTGTCATTTATCAAGCAGTTACGGGAATCGGGGTTAGCATTAGTAACAGCTACTTATGATGGTGCCATGCAGCGACTAAGACCTGTTTTGATGACAGCATTAGTTGCTAGCTTAGGATTTTTACCGATGGCCTTAAATACCGGCGCAGGTGCCGAAGTACAAAGACCGCTTGCAACCGTTGTGGTTGGCGGTATCATTTCTGCAACCTTACTCACGTTAGTGGTTTTACCCGCGCTGTATTTGTTGGCAAATAAGTTGAGCCGACAGTCTTAAAACCTTTTCAATCAGGAACATCATGAGCTTTATTTCGATCATTTTTATTGGTTTTGCCATGTCGACAGACGCGTTTGCAGCTGCCATTGGTAAAGGGATCGCGTTACGTAAACCCAGTATTTTTACTGCTTTAAAAATTGGTGTGATTTTTGGCGTTATCGAGGCAATTACACCAGTAATTGGTTGGTTGATTGGTCAAACGGCTACCAGTTTCGTAGAAGAATGGGATCATTGGATTGCGTTAGTGTTGTTGTCAGCACTTGGCTTACATATGATTCACAACGGCTTAACTGGTCATGCCGATGGTGAAGAAAGTGAAGATGATAAGCCCAAAGTGGGCATTGTCCGCCTAGCATTAACGGGGTTGGCGACCAGCATTGATGCCATGGCTGTTGGTGTTGGCTTGGCGTTTTTAAACGTCAACATTTATCTGGTTGCAGCTGTGATTGGCTTTTGCACATTCCTGATGGTCACTATCGGCGTGATGTTGGGCCGAGTTCTCGGTCAGAAAGTGGGCGATAAAGCCGAAATCGTTGGTGGTCTGATTTTGATTTTTGTGGGCGTCATGATTGCCGTTGAACACCTCGGCTAATCTTGCCAACTGAGTGGTATATGCTGCTTTAAGACACGGATGAATTCTTGGCTACGTTGCGTTAAGTGGCCGTAGGGATACATCAGCCAAACCGGCAGCTTAGGACCAGACCAATCTGCTAAACAACGTTCCATGGTGCCGGGGTGCGCTTTTAAGCGCATCTCGGCCAGCCAGTTTGGAAAAAAGCCAACACCATTACCACGAACAATGGCATCTCCCTGTAATACCAATTGATCGGCACGTACTTTCGATAACGTAACATTCAGTGCCATGACCTGTTCATCAATATGTTGTAAAACGACTTCGCTACCTATCTGTCCTGGTGTATCAATCCATTCGTGATGTAGTAAGTCGCTCGGATGATCAATTTGATGTGTGGCTAAATAGGCTGGGCTGGCATAGATCCCCTGCGTTAAGTGACCTAGCAACTCATGGCGTAAGCCATTTTCTGGGGCATGGCCGATCCACAACACAATTTCTTCGATATCTGTGGCGACAGGTGCTTGATAGCACGTTCGTATTGATAACCGTAATTTAGGATGCTCATCCATAAAATTATTGATGAGGTTACCTAACCAGCCTCGGGTAAAACCATCATGCATGGCTAATGACAATAAGCCGCTAACTTCATCCTGAAGTGTTTCTAACTTACGTTCTAAGTCAGCTGAGAGAGCCAATTGCTTTTGGCAATACTCAATAAACACCATGCCAGCCGGAGTAGGCAATAAGCGATTAGCCTCACGCCGAAACAATGGTTGCCCCAAGTTAGACTCAATGAGTTTTAGGTTTCGACTAACCTTAGACTTAGTTGTACCAAGCTTTTCAGCCGTTTTCGTCATATTTCCTGAGCCAGCTAACTCTATCAATGTTGTGGCTGTTTGATAATCAGGAATAACGCGACTTTTTTGCTGTTCCATATTCTGCAACACGATGTCCTTTAAATGTGGGTGGTATTGTACATGATAATCATTATCATTCGCGTTTTTTACGGAAAGTTTGCAGGAGTCGCAAATGCAACAGAGAGTTGTATCAAGTAGTATCGCCCTGGCATTGATGACAAGTAGTTTTGCCGCCATTGCTGCTACTGATGAATCTGTCCAGTTAAACGATCTGGTGGTGAGTGCATCAGGTTATGAACAAAAAATCACCGAAGCACCCGCCAGTATTAGTGTTATTACTCGTGAACAGTTACAACAAAAACGCTTTGCGAATCTTGGGCAGGCCTTAGAGGATGTTGAGGGTATTGATGTTCGTCAAGGCACTGGCAAAACAGGTGGTTTAAACATCAGCATTCGTGGCTTACCTAGTGATTACACTTTGGTGTTGATTGATGGTCGTCGTCAAAATGCTGCTGGTGATGTGACACCTAATGGTTTTGGCTCAACGCAAAATAACTTTATTCCACCATTAGCGGCAATTGAGCGAATCGAAGTCATTCGCGGTCCGATGTCAACACTTTATGGCTCTGATGCCATGGGCGGTGTGATTAATATCATTACCCGTAAAGTCGGTAAGGAGTGGGGCACGTCGATGACATTAAGCAAAACGTTTAATGAAGATCGTGATTATGGCGATGACAGCATGATTAGTCTCTACAGTAGCGGGCCGTTAATCGAGGACACTTTGGGGTTAACATTACGCGGTAATATTAATCGTCGTGATGAGTCCGAGCTGTATTTTGATGATGGTACCTTGGTTAATCAACGTGGTGCTGCGCCTGTTGAAGGTCAAAACTACACCATTGGTGCCAAACTAGCTTTTACCCCAAATGAGAATCATGAGTTTGCAATTGATTTAGAACGAGGTCGGCAGGTATATGAAAATGACAACTGCCAGTTAGGTACCTTAGATGGTTTCACACGGACTTGTGAGCCAGACCCGGGTGTTGCAAGTGGTTATTCAGATCAGTTGCGTTTTGAGCGTGACCAAATTGCTTTGTTACATACTGGTGATTTTAGCTTTGGTCGTTTAACGTCTAGTTTAATGCATAACGAAACCGAGACCATTGGACGTACTTTACCGGGCGCTATCGGTGCCGATATTGGTATTCCTGGTAGTGTTGCTGGCGATGCACGTGGCTTAGTTGCTACCAATATTGTTTTTGATACGAAACTGGTTACCCAATTGACCGATCAACATCGTCTAACGCTGGGTGGTCAATGGTGGGACTCTGAACTTGAAGATGGCATCGCCTTAGAAACATTTGAGCAAAAATCTCATGCGTTTTTTGCTGAAGATGAATGGCGTTTCCACCCTGATATGGCATTAACCGTTGGTGCACGTTATGAAGATCATGAAGCGTTTGGCAGTCATATCAGCCCACGTGCTTATTTGGTCTGGAACACCACAGATTATTGGACTGTGAAAGGTGGTGTTAGTAAAGGTTATAAAACCCCATCTTTGAATGACTTACACACGGGGATTAATGGTGTTGGTGGTCAAGGAACATCGTTAAGTATTGGTTCGCCAGATTTGGAACCAGAAGAAACCACCAACACAGAAATTGGTGTGTACTTCGATAATTTCGAAAACTTCAACTTTAACGTTACCGCATTCCACAATAAGTTTGATGACAAGATTGCTCAAGGTAATGCATTAGCAAACTGTTCATCAGCCACTAACCCAAATCTACCAGGGTGTGTCAGCTTTGGTTCAATGTATACGCAAGATACATTTGACCAATTGGTCAACGTAGATGAAGCAGTAACAAAAGGTATTGAGCTTGCTGGTCGTTGGGAATTTGTCCCCAACTGGTCGATTGCGGCTAACTACACTTACACAGACAGTGAGCAAAAGAGCGGTCCAAATAAAGGCTATGCTTTAACCAACACCCCAGAACATATGTTCAATTCTAGTTTGAACTGGGATGCCACTAATAAATTACGTCTTTGGCTGAAAACCGAATATCGAAGTAAACGTGAACGTTTCTTAAGTGATTACGATGATTTAGCAGCATCACAGCAGGCTGTTTATGATGCAATTGGTGACGAGTTGAAAGCTTATACACTGTTCCACTTGGGCGGTGCGTATAAGATTTCTGATAAAACTACATTGAATGCAACAATCTACAACCTGTTTGATAAAGATTTCCTAGATGGTCGAAGTTATAACGGCGGTTACGCGTCATATTACTTTGACAGCTTCCGCTCAATTGCTGGGACTGCCGAACCTGGACGTCGTCTCTGGTTATCGATTACCACTGAGTTTTAATGTCATTTCATAACCTTGTTAGTGCCGTCTTCGGACTGCACTAACTTTTTTGTATTTAAAGAAAAGAAAAATGCGGAAATTTTTATTTGATGTTCACTGGTTGCTTGGCATCACTGCTGGCTTAATTATTACGATAGTTGGCGTAACGGGCGGTATGCTGTCATTAGAGCGTCAAATATTACAGTGGATGAATCCCGGTATTATCACGGTGACGCCAGCAGGTTCATCGCTATCTCCTGAACAGTTATTGGAAAAAGTGGCGCAACAGGCTACTGATAAAACGATTGCCAATTTAACGCTGTACCCAGAAGCAAACTTAGCTGCTGAAGTGAGGTTCGCACCATTACCGGGGCAACGTCGTGGTGAACAGCAATACCTGAACCCTTACTCTGGTGAACTACTTGGTCAACCTGTGGGACGAGAATTTTTTATTGATGTGATGCGCTTACACCGTTGGTTGTTGGCGGGTGATGTGGGTAAACAAATTGTGGGTGCTTCGACTGTTATTTTGATCGTGTTGAGCCTGACGGGGATCTATTTTCGATGGCCAAAGGGCAAAAAACGTTGGGGTTGGCGTTACTGGTTAACATGGCGAAAAGGTAAGTCAGGCCGGCCTTTTTGGTGGCAAGTACATGCAGTTGTCGGCACTTGGGTATTGCCTCTGTATATCCTTGCATGTGTAACGGGGTTGTATTGGTCTTATGAGTGGTATCGAGATGGTTTATACCAATTAACGGGTGTCGAACGACCTCAACGAGGCGGCCCAATGGCGCCAGTGCCGTCAGCTGCTGATGCTTCAATCAACACCTATTGGGCGATTTTTCAGCAAGAAGTTACTGACTATCAAAAAGCCACAATTGATTTGCCTGTTGGGGAACAATTTTCAGTTAATTTTCTATCCGCTGATGCTAAACATTTACGGGCGAACAGTCGTTGGCAGTTAGATACTCAGACATTAAATACGAATCAGGCTTTGTTTAACGATAAACCTATCGAAGAGCGCTTAATAACAAGTATGTTGCCACTGCACTCGGGGGAGTATTTTGGTTTTGTGGGGTTAATTGCGATGATGATTGCGAGTCTATTAATGCCGTTATTTTTTATTACCGGTTGGTATCTCTACCTAAGTCGGAAGAAAAAGCAGCGTCAGGCGAGTGAAAAAAAACAGACTGCTAATCTCAGAACAGCCTAAAATAGCGTTCCTCATATTTATTTATTGGAGATTTCTATGTCAGAACCTGTTTGGTTTAGAACCGCTGAAGCAACTGTGTTTGCCAGTGATGATCAGGGCACCGATGCCATGCCGGAAATTTTGATTGGTAGCACCAAAGGCCCAGCGGGTCATGCATTTGCCAATCTGATGGGCCAAACAGAAGGGCATACACGTATGTTTGCCATTCGTGCGACCAACCAGCAGGTTAAACCAGCAACCTTGATGGTACCGAAAGTCACTATCAAATCAGGTAGCTATGTTGCTTTGTTTGGTGGCCCGGTTCAGTCAGCGGTTGCAGATGCTGTTCTTGACAGTGTTATCGAAGGTGTCATCCCTAAAGAACACGCGGATGATTTGTGTATTGTTGCCATGATCTGGATTTCTCCAGATGCTGCGGCAAACCCAGATGTTGATCGTAAAGATATCTACCGCACAAACTACGAAGCAATGAAATTAGCTATCAAACGTGCAATGAGCGATCAGTCAACCATTGATGAGTTAATCGCTAACCGTCATAAAATTCACCATGAAATGTATAACCCAGAAACAGGTGAATCTCTTTGGTAGTCGGGTATATAGCCTGAACACTAAAAAGCCTCGACTTGTTCGGGGCTTTTTTATGCCTGAGTACTTGTAATAAAAAACGAATCTGCCATGATGGAGCCATCGTCTGTTCTGGACGATAATTTTCCATATAACTAAATATTTTAATGCTGGGATGAGACCCATCGTTATTGAGTGAGTAATGTTATGCAGAAACCTGATATTGTCATTTCAGAAATCGATTTAACACGCATCGAAAAGCTGTTGGCAAATATGCCAAAAACGAACGCCATTCGCATTGCTTTGGAAGAAGAGCTAGACCGTGCAGATATTGTTTCACCAGAGGAAATGCCTGCGAATGTAGTGACCATGAATTCAACGGTCACGTTTTCGCTAAATGATGCTGGTGAAGCGTTTACCTTTACCTTGGTATATCCGCAGGATATGCAAGAGAACGGAGAAACCATATCTATTCTTGCGCCAGCAGGCAGTGCCATGTTGGGCTTAAAAGTCGGCGATAAAATCAGTTGGCCTTCAGCTGATGGCAAACCGCTAATGGTCAGTGTTGCTGATATTTCCTATCAGCCTGAGCGGGCAGGGGATCTGCATCGCTAATGTTGTAGTTTGTATTCCTGTTAACGATTGTGATAACTAGAAGTTAGTCAATCCAAGCGAGACAGTGAATATGGCGAGCAATCAGATTGAGCAAAGTATGACAGTGTTAGCCCGGCACCGACTTAAGGCTTTAAAAGTCGCACTGGCCGGGCGTGGCGCTGATTTAAACCTAGTACAAAATACCTTTCATCAACTAACCGGTTTAACAAGTCTTAGATTTGTGCAAAATCATGGCTTGAGTGACGAGACTTTTCGTGAGCTCAGTATCATTGATAATTTGGCAATTCTGAATATTCAGCATTCGCACCCTGAAGTGTTGGTGAAGTTTTCTCAAGAGTCCCAGCAACTAGCGCGTTACATTGATATGCCGGCAAGGGAGTTATTGGACTTAATCTTTAAAGAAGGTGCGCGCTTTCACAATCAAGAAGCAGTGTCGGTCGCTATTCATCGTGGTTTGATTGATGATATTCAGCATGAAGCAGCGGCTTATCAAAGATTAGCAGATAAAGAGCAGCGTCAAACTAAAAGCGAGACTTGATACAATCATGCATAAAAAAGCCCGGTCATCCGGGCTTTTATTTTAACAGTTGCCTTTTTTGGCTTGGCCTGGCGGGCAATGACCTCTATGACCATCGTCAATATAAACACGACCATCATGGTGATCGTGGTGATGATCATCACCATCAGTTGTAACGGCAGCACCCGTACCAGCACCAATAGCACCACCTATGATAGCGCCTTCACGTCCACCCACTTCGTTACCAACAGCAGCACCTAAGCCACCGCCGATAGCACCGCCAACAGCGGCATCGAGTGTTTCTGAACTGTCTGCCATCACAGGCATTGCAGTAAGTGACATTGCTAACATTAAGTACTTCAAATTCATTGGTAATCCTCCATGTGACGGGATTGTCGAAAAGCATTTTTACAGGAATTTTTCCTGGGCGCTTTAACTTATGTCATGACCGGCTGGTTTTAGTGTGAACTTGTTCAAGTTATTGATTAAATTTACTTTAATTTACAAAGCCGGCGTCAGGGTTTACGGAAACGAATATCGATATGTAATGAGTCAGCTGGTATTTCTCGTTTCAGCTGCCAACCCTGCAGCAATACAAAATCGAGTGCTGTGGAGTAGTCATCAAAACTTTCATCAATGGTTTCAATGCCATTGTCAGTCTCGACAATGACCTTAAACATATCGTTATTTGCTAATGGTTCGATGCTGGCTTGTGGTTTCAAAAAACTTGTCCATTTGCTAATCACATAAATAACAGAACATATCAGTTGTGAAAATTATGTCAGTGCTACTTTATGTGAATGGTGAACAACAAAGTGCACTTCCTTATGCACTTTATGCTGTCGAACGAATTAACGCAGTGTTCGACTAAATAGGTTCAACGCCAACTGATAACCAATCATGGCAGTTTGTGCGTCATAACGACCGCCATCACCTTCATCACGCATAAACGCATGTTCAGCATTAAACTCATGCCAAGTAAACGTGATATTGGTCTCGTTAAGTTTTTGGTGGATGAGGTCCAACCCTGCTCGTGGCACATGATTGTCTTGTTTACCCCAAATCATCAACAACTCACCTTTGATGTCATCCAGACGTTCCATGCTGTGTTGACCAGGTTTATTTGGGATTTTTTGAATGTGTAAGTCGGTCGCATAAAAACAAGCCGTGCCTTTTACTTCTGGTTGTAACGCTGCACGGAAAGCTAAGTGACCACCGATGCAGTAACCCATTGCACCAATATGGCCGTTGCACCATGGTTGTTGTTTAACGAAAGCAATCATCGCTTCGTTATCAGAGTCATAGCCTTGAACATCTTTAGCTTCTTTATCTGCGTTGCCTTTGTCACGGCCAGCATCGTCATAACCCAAGACGGTACCAATTGGGTTTAGCTCATGAAAAACTTCTGGCACTAATACCGCGTAACCATGGCTTGCCATCAAACGTGCTGCACGCTCAATCGGGCCTGTTTGTTGGAAGATCTCAGAGTAAAACAAAATGACAGGGTAACTACCTTCACCAACAGGGCGATGGATATAAGTACGCATGACACCGGTTGCGGTATCCAGATCGACAAAATCGCTTTGAATTTTCATGTTGAGCTCTTATTTTTAAATGGTTTAAACGATATCAAAGCCGCTATTGTATAACGGCTAGGCCGTTTCCTGCAGATGGGATACGTTATAAATGAAGGTAATTACAGTGGTTTTACTGTTGTGTTCAGGAAATCGCTGACAGTTCCAGTATAATTCTCTGCATCGAGCACAGACCTCGTAGGTAGCTGCATTAACGTTACCGGTTCAAAATAAAAACCATGATTGCAATGTTGCAATAGTTACCTGCTTTGCCTTCTATGGCAGCAAGAGTGTCTGTTTTAAGTTGATAGATTAGGAACCAGAATGTCTAAGATTATTTATACAAAAGTTGATGAGTCTCCAGCTTCGGCAACATATTCGTTACTCCCCATCGTCCGTGCATTTACCAAGCCGGCTGATATCAGCTTTGAAATCAGTGACATTTCTCTTGCAGGTCGCATCATCGCCAACTTTCCAGAAAACTTAACCGATGAACAACGCATTCCTGATCATCTCGCTGAGCTGGGAGCATTAACGCAAGATCCGGCAACCAACATCATCAAATTACCGAATATTTCAGCATCGATTCCTCAGCTGAAAGCGGCCATTAAGGAGTTACAGGGTAAGGGCTATAACTTACCTGACTACCCAGATGCGCCGAAAAATGACGAAGAGCAAAGCGTTAAAGACCGTTATGCCAAAGTACTGGGCTCAGCAGTAAATCCAGTGTTACGTGAAGGTAACTCAGATCGTCGTGCACCTTCTGCTGTTAAAAATTATGCACGTAAAAATCCACATTTTATGGGCGAGTGGCATGCGTACTCAGCTACCGATGTCGCCCATATGGATGCCGATGATTTTTATGGCAGTGAAAAATCAGTGACATCAAATTCAGCTGATACATACAAAGTCACGTTTATTGATAACGCTGGCCAAGAAACCGTTTTAAAGAAAGCGATTCCAGTATTAGCCGGTGAAGTTGTTGACGCAACGCGGATGCGAGCAAGCAGTTTACAAGCGTTTTATGCTGATTCGATTGCTAAAGCCAAACAACAAAATGTGCTGTTATCACTGCACTTGAAAGCCACGATGATGAAGGTGTCTGACCCCATCTTGTTCGGCTTTGCTGTCAAAGTGTATTTCAAATCCTTGATTGAAATACACGCGGCTTTATTCGACGAATTAGGTGTTAACTTTAATAATGGTCTGGGCGATCTTTACAGCCGTTTAGAAAACGTTGATCCCGAAACCAAAGCACAAATCGAAGCGGATATTGCTGCTGTTTATGCAGAGCAACCTGGTTTGGCGATGGTTGACTCAAATAAAGGCATCACCAATTTCCACGTTCCGTCAGATGTTATCGTTGATGCATCCATGCCAGCCATGATTCGTGCTGGCGGTAAGATGTGGGATAAAGATGGCCAGCAGCAAGATACTTTGGCAATGATCCCAGATCGTTGTTATGCCGGTGTATATAAAACGGTTATTGACGATTGCAAAGCTAAAGGTGCGTTAGATCCTGTCACCATGGGGACGGTGCCAAATGTTGGTTTGATGGCACAAAAAGCCGAAGAGTACGGCTCACATGACAAAACCTTTCAAGCTGCTGCGGATGGCAAAATTATTGTTACCAACGAGCAGGGTGAAACTGTATTTGAGTTTGATGTTGAAAACGGTGATGTATTCCGTATGTGTCAAACCAAAGATGAGCCAATTCAAGATTGGATCAAACTGGCTGTAACACGTTCACGTTTGTCTAAAACCCCAGCTATTTTCTGGTTAGATCAAAACCGTGCTCATGACGCACAACTTATCAGTAAAGTGCATCAATACTTACCTGATTACGATACCTCTGGTCTGGATATTCGTGTGTTAGATCCTGTTGTTGCGACACAAATTACGCTTGATCGCATGCGTTCAGGTAAAGACACAATCTCAGTTACCGGTAACGTATTACGTGACTACAATACTGACTTGTTCCCAATTTTAGAACTAGGTACATCAGCTAAAATGCTGTCTGTTGTGCCATTGATGCAAGGCGGTGGTTTGTTTGAAACAGGTGCTGGCGGTACCGCGCCAAAATTATTGACCCAATTGATTGAAGAAAACCACTTAAGCTGGGATTCTCTGGGGGAATTAATGGCGTTGGCAGCTTCATT
This sequence comes from Methylophaga sp. OBS3, assembly GCF_026319325.1. Classification (GTDB taxonomy): domain Bacteria; phylum Pseudomonadota; class Gammaproteobacteria; order Nitrosococcales; family Methylophagaceae; genus Methylophaga. Next base: position 348,480 of record NZ_JAPDMU010000001.1, read on the forward strand.
GGAGCATTTGGCAAATACCCAGAACAATAACAAAGCGATGGTTTTGGCTAATACCTTAGATGCTGCAACGGGAAGATTACTTCAAGAAAACCATGCACCAAAAGAAGCGACTGGTGACTTGGATAATCGCGGCAGTCATTTCTACTTGGCACTGTATTGGGCAGAAGCACTGGCTGAGCAAACAGATGATGCTGAGTTAAAAGCTGTCTTTGCACCAGCAGCCAAAGCTATGCGTGAAAGTGAAGTTAAAATCATTGCAGACTTCACGGCTGTGCAGGGTAATAAAGTTGATATGGGCGGTTATTACCTACCTGACGACGAGAAGATGCTCAAAATCATGAGACCGAGCGAAACCTTTAATCAGATTTTGCAAACATTGTCTTAATCCCAAAAAAGCCCTCACAGAGGGCTTTTTTTTATGGATGAAAACTTTATTTAAGCCGAATAACCAAATAATTTTTGTGATTTGATTTTATCAGCAACCACCTCAGGGACGAATGCCTCCCAACCTGTTGTGTTGTTGGTAATCATATGCAATACATCTGGCGAGAATATACGAAGGTAGTCTTCATTAAACGACGTGATTTGCTCTAGTAAGTTGCCTTGTTTTAAATACTCGTAGAGGTGAACTTGTTTATCGTCAACTTTCAAATTGTCGACTTTAAACAGCGTGCCAGTTTCGGCATCTTTAAACGGGTAAATATAGAGTTTGACATTGTGTTTAAATAATCGGCCAAACGCTTCCAAAATGCCGCCATTCAGTGCGACGTAGTATTTATCGTTAAAAAGTTCGACCAGACTGTGAGCCCCCATGGTTAGACCAATTCGTCTGTCTGTATATCGAGATAAATAAGTCGCTAACCGGTAATATTCTGGATAGTTGGAGATCATGACCGTATGGCCTGTTGCCTCTAATACATCTGCCCGACAAATAAAGTCTTCAAGGTCGATACCATCGTCACCACTGTGCAAATTATGCATCGTGATTTCCATGATTGAGACTGTTTCATTGGGTGGTGAGTTATCTTCAGCCTCAAATTGCTTTCTAGCTGCATTAAGCATATCTATATTGACGTGGGTTACCGGACGGAAACGACCACGCTCAACCAAAATATTCTTCTTACGAAGATGCTCAGATGGCTGCAATACTTTGCCATCGGCAGAAAACATCGCAGCTTCACTTAAACCTAGCTGAACCAGCCGTAGGCTAATCACCCGATTATCAACATGTAAAAAGGCATCACCGTGTAAATCAACCATATCCACCTCAATACGATCGGTAGAGAGGTTATCGAGTAATGATTTCACCAACATATCGGGATTATGGCTGTAGTAAAAAGCGCCATAAATCAGGTTAACGCCAATAATCCCCAAGGCTTCTTGTTGAAGTGCATTTTCGTTATCGAGCATGCGTACATGGATGATGATATTACTAGGCGCTGCATGCGGGCTGGTTTGAAATCGAATACCCAGCCAGCCATGACATTCGTTGGTGCCATGGTAATTGCGTGCAGAGACCGTATCAGCAAAGGCGAAAAAGGCCGTGTCATCACCGCGTTGTTCATTAAGACGCTCAAGGTTAAGGTTATATTCCAACTCAAGCATGTCTTCTAAACGTTCACGACAGACGTAGCGGGGGGCTTTTCCGTAAATATCATCACTAACTTTCATGTCGTAAGCAGAGATACTTTTGGCAATCGTGCCAGCAGCACCGCCAACACGGAAAAACCATCTCACCACTTCCTGTCCAGCACCAATTTCAGCAAATGATCCATAACGAAGGTTATCAAGGTTAACTTCAAGAGCTTTGGCACCGGCAGTTAAAATCTTGCTTTCCATAATGTTTCGCTACTCCTTGTGGTAAAAGTTGGGTCTGTGAAATAGGTTGTTTTTTACATAGGCTGCTAAAAAAGTGACCTCTTTCACATGATGTCGACGCGTCAGTCACTACTATAAGCACATTAACAAAGGAATTTATCCCTTGCTAACTCACTTGTTTGCTGCGGATACTTGTATGCAACTAAATCATGGGCGAACAATTTTGAAGAGTGGTTTAGTTTGTAATGAAATTGCCGTTAACATGTAAAACTTGGCAATATCCCAATTGCTTTAGTTCACCTTAGACGTTAAGTAGCTGAATATCGGTAAAGAAAATGGAATGGTTTGATAGTTTTTTTATTACTCATCATGAGTATGCAGATCACATCGTAGGTAGTTACAACTACACACTTGTTGCATTTTCGATAGCCATTTCTGCTGTTGCTTCATTTATGGCGCTTCATTTTGCGTCAATGGCAAAGATTATCACTACCAAAGGTCAGCGCCATATCGCCATTATTGCTGGAGCATTCTTAATGGCGGGTGGCGTTTGGTGTATGCATTTCGTCGGCATGATGGCTTATGACATGGGCATGCATGTCACCTACAACATACCGATAACACTCATTTCTTTTGTACCAAGCCTGATTGCTTCCTACATCACCATAAGGATTTTGACCAATCCTGGGTTAAGGTTGAAGCAAATCGTCATGGGTAGTGTCTTGGTCGGTGCCGGCATTGGTCTCATGCATTACATTGGTATGGCAGCCATGGAGATGGATGTTGAGCTGCAGTACATCCCAAGTTGGTTTGTTGCATCCATCATCGTTGCTGTGGTGTTGGCTTTTGTTGCGCTTACGGTACGTCAATATCTTCGTCGCTACTGGCCGGCTGCACCTATTAATATCATCGATGGTTTAAGTGCCGTGATTATGGGCTTGGCTATTTCAGCCATGCATTACACAGGCATGGGGGGCGCACGATATCTCAGTGATACGACTGAGATGATTCCACATGTTGAAGGTGAGCACCTTCATCTGTCTTACACCGTGACGTTGATCGTTTTATTGTTATTAATGCTTGCTGGTACAACAGCCTCAAAGCTTCGTTATCGTCAATTATTGTTAGAAAAAACGACCAGCGAGCTTCGTTTAAAAACGATTATGGAAACAGCGGTTGATGGCATTGTCACTATTGATACTGATGGCATCATTCAGGACTTTAATGAATCAGCACAAAACATTTTTGGTTGGCAAGCTGAAGAGGTGATTGGTAAGTCTTTCATGATGTTTGTCCCTAAAGAAGCACATTCTGAGTATGCAAGTTATTTAGAAGATTTTAAAAACACAGGTAAGACACAGCTAACGGGGCAAGCTCGAGAAGTTCTGGCGCTGCATCGTAATGGCAATACTTTTCCGATTCGTCTCGGTGTTGGCCATGTTTACCAAAAATCGTTTGGCTCATTATTTGTGGGGTTTATCACAGATATTTCTGAGCGCTGGGCGATGGAAGATAAACTCCGCAAGAGTGAAGAACAATTCAGCTCGCTTATCAAGAATATTCCTGGTGCGACTTTCCGTTGTTTGATTGATGAGTACTGGACGGCCATTTTTGTTAGTGATGCTGTTGAAGACCTCAATGGCTGGGCGCCTGAAGACTTTTATAACAAGCGAATACATTTTGCTGATTTGATTCATCCCGATGATGTTGAAAAAGCAAATCAAGCAGTTGCAAAAGCCCTGGAAGATAAGTCCAGTTACACCCTTGAATTTCGCATGCAACATAGGGATGGCCATTATGTGAATGTCCTGGAAAATGGCACGATAATGGAAGATTCTCATGGCGAATTGTGGATTGATGGCTTGATTTTAGACATCAGCGAGCGAGTAGAGATGGAAGAGAATTTACGCTCTGCCAAAGTTATCGCTGAGCAATCTGCTGAGAGTAAAGCCCGCTTCCTTGCCAATATGAGCCATGAAATTCGTACGCCAATGAATGCAATCATTGGTTTTACCGACATCCTTATTGATGCAGATGATCTGGCTGGCGAAAATCAGAAACATCTGAAAACTATCAGTCAATCTGCACGCTCATTAATGCACCTGCTTAATGATGTTTTGGACAGTGCCAAGCTCGAAAAAGATAAGGTTGAATTAGAAGAAACGCCATTTGATTTAACACGGCTTGTTGATTCGGTCATTTCAACCCTTTGGTTACAGGCTAAAAATAAAGGGCTTTACCTTAACTTTGAAATGCAACCAGCTATTCACACCGCCTACATTGGTGACGAAAATCGACTGCGTCAGGTCTTACTCAATATTCTCGGCAATGCAATTAAGTTTACTGAAAAAGGTGGCGTCACACTGTTGGTATCAGTGACAACTGATAAGAAAATTCGCTTTGAAATACAAGACACCGGTATCGGAATGAACAAATCCACTTTAGAGAAAGTGTTTGAACCTTTCTCCCAAGCGGACGCATCAATGAACCGTCGATTTGGTGGTACTGGTCTGGGTACCACCATCTCAAAGCAACTGGTTGAGCTAATGGGCGGCGAATTAAAAGCCACCAGTGAAGTGAATGTTGGTAGTGTGTTTTTCTTTGAAATTTTGCTGCAACAAACACGCGCTTTACCTGAGAGCTCAGCTGAAAATGGGTTGTTTGCTTTACCTGTACTGAAGGTCTTAATTGCTGACGATATTCCACAGAACCTGACGTTATTGTCATTGCTATTAAAACGACAGAAGCATGAAGTTTATCAAGCCGAGAATGGCGAACAGGCCATTGCAAAATTTAAAGAGTTGCGTCCAGATATCGTACTGATGGATTTGCAAATGCCGGTGATGGATGGCTTTACTGCTGCCAAAATGATTCGTGAGTTTGAGCATGAAAATGACTTGACTGAGACCCCGGTTATCGCATTAACAGCCAGCGTATTATCTGATGATCGCGTTGAGGCTAAAGATGCCGGCATGAATGGTTTTGCCAATAAACCTATCGATTTAAAAGCACTCACTGCTGAAATGGCCAGAGTATTAGGACTACTTGACGACAATACAGTAGCGTCGATAGATAGTGATAACAAATCAGCTAACGAGCTTAGTCAGATTGATGTCGAACAGGGCACTTCATTGTGGGGAGATAAAGCCACCTACATAAAAGAAATTCAGCGATTTATCTCAGAGCATGAAAACGTTGGCGAAAAGCTCGACAAACAATTTGCTGAAGAAAAGTATGAAGAGTTGGGCCGTTTTACGCATAACCTGAAAGGTTTAACCGGTAACTTGGCGCTTCGAAAACTGTATTACTTTTTTACGGCTCTTGAGCAGCATTTAATTGAAAAAAATATGGCTGCATCAGAACAAGTTATTGTCGACATTAAAGCGGCAATAAACGTATTAATTGATGAGTTAGCCAGTATTGGCGACCTCGCTCTTGCTGACACTTCTGAGGATAGGGCAAAACTGACAATTGAAGAAAGTATGGCGATGGTTAATAAGCTGATTAGCCTGTCAGAGATGGGCGAATTAGATGAAACTATGGTCGATAATTTGGTTGGTGGTATAACATCAGACTTACATAGTTTGGCGGTAGAGGTGAAAAATGCCATCATCAACTTTGATTTTGCTGCTGCCAAGCAACATTTAGTTGCGCTTCAGCATGAGCTTACACGTTTATAAACATGACTATAAGTAATGCGACAACACCTCGGCTACTGATTGTCGATGATGAACCCACAAACTTGAGAGTACTCAGGCAAGTACTTCAAGATCCTTACAAATTGTCTTTTGCTCGCTCAGGGCAAGATGCTTTGGACCTGGTCGCTAAAGAACCTCCGGATCTTATTTTATTAGACATCATGATGCCCGAAATGACAGGGCTTGAAGTTTGTAAACGCTTAAAAGCGGATCCTAATTACGCACACATTCCGGTTATTTTTGTTACGGCTTTAGAAGATAGTGTTGATGAGGCACAAGGCTTTGAGGTTGGGGCTGTTGATTACATAGTGAAACCTATCGTGCCATCAACGGTATTGGCGCGGGTGAAAACGCATATCTCTCTGGTACGTGCAGATGAACTCAGAGCCACACAGATCGATTTGATTCAACGTCTGGGACGAGCGGCTGAGTACAAAGATAATGAAACGGGTTTGCATGTTAAACGCATGAGTCATTACGCCAAGATCATTGCCATGGCCTATGGTTTTGATGAGTTTACTGCTGACGAATTAATGATGGCAGCGCCAATGCACGATATCGGCAAAATTGGTATCGCCGATAATATTTTGCTCAAACCGGGCAAGTTAACGCCCGAAGAATTTGAGGAAATGAAAAAGCACACCTTGATAGGCGCCGAAATCTTAGCGAATTCGCGTTCACGTTTGATTAAATTAGCCCATACCGTGGCGATAGCGCATCATGAAAAGTGGGATGGCTCCGGTTATCCAAATGGACTTAAAGGTGAAGAAATTCCAATTGAAGCGCGGATTGTGGCTATTGCAGATGTCTTTGATGCTTTGACCAGTGCAAGGCCATACAAAGCCGCCTGGAGTGTTGAGGATGCGATTGAGTTTCTCCAATCTCAGGCAGGTAAACATATCGATCCTGCGTTGCCTGATATTCTAGTAGCCAATCTACCGGAAATTCTCAAAATTAAAGCGAAGTTCTCAGAAGAAACTGAGCATTGAACTTTAGCTAAAAGACAGAATAAAAAAAGCCTTCGATTAAGAAGGCTTTTTTTATTGGTGCATTAATGCAAACTATTCTTCTTCAACCACTTCACTATAATCTTCACGGTAGCTGATACCCGCACCTTTTGGCTGCTTATGCAGGACCATACTGTTGTTACCAATGGTGATTTTGAAGCTATCTTCTTCAACGTCTGATACTTCGTACTGGGTTAAATCAATAAACAGCATATTGCCACTGAGACGAGCGATACTGTCATCAGGCTGCACCCAATAAGTCTTTTCATCTTCATAGTAGGTGACTAATTCTGAGTAAGTCGCCATACCTTCTTCTGACTCGGTAAATGTCATCGCAAAAACAAATTCACCTTGTTCGCCAATCCACGTCGAGTCTGCCAGCATGCTGTAGTCAATACCCCGCGTCATGGTGAAATCACCGGTATGTAAGTTGCCATCTTCTTTTAATGTCAAAAAGTGGTTTGGTAAATCCATATCACTGCTTAAGGTGATGACATTATCCGTACTGTCATACTGATAGTGTGCAGTCGCGATGTCTTCGCCACCTTTATTAATCTGTACTTCACCACCTGGCATAAACTCATAGCTGGTCAAACCATCTGGCTCAATAAATCTGCCATCAAAATCTTGACTATCACTACAGGCAATCAAAGCTGCTGACGCGCCGATGGTCAAAAGCCATGCGAAGGATTTCATCAGATATAACTCCATAGACAATATAAATACTCAGGGCAGAGGATACCTTGATTGCCTGGCCTCGCAAAGTTATCACCATGAATTGTTGAGTGATTAAACCGAGGGGAATGTGTTTTTGTTTGTCAGAAGATACAAAAAAACGACTTGGAGTGGCTCGCACATCTGAGTATGAGGTGAATAAAGTCATATTTAGTGCCAGTAAAAATGATCAAAAATAGTGCAAAAAATGAAAAATAAAGCACCAAATTTGAACGTTATAGATGTGTAGAAAAATAAAATCTTTAAAAAACAATAGTATAAAATTGGCACGTAACTTGCCGTATGTAGATAAAAATATACATTCGGAGTGGTCAATGAAAGAGAAGTTAGTCCTCATTGGTAATGGTATGGCCGGTGTGCGAACACTTGAGGAGCTTTTAAAGCTGGCACCAGAAAAGTATGACATCACCGTTTTTGGTGCCGAACCTTATGGCAATTACAACCGAATCATGTTGTCACCTGTACTGGCGGGCGAGAAAAAAATTGATGAAATCATCATCAATGATCGTGATTGGTATGCCGACAATGACATTACCTTGCATACCGGTAAGACGGTTACCAAGATTGACCGGACCAAACGTCAAGTCATCGCTGAAGACGGTACGGTTGCAGACTATGATCGATTGCTTTTGGCGACTGGCTCGAATCCCTTTATTTTGCCGCTGCCAGGTAAAGATCTTGAAGGTGTGATTAGCTTTCGAGACATTGCCGATGTTGATTTCATGATAGAAACTGCCCGCAATCACAAAAAAGCTGTGGTTATTGGTGGTGGTTTATTAGGTCTTGAAGCAGCAAATGGCTTAATGATTCAAGGTATGGATGTCACCGTGGTTCATCGTAGTGATGTACTGATGGATATGCAGCTTGATAAACCTGCATCAGAATTGATGTTGTCTGAGCTGGAAAGCAAAGGCATGAAGTTCTTGATGGAACATGACACCACTGAGCTAAGTGGTGACAAGCGTGTAGAAAGAATTCATTTTCGTGATGGCACCTCTGTAGAGGCTGATTTGGTGGTCATGGCAGTGGGGATTCGCCCAAACATCGCACTTGCACAATCAGCAGGTATTCATTGTGAACGCGGTATCGTTGTTGACGATACGCTGCAAACATTTGACCCACGTATTTATGCGGTAGGTGAGTGTGTACAGCATCGTAACCAGACATTTGGTTTGGTCGCGCCATTGTTTGAGCAATCAAAAGTGTGTGCGAATCACCTTGCCCAAATGGGGATTGCCCGCTTTATGAGTGCGGTGACATCAACCAAGTTAAAAGTCACTGGTATCGATTTATTTTCTGCTGGTAACTTCAACGGTGATGAAAATACCGAAGATTTAATTTTCAAAGATGCCGCACGTCATATCTACAAAAAGCTGGTCATTCGTGATGACAAGCTAGTCGGTACGGTGTTATTTGGTGACACGGTTGATGGTGCTTGGTACTTCCAGTTAATGCGTGATGAGACCGATGTATCGACTATGCGTGACAGCATGTTGTTTGGTCAACATCATCTTGGTGATTCAGGGCACGGTGCCAATAATGCTGCTGATGGTTTAGCGGATGATGCCGAAGTGTGTGGTTGTAACGGGGTTTGTAAAGGCGATATCACCAAAGCGATTAGCCAAGAAAATCTGTTTACGCTTGATGAAGTGCGTGCCCATACCAAAGCGTCTGCTTCATGTGGTTCATGTACCGGTTTGGTTGAACAAATTTTAGCATCAGCACTAGGCGGTGATTTTTCAGAAACACCGAAGAAGAAAGCCATGTGTGGATGTACTGAACTGACCCATGATGAGGTCAAACAAGCCATCAAAGCCCAAGAGCTGAAATCAATTCCTGACTTGATGGAAAAACTGGAGTGGAAAAACGCTGATGGCTGCCATAGCTGCCGCCCTGCATTGAACTATTACCTGCTCAGTGCTTGGTCTAAAGAGTACGTTGATGATCCGCAATCACGATTCATCAATGAGCGGGTGCACGCCAATATCCAAAAAGATGGTACTTACTCTGTGGTGCCACGGATTTGGGGCGGTGTGACCAACCCTAGAGAATTAAGGGCAATTGCAGATATTTCTGATAAATACCAAGTGCCAACGGTAAAAATAACAGGTGGTCAGCGTATCGACTTACTTGGTATCAAAAAAGAAGATTTACCCGGTATGTGGCAAGACCTAAGTGATGCTGGTTTCGTCTCTGGTCATGCTTACGGTAAATCACTGCGTACCGTGAAAACCTGCGTTGGTTCTGAGTGGTGTCGTTTTGGTACACAAGACTCAACAGGTCTGGGTATTGATATCGAAAAAATGACTTGGGGCTCATGGACGCCGCATAAATTCAAAATCGCGGTATCAGGTTGTCCACGAAATTGTGCCGAAGCCACCATTAAAGATTTTGGTGTGGTTTGTGTCGACTCAGGTTACGAATTACACATCGGTGGTAATGGCGGTATCAAAGTAAGAGCCACTGACTTTTTAACCAAAGTTGCAACAGCTGACGAAGCCAAAGAATACACCGCAGCCTTTATGCAACTGTATCGTGAACATGCACATTATCTAGAAAGAACAGCACCATGGATTGAACGCGTTGGCCTTAACTTTGTGAAGGAAAAACTGGTTGAGGATGACGATAACCGTAAAGCATTGGCTGCTCGTTTCCATGAGTCACAAGAAAATGCACAAGTTGATCCTTGGGCAGAAGAAGCAGCGAAAAACCGCCGTGCTTATATTCCAATTAAACAAGTCGTTTGAGGTAAAAAGATGAACTGGACTGAAATCGGCGCGTTGACAGATATTCCTGTTAAAGGCTCTCGTGTTGTTGCGACCGCCAATGGTGATATCGCGATTTTTCGCACTACCTCTGATGACGTATTTGCACTGACAGATCGCTGCCCGCATAAACATGGGCCTTTGTCACAAGGCATTGTTCATGGTGATCGTGTTACTTGCCCATTACATAACTGGGTTATTGATATGCACTCAGGTGAAGCCATGGGCCCTGACGTTGGCTGCACCAAAAAGTTTGAAACCAAAGTGGAAAGTGGCGTTGTTTACTTAGCCCTATAGGAATCGATTTTGACTCAGCAAAAACCTGTCTTTACAACCTGTCCCTACTGCGGTGTTGGCTGCGGTGTGCAAGCCACACCTAAGTCAAACGGCACAGTAGCGATCAAAGGTGACACCTCGCACCCAGCCAATTTGGGGCGTTTGTGTTCGAAAGGAGCAGCGTTAGGTGAGACAGTAAAATTAGATGGTCGATTGTTATATCCGTATGTCGATGGTCAGCGTGTCAGTTGGGATAGTGCGCTTGATACTGTCGCGAATGGTTTTCAAAAAATCATTAATGAACATGGCCCAGAAGCCGTGGCATTTTATGTCTCAGGGCAATTGCTGACCGAAGACTATTACGTTGCCAACAAGCTAATGAAAGGTTTTATTGGTAGCGCCAATATTGATACCAACTCACGCCTGTGTATGTCATCGGCAGTGGCGGGCTATAAACGGGCATTTGGTTGTGATGCGGTGCCTAATAACTATGAAGATCTGGAACAAGCGGATCTGCTGGTTATCGAAGGCTCAAACACCGCTTGGTGTCATCCTGTGGTGTTTCAACGGATAACCGCAGCAAAACAAGCTAACTCAAAGCTAAAAGTCATTGTGATCGATCCGCGTAAAACGGCGACCTGTGAAATCGCTGACTTACATTTGCCATTAAAGCCCGGTACTGATGCGGTCTTGTTTAATGGCTTATTGAATTATCTGCGTCGTGAAGACTATCTGGATTGGGGATTTCTTGAGGCGCACACCGAGGGCTTTTCTGCGGCGCTAGCCAAAGCTAAAGATACTGCCGGCAATGTGCCAGAAGTAGCTAAAAACTGTGAGTTACCTGAGCAAGACGTGGCTCGATTTTTTCAGATGTTTGCGTCAACCAGCAAAGTCATCACCTTGTATTCACAAGGCGTTAATCAGTCATCATCTGGTACAGATAAAAGTAACAGCATCATCAACTGTCACTTAGCAACTGGCCGAATTGGTCTACCGGGTATGGGGCCGTTTTCAATAACAGGTCAACCCAATGCCATGGGCGGTCGTGAAGTGGGTGGGTTGAGTAATCAATTAGCCGCACATATGGATTTAGATAATCCAACTCACCATGATTTGGTGTCACGCTTTTGGCAAACAGACAATCTAGCCAATCAAGCCGGTGCGAAAGCCGTGGATATGTTCCAAGACGTTGCCAGTGGCAAGATCAAAGCGATTTGGATCATGGCAACCAATCCGGTGGTCAGCATGCCAGATGCTGATGCTGTAAAAAATGCATTAGCAAAATGTGAGTTAGTGGTTGTTTCAGATTGCGAAGCCAATACAGATACCACGCAATACGCTAATGTTTTATTACCAGCACAGGCGTGGGGTGAAAAGGATGGTACGGTAACCAACTCTGAACGTCGTATCAGCCGCCAACGCCAATTTTTACCTTCACCAGGCGAAGCGAAGCCTGACTGGTGGATCATCAGCCAAGTGGCTGCACGCTTAGGTTTTGAAAAAGCATTTCCTTATAAGACAGCAGTACAGATTTTCCGTGAACATGCTGCGTTATCTGCTTTTGAAAATGAAGGCAGCCGACTGTTTAATTTGAGCATGCTGACCGATATGTCGGCGTTGGAATACGACACACTTCAACCAGTGCAATGGCCGGTCACCAAATCAGCACCCGCAGGCACGCCACGTTTATTTGCAGATCGTCATTTTTATACCGAAAGTGGCAAGGCACGGATGATTCCGGTCGAACCAAGATTGCCATTTCATGCAACTTGTGAAGATTACCCATTGATTTTGAATACCGGTCGTATTCGCGATCAATGGCACACCATGACAAGAACTACTCGCGCCCCTCAGCTCAATACCCATATTGATGAACCTTTTGTACAGATTCATGCGGTAGATGCTGATAAATGGCAGCTTGAGCAAAATGGACTCGCCGAACTAAGCAGCCGTTGGGGACGTATGGTCGTACGCGTATCAATTACCGCAGAACAACGTCAGGGCAGTGTGTTTGTGCCTATGCACTGGAATCAACAAACCGCCTCAATGGCCCGTGTTGATGTATTAGTGGCACCTGTCACTGATCCAATTTCTGGACAACCGGAATCCAAACATACCCCCGTGAATATCAAGCCATACCGACCAAGTTGGTACGGGTTTATTTTTTCTCGCCAGCGCCTACAAATCGAATCACCTGAATATTGGGTCAGTATTCGCGGCGAAAAATTCTGGCGCTACGAATTAGCAGGACTGACAACACTGAGTGATCCAATGAACTGGGCCAAACAACTCCTAGGTGAAGAAGGGGAGTGGCTGGATTTCATGGATAAGAAAGCAGGCCGTTATCGCACCGGTAAGGTGGTCGATGGTCGCTTAGAAGGTGTTGTTTATGTCTCGCCCAAGCCTGATTTGCCTAGCCGTTCATGGCTGAGCCAACTGTTTCAGGCGGAAAAGCTTTCTGATGCCGAACGTATGAATTTACTGATCGGTAAACCCACAACAGGACAGGTCGATATTGGTCGTGTCGTCTGTGCTTGTTTTGGGGTTGGTGAAAATACGTTATGTCAGAAAATTGCCAACGGTGAAGTTGGCTCTGTCGAAGAAATTGGACAGAAATTAAAAGCAGGTACCAACTGTGGTTCCTGTATTCCGGAGTTAAAAAAATTATTGGGTTAGGGCCCGCATACCCTGACGCAATTCTTAGTGACACATTTTTGCTGGTCAACTGCATCGTCGCAGGCACTTTTAAATTATTTAGCAATGAAATCATGGCTGAAAGAGCTCAGCTGTGCCTTTTATAAGGAAAAAAAAGATGTCGATGTTACAAAAACCAGTATCTCTGGCAGTGATTGCTGCCGGTTTAAGTAGTATGAGTGTAGCCAGCAATGCGATGGCGGAAGATGCTTTTATTGAAGCTTTGACGGGTGGCAAAGTAAGCTTTTCTGCCCGTGCCCGATATGAGCACGTGGATCAGGATAATGCGTTAAAAAATGCTGAAGCACTGACTTTACGCACCAGTTTAGGCTATAAAACTGGCGCTTTTCATGGGTTTAGTGGTTTTATTGAATTTCAAGATGTTTCACATCTTGGTTCAGACCGTTTTAATGCTGCGGGCACCAATGGTGAGCCAGATTACTCGGTGGTCGCTGATCCAGAAGGTACCGATGTAAATCAGGCCTATTTGGCATTTAATGGTTTTGATACCGAGTTTCGTTTCGGTCGTCAGGAGATTACTTACCGCCAAGCACCGTTTCACCGCTTTATCGGTAATATTTTATGGCGTCAAAACCATCAATCATTTGATGCGTTTTCCGTTACCAATAAATCATTTGAAAACTTAACTTTGAACTACGCCTATATTGATGAAGTTCATACAATTTTTGGTGATGATAAAACCGATGCGGCGGCATTGATCTTTGATGGTGATATCGCCATGGATAGCCACCTGTTTAATGTTCAATACACTGGCCTGCCAATTGGTACTTTGGAAGGTTATACCTACTTGCTGGATTATGAAGATTCAGCATTAGATTCTGCTTTCTCACGCGCCACTTATGGTGCGAGATTATCCGGTGCAAAACCATTAAATGATGCATTCACCATGGTTTACACCGCAGAGTATGCAACACAAGACGACTATGCTGATGGAGAAATGGACCAGCAAGATTACTACCTGCTTGAGTTAGGTACGAAATACAAAGGTTGGTTAGTTAAGCTGTCACATGAAGTACAAGAGGGTGATGGCACATTTAGTTTCCGTACACCTTTAGGTACTAACCATGCTTTCCAAGGCTGGGCGGATATGTTTTTGGCGACACCAACCCAAGGGCTTGAAGATACGTTCGTGACGGTTGTGGGCAATGTGTTCGGTGCCAAACTGGTTGTGGCTTACCATGATTTTGAAACGGACGAAGGCAGCTTAGATGCCGGTAATGAATTGGATGTGATGTTAAGCAAAACATTCAATAAACATTACACGCTAGAGTTGAAATACGCTGACTATAACGCTGATTCAGAATACTCAGCTGTTAACCCAATGTCAGTGGATACGGAAAAATTCTGGCTGACAGGCTCAATTAGTTTTTAATGTTCTACCAAAAACCGGATCAGTTCTAAAAAGGCTGATCCGGTTTTTTTATTGCCTTTTACTTTCATTATCCCCCCGCTGAATGTAGATTATTGCTTGCAACGAGCGAGATGAAACATTCACACCAATGAACTCATTAACCCCAGATGATCGTGCGCAAATCAAAGCTGGTTTGCACCTCATCAAATACATTCAAAGAGTCATCGTACTGGCGCAGCAGCACCGTGGTATGAGTAATACTTTGATGCAGGGGAACGAGGCATTAAAACCAGAGTTACTCGCCGTACAAACAGTGCTTGATCAACTAGTTTCCAACAAAAGCAGAAAAAATGTACGCATAAAAAGCGAACTGAAAGTTTTCCCTGAGTGGAAATTAGTCGCCAAGGCTTGGCCAAAACTCAGAGATAACGCACTCTCAAAGGAATGGCAGGTTCATACGCTGTTTCGCGAGCACAATGTCCTGATTGCCAGACTACTGACGTTACTGGAAGAAGTTATCCAGCAATATCATTTGCAAGCCATCATGTTGGATAAGGTTAATCACGCGCTAACGGTTTGTGTGCATACCCTAAAAGTTGCTGAAAACATCGCCCAACTTCGTGGCATTGGTTCAGGTGTCAGTACTAATCCTGTTGTTGAAAACAGCGATAAGCTGATGCTGGACTACTTGCGTAATTCCGTTGTTGAAAACAGTGATCTGTTATTTAACGAGTTAATGCAGATCGCCACACCATTCCTGAAAAAACAGTTGGCCATGTCTAGCCAGTCGATTCGCGACAGTCTCAATACCTTGCTCAAAGCCATTGATGGCATGATGCTTAATCAAGCCGAATTTAATATGTCGACAAAGCAATTCTTCAATATGGCGACGATTCCAATTGATGGCTTACAAGTCGTCTTTAATCTCATCATTAACACCATCGCTGAACAATACGCCATCACCGTTTAAACGATAGTTTGTTGTTCACAATTTCCATAATCTGATGCATTTAGTGGGCAGTTTTTGCTGACCGAGAATCTTTGCTCAGAGACTGAGATATTTCAGAAAGTACCCATAACTTATTATTCTGCAAGCAGACGAAGAAGCACCGTAAACATTCATAAGACAAATATTTGCACCATTTCTGTGCGTAAAATGTTGTTAGGTCAGGTTTTAGGCTTAAAAAATTAACTGTCTAACTTTTATATGTTATTGATAGTAAAGTATTTAATTTTGAATATTTATATGTGGCATAAATAATGCTTTTTTACTTACGAAAAAATACAAAGGTGTATTTAGCTTGACCAAACGACCAGCAAAAAATATGCGATTTGATTCATCAGAAATTATTTATCTTGGAGTTTATGATGCAGCCTAAATTCAAATTTTTAACCCGCATTAATCTTGCGAAAGTTATTGCGAGCGCTGGTCTGATTTTTTCGGCCAGCTTATTACCAACCTCATTTATCCATGCAGCACCTGGCGAAGTCGAAAAACCAGATCTCAAGTTTGGCTTTATCAAACTGACCGACATGGCACCTTTGGCGATTGCTTACGAAAAATTCTTTTTTGAAGACGAAGGTTTGTACGTCACCCTGGAAGCACAAGCAAACTGGAAAGTACTGTTAGACGGCGTTATCGATGGCACTTTAGATGGTGCTCATATGTTAGCGGGTCAGCCATTAGGTGCGACGATTGGTTTTGGTACTAAAGCAGACATCATTACTGCCTTTAGTATGGATCTCAATGGTAACGGCATCACAGTTTCAAATGATGTATGGGAACAGATGAAACCAAACATTCCTGTTGGTGCTGATGGCAAACTTCAACATCCAATTAGCGCTTCTGCTTTAAAGCCCGTTGTTGATGCGTATAAAGCAGAAGGTGAGTCCTTCAAAATGGGCATGGTGTTTCCAGTCTCAACCCATAACTATGAATTACGTTATTGGTTAGCTGCTGGTGGTATTCACCCTGGTTATTATGCGCCACACAAAGGTGATGTCAGTGGTCAGTTGCAAGCAGACGCTTTGTTATCAGTAACGCCACCACCACAAATGCCTGTGACAATGGAAGCGGGCACCATCCATGGCTACTGCGTTGGTGAACCATGGAATCAACAAGCTGTGTTTAAAGGTATTGGTGTGCCTGTGATTACCGATTACGAAATCTGGAAAAACAACCCAGAAAAAGTATTTGGTGTCAGCAAACAATGGGCAGAAGAAAATCCAAATACCCATATTGCCGTTGTCAAAGCGTTAATTCGTGCAGCAGCGTGGTTAGATGAAAATAACAATGCTAATCGCAAAGAAGCCGCAAAGATCCTGTCTCAAAGTAACTATGTTGGTGCTGACTACGAAGTCATTGCCAATAGCATGACCGGCACGTTCGAATACGAGAAAGGCGATAAGCGTGAGGTACCGGATTTCAATGTGTTCTTCCGTTATAACGCTACCTATCCTTACTACAGTGATGCCATCTGGTATCTGACCCAAATGCGTCGTTGGGGTCAAATCTCAGAAGCCAAACCAGATAGTTGGTACATGGATATGGCAAAACAAGTTTATCGTCCAGATGTCTATGCCATCGCCGCTCAAGAGCTGATTGAAGAAGGCAAACTGCCAGCGTCAGCATTTCCTGACTTTGCAACAGAAACCGGTTTTAAACCTGCTCAAACTGAGTTTATTGATGGTGTGACTTATGACGGTACACAGCCAAATGCTTACTTAGAACAGTTTCCAATTGGTTTAAAAGGTGATGCGCTTGTTGAATAAGCGGCATCAAGAAACAGTCATCCCGCCTGAACAAGGCGGGGTGTTTAACTCTCAATCAAGATGAAGAGCCATTATGAAAGATAAAACAATACGCTTTCTCGAATTGATTGGTTTTACCTGGTTTGTACCGGTAGTGAAGCTAGTCTCTGGTGAGTCCCCAAAACACCAACTACAACAATTAGCAAAAATGGTTGGGGTGCCTTTATTTGCCATCGTGGTATTTCTATTTTGCTGGCACATTGGTGCTGCAAAAATTATTACCAGCCTAGGTCAAGTGCCAGGCCCAACACAGGTTTGGGAGCAAAGCGGCGTATTACTTGATGAACATCATCAAGAGCATGAGCGTGAAGCGGCTTTTTATGAACGTCAGGAAAAACGCAACGCCGATAAATTGGCTAAAGATCCTGAAGCCGAAGTCACGATCCGTCCTTACACCGGTAAAGCGACCTTTATTGATCAGATCTTCACCAGCTTATTTACCGTATTTGTTGGCTTTTTATTGGCCACATTAATTGCAGTGCCAGTCGGTGTCATCGCGGGTTTGTCTGACACGATTTATTCGGCTTTAAATCCACTTATTCAGATATTTAAACCCGTATCACCGCTTGCTTGGTTACCGATTGTGACCATGGTAGTCAGTGCATTATATGTTTCTGATAATCCCATGTTTGAAAAGTCTTTCGTGACTTCAGCGATTACTGTGACCTTATGCTCTTTATGGCCAACACTTATCAATACTGCGGTCGGTGTGTCGTCTATTGATAAAGACTTAATTAACGTTGCCAAGGTATTACGTCTTAACTACATCACCACCGTCTGGAAAGTCGTTATTCCAGCATCCATCCCGATGATTTTTACGGGATTACGTATCTCTCTAGGTATCGGCTGGATGGTGCTGATTGCCGCAGAAATGCTGGCTCAGAATCCGGGCTTGGGTAAGTTCGTTTGGGATGAGTTCCAAAATGGTAGCTCAAGTTCATTGAGCCGAATCATGGTGGCGGTATTAACCATCGGTATTATCGGTTTCATTCTCGACCGATTCATTCTGAGCTTCCAGAAATTTTTCTCATACGATAAAAACGCGGTCATTCGCTAGGAGTCAACATGGATAAGTATCTTAATATTGATCACGTCAGTATCGATTTTCCGACACCGAATGGCCCGTTTCGCGCCTTGAATAACGTCAACCTGAAAATTGATAAGGGCGAATTTGTCAGCATCATTGGTCACTCGGGTTGTGGTAAATCTACTGTGATGAACATCGTTGGTGGTTTGCATAAAGCCACAGAGGGCGGGGTGATTCTCGAAGGTAAAGAGGTTAATGAACCGGGTCCTGATAGAGCGATTGTGTTTCAAAATCACTCGCTATTTCCATGGCTGACTTGTTATCAAAATGTCGAGTTAGCCGTGAAATCGGTATTTGGTAAAACCCGTAGCAAGCAAGAAATCAAAGACTGGGTTGAGCACAATATCGAACTGGTCCATATGAGTCATGCCCAACACAAAATGCCAGCTGAAATCTCTGGCGGTATGAAACAGCGTATTGGTATCGCCAGAGCATTATCCATGGAGCCGAAAGTTTTACTGATGGATGAGCCGTTTGGGGCGTTGGATGCCTTAACTCGGGCGCACCTCCAGGATTCATTGATGGAAATTCAGGCGGAACTGAATAATACCGTCATTATGATTACCCATGATGTTGATGAGGCAGTATTGCTGTCAGACAAAATTGTCATGATGACCAACGGCCCCGAGGCAACCATTGGTGAAGTGATGGAAGTGAAACTCCCACGACCACGCAAACGTTTGGAGTTGGCCGATCAAGCCGATTACAACCATTATCGTTCAGAAGTTATTCACTTTTTACATGAGCGTCATGCACGCAATGTTGCCTAAGTTTTGAGTAAGCTCCTAGCAAGTTAATTGTCGGACTTGCAAAAGTAATTAGCCCCTTAATTGGGGCTTTTTGCTGTTAACTGATAAGCTGGGGATTCCAGTTAAGGCTGGTATTCAATGAAGAATTGCTGCCTTTTTGACAATCGGTAACGGCACCGTAACCACATCTGTGTTACATTGCGCGCCATTCTTCAAGATCCAAATGTATGACTTCCTCAAATAATTCATCTTCTTATTCACTCATCTGGGTGATTTTTGCTTTGGCAATTGGTGGTTTCTGTATCGGCACAACTGAGTTTGTCGCTATGGGACTAATTCAAGAAATCGCACTCGACTTGGATGTCTCAATTCCATCTGCTGGCCATTTCATTACTGCTTATGCCTTAGGCGTAACGGTTGGGGCGCCAGTATTAGCGATTTTGGGTGCGAAACTACCTCGTAAAAGTTTATTACTCGGATTAATGCTGTTTTACGGTATCGCCAATGCCTTTACCGCATTAGCAAATAGCCCAGAGACAATGCTTATCAGCCGGTTTATCGCGGGCTTACCGCATGGTGCTTACTTTGGTATTGCCTCATTAGTCGCAGCAGATTTAGCCGGCCAACATCGCCGTGCCACAGCCATTGCCCAAGTGATGATGGGTTTAACCATTGCTAATGTGATTGGTGTGCCGTTTGCGACGTGGTTAGGTCAGTCATTTGGCTGGCGTACCGGTTTTGAGTTTTCTGCCATGATTGCATTGGCAACCATCCTTGCCATCAGCTTTTTTGTACCCCGCATTAAACCACATGCCACGGCCAGCTTCCGTGCCGAATTGGCCGGCTTTAAAAACATCAACATGTGGCTGACACTGGCGATTGGCGCTATTGGTTTTGGCGGTATGTTTTCGGTTTACAGTTATGCATCGCCGATTTTGACCGAATACACCGGCGCCAATATTAAAGTTGTGCCGTTTGCCTTAGCCGTATTTGGTACCGGCATGGTGATTGGTGGTTTGGTGGCCGGCTGGCTAGCAGACAAACACCTTAATAAAACGATTGTTGGTGTTTTGGTCAGCTCGTCGGTGGCTTTTGTTATCGCGGCGCTTAGTATGAATCAGCTATACAGCGCGATTGCTGCTTTATTTTTAATAGGTTTCACCGTCACCGGTTTGGCTGGGGTATTACAGATCCGGTTAATTGATGTGGCTGGTGAATCTCAAGCTTTGGCAGCTTCATTAAATCACTCAGCTTTTAATGTCGCTAATGCCTTAGGGGCATTTTTAGGTGGCTTTGTGATTAGTCAACAAATGGGCTGGATTGCGCCTATCTGGGTCGGCTTATTTTTGAGTCTGGCAGGTTTGGCTATTTTTAAGCTGGCATTAAGTGTGGAACTGCGCACTGCCAGAGTTTAAGAGAGCGGAAACGCCATTTCAGCATAGTGCTGTCCGTAGACAATCTCAACGCGTAATCGGTCACCGGGTTGGGCGTACTTTAGCGGATCAGTGACCTCACTGATCCATTGTGCTGCCTGTTTTTCTGGGACATAATTGCACACATCACCGACAGCCCAATGGAAATAGACTTCTTTACGTTTCTTTTCGGCCAGTAACTGTTTATCGGTGGTTTCTGGAATAGGGATATACGAGCTAAAAATTTCTAAGCCACCTTGCTGCTCTGGATCATCAGCAAAAAACTCTAATGAAATATCCCAGCCACGCACTAAACCGGCATCACTATCACCACGCTCAATACTAAAACCATACATAGCCAACGTATCTGATGATAATACGGGCAATACTTGTAAGGCAGCCTGCACATTTTTGATTGCTTGCTGATCTTGTTCTGATAAACCATCAAGGGCTAACAACCAGTCGCCGAGGGCAATAGCGGTTTGTAAAAGTGGTTGATGATCTTGGGTGAGCTTAATATGGGGCATGATGATTTCTATAACGATTTAAAAAAGCTTGGTGGCTAAAACAATAAGATTAGCCAAATGATGATAACGCCAACGAGTAAGCCTAGCGTGACTTTAAATTTATGGCGTTTAAATAAGTCTTGAGCGGCATCGCCAAATTGCCAGACCAGCCAACCCACTGCGGCATATCGAAGCCCACGAGCAATAAGAGTTGCGACCAAAAATAAGGTAAATGAGTAGCCTACAGCACCAGCAGCCAACATCGCTAACTGAAAGGGAACAGGGGTTATCCCAACACTCAAAACATACCAAAACCCATTGAGATTCATTTGGTGTTTTACAGTTTGAAATTGCTCGGCAGTCCACAACAACTCAACCAACTGTGTGCCTATGGCTTCAAAGATAAAAAAGCCAATAGCATAACCAGCAATAGCGCCGATAACACAACCCAACATAGCTGCCATGGTAAGCATCCAAATCTTTTCTCTGCGAGCCTGCATTGCTGGAATTAAAACGGCTTCAAGCGGGATCGGCACAATCAGCGATTCAAGCAATGACGCTAAGGTCACGCCCCAAAATAAATGGCGAGAGTGAAGAAGTGGCTCTATAAAAGCCCGAAGCTTATTCAAAAGAAAATCCTAAAATTTGGCTCAAAAAAAATCCCCATGCCTGGGGATCATTCAATGAAATAAATCTGACGCTAACTATTGTACCGATCTGTGATGCATAAGTTCTTTTCAAGGCGTAATACGCGTAACTGATTATTCAAATAGCTAAAGCCAAATTCCTGATAAAAATTAAGCATTATCCTGATTAGTTCGCGTGTTTATTACCAGTTATTAAATTCGCTGTCTTTGTAAAAATTTACCTACTCAATTGCTTTTATTGAGCATGTAACTTCTTTAGGAGAAAAAGAATGAGACTGTTGTTAATGCCGTTATTGTTTTTGATGAGTTTTGCTACGTTTGCTAACGATATGATTGAGCGGATGGCTGTTGATGAAATGCAATCTTTCCGTGCAGACGATATTGTATGGAATGATGAGCCGTTATTACCACCTGGTGCGCAAAGCGCCCTAATTATTGGCGATCCGTCAAAACCGGGGGTATTCATCGCATGGCTTAAATTTCCAGCAAATTATCCAATCCCTGCACATACACATCCCTTTACTGAGGTTATCACGGTGTTAAAAGGTAGTTTAGGTAATGGTATGGGGGAAGTCTTTGATAAGTCTTCAGGTGAGACGCTTCAAGTTGGTGAAAGCTTTGTCTTGCCAGCAGGACATGCTCACTACGTTTGGACCAATGAAGAAGAAACCATTGTCGAGCTTATTGCCACAGGCCCATGGGACATTAGCTATATTGACCCAGAGGATGATCCTCGTCAGTAATTGTCACATTCTACGCTGTGGGGCTGAGTGACCGCAGCGTGCAATAACGTGGCTGCTAAAGTTGTTGTCGTTGGGAAGTTTATTTTAAATAAGTATAATGCTTGCCTATTTTTATAGTATCCGAATGTCCATACTAAACTTCCTTAAGCAAACTGCCCTGTGGCTTGGTATAGAGCAAAATAAAACAAGTCACAGTGAGAAGCTGATCTCTACACTGGGGGCAACGATAGGTATTGCCCTCACCATACTGTTGACGCAGTGGATATCTAAATTCATACCTTTAAGTACAGAAGCGGGGTTGTTGATAATCGCTTCTTTTGGGGCAACCGCTGTGTTGGTTTTTGCAGTGCCCCATGGTGCGCTGTCTCAGCCATGGCAAGTATTAGCAGGCCATCTGTTATCAGCATTTGTTGGTGTCAGTTGTGCTTATCTGATGGGTGCCACTGTCATGTCAGCAGGTCTGGCTGTCGGGCTCTCTGTCGGCGTGATGTATTACGCCAGATGCATTCACCCTCCAGGTGGTGCGACAGCACTAAATGCTGTCATGGGGGGAGCGGCCATAACAGACTTGGGTTATAGCTACCTCGTCACACCGGTGCTACTAAATGTCGGGACTATCTTGATAGTAGCGTGTTTATTTAATGCATTATTTCACTGGCGCCGTTACCCGGTACATTTAGCATCATTTGGCTTAAAACCCCAGAAAACGCCTTTTTCTGACGAAGATTTTCCACTAACAACAGAAGACTTTAATGCCGCAATTCGTGAGCTGGATTCATTTGTTGATCTCACTGAGGAAGGGCTAAGTGAGCTCTTGGAAAAAGCGAAACTCAATGCGGCTCAACAGAGTGAGCATCCAGAGAAGATAGTCGCTGGTCGTTTTTACAGTAATGGCAAAATTGGCTACCAGTGGTCTGTTCGGATGGTGATAGATAGCGGTATAGAAGGGCACAAAAATGACGTCATTATCTATAAAAATGTGGCTGGCAGCGGGCTTTATGAAACGGGCATGTTAGACCGAGAAGCATTTCGATACTGGGCAAAGTATGAAGTTTATGAACATAACGGTATTTGGTTAAAAGCCAATAAAAACTAATTTTTTGTGAGCAACTCTTGGTCTTTTTTTTGAACGTCGCCACGTTCGATATGTGTAGTCTCAGGCGCTTTAATAGCGAGTCTGACTTGGTTTCCTTTAACGCTAATCACTGTCACAGAGACGCTTTTACCGATTAAAAACGCCTCCTTGGGCCGTCGCGTTAGAATTAACATTGCATCTCCTTGTGCTTAAGCAAATCTATTCATGACGCGCCATTGTTCCATTAAGGTTTAAAACACCACTCTCAAACTGACATTGGCATATTCGTCTTGATAGCCGTTTCGGGTAGTGATGTTATAGCCTGCTGAAATATCGGTGCCATTGTTAAGCTGATAACGTGCCGAGACACCGGCATCGTATTGCCACTTAGCAGGTTTAATACCCCGCGTTTTGAACTGAGCACCGCCACCGGCAAATGCAGCGGTTAAATCTGAACGGTCAGCCATCGCGTCATAACCGACACTGGCACCCAGACCCACAGACCAGTCATTAGCAAGGATATGGTTAGTTCTTACCCCCAACCCCATCAGCAAACTATCAGCACTGTCATCTTCTACATCTAAGCTGAAGAGGGCGCTGCCTGATTCACGATAGTCATCGACTTTGACATAAGTGTAATCAGTAAACAGATACGGACTCACCGAAGTGGTATCACTCAGGTTAAATCGACGGGCGAGTTCGGCGCCCAATTGGGTATGCCAGCTGTCGTAATCCGCTTGTGCCACATCACCATTAAAAATCACCCGTCGACTGTCATAATCAGACAAACCCATGCCGGCTTTGAGTTTGAGGGTTGTGGTGTCATCGATTGTTTTGGTGGCATAGAGACTGGCGAGATAACTATCGACTTTGACATCTTGCGAGCCACTACCGGCACGGCTTTCAATCTTGCTATCGATATAAGAGAACGCCATACCCACATTTAAGGAATCGGTGAGGGCTGTATCAGCCCCTAATGCCATACCATGATTATCAATGTCATAACCAGACACACGATGGCGCTGGTCTTGGTCAGCCCAACTACCGAATGGGGTAAACCAGACATGTTTATTGGTGATGAGGTTGTTTGTTATTGCTGCTTGACGAGAATCAACCACGCGGCTGAAGGAGTCGACGATATCGGTGGTGGCCTGTGCGATGGCACCTGACATGGCTGGCAGAACCGATTCCACTGCACCGGCAACTTGTTGTTGGGTGGCAAGGGGTAATAGGGCACCGGCAATAGGGCTAAACGGATCATCAGTAATGACGTTATCAAGTGTGGTTGCCGCACCAAAAGTGGCGGGATTGGTCATTTGTGATAGTACCGAGTTTGTTGCTGATAAAGACAGGGTTAAATCGATGGTATTACCATCTTGTACAGCGCCAAAATCAAATAATCTGGAGTTGTCGGCAACGTTAAAGCTGCCATCAGAGACAAGGGTGCCTGCTGTGACTACATCTTCAAGTAGACTGGTTGAAAACGCATAATTGGGGTCTGTCACATCGACAAAAATAGCGGCATTGGATGCAAATGTGGCGGTACCGGCGACATTTAAGCGGCCAAACGTCGAATCATCAGCAACACCGAGAGACAATACACCGGCGTTGGTTTGAGTGTAATCTCCACCCAGCGCTAAGGTGTCGCCGCTATGAATATCCAGTACACCACCGTCAGTGGTGAGTGTGCCGCGATATCCGGTTAAGTCACCGGTAAAGCGAGTCGTGCCGGCCAATAAATCAACTTGACCATAATTACTTGAACCTGAAATATCAGAAGATAACTGGTAGTCAGTCTCGGTGTGATTCAACACAAGGCTACTTGTAGCAGAAATCAATACAGTACCTGTTAATGTACCTGCACCAACAGCCGTCTCACCACGCGCGGCGCCAATATTGAGGGTTCCTGATCTATTTTGTAAGGCTTCGTTACCAACTTGGTATGCTGTCGCACTGACACTGGCGCCATTACTAACGGATAGAGAACCATTATCATTGTCGAACCCAACACGTATATTTCCAGTGCTTTCCAGGCTGGAACCAACCCCATCAACCAATACATGATTATCATCATCAATCAAAAGAAAATTGGTTATTACTCGGCCGCCATCCGTGACCCTTAATTCACCACCACCATTCTGATCTACAGTAATACTATCGGCTCGTAAAAGTGAGCTCGCGCCATCAACCTTAATAAAGCCTGAAGAATCAATAGGGCCACCACCGATGGTCAGTATGTCGTTAGTAATAAATGTACCGCCATTGGTGATATGAAGTTCGCCGCGTATACTTGAGCGGTAGTTAACGGTCAAACTACTATCTGTACCATCGATATTCACGATACCGGTACTGCCGGCTTGGCGACCTAGAAAAAAATAATTACCAGTGGTCACACTGCCGCCATTGGTGATGTTTAGCTCGCCATCGCCATAATTACCAACCGTGAGATCAGCAGCGTTAGTCCAACTGCTATCCACGCCATCAATGTTCAGCGTACCTGAACCGCCTGCATTAGCACCCAGCGTCGCATTGTTTGTTTCGACTGCGCCACCATTGGTTATTGATAACTCGCCATCGCCAGATACGCCTAGTAACATATCGGCTGTACTCAACAAAGAATCCGTTCCATTAACAAAGATTGAGCCAGTACTGCCAGCCACATTGGCAATAAATAAATTACCGCCCATAGTCGCAGAGGCACCATTATTTAGTTGAAGTGAACCATTGCCCTCATCACCTAAAATCATGGTTGTTGCGACAGCAAGCTCAGAATCAGCACCGTCAATTGTTATGACACCATTACTTGACGAAAGATCTCCTACATGGACGTTATTGGCTGATACAGCACCACCGTCAGTGATATTAAGTTGACCATTGCCCTGCTCACCAACCATAAGTTCAAGGTTGATCGTTAAACTGCTGCTAGCCCCATCCACGACAACAAGACCATTACTATCTGTTTGGGCGCCAATGATGGCGTCGTAGGCACTCACGTCACCACCATTGGTAATACTTAACTCACCATTACCTGCAACACCAGTGGTAAGGTTATCGAGAATAGTCCAACTACTATCCGTACCATCAACGGATACCAAGCCAGTTCCACTCGTGGACTGACCAATACGGGCAAGTGCGCTATCAACGCTAGCGCCATTAGTGATTTCGAGGGTGCCATCTCCAGCATTACCAACTGATAACACACCGGAATCAAAGATTGAGCCGCTGCCATCAACAGTGACAAGGCCAGTGCTGCCTGCTAAATCTCCGATGAAAGTGCTACCGCTAACATCTGCATCCCCACTGTTAGTTATATTGACGGTGCCATTACCTTCAGAACCAACGGTGAGGATTGTTGTTGTAAAAAGCGAGTTATCAACATTTAACAAGCCACTACCCGTTGGTAGTCCACCTAAGCGTGTCTGTCCGGCAACTAAAAGGCTATTGCCGTTATAAACGCTTAGAGTGCCACCATTATCTAAACCAAGTGTTAAGTTGGATATGGTATGCGATGAGTTTCTGACTTCGGCTTCGCCGCCGTTATTGATGCTTACGTCCACATTACTCGGAACAACGCTTCCGATATCCCAGTTTGCTCCATCATTGAAGTCGCCTGTGTCACCAATCCATTTTGCCGACCATGCCGTATTGGACTGAGCAAATATGCTTGTTGTGATAATGGTTGCAGCGACTAGCGGTGTAGGGCGGGAAGCATTGTTTTTGCTTTTTCCTTTAGCAAGTTCACTGACGGCGATCCAAGTCTGAAGCGTGTCACTCCAGAGTGTTTTAAAAATTCTGTTCATATTCGTCTTTACGTTGTCATTACCAGTGTGGTTGAACATGAACGGTTAATTAGCGAGAGTTGCATCCATGCTCTGAGCCGTGCATTATCGATATGTAATGCAGCATATTTCCCTTTATCGCCGACAATCTTGCCAAAGTTTGGTCAAATCGAAGTTTTTTTCAAATTATTGGATTGTCATTCGGCGACAACAAACGGCTTATAGCAGCTAGGCTGGTTAATAAAACGTTTGTTCATCAGTGCATGTTAGGTAAATGCAAACTGCTGTGATAGTCACTGATCAGTGACACTTTTAGTTGTTGAGAGTAGAAACGGACATGGAAGACATTCAAAAAAAAGCGATTCACAATCTTTGGGATGAGATGGCTGCAAGTAGTGCATCACGTTCACTGGATATGTTGGATACGACTTTAGGCAAGCTCGCCAACATTGTAGGCGCTCAGCAAGCCTACTGGATCGGTGCGCTGCGTATTGATGCGATTGCTGATAATGATCCGGCTTATGGCTGGCGGGCACGTCATAATTATTATCTGAAGCACACTGCCGAAAGAGAGGCGGTACGCAAAGAGCATTATCGTCGTCTTGACAGTGGTCAGGTTGACCCAAGCATTCTGGCAAATATCAAACATGCCGGTAATTTTAGGGTGAATATCAAACATGAGATGGTGCCACCAGAATGGTTTGAGTCAGAGTTTTATAAAACGTTGTTTGTGCCGTTTGAAATTCGTGACGTGATCTTTGTTGCCACGCCAGTTAGCCCTGATGTCGAATCATGGATGGTGTTTGAGCGTTGTGGTGATGATGCTGATAATTTTGGGGAAATTGAGCGCCAACTGCTCGACTATGCGTTACGTCCAACCCAATGGTTTCAAAAGCAACTTACTTTGCATCATGGGATCTACCTTGCCGAAGAAACCCTGACACCGGCTGAACGTCGCGTGTTAAGTGGACTGTTAACTGACAAAACCGAAGCTGAGATTGGTGAGGAATTGAGTTTAAGCCAAAGTACGGTTCACACATATTGTGTTCGTATTTGTCGCAAGTTTGGTGTGCGTGGACGTAGTGGGTTGATTTCATTATGGCTGGGTGAAACGCAAGATTAGGCTGCGTTTGATAACGCTGACGAATCTCAATCAATGTCACGGTTGAGTTCGCTAATTGCTAACTAAAATCCGCTGTGCTAGTTTACGCGCCGACGCTTGGGGACGACCCCAAGATGTTTTGTTAACTAGCGGGGACGACCCCATTTTGAGGTGTCGTTATGAACTGGTTAATTCTTATCTTTGCAGGCTTACTTGAAGTTGTTTGGGCAGTCGGGCTCAAATATACCGAAGGTTTCTCAAAGCCAATTCCCTCAATAATCACCATCGCGGCCATGCTGGCGAGCGTTTATTTTCTGAGCGTTGCGATGCGGTCATTACCGTTAAGTATTGCTTATGCCGTGTGGGTTGGTATCGGCATGATTGGCGCTGTGATTTTTGGTGTGTTGGTATTTAAAGAGCCTTTAACACTATTTAAGCTGGTGAGTTTGCTGCTGATCACAACAGGTATTATCGGGCTAAAGCTGTCATCAGCTTAATTATTGGTACAGCTCACCAAATAACGCTAAATGCGTGAGATAGAGGCGGGTATCAAACTCTAGTTGATGGTAGTTAGGCTCCATGTGCATACAGAGTTTGTAAAACGCTTTGTTGTGCTCTTTCTCTTTCAAATGCGCGAGTTCGTGTACCACAATCATGTTTAAAAACTCAGGAGGAGCGGTTTTGAAAATGCCGCCAATCCGCATCTCGTTTTTGGCTTTGAGTTTGCTGCCTTGAATACGTGTGACGTAAGTATGTAAGCCCAATGCATGATGTAATACATCTAATTTGTCGTCATAGATAACCTTGCTTAGCGGGCTGGATTGGCGCAGGTATTGGTTCTTTACGTCCATGACAAAGCCATACAGGGCTTTGTTGGTTTTGATGTCATGTGTCTCTGGGTATTTCTTGAGTAGAAACTGACCTAGCGTTTTGTTGGCAACCGCTGTTTCGACTTGGTCGAGTACCGGAGCAGGGTAGCCATTGAGATATTTTAGGTTCATAAGCAGATTGTTTATTGGCTACCGGATTGGGTGATGTTGAAGGCTATTTTACGAGATTGAGGCAGATACAAAAAAGCCGACTTAAAGCCGGCTTTTTTAATGACTGTGTGACCAGCGCTTATTTGGGATTGTACTCATCAAAGCGATCGATGTATTCATCGAGATTCGTCACCATCATTTCTGCAAAACGCTGAGCGAAATACTCAATGATTTTGTCTTTTTCCTCTTTTAGCTGTTCAGCACTTTCAAATTGCGGTGCTGTGCTAAATACATTAAAACGTGCGGCAGAAAACAGTAATGCCGAATTTACATTTTCGGCTTCTGTGTCTTGATGCTGCTGGTTAGCAAGGTCAATAAACTCATCACAACGTTGTTGAAACGTTTTTTCAGGGGCGTTTTCGCTCATTTTCTCTCTCGTTCGTTATAGTTAGTTTTGGTATTTGGATTAACCAAAAATAGACTTTACACGATTGACCAAAATTTTCACCCGGCACAAGAAACATTTAATGAATTTGCCGTCTGCGTGTTTGAAGTGTTTTTTGAAGTTTTTGGTCACTTCCCATGTGCCTTTGAAGCCATTTGGGAAAATAACCAAATCACCGGCTTTAAAGCTCACCGCTGGGCTGCCATCTTCTGGTGTCATCACACATTCACCCTCAAGGATGTATGCATATTCAGTGGTGACAAAGTGCCAAGGAAAAATTGAGACTTCTTTTTGCCATGTCGGCCAGTGTTTCACGCCGAGTTTCTTCAGTTTAGCTTCGCTTGGGTTGCTTTCTACGATGATTTGTTTCATGTCACTGCCTAATCTATTCACACCGACAATCGATATGATTTCAAGGGAAAGTAGGGTACGTGATTAGCGGTGATTTTCATAGAAAAGATGCCTCTTTAAGCAGTTAACCATGCAGCATCTAAGTCCGACAAACAAAGTAAAGTTTCATGACTATTAAAAGAGCTTTTGATAAAGGTGCTAAGGCTGATGACTCTGCGAGAAAGTAACAAATCCCATGTTTTAATTAATTTTATCTGGCCTCTATAGATTTAATTGATAGTCACCCGAATGATGAGGTAACAGCGCCTGATTGAGGCAATTAAAAGAGAAGGTATCTCAGAAAAAAAAGCTTTATTTGCGGCATTAGAACCAATGAAAAAAGCTAAATTTCAAGATGTAAATTGCTGGTGTAAGAATTAAAGCTTTGTGGTTTATGCAGTGGACAAACTTGAAAAGACCTATCAAGTTATTTTAGACGACCGCTAATCTAGCGATTGAAGAATGCGTTAGATTGCATTAGAAAATAACAATAAATGGCTTTTTATATTGTGTCTACTTGGCTCTAGACAATAGAAAGTCGAGGTAAGTAGTAGTCGATATTTCCTAATTAAAAATTTATTCTCGCAGTGTTTTCCAGGTTAATGAATCGATACTTCTGGAGAGTTGAGCACTTTCCCTAAAAATACACTCCCCAGATAAGTTTGAAAAATCTCCGTTTCTTCTCGCAAAAACTGTATAACCAATTACTTCACTTTCAGTAGCAAAAACGATCACATTGTGACTATCTGATTTGAGAGCATTTGTGTGCTTGTCAACATTCCATTCAAACCCTAAGGCCTCGCTACTTTGCTGATTGTATGGGCCAAAAAAGCAAACTTTTCCCCACTCATCTCCTGCTAAAGTTGAAAAATCTATCGATTGTCCTTTTGTTTCTTGCAACGCATTGAAAATTTCATCTTCTAATACACTTGATAAAAGGTATTGTTCACTGCAACCCAACAATGGTCCCAACATGATTAAAAGAAATTTTCTAATCATCAATCTTGTTGTTTCATAATTTCTTTATTATCAGCCCATTTCAGCATTGCATCTAGAACAGGACATAAAGATTGACCCCAGTCCGATAATCGGTATTCAACTTTGGGAGGAACTTGTTCATATACCCTCCTAATAACAACACCATCTTTCTCAAGCTGACGCAATTGTTGACTTAACATCTTCTGGGTGATGTTTGGTATCGATGCTTCTAACTCAGAAAAACGAAGAATTTTCCCTCCAAATAAATGAAATAAGATTAATAACTTCCATTTTCCCTCTAATATTTTGAGAGCTTCTTCAACACCTGCTGCTGCAGTAAATGGTGTCCAGTTTTTTTCTGCCAAGTGATGCGTCCTTAAGCCAATAAAACCATATAACTTACTAATAAGTAAGTACATTACTTTTCTGTGCGTACTTGTTTTCTTATGACCAAAGTTACATTCTTTTTCTATAAATTGGAATTTAATAGGAAGATAAGCATGCTCACTGAACTACCTTTGCCAATACAATGCTTTTTCAATGCCGAGACTGTTAGCCCAGATGCTGTAGCAATGTGCTTCGATAAAAATGGTGAGGTTAAGGATGAAAAACAAACGTATAGCGGATATGACGCAATTAAAAAGTGGCATTATGAATCTACAAAAAAATATAGCTACTCAGTAACGCCTATCAGTTTTGATAATATTGCCAACCACATAATCGTGTTATCAAAGGTCTCTGGTAACTTTGACGGTAGCCCAATCAAGCTGCGGTATTTTTTTAGTTTAGTTGGTAACAAAATTTCTTCATTGGAGATCTGCCAATGAGTTTTGAACTAAATCTCAATTCAAAAAAAGCCTTAGTAACTGGCTCAACAGGTGGGCTCGGTGAATCAGTAATTAAAAATCTAATGGATGCAGGCGTTGATATTATTGCAACAGCAAGGTCTAAACCAGAACACCTTGATGATAGTGTCAACTTTATATCCAGTGATCTTTCTAGTGCTCGTGGTTGTGATGAGCTGACTGAATCAGTTATTCAAAAATTTGGCTATGTAGATATTCTTATACACATTCTAGGCGGATCTTCAGCACCATCTGGAGGTTACGCGGTACTTGATGATGTTGAGTGGGAAAAGGAAATTAATCTTAATCTCATGTCAGCGGTTCGTCTCGACAGAGCATTAGCGCCTGTAATGGTTTCAAGAAAGTCAGGTGTCATACTTCATGTAACCTCGATTCAAAACCGACTCCCTTTGCCAGAATCAACAACAGCTTACGCAGCCTCAAAAGCTGCATTGTCCACGTATAGTAAAAGCTTATCAAAAGAGATTTCACCTAAGGGGGTTCGTGTTGTTCGTGTTTCGCCTGGCTGGATTGAAACAGATGGAGCTATCAAACTGGTCGACAGAATTTCAAAGGGTTCTGAAGTAAGTTACGAACAAGCACGACAGATGATTATGGATTCTTTGGGAGGGATTCCTCTGGGGAGGCCTGCACAGCCAGCTGAAGTTGCAGACTTAATAACATTTTTGGTCTCATCACGGGCATCATCAATTACGGGCGTTGAATATGTAATTGATGGCGGAACAATACCTACTGTCTAAATTCCACTATATTCATTTCTATATACATCATGGACGCCTAATGATTTAGGCGTCCTTAACGATGTTACTTTCTTGGATCATCACTAGGGTTGATGTAGGTTATATCCCACGGACCAGTCGCTATCAGTTCAACGATAGTCTCTTCACCATTTGTCCAAACATAGTGGGCGTGCCCGGCGGGAAGTACAAAACTTTCACCCACATTTAATGTTTCACCTGATTCTTTATCAAAAACCTCTCCCATTCCATTTCCCAAGCTTCCTTTAAGTACTGTAATAACTTCTGTAAAGGGGTGAGTATGAGCTGGGATCGGATAATTAGCCGGAAATTTCAACCAAGCAATAAAAACGCCTGCTTTAGATGGGGCTCCAACGATAAGAGCACTTTTGGCACCTTTTGGAAGTAAGGGTTCATCATTCCAGATTATTTCATCAGCACGAAATGACTTCATTTCTTCCGCAGTCATTCGTTCGATAGAGTCTTGAGCAAAGACAGAGCTAGTTATAAGCAATAAGATGGAGGATAGATAATATTTCATTTGCATTTTCCTTAATTTTAGCTATGGATATAGGGAAATGTTATTTTTCCAAACATGATGAAAATACTCACCTGTTAAATGCATCAAATCTTATAAGGAAATGTCTTTTAATTAGTAAGTATTTTCCTTGATGTTTTTTTTGGTTAAATTTTATGTTGTTGATTATTTTTTTATTAAAAATATTGTTATCAATAATAAATCTATTTTTGATGTTGGTTAAACAAAAAAAGCACCATATTGGTGCTTTTTTGTGAACCTGAAATCGTTATGAATTAATTTCCAGATAGTCTTCTTCCAAAGCTAACTGCGTAAGCGCCAGGCCTGCTTAGAAG
This sequence comes from Methylophaga sp. OBS3, assembly GCF_026319325.1. Classification (GTDB taxonomy): domain Bacteria; phylum Pseudomonadota; class Gammaproteobacteria; order Nitrosococcales; family Methylophagaceae; genus Methylophaga. Next base: position 382,025 of record NZ_JAPDMU010000001.1, read on the forward strand.
AATTGGATCATTGCTTGGTTCAATCCCCTCAGGCAATGCAAGAGGGTTAAACATGTTGTCTTTTTCAAACATGACAGCATCTTTAACCATACCTGTTAATGTAATTGTTCCAAGCTCCACCTTTTCTCTTGAATCAGGCCAAATAACAGTGGGGTCATCAATCGGGTCGCCATCTTCTGATAATTGAACAAAAATTTTGTATTCAATATTGGCGTTACTTAGTTGTTTTGGTAGACCAGCCATAAGGTAATCTTCAGATAAACCTTCTTGTTCTTCTTCAGTCAAAAAGGCCGTTCCTACAGTTGGTTCTATAAAATACCTGCCATATCTTTCTACACCAGCATCATTTATGAATTTAAAAGCATTGACCCCATAAAATGGTTGTGTAGCAAAACTTTTAGGAGGCAATTTTGGTATTTCAACGAAGGTTTTAGCCGCTGGATGTTTGTCTAAGAATAATGCTATTGGTGACGGGGAAGGAGAGTCAGGTGATGTCTCCGCTATCGCCTTTAGCAAACCTAAAAAGTCTTCTGGTGTTGCTGCTGGGAAGCCATTGACAGAAATACAAACCAAATCTGTATAACCTTCATCTCCTAAATCGAATCGTATAGCCATTCCTTTAGGAAAGGAGCCGGGATTGTTGTCACCAATATTTGGTACGCCAGTGGCATTTGAGTAACGAACTATAATTGGACTTGAGCTGCCAACAAGGTGCAGAGCATTACTGATGCTTTTAGCTGTTGGGCTAGGCGTGAAGTAGCCCTCGGCAACGACTCCTTTCGCATGATTTTTTCGAATGCCGGGATGTTCTCCAGCAAGTTCAGTCATTGTGTTAACAAGTTGTTCTATTACTGGTGTGTCTTGTTCGGTTGCCGATACGACAATTGTATGTAGTCCTAAAGCAATTCCTGCAGCAATATTAAAAAATGTTTTTCCGTATTTAATCGACATAACTTTCTCCAAGTTAAGATGATGTGATTATAGGTGTTGGAATGAATTCCTATTGCCAGAACCAGCTTCGTCTTTGAAGTGTAATTAACTCTTAAATAGGTTATTAATTATTATTTAATTAATTAAATATAATCAATATGATTATTTAACTTTGTAACCCAGTAGTTTCTCTTATAAATATAAAGGAAATTCCTTGGTTTAAAGTTGGCTAGATAAATATAAAGGAAATAGTGTTAATGAGATTCTGTTAAGTTCAGACTTTTTTAGACGATTAACAGCCATTCAGCAAAAGGTTATTTTGTGCAAAGAATCGGTGGCTTTTCGAATCAAGAAAACAGATGACGTTGATAGGGCTCTCAACTTCATAGAAGTTAATTAAATGGATTATCTTTAAGCGCTTATTACTGTCGATAGTATTTTAAGGTAGTAAAGCTGCAATTTATGATCTTTACTATAGTACTTATAAAAAAGCCGACACAAATGTCGGCTTTTTCGTATTTAACTTCTTATTAGTCCCACTTCAGACCGCCACCGGTTTGGTACTCGGTGACTTTGGTCTCAAAGAAGTTCTTTTCTTTACGCATATTGGCTTGTTCATCCAGCCAAGGCAGGCTGGCTTCAGCGCCTGGGAACGGTTCTTCAAAGCCAAGCTGTTTGGCACGGCGATTGGCGGTGTAACGGAACTGTTCGTGATGCGCTTCTTTTGAGTAACCCAAGATTGGGTCACGCAAAATGTAGCCTGCGTAGGTGGCTTCGGCTGCGTCTGCTTCTTCAAACATGGTCTGAATTTTCTTCGGATCCAGTTTGACGTTTTCTTCTTTGATGATTTGCTTACAAACGCGAATACCAAATGACGCATGCATTACTTCATCACGCATGATGTATTGCAGCTGCTCGGCAGTACCTTTCATCAGGCCACGACGTTGCAAAGCAAAGATCGGTGAGAAGCCATTATAGAACCAGCTACCTTCGAAAATACCCGCGAAGAACGCGTATGACATCACGAAGTTTTCGAGTTCGTCTGGATCACGCAGATCGATATCGCTACGCAGAACGGTATTTAAACGATCATTAGCCAGCTTAATCTTTTGGTAAATCTCAGGTACCACACGGTAGCGGTTGTAGATTTCTGCTTGGTCGAGACCGATGGTTTCGATGCAGTGCTGGTATGTCCATGTATGTAATGCTTCTTCATACACTTGACGCGCTTGGTAAATCTGTAACTCTGGCGCAGCCATTTTTTCCATAACTGCCAGACCAATGTTACGCATTGCCAAGATATCGGAAGTGGTCAGGTATGAGAGTACATTTTCATATACGTGACGTTCTTCCAGCGTCAGTTTGTGACGATAGTCGTGCACGTCCTGCGCCATGTTGATATCTAATGGTGTCCAGTGGTTTTTGTTGGCATTTAGGAAGTAGTTCCATGCCCATGGATACTTGAACGGTGCCAATTGGTTAATGTCAGCTGAACCGTTGATAACACGTTTGTCATCAACGTTGACCGGTTTAGCATTGGTCGGCGGTAATTCGCTGATTGATGCTTTTTCCGGTGCTGGTGTATCCAGTTCATTAGCCGCTTTGGCAGTGGCCGCGGGTGCGGCCGGTTTGTCAAAGTCGTCTTCTGTCGCCGTGACCGTGGCGAGCGGATCGTCCCAATTCAACATTATTGGCAAGCCTCGCAGTCTGGTTCTAGGATTGAACAGGCTTTTGGCGCGTCTTGTCCTTCACCTGAAATAAAGTCTTCTTCAACTGCTTTAACCGGTTTCAGTGCCGGTGGGGCAGTTGGTTTTGGTGTGCTGGCCGATGTTGGTGCCGCTGAGGTTTTCTCTTGACCAGTCGCACCCATTGAACGGAGGTAGTAAGTGGTTTTCAGACCACGTACCCACGCCAGTTTGTACAGGTTATCCATTTTCTTACCTGATGGTTCAGCCATGTACAGGTTCAAGCTTTGTGCTTGATCAAGCCATTTTTGGCGGCGTGATGCAGCTTCAATCAACCAACGTGCGTCCATTTCAAAGGCAGTGGTGTACAGCGCTTTGAGTTCAGTTGGTACGCGGTCAATCGCTTGCAAGCTACCATCGTAGTATTTGAGGTCATTGATCATGACTTCATCCCACAGGCCGCGTGCTTTCAGGTCTTCAACCATGTATGGGTTGATGACGGTGAACTCACCTGACAGGTTCGATTTAACAAACAGGTTTTGGTAAGTCGGCTCAATTGATTGGCTGACACCGCAGATGTTTGAAATCGTCGCTGTTGGCGCGATTGCCATGGTGTTTGAGTTACGCATGCCTTGGCGTTTGATTTTGTCACGCAGGGCAGGCCAGTCCATGGTTGAGCTTTCGTCTTGTTGCAGATACTCGCCACGTGCTTCTTTCAGGAGCTTGATAGAGTCGATTGGCAGAATACCTTTGCTCCATAAGCTACCCTCGTATGACTTGTATTTACCACGTTCTGCAGCTAAGTCAGACGATGCGTCGATAGCATAGTAGCTGATAGCTTCCATTGAATCATCGGCGAATTTAACCGCTTCTTCTGAGCTGTATGGCATACGCAGTTTGTACAGTGCATCTTGGAAACCCATGATGCCAAGACCAACAGGGCGGTGCTGCAAGTTAGAGTGACGTGCTTGCGGTACGCTGTAGTAGTTGTACTCGATAACGTTGTCCAGCATACGCATGGCTGTTTTCACCGTGCGGTTCAGCTTTTCTTTATCCAGTTTACCGTTTTCGTCGATGTGTCTAACAAGGTTGACTGAACCTAAGTTACAAACCGCGATTTCTTGGTCTGAGGTGTTCAGTGTGATTTCTGTACACAGGTTTGAGCTGTGAACGACACCAACGTGTTGTTGTGGGCTACGCAGGTTACATGGGTCTTTGAATGTGATCCATGGGTGGCCTGTTTCAAACAACATACCTAGCATTTTGCGCCACAAGTCAGTAGCAGGCATGGTTTTGAAGTTACGAATTTCGCCACGAGCTGCTTTTTCTTCGTACTCGTTGTAGGCTTTTTCAAACGCTAAACCAGTCAGATCATGCAGATCTTCAACTTCTTCTGGTGAGAACAGCGTCCATTGGCCTTCTTCAGCAACACGCTTCATGAATAAGTCTGGGATCCAGTTTGCTGTATTCATGTCGTGGGTACGACGACGGTCATCACCGGTGTTTTTACGCAGATCTAGGAATTCTTCAACGTCGATGTGCCATGTTTCTAAGTAAGCACAGACCGCACCTTTACGTTTACCACCTTGGTTAACGGCAACAGCAGTGTCGTTAGCGACTTTCAGGAACGGTACAACACCTTGTGATTTACCGTTGGTGCCTTTGATGTGTGCACCCAGACCACGAACACGGCTCCAGTCGTTACCCAGACCACCGGCGTATTTAGACAGTAGGGCGTTATCACGCATTGCACTGTAAATACCGCTCAGGTCATCAGGAACCGTTGTCAGGTAGCAAGATGATAATTGTGGACGCAACGTACCTGAGTTAAACAGGGTTGGCGTTGAGCTCATGAAGTCAAAGCTAGACAGCAGGTTATAGAACTCAATGGCACGTGCTTCACGATCAAGTTCATTGATAGCCAGACCCATCGCGACACGCATATAGAATGCTTGTGGTAATTCGAAACGGGTACCGTCGTAGTGAATGAAGTAACGGTCGTACAGCGTTTGCAGGCCAAGGTAAGTAAAGTTGAAGTCGTTTTCAGCTTTCAGTGCTTGACCCAGTTTGTCTAAGTCAAACAGGCTCAGTTCGCTGTCGAGCAGTTCGTGTTCGATAGCCGTTTTGATGTATGACTTGAAGTACTCTGGGTATTGATCAGCCATTTCTTGTTGTGAGGCTTGGCGCGGTGTATGGAATACAAAGCTCAGCGCTTCACGACGGATGCTGTCCATCAGTAAACGTGCTGCCAGTGTGCTATAGGCAGGATCTTTTTCGATGAATGTACGAGCAGCCATAACCAGTGCTTTTTCGACGTCTTTTTCTTTAACACCATCGAAAATGTTGCGTTGGGTATCACGCAGGATTGCAGCGCTATCGACTTCAGCCAGACCTTCACACGCTTCTTCAATCAGATTACGCAAACGTCCAACATCTAACGGCTGGCGAGTGCCGTCTGCTGTGGTGACGTGTAATGTTGATTCGTTAGCTGGTTGTGGATGTTTCTTTTCTTCTTCAGCACGTTTTTGTGATTGCTGCTCACGGTAAACAACATAAGAGCGGGCGATTTTGTATTCACCAGCACGCATCAGTGCCAACTCAACTTGGTCTTGGATATCTTCGATATGGACAGTGCCACCATCTTCCAAACGGCGTAATAAATTTTCGCTGACTTGTTTGGTCAGTTCGGCAACGGTTTCGTGAATACGTCGACTATCTTTGGCGGCATCGCCTTCAACGGCCAAAAATGCCTTAGTCATTGCTACGGCAATTTTGCTACTGTCAAAGTCGGTTACCTTGCCATTACGACGAATGACTTTATAACCGTTTTCGGAGGAGGGTTGAGTGTATGTTGCTGCTTCGCTCGCCATAAGGATATCCCTGCGTTGTGTGGTAAAGGCTGAAATCATCAAACCACAACAAATTGTGGTTGTGAATAGATTGAACCACAAGATAGTGTGTTTTTAAAGCATGTGCAAGGGGATTAGCTGCACATAAATTGTGCATGATTTGTGGATAACTACAGTGGGATCAGGACGCAGCCCAAACGGGCTGCGCGATCCACTGAAAGTGATCATTTTGGTGCCGCTAAAAAAATTTTTTTTAGCGATGCTAAGGATCAATCACTTAGCTTTTTTGATCTGCCTAGATCAAAATTTGCAAGCCCTAAGTGTGGTGCGCGATGCGCAAGAATTAGCTGGCTTTGCTGACGTAAATTGCCTTGTCTTCCAGAATTTCACTCGCCAATTCGGTCGCTTCACGATTATTGGTGTGCACGATGACCGTCCACTGATTTTTGCGGCTAGCTTCGATAGTTTCCGTAATAAGCGGATCATGATTTGGTCGCAGCGTTAACGCACCCGCAGCCATCATGCCGATAAACAAACCCAATAAACTCAATACGGCAATCGTCATGATTGGGCTTGCTTGAGTGAAGGTTGGGCCGGTGGCTGTCAAAATGCTGGCGAAGATGATACCAGCAAATAAACCGATAAGTCCTAATACACCGTGAGAGCGCACCATGGTTTTGGCATAACCATGACTTTCTGGCTCAATTTTTTGGCTGAGCTTAGGATCATTTGGCTTAATGATATTGATGAGTTTGCTTGTGAAATGCCCGGCTTTGAGTAATGCATGCCGAGCATCACGTGCTTCAGATTCGTTTTTAAAGATAGCCGCGACTTTCGACGGATAATCTTCTTGAACAACATTGACTGCCATGATGATGTCTCCTTTATTTATGTGCAGCCAGCACAAAATGAAAATGACATATACCTAATGTATAGAGGCAACTTGGCAGATTTAAAGTTCTTACGCTATGACAGAATCCTCATTTTCTTGAAATAAACTACTTAATTAACGGGCACTTACTTGGAACACACCAACCAATTGGTTCAGTTTTTGTGCTGTGTTACGTACCGATGACGAACGGTATTGCAGGGCATTCACCGCACTTTGTAACTGATCGGCTGAGGCACCCACCTGACGTGCCGTATCACCATGCACATGGCTGTTGTGGTCCATTTGTTTGATGGTTTCAAAGATCTTTTCAACCAGTTGATGCAGCTGACCGTTTTCACTGTTGTTTTGCTGGGTCATCTTCAGATTACGATCAACGTTTTCAACACCGCTTTCCATAAAGTTAACCGCTTCCTGGGTTTCTTGTTGCATACCTTCGATCATCTTGCGGATTTCATCAGCAGAGTTAGCAGTGCGTGACGCCAGATTACGCACTTCGTCAGCCACTACTGAGAAACCACGACCATGTTCACCGGCACGCGCTGCTTCAATCGCAGCATTTAATGCCAGCAGATTGGTTTGGTTAGTGATATCAGTAATAACACTGATGATATTGCTAATTTCTGAGGTACGCATATTCAGTGATTTGACAGCAGTTGCTGTGGTTTCAACGACGTTCAAGATCTCTTGGGTACCGCTACGCGCACTTTCATATTGCTGACGTGCTTGCTCAACCACATCATCCATGGCTTTTTTCATGGCTTCGGCGGTTGTTGATGCCTGACTGATATCCTGAATTTGTTCATTAATCAGGGTAAGCATCTTATTGATGGCTTCAGCCACTTCACCAGAAACCTGATAGGCCTCGCGGTTGGTGCTGAGCATCGCATCATTGGTGATACGGACATCATGACTGGTACCGATGACCTGACCGACAATGCCATCGAGATTATCGATAAAGCTGTTGATCCAGCGGCCCATATCGCCCGTTTCATCTGGAACCAGTTTGTTATTGTCTAAACGCTGACTCAGGTTACCTTCACCTTCGGCAATTTCTTGAATAACCCGTGTCATCTGATTAAGACGATCGGCCAATTTCTTGGTTTGTGATTTACGCATCCACAGGGCAATCAGCAGTAACATACCGACTGAAATACCATCGATGGCTAATTGTGGCAGGGTAGTGAAGTAGTGCAATGCGCTGTTCACACCTAACAAAGCCACCATGCCAGTGACAAAGCCTTTCATTAACATCGCACTGACACTACGGCGACGATAGACTTCTTCAAGGTCACCTTCACACATCATGCCCCAGCGATCTGGCGAGCCTTTTAATTGGAAGGTGACACCTTTACCGATAACCGGAATATGTCGGTAATCAGAGTAACCCGGATAAGTGACAAACAGGTTTTGACCATTTTTGATGGTTTCACGAACCCCCGGATGTAATTGACCGGTAGCAGGATCTGTAAAGCGAATTTCAAATTCAGTTTGTTGATTAACCTTAACGACACCAAACTGCGTATGAATACCGCTTTTTAGGTTTTCACCATGTGAAAACGAGTTATCTTCAAAACGGGAACGCGAAAGGGCGATACCTTGCTGGACGGTGCTATCAAAGCGCGACTCCACCATAAAGATGTAGTTATCACCGGACTCTGGATAGATATGACCCGCTTCACGCTGTATCAAATCACTCATCACGTCATTTGGGATGCGACCACATAATACGGCTTCAGTTTTACCATTCAATTTGATTGGCTGATAAAACATCAGTGTGACAGCATCATGGAATTTAGAACTTGAAGGACCAATCTCTAAAGTCATGTTGTCGACGTAAGGACCGTGTAAAAAGCTTTCTTCTAGGCCTTTTGCTAATGCTTTTTCGCAAGAACGAGAGCTTGAGACTTTACGGCCGATATGTGAAGCATGTGTTGAATGCAGAACTTCACCTTCAGGGCATACGACAAACAGTTCAGAAAAGTCACCCTGGCTTTTCAGCGTGTCTGCCAAGAGCTGAGCATCAACACTTGGATAGCTCTCAGCGAGCGTTTCCGAAAGTTGCTCCATTTCTTCCCAGATACGATTTGACCATTGCTCAAGAATTTTTACTCGTGTTGCCGCAATACCCTCAAATGTATGCTCGACATCGGCATAAATATCTTTGTTTAAAAAGCAGCTCCATGCCATTTTAAATTTGCCGGTAGCGCCAAACCATGGCAGCCAGCTTCGCTCACTTCGGCTTAATTGCATTTGAGCGCTTTTTAAATTTTGCGACATGCACTTACTTCCTAATTGGTGTAAATAATTAATAACAAGCAAAACTCGCGCCAAAATAGAACATCGTAAAGTGTTGATTTAAATATGAAGAGAGCAGTTTGCGCACCATAATGGCGCGCAATATACATGTGCTTGATATGATGCGGTGCAAAACCGCATTAATAGTGGGGTTAAATTGATTTGATAGCGGTTAAGACTTCTTCAACGTGACCTTTGACTTTAACGCCGCGCCATTCTTCACGGAGAACACCTTGCTCATCAATCAAAAATGTACTGCGAACAATCCCCATATATTCGCGACCATAAAGTTTTTTCAGCTGGATCACACCAAATAAATTACAAACGGTTTCCTCTTCATCAGATAGTAAGTCAAAGGGAAAACATTGTTTGCTCTTAAAGTTTTCATGTTTTTTGATGCTGTCGCGGGATACACCTAAAATCACGGTGTTTAGTTGTTCAAACTCAGCAATGTGATCACGAAATTGTTGACCTTCGAGTGTGCAGCCAGGTGTGCTGTCTTTGGGATAAAAATAAATTAAGACGTTTTCACCGCGCAGCGATGATAAAGAAATGTTTTTATCGCCTGTACTTGGCAGTTCAAAATCAGGCACTGGGTTATTAAGAGTCACTTTGCTCATTGTTTTTATCCTTGGCTTTAGATTGAATTCTTTAAATCGTGAAGTCAGTCCGATCTTGTCATCCTGAGACCGGCAAAGTACCATGCCAGTTTAATTTTCTCGGAGTCCGACAGATATGTTCAGTGGCAGTATGGTAGCACTGGTAACCCCCATGCGTGCAGATGGCTCGCTGGACAGTGATAGCCTGCGCAAACTGGTCGAGTTTCATATCGAAAATGGCACCGATGCAATCGTGGCTGTCGGTACGACCGGAGAATCAGCAACACTCACCGTTGAAGAACATTGTGATGTTATCCGCCAAGTAGTGGAGCAGACCAATGGCCGTGTTCCTGTTATTGCTGGAACGGGCGCAAACTCAACTGCAGAAGCTATCGAGCTTTCTCAGTGTGCGCGTGATTTAGGTGTTGCTGCCGTCTTGTTGGTAACACCTTATTATAATAGACCAACGCAGGAAGGCTTATATCTACACTTCAAAGCAATAGCCGAAGCTGTTGATATCCCTCAAATTTTATATAACGTCCCAAGCCGTACGGCTTGTGATTTATTGCCTGAAACCGTGGGTCGTCTTGCCAAAATCGATAATATCGTTGGTATAAAAGAAGCCACGGGTGATGTGCGCCGTGTTCAGTTAATCAAAGACCTTGTCGATGATAAATTTGAGCTTTACACCGGTGAAGATGGCAATACAGTTGATTTTATTTTGGCTGGTGGTAAAGGTGTTATTTCCGTCACAGCCAATGTCGCCCCTAAACTTATGCATGAAATGTGTGTTGCAGCAATTGCAGGTGAAGCTGACAAAGCACGTGCAATCAATGATAAGCTTGCGCCATTGCATCAAACTTTGTTTAGTGAAGCGAACCCTATTCCTGTGAAGTGGGCGCTGCATGAAATGGGCCTGATTCCCGAAGGGATACGCCTGCCTATGACGGTGTTGTCGGAACAGTTTCATCAACCGGTTCGTGATGCGTTAGCATCGGCCGGGGTCTTGAATCCATAAAATGAGTGAACATTTATCAATGAACGCAAAACGTTTAAAAACAAGTGCTTGGCTAGTCGCCACTACGTTAGCTGTTAGTAGCTGTGGAATGCTGCCATCGCTGGAAGAAGTCGCCCCGGATAACACGCAAAAATATCGTAAAGCGGAAACCATGCCGCCTTTAGATGTGCCGCCTGATTTAAGCGTCAATCGTATTAACGATAACATCGCTGGTAACGAAAATCGTTCGGCTACATATTCTGAATACGAAGAAGCCGCAACCAACCCATTAGCTGCACGTTACAACATTCTGCCTGATGAAAAACCTGCTTTGGCAGGTACTGAAGGTAACCGTCATCTGGTAGTTCCAGGTGAGCCTGATGTCACTTGGCAGCGTATTGAAAATTTCTGGTCAACACGCGATATCGATATCGCTCGTCAAGAACGTCGCATGGGGTTGATGGATACCACTGCTGACGCTGATGGTTATGCCTATCGTCTTCGTATGGATAAAGGTGATGTGAACCGTTCATCACTCATCTACTTAAACGGTCGTGATAGCGACAATGCCAATGTCACTAAAGACGAAGCTATGCTCCGTCAATTAGCTGATTTCTTGGGTATTTTGTATCAAGAAGATAAAGCGGAATTAGCCGCTAGTCAGCCACAAACATTAACTAGCACAATGCCTAAAGTCGTCTTATTAGACGAAGGCGAAAACATGCAGGCGCTGCAAGTTGATCAATTATTCAGTGATGTTTGGGATCGTGTAGGTCGTGTTCTGGATAGTCGTGGTTTCGCGGTTGAAGATCGTGATCGTTCACGTGGTCTGTACTTCGTTCGTTACCTCGACCCATTCTTAGAAGCTGAGCAGCAAGAAGAAGGTTTCTTCAGTGGTCTGGCTTTCTGGCGTGATGATGTTGAAACTTCACCTGAAGAGTACTACTACATTCGCTTAGGTTCTGAAGGTGATAGCACACGTATTACCGTTTTAGATGCCGAAGAAGTTCGTAGTAAGAGTGACACCGCTAAACGTCTGTTGGCGCTGATTCAGGAACAACTGACGCAATAATGCAGTTTGCCTCTCTTGGCAGTGGTAGTCGTGGTAACGGCACACTGATCCGCGAGGCAGACACCATGATTCTGGTGGATTGTGGTTTTTCAGCGAAAGAAGCTGAAAAGCGACTCCACCAGCATCATTTAAGTGCGAAAGACCTTGCCGCAATAGTTATCACTCATGAACATGCTGATCATATTCAGGGTGTTCGGGTACTTGCCCGTAAATATCAAATTCCCGTTTATGCCACTGCTGGCACAGCTGGTTGTTTAGCCGCCGATGTTATCGACTTGGTACATGAATTTAGTTGTCATGAGTCTTTTACGATTAACGATCTTAATGTACAGCCTTTTCCTGTACCACATGATGCGCGTGAGCCAACACAATTTGTGTTTTCTAATGGCCATACCAAATTAGGGCTTTTGACAGACGTAGGCAGCATTACGCCCGTTATCGAAGCAGCGCTAGATGCCTGTGATGGTCTGCTATTAGAAGCAAATCACGATTTGATGATGCTGGCCAATGGGGATTACCCAGAGTCATTAAAGCAACGTGTTGGTGGACGCTTTGGTCACTTAAATAACGTGCAATCTGCCACATTACTTGAGAAAATTAACACTTCGCGTTTGCAGCATATTATTGCCATGCATATCAGTGAGAAAAATAACTCTCCTGATTTGGTTTTGCCTTTATTTGCTGATGCACTTAACTGTACGCAAGATTGGATCGGTATTGCCGATCAAGATGCCGGTTTTGGCTGGCGAGAACTAACTTAACGCTTAACGGAATTTCCCATGGAAAAACGACAAGAACTCTACGCTGGTAAAGCAAAAAGCGTCTTCGCGACTGATGATGCTGATTATGTAGTACTGAGCTTTCGTGATGACACCTCAGCTTTTGATGGCGAAAAAGTTGAACAACTTAGCCATAAAGGTGAAGTAAATAACAAGTTTAATGCCTTCATTATGCAGACGCTAGCTGATGCTGGTATTGAAACGCATTTTGAGAAACTGCTGAACGATACCGAGTCAGTTGTTAAACGCATGAACATGATTCCAGTTGAATGTGTTGTGCGTAATGTTGCTTCGGGCAGTTTAGTTCGTCGCTTAGGCGTGGAAGATGGTATGGAGCTAAATCCTCCCGTCTTCGAGTTTTTCTTGAAAAACGATGCACTGCATGACCCAATGGTCAATGAATACCACATCGCAACATTTGGTTGGGCTACCGATAGTCAAGTACAACAAATGAAGCAACTTACTTTTAAAGTAAACGAAGTGTTGAAAAAGCTATTTGCTGATGCCGGCATGGTGTTGGTTGACTACAAATTAGAGTTTGGTGTCTTCCATGACCGCGTCATTTTAGGTGATGAATTCAGTCCTGATGGTTGCCGTTTATGGGATGCTGAAACACGCAAGAAACTTGATAAAGACCGTTTCCGTCAAGGCTTAGGTGGTGTTATCGAAGCTTATGAAGAAGTTGCCCGTCGCATTGGTGTACCTTTGTAGTGCTCAGTTTATAAAGTGATTAACCAAAGCCCGGCATGTCCGGGCTTTGTTGTTTTGGGCTCAGGATTTTTCTGAGCTAAATTAGGTAAAACTCGCTATTGCTTGATGTTGATTATGCGTAAATTAGGAAGCATAGTAATTTTTAACAACAGGAGATGGCGTTATGTGGACCAAACCAGAATACTCAGATATGCGTTTCGGTTTTGAAGTAACAATGTACATCTGCAATCGTTAAACATGACTAATTATCAACCGTCAGAAATTGGTTTTATGGATTGGCTAAAGCACCCAATGCAGTGCACCTGTCCAATTTGTAGTGCAAATTAAGGAGCTCATTATGTGGACTAAACCAGAATATTCAGACATGCGTTTTGGCTTTGAAGTAACAATGTATATCTGCAATCGTTAATCAAGCTTTATAAATACAAAAAAGCCTCGCTAGTGCGGGGCTTTTTTTGTTTGAAATTCAGTTAAGTGAACTTGTTCAACGAACCTGATGTGCACAACCGTTATGATATGGCTACAATGAAGCTGACACATTAGTGATTCACTAATGTGTTTATAAAGAATTTATAACAAAGGGAGCGATATCTATGCGGCAAATGATGATTTTGCTGGCAACCGTGATGGTTATCAGTGTCAGTGCATGTCATAAAGTACACAAACCCATGCCACCAGGTCATGATCCGGATGGTCCTGGCAATAGTGAGAATGCTCCCGGCCACAATAAATAGGCCAAAAAAAAGCCCCGATTGTTCGGGGCTTTTTTGTTATTTAACGCGCATACCGGGCGTGGCACCATCATCCGGATTTAAGATAAACAAATCTTTACCACCAGGACCTGCCGCTAAGACCATGCCTTCTGACATACCAAATCGCATCTTACGAGGGGCTAGATTAGCGACCATGACCGTGAGTTTGCCAATCAAGTCTTCAGGTTGGTAAGCCGATTTGATACCAGCAAAGACCTGACGTTCACCGGCGCCGATATCTAAAGTCAGTTTCAGTAATTTGTCTGCACCTTCGACATGTTCTGCATTGACGATCTTGGCAATACGCAAGTCGATTTTGGCAAAGTCATCAAACTGAATTTCATCAGCAATTGGATCGATATAGCTTGCTGGCGCTTTGTTAGTGATTTTTTGTTCAGCTTGCAGAGTTTCGCGAGACTCTTCGATGATGGCATCGATTTTATCTTGTTCCACACGTGTCATTAATGGTTTGAAAGCATTAATGGTTTGGCCTAACAGTGGCGTATTGATATCAGCCCAAGTTAGTGGGGCAATATTCAAGAAGGCTTCTGCCTGCTCAGCTGTTTTTGGTAATACCGGTTTGAGGTAAGCCACCAAAACGCGGAACAGATTAATACCCATGCTGCAAATTTGCTGAACTTCAGCATCTTTGCCTTCTTCTTTAGCAACAACCCAAGGCTTTTGCTCATCAATGTACTGATTCGCTTTATCAGCCAGTGCCATGATGTCACGCATAGCCTGACCAAACTCACGCTGTTCATAACGCTGAGCAATATTGTCAGCTTGCTCAGTAAAGCTAGCGAATAACTCTGGGTCAGCTAAGGTATCTGTTAATTTACCGTCAAAACGTTTGTGAATAAAACCAGCACAACGACTAGCGATATTGACAACTTTACCGACTAAGTCAGCATTGATACGGCTTTGGAAATCAGCAAAGCTTAAGTCGATATCATCAATACCACTACCCAGTTTGGCAGCAAAGTAATAGCGCAAATATTCTGGGTTGAGGTGGTTCAGATAAGTACGGGCTTTAATGAAAGTGCCGCGTGACTTAGACATTTTCTTACCATCAACAGTTAAGAAGCCGTGCGCATAAATGCGGTTCGGTAATCTGAAACCGGCACCTTGGAGCATGGCAGGCCAAAACAGCGCGTGGAAATAGATAATATCTTTACCAATGAAATGCACCATTTCGGTTTTACTGTCGGCGTTCATGAATTCATTGAAATCAACACCGCTACGATCACAATAATTCTTGAAGCTGGCTAAATAACCAATCGGGGCATCCATCCAGACATAAAAGAATTTGTTCGGGGCATCTGGAATTTCAAAACCAAAGTAGGGCGCATCACGTGAAATATCCCAGTCTTGCAAACCTGACTCAAACCATTCGCCAAGCTTACGACCAACTTCAGTTTGCAGATGATCGCCTTGCGTCCATTCACGCAGTAATGACTCAAAGTTACCGAGTTTAAAAAAGTAATGTTCTGAGTCTTTTGTGATTGGGGTTGCACCAGAAACTGCTGAAACAGGGTTTTTCAGTTCGGTCGGATCGTAAGTAGCACCACAAGCCTCACAGTTATCACCGTATTGATCAGCAGCACCACATTTTGGACATTCGCCACGAATAAAACGATCCGGCAGAAACATTTCTTTTTCTGGATCGTAAGCTTGGCTGATGGTGCGGCTTTCAATATTGCCGGCATCGCGGTTTGCTAAATAAATTTGGCTGGCTAAAGTGCGGTTTTCTTCGCTATGGGTGCTGTGATAATTATCAAAGCCGATAGTGAATTCAGCAAAGTCAGCTTGGTGTTCTTTGCTGACATTGGCAATTAATTGCTCTGGTGTGATGCCTTCATTTTGCGCACGCAACATGATTGGTGTGCCATGCGCATCATCAGCACAAACATAGTGAACATCATGGCCACGCATTTTCTGAAAGCGAACCCAGATATCAGTTTGAATGTATTCCACTAAGTGGCCGAGGTGGATTGAGCCATTGGCATAGGGTAAAGCGCTGGTGACCAGAATTTTGCGTTGCATGTATAAACCGAAATTAAGGGCGTTAGAAAACCGTCAAAGATACCAGAATTCGCGCATTGACTCTATTTTGTCAGTATTTTGCGGATGTGTTTGAAAAGTGCTGTGGATTACATTAGATTGGCAAAAACACAACTTATTCGGCGTTATGCCTGAGGGGCCATAATGGATTTAAGTCTGCACGATATTCATGCTGACTCGATTGACTTGGCATTAGATAAAGCGCGGCAATATCGGTCATTACTTGAACCCGAAATTGCAGAAAGCATTTGTCTCGATGTGCTTAACATTGATCCTTACAATCAGTCGGCGTTAGTTATATACATCTTGGCCTTGACTGACCAAATCAGTATCAGTGGCAGTCAGTCACCTTTTCAAGCCATCGAAAACGCCATTTCTCAATTGCAAAGTGATTACAAACGGCTTTACTACACTGGCATTTTTCACGAACGCCGAGCCAGATTTATGTTGTCGCAACCGATGTCTCGTGCCTTTGCTTACGACTATTTTGTAAAAGCCCTTGAGTGTTATGCCCAAGCAGAAAAAATGCGTCCTGAGCATAATGATGAAGCTATTCTGCGCTGGAATAGCTGCGTAAGAACTATTGAAAGAGAAAAGCTACAGCCAGTGTCTGAGCATGACCAAGTCTTGATGAGTCGGGAAAGTTAATGGCGTTGTTACAAGTTAAAAAGCGCCTCATGGCGTTAGCTGGGCTCGTGTTAACAGCCTTTTTAGTGTTTCACATGCTCAGCAACTTGAGCTTTGTCAGCCCTCAAGTATTTAATGACTTTTACGCTTTCTATAATCACCCATTAATTCGTTGGCCTTTATGGTTACTGGTGTCAGCAGCGTTATTGATGCACGTTATCGTGGCGGTGCAAATTCGTCTGCACAATGCCAAAGCGCGACCCGTTGCATACAAACACCGTCAACATCATTGGATACCGTCATGGTTGGTGACCAGCGTGATTAGCTTTATTTTGCTATTTATCATCTGGCATATGGCGCAAATGTGGTCTTTTACCGGTGATGATATTTACCAACAAACACAAAGCTTATTTGACTGTGGTTGGCAGTTACTGATTTATCTCGGCGGTTTAGCGTTGATGGCAATGCACTTATTGCACGCTTTACCCAATGTTTTACAAACCTTAGGCAAGACTTCAAAACAATGCCTATGGCTGAGTTCAGCAACGATTGTGTTGTTAATGTTAGGTTTTGCAGTAGTGCCGGTTTTAGCCTATTGGAGCGTGCAATGAGCGACGAAATGCAACTCGACGGTCATTGCCCAAAAGGCCAACTGGATCAACGCTGGACACAGCATAAATACAATTTACGAGTCGTAAGCCCAGCAAACAGAAAACATTACCGTGTGATTGTCGTAGGGACTGGCTTAGCGGGCGCATCAGCAGCGGCATCACTTGCTGAAATGGGCTATCAAGTTAAAACATTTTGTTTTCAAGATAGCCCGCGTCGTGCCCACAGTATTGCGGCACAAGGAGGTATTAATGCCGCGAAAAATTATCACAATGATGGTGATAGCGTCTGGCGGCTTTTCTACGACATGATTAAGGGCGGTGATTTTCGGGCTCGTGAGTCAAACGTGTTTCGCCTCGCAGAGCTTAGTACGGCGATCATTGATCAAGCTGTCGCTCAAGGTGTGCCATTTGCGCGCGAATACAGTGGCTATTTAGCCAACCGTTCGTTTGGTGGTGCACAGGTTTCGCGGACGTTTTATGCGCGTGGTCAAACCGGTCAGCAGTTACTTTTGGGTGCTTATCAGGCGATGAGTCGGCAAATCGCCGAAGGGCATATTGAGCATCATTCTAGGACGGAAATGCAAGACTTGATCATGATTGATGGTCAGGCCAAAGGCATTATTACGCGTGATTTATTAACCGGTGAACTGACCAGTCACTTAGCTGATTGTGTGCTGTTGTGTACTGGTGGTTATAGCAACGCGTTTTATCTCTCTACCAATGCGAAAGGCTGTAATACTTCGGCTATTTGGCGTGCCCATAAACACGGTGCGTTGTTTGCTAATCCTTGTTTTACGCAGATCCATCCAACCTGTATTCCACAACATGGTGAATTACAGTCCAAATTAACCTTAATGAGCGAATCACTTCGCAATGATGGTCGGATTTGGGCACCCAAAAATCCGGCTGATTGTGGACGCGACCCACGTGAGATTTTAGAGCACGACCGTGATTACTTCTTAGAACGAATGTATCCCGCATTTGGCAATTTAGTGCCAAGAGATATTGCTTCGCGAGCCGTTAAGCATATTTGTGACGAGGGCCGTGGTGTTGGCCATGAAATTAATGGCCAGAAGTTAGGTGTATATCTGGATTTTGCTGATGCCATCAAAGAGCAGGGCGCCGACGTCATTAATGAAAAATACGGCAATCTGTTTGAGATGTACCAGCGTATTACTGCCGAAGATCCAACCCAAGTACCTATGCGTATTTATCCTGCGGTGCATTACACCATGGGTGGTTTGTGGGTCGATTACAACTTAATGACCACGATTGATGGTTTGTTTGCCGGTGGTGAAGCCAACTTTTCAGATCATGGTGCAAACCGTTTAGGTGCGAGTGCATTAATGCAAGGCTTGGCGGACGGCTATTTCATTTTACCGGCGACGATTTCAGATTATTTAGCGCGTCAAAAACCGCTTAGTGATAATGATTATCCTGAAGTAACCCAAGCCATGGCCGAAGTACGTGCACGGCTCGATTTATTATTAAAAGCACCAGAAGCCAAATATTCGCCAGATCATTTTCATCGGCAGCTTGGCAAAATCCTGTGGGATAACTGTGGTATGGCCAGAAATGCAGACGCTTTAGGAAAGGCCGTTGGCGAAATCACCGATTTACGCAAACAATTTTGGCGGCAAGTTAAAGTCACCGGTGATGATCAACAAATCAACCAGACACTTGAGCGCGCAGGTCGGGTAGCTGATTTTATGGAGCTTGCTGAGCTGATGTGTCTTGATGCACTACAACGTGAAGAGTCATGTGGTTGTCATGCAAGGGTTGAGCATTTAACGCCGACAGGTGAAGTACAGCGCCGAGATATTGATTACTCTTATGTCTCCGCTTGGCGTTATACCGGTAATGTCAGTAAACCTGAGCTGATAAAAGAACCGCTACATTTTGATTTTGTAAGTCCAGGCATACGGAATTACCAATGAATTTTATTTTGCATATTTGGCGTCAAAATTCGCCACAACAGACCGGTGAGTTTGTGCGTTACGAACTGGATGTTGCTGAGGATTCATCATTCTTGGAAATGCTCGATGCCTTGAATGAACATCTCATTGAAAAGGGTGAAGATCCCGTTACCTTTGATCATGACTGCCGCGAAGGTATTTGCGGTAGCTGTAGTTTGGTCATTAATGGTGAGCCGCATGGTCGCCATAAAGCCACGACTACTTGTCAGCAATATATGCGTGATTATCAAGATCAAAATGAGTTGTGGATTGAGCCTTGGCGGGCAGCGGCATTTCCTGTGATTAAAGATTTGGTTGTGGATCGCAGTGCGTTTGACCGTATTATTCAGGCGGGTGGTTATATCCCTGTTCGAACCGGTGCCGCGCCTGAGGCGAATACACAACCTGTCGCCAAACCTGTTGCTGATAAAGCTTTTGATGCAGCAACCTGTATTGGCTGCGGCGCCTGTGTAGCGGTTTGTCCAAATGCTTCTGCAACTCTATTTATTGCAGCCAAAGTCAGTCATCTATCTAGCCTGCCACAAGGGCAATTAGATAATAAACGGCCAGCAAAAATGCTGGCACGTATGGAAGCAGAAGGTTTTGGTAGTTGCAGTAACTATCGTGAGTGCGAACGTGTATGTCCTAAACAAATTCGCACTGACACGATAAGCACCATGAACCGATTGTTATATCGTGGCTAAGGCTTACTCTGGCTTAACGAATTTCAAAGTCATTCGATCACTTTCGCCAATTGCTCTGTATGCTGCTTTATCTGCCTCATCGACGCGAAGATTAGGCAGTAAAGTCCAGACACCGTTTGGATGATCTGTATCGTCGTTAGCATTTGCATTGATATCGGATTTAGCAACTAACTCAAAACCGGCTTTTTCGGCTAATTCAATAACTAAACTTTCAGTTAAATAACCCGTTTTTTTCATCGTGGCGAGATCAGTATCTGGTTTAGCGCGATGATCGGTTACCCCTAAGATGCCGCCCGGCTTTAACGCATTAAACATAGATACAAACGCTTCATCTGCGATATCACCTTGCACCCAGTTATGCACATTACGGAAAGTCAAAACGGCATCTAGTGAGTTATCTGGTGCGATTTGCCAGTGGCCGGGGCCAAACTCAATGATGCTGACATTGCCCAACTCATTAACGTTATTGGTTAGCCAACTGTTATAAGCCTCACGAATGCCATGTCGCCAGTCTGGGCCCATATCATTAGGAAAGCCTGCGGCAATCAATGAACCATCGCCTTGTTTTATCCATGGCGCAAGGATTTCGGTATACCAGCCACGCCCAGGCCAAATCTCAGCCACTTTCATATCCGACGTTACCCCAAAAAACGTCAGCGTTTCATAAGGATGACGATATTGATCTCGGGCACTGTTTTCAGCGTTACGCTGCTCATTGACAATGACATCTTTTAATTTTGCATCTGCCAAAACTATTGTTGGTGCAGCAATTAGCAAACTACAGCTCAGAGTTAACGCATTCATCGTTTTTGACATGATATTTCCGAAAATTATGAACAATCTGCCTTTTCCGACCAGACATTGAGCAAATAGTTTGCCGATTGATTTGTCTTCTGCCGGTAGAGCAGGTAGGTTTATTAATAGAATCAAAGTGAGTGTTTTTGCCTAAGCTATGGCGATGCGCTTCTGTTCACTATCAGGAAGGTGGTGAAGCTTAACTGGAGAACAACGCAACCGTATGAAAGACAACGCGACACCTTTGTATATTGCACTTATCAGTGTTCATGGCCTAATCAGAGGTGAGGACTTAGAACTTGGCCGTGATGCAGATACCGGTGGTCAGACGCTGTATGTGCTAGAGCTTGCCCAAGCATTATCCGAACAACCCAACGTTGCCAAAGTCGAGTTAATAACGCGTCTTATCGATGATGACGCGGTTGATGATGACTACGCTGCCCCGATTGAACAAATCAACGATAAGTTAAGTATTGTTCGTATTGAAGCAGGGCCAAAGGGTTATATCCATAAAGAACAACTTTGGGAACATATTGATAGTTTTGCCGATAATCTCGTCAGTTATTTCAGACACCAAGATTCGCTACCGACATTAATTCATAGCCACTATGCAGATGCAGGTCTAGTTGGTGCGCATGTTGCTAATCAGCTTGGTATTTCACTGGTACATACCGGTCATTCTCTTGGTCGTGTCAAAAGACGGCGTTTACTAGCAAGCGGGGTAGATACCACGCAACTTGAGCTGCTGTACAACATGGGCAGACGTATAGAAGCTGAAGAAATCACCTTGGCGACAGCCGAGCAGGTGATAACCAGCACCCATCAAGAAATCGAAGAACAATACGAGCTATATGATCATTATCAACCGGAAAAAATGCGTGTTATTCCACCGGGAACCAATGTTCAGCAGTTTATTCCACCGCGTGGAGATGAAGAACATACCGAGCTTTATGAGACATTAACGCGCAGTCTCACCAATCCAGATCGACCATTAATTTTGGCCTTGTCTCGACCGGATAAACGTAAAAATATCGTGGCTTTAATGACGGCGTATGGTGAAAACAAAGCGCTGCAACAGATGGCAAATTTATTAATCATTGCGGGTAATCGTGATGATATTGAAGAGCTCGATAATGGTGCCCGAGAGGTGTTTCAAGAATTGCTCATTGCCATGGACCGCTATGATTTATATGGCAAAGTCGCAATGCCAAAACATCATCGACGGGATCAAGTCCCCCAGATTTATCGTATAGCGGCGGCTAGCGGTGGCGTCTTTGTAAACCCTGCCTTAACCGAGCCTTTTGGTTTAACCCTGATAGAAGCAGCAGCAAGTGGTTTACCGATTGTGGCAACCGAAGACGGTGGGCCCAGAGATATTATGGCCAACTGTGGAAATGGTGAGTTAATCGATCCATTAGAAAGCACAACTATCAGCGATGCTATCGAAAAACTTTTATCTGACAAAGCCTATTGGCAGCAATGCCAAAAGAATGGGCTTAATGGTGTCCGAGCCCATTATTCTTGGCAAGCGCATGCGCAGAAGTATCTTGAATTAATACAGCCGATTGCTGAGAAAAATGGTCGTCAGCAGCTGCCAGCAGTTATTCGGAGTCCATCACGCGTCGAGAGAGCTTTGGTCAGTGACCTAGATTTAAACCTGCTTGGCGATGATGCTTCGCTAAAACAGTTAGTGGATTTAATGCGGCAACATCGTAAAACCACTAAGTTTGTGATTGCGACCGGTAGACGTCTTGATCAGGCGCTGAAACTGATGAAAAAACACGGTATCCCCGAGCCAGATATTTTGATCACCAGTTCCGGTAGTGAGATTTATTACGCACCTAAACTCACCCCTGATACCGCATGGGCCAAACATATCGATCATTTGTGGCAACCACACAAAGTGCGTGAGTTACTTGAGGGGTTATCAGGACTTAGTCGTCAACCTAAAGAAGAGCAGAGTCAGTTTAAGCTGAGTTATTTCATCGACCCACAACAAATTAACTTCGAGGAAATTAAACGGTTATTGCATCGGGAAGAGCAATCGGTACATGTGCAAATGGCCTTTGGTCAGTTTTTAGATATTTTGCCTTTACGTGCCTCTAAAGGGATGGCGTTACGTTATGTTGCTGATCGTTGGCAGTTACCGCTTGAACGTATTTTTGTTGCCGGGGGCAGTGGCGCAGATGAAGACATGATGCGCGGTAATATGCTCGCTGCTGTGGTGGCAAACAGGCACCATGAAGAATTGTCACAGCTAGAAGATACCTCCCATATTTATTTTGCTAAAGCTGCCCATGCAGCGGGCATTTTAGAAGCATTAGATCACTATCAATTTTTTAAAAATGAAAAACAGGACATCAATCCGCTATGAGTGAACGTTTGTTGTTGTGTACAGATATGGATCGGACTGTTATTCCAAATGGTATGCAACCTGAGCATGCACAAGCGCGGCGTCGTTTTCGTGCGTTTTGTCAGCAAGAAAATGTGCTCCTTGCGTACGTTACCGGACGTCATCGCCAGTTAGTTGAAAAGGCAATACGAAGTTATCACCTGCCTCAACCAGACTATGTCATCACTGATGTCGGCACTAAAATTTATAAAAAGCATCAAGGATGGCAGGAGCTTGAAAGCTGGAAGTCAGAAATTGATAAAGATTGGAATGGCCATAGCCACCATGACTTAAAACAGATTTTAAAAAGTATCAAAAGTCTGAAATTACAGGAATTGAGTAAACAGAACACACATAAACTCAGTTATTACCTGCCTTTGTACCAAGATAAAACACCCGTCATTCAAGAGATGCAAAAGCGTCTGGAAAACGAGGGCATTAATGCCTCTGTGATGTGGAGTATTGATGAGCTCACCAATATTGGATTGATTGATGTGTTGCCCAAACATGCCACTAAATTGCATTCAATCGAGTTTTTACAATCGCAATTAGGCTATGAGCATGACGAGGTTATTTTTGCGGGTGATAGTGGCAATGATATGCCGGTATTAGCAAGTAATGTGCAATCTATTTTGGTCAACAATGCCAGTGCTGAAATTAAGACCTTGGCATATCAACTTGCCAGTGATGCTGGTCGCTTAGAACAGCTTTTTATCGCTAGGGAAGATGGTCCGCTTGGGATGAATGGAAATTACAGTGCAGGCGTTTTGCAGGGTGTTTGGCACTATGCACCAGCATTTCGTCACACACTACAAACGGAGACATTCTATGACTGATTCAGCCAAGCTTTTGGTTTTTGGCGAAGCTTTATTTGACTGTTTTTCTGATCAGCAGAAGTTAGGTGGTGCGCCGTTTAATGTCGCTTGGCATTTGCAGGCATTAGGTGATTCACCACTATTTGTTTCCAGTGTTGGTGATGATGAATTAGGTCAGAAGATCCAATCTGCTATGCAAAAATGGCAAATGACTCTTGATGGTTTACAAGTTAATCAAACATACCCAACAGGCACCGTCGAGGTAACGTTAAAAGGCAGTGAGCCGAGTTACGACATTAAAGATAACGTTGCCTATGACTTTATTGATAAAGCCAAGCTGCCAACGCCGCGCAATGATGCCGTTGTTTATCATGGTAGTCTGGCACTGCGTCACCCTGCCAATCAACAAGCTTTAAATCACTTAACACAGGCCCCCACGGTTTCGGTATTTGTTGATGTCAATTTACGCTCGCCATGGTGGGATAAAGAATCGTTATTTGGCTGGCTTGAGCGTGCTCGCTGGGTCAAATTAAATGCTGATGAGCTGGTCGAGTTAGGATTTAACTCTGCCGACATTGAGCAAGATATGATTCGTATGCAAAGTCACTTTCAACTCGAACAATTGATTGTGACGCAAGGTGAAAAGGGCGCAATGGTGCGCTGTAATGATGGGCAGTTGTATCAGTTCCCCCCCGGTAAAGCAGACAGTGTGGTCGATTGTGTTGGTGCCGGTGATGCGTTTTCGGCAATGTATATTCATGGCTTGTTACAAGGTTTGCCAATATCGCAGATTTTGCCAAAGGCACAATCGTTTGCCGCTGCCGTGGTTGGTTTGCAGGGCGCATTTACTGATGACACTGAATTTTATCAGCCGTTTATGAGCTAAGACTTTTAAAATTTATGTACGAACAACAATCTCACTCTTTACTCAATGCCATTCTTAATCAGATTGAGCCGGAATTTTCCCGGGTCGATCTACGGTATTTCTATACCCGTCTGGGCGCTAACTTTTACGCGATACATTCCTTGTTTGAAAAGCTGTATGGCAAAAGGCCTGACTTTGCTGAGCAAGCGCAACGTCTGGTTGAAACAATGGCAAGGCAATACATCAATCGCTCTGAGGAATTACGTCAGCTAGATATTGAGCGTGAGCAAGACTATAACTGGTTTCTTAGTCAGAAGTGGGTAGGTATGGCCATGTATGCCAATGGTTTTGCCAAAAACCTGCAAGGCATGCGCGAGCATTTGCATTACTTCCAAGATTTAGGCGTCAACTTACTGCATATCATGCCAATCATGCGTTGTCCTGAAGGCAAAAGTGATGGAGGTTATGCGGTCAGTGATTTTAGGCAAATTGACCCGCGTGTCGGTAATCTCGATGACTTAAGTGAGTTATCTGCCGATATGCGGCAACGTGATATGTTGTTGGTGCTTGATGTGGTACTCAATCACACGTCTGATGAACATGAGTGGGCAGAAAAAGCCAAAGCAGGTTATTCGCCTTATCCGGATTATTATTACACCTTTGAAAACCGTCATGTGCCGGATATGTTTGAGCAAAGCATGCCAGAAGTATTTCCAGAAACTGCGCCCGGTAATTTTACCTGGAATGAACAGATGCAACGCTGGGTAATGACGGTTTTCAATGAGTATCAGTGGGATCTGAATTACAGCAATCCTGCGGTATTTATTGAAATGCTCGATGTGATTTTATTCTGGGCAAATCAAGGCGCTGATATTTTGCGTTTGGATGCTGTGGCATTTCTATGGAAGAAAATTGGCAGTGCCTGTCAAAATGAACGTGAAGCCCATCTGATTTTGCAGTTAATGAAAGATTGTTGTCAGGTGACGGCACCGGGTGTGTTATTCATTGCTGAAGCAATTGTGGCACCCGTCGAAGTTATCAAATACTTTGGTGAAGATGCGGTTATCGCCAAAGAGTGTGAGATCGCCTACAACGCGACTTTTATGGCGTTAATGTGGGATGCGGTCGCCACCAAAAATGCCAAGTTGCTTAATGAAGGTATCAAGAGTCTGCCGGTGAAGTTAGAGCGGGCAACATGGCTTAATTATATTCGTTGTCATGATGATATTGGTTTAGGCATTGATGATCGCGATATCGAGCAGGCTGGCTATGAACCGTTCCAGCATCGTCGTTTTTTAATTGATTACTTCACTGGAAAATTTGCTGATTCCCATGCCAAGGGCGTGCCTTTTGGGCAAAACGATAAAACCGGTGATACCCGTATATCTGGATCATTGGCTTCATTGGTAGGGCTGCAATATGCAATTGAGCAGAACGATCCGAAAGCCATTGATGAATCAATTAAGGTCATCTTATTACTGCACAATCTGATCTTGTCTTTCGGTGGTCTGCCATTGCTTTATTACGGTGATGAAATCGGCACAATCAATGATGAAAGTTATAAATCTGATCCCGTCAAAATGGATGATTCGCGGTGGGTTCACCGACCATTTATTGATTGGCAAAAAGCCGAGTTGAGACACAGCTCGGGCACGGTTGAATATGCCATTTTCAGTCAGTTAAAAACCATGATTGCAGTGCATAAAGAATTAGAGGCTTTTGCTGACTTTAATAACCGTGAATTATTAGACGTGACTAACCCGCATTTATTTGTGTTTGAGCGCTACCACATTCAAAAACCAAGCGAACGCGTATTGTTAGTCAGTAATTTTGACGCGAACCCTCAAATGCTTGAGTTGTCAGAACTAAGTCAATGGTCATCACCACAAACAGATCAATTGGTTGATGCTGTTACCGGTCAACGTCCAGAACAGTTTGATAATGCGCTAGTTGTGCCGGGCTATAGTTTTTACTGGTTAGTTGAGCAATAGTTTTCTAAAGAGCGAGCGAGGGTGTGAATGTCGAAGACCGGACTTTTCTGGTTTCAAAATGATTTGCGTTTGCATGATCATCCCGCGCTTTGGCAGATGCAACAATGCGATCGTCTGATTTGTGTCTTTTGCTTTGACCCCAATTGGTATCGACCCAACAGCTTTAATGCAAAAGCGATGGGTAAAATACGAGATACATTCTTAAAACAAGCCGTTGTAGATCTTTCAGCACAACTCAAAACTGCTGGTCAGCAACTATTGGTGATTGAATCGCGTCCCGATGAAGTCATAGCTGAGTTGATTGCGCGTTATCAAGTTTCTATTGTTGGTCAAAGTAAACATCCCGGCGTTTATGAAAATCGCTATTGGCAACGGCTAAAGCAGCAATTTCCCGATACCCATTTTTATCAGGTAGATTCCGCCACACTTTTTGATGAGTCAAATCTGCCTTTTTTACTGCCTGAGTTACCTAAAACATTTAGCCAGTTTCGAAAGTTGGTTGAGAAACTTCCCGTTAACAGACCATTGGCAACCATCACGCATTTACCCGCATCACCAGATGACTTTTCTAGCATAGATAACTTCACCTTAGATGACATTAACAGCCATTTTCCTGGTGGAGAACAAGCCGCCTTAGCACAGGTGAAAAACTATTTTGATAGTGCTGCACCAGCAAGTTACAAAGAAACGCGAAATGAATTAGATGGCTGGCAAAATTCCAGCAAGTTTTCGCCATGGTTAGCCCAAGGCAGCCTGTCAGTTAGAACCTTATTTGCAAGACTAAAAAGTTACGAGCAAGAAAAAGTCGCTAACGAATCAACTTATTGGCTGTATTTTGAGTTGTTATGGCGAGAGTATTTTCAGTGGTATGCACACCAGCATAAAAATAAGTTATTTGATTTGCATGGCATTACAGGCAAAACAGGCCGAGCTTGTTATTACCCTGAACGCTATCAACGTTGGTGTCATGGCAATACGCCTTATCCATTAGTGAATGCATTGATGAATGAACTCAACGAAACCGGCTACATGAGTAATCGTGGTCGACAAATAGTCGCCAGTTGTTTTATTCATGAACTCAAGCTCGATTGGCGCTTTGGTGCTGCCTATTTTGAACAACAACTAATTGATTATGATGTCGCCAGTAATTGGGGTAATTGGCAGTATATTGCAGGCGTTGGTGCTGATCCGCGTGGTGGACGTCACTTTAATATTCAGAAACAAACAGATCAGTATGATCCGAATGGTCATTTCATCAGCAAATGGCGTGGCGATAATGGTAATACCGTATTAGATTCAGTTGATGCTGCAGACTGGCCAATCATGCCGCCAGGTCGCTAATGGCGAAACAGCAGATAAATATCGTTTGGTTTAAGCGAGATTTAAGACTCAGTGACCACGCGCCGCTAGCGGCTGCCTGTCAGCAAGATTTGCCGATTCTGTTTTTGTATATCTTTGAACCAATCCTGCTTGATGATCCGCACTACAGTGAGCGTCATTGGCGTTTTGTATGGCAATCGCTCTCCGATATGAATCATCGTCTGAAACGCTTTAATACGCAGATCAATATCGCCAAAGGCGACGCATTAGCGGTATTTGAGACATTAAACCATTCATTCCAAATACATACACTATACAGTCATGAGGAAATTGGACTTGATAATACTTTTCAACGAGATAAGACATTAGCGAGATTTTGTGAACAAAACCGAATTAGTTGGTTAGAAACACCGCTCGGTGCAGTGATGCGAGCTGCCAAAGATCGCGATGACTGGGATAAACACTGGCATAGCGTAATGCGCGCAGATATGGCTGCGCCAGCGATGAGACAAGCCCGTTTTATCAGCGCGCCTGACTTAACAGCGATAAAGCCAGCCGAAAGTTGGCTTTTACCACACCCACAAATGCAAATAGGGGGTGAAAAAGCAGCGTGGGAAGTATTGGAAGACTTTTTTATAGAGCGTGGCCAAAATTACCATCGTCACATTTCTAGTCCCTCTTTAAGTCGAGAGGCATGCTCGAGAATGTCACCTTATCTGGCATGGGGCAATATCAGTCTCAGACAGATGTATCGCCGTTTGCTGGCAGACTGGCAAAAGCCCGGTTGGCGCCGTCCATTGTCAGCGTTGTCTTCAAGGCTCCATTGGCATTGTCACTTTATCCAAAAGTTTGAAAGTGAGTGTGCAATGGAGTTTCGCCCAGTGAATCGAGGTTATAACGACTTTCCCTGGCGAGCGGGAGAAAAGGCTGAAGAAGATTATCTGCGCTGGGAGCAGGGTGTAACAGGCTACCCATTGGTTGATGCATGTATGCGATGTCTTGATGCGACGGGATTTATTAATTTTCGTATGCGAGCGATGTTAGTGAGTTTTCTTTGTCACCAGCTACTACTGGATTGGCGACGCGGTGTTAACCACTTAGCGCGACTATTTCTCGATTTTGAACCCGGAATTCATTACCCACAGTTTCAAATGCAAGCAGGAGTGACGGGAACCAATACCATTCGTATTTACAATCCTGTGAAACAATCTGAAGAACAAGACCCTGACGGTAAGTTTATTCGTCGTTGGTGTCCTGAACTGGCTGCATTACCAAATGATTTAATTCATTCCCCATGGCAACTAACGCCAATGGAGCAGCAGATGTATGGTGTCGTTTTGGGACAAGATTACCCGCATCCTGTTGTTGAGCTCCAGACTTCTAGTAAACAAGCGCGTGAGACATTATGGTCTTGGCGTAAACAGCCTACTGTAAAGCAAGAAAACCAACGAATATTACGTCGACATGTCCGTTTAGACAGTCGGCGCTAATCAGATTTGCCGGTTAGACTGTCTGCCATGATAATAGGCGCCATAATTTTTAATCAGCGGAGTTAACAATGACCTTGGCATTTGCAGCCGTAATCGTTGGATTAGTATTTCTTGTCTGGAGTGCCGACAAATTTATCGAGGGTGCTGCGGTTACTGCAAAGTATTTCGGGATGTCACCGTTATTGATCGGTATGTTGATTATCGGTTTCGGTACCTCAGCGCCAGAAATGGTGGTGTCAGCATTAGCATCAATGCAAGGTAATCCCGGTATTGCATTAGGTAACGCCTATGGTTCAAACATCACCAATATTGCGTTGATATTGGGTTTAACGGCGGTCATCAGTCCAATTCTTGTTCACTCACAAGTGCTTCGTAAAGAAATGCCAATTCTGATTGGTGTGACAGCCTTGGCTGCATTTCAATTGGCTGACGGCCAGTTATCAAGAATGGATGCAGTGGTCTTAATGGTCGTGTTTTTCATCATTATGGGCTGGAGTGTTTACCAAGGGATGGGTGGCAAAACCGACAGCATGGGCGATGAAATGCAGGGCGAGGTCGATGCCTACGATATGCCGCTTAAAAAAGCGCTGTTTTGGTTAGTCACTGGGCTCATTATCTTAGTACTAAGCTCACGGTTACTGGTGTGGGGTGCTGTTGATATTGCTGTCGCACTGGGTGTGAGTGATCTTATTATTGGTTTGACGATTGTGGCTATCGGTACGTCATTGCCAGAGCTTGCTTCATCCTTAATGGCTATTAAGAAGGGTGAGCACGATATGGCAATTGGTAATGTGATTGGCTCAAACTTGTTTAATACGCTAACCGTGGTCGGTATCGCTGGCTTAATTAGCCCGATGGCGATTGATCCTTCTGTACTTAGCCGTGATGTCGCTGTGATGTCTGGTTTAACGTTATTGCTGTTTGTGTTTGCTTATGGCTTTAGAGGACGTCAGGGTAGAATCAATCGTATTGAGGGTAGCATCTTATTAGCTGCATTTATTGCTTACACAAGCTATCTCATCACGACCGTTATTATCTAAATGGTTTCACCACTGTCTGGCATTCGCCAGACAGTGGTTATTCATCTTTTTTAGACTAGATGTGCCCACATATCGTGCTCATCAGCGTCTTCAAATTCGACTTCAACAATATCACCAACTTTTAGGTGTGTTGCGTTATCAATAAAGACTAAACCATCGATATCAGGTGCATCTGCACGGCTTCGGCCTACAGCACCTTCTTCAACAACTTCATCAATGATGACCCAATCGCGTTTACCAATCTTGGCTTGTAAACGATTGGCACTGATTTCTGCTTGCTTAGCCATAAAGCGAGCGAGGCGTTCTTCTTTCACACTTTCTGGCACAGGATCTGGCAATTCATTCGCTACCGCACCCTCAACAGGTGAGTATTTAAAAGCGCCAGCTTTATCTAATTGTGCGGCGTCTAAGAAGTCGAGTAATTCTTCAAACTCTTCTTCTGTTTCACCCGGAAAACCAACGATAAAAGTACTTCTCAGCGTGATTTCTGGACAGATTTTCCGCCATGCCTGAATACGCTCTAGGTTATTTTGTGATGACGCTGGGCGTTTCATCAGTTTTAAAATGCGCGGGCTGGCATGTTGGAATGGGATATCAAGGTAAGGCAAGATTTTGCCTTCTGCCATCAATGGAATAACATCATCAACATGCGGGTAGGGGTAAACATAGTGCATACGTACCCAAACACCCAATTCACCTAATGCTTTGGCAAGCTCTGTGAAACGCGTAGCAATTTGTTGTCCTTGCCATTCGTATTCCGCGTATTTCACATCGACTCCGTAAGCGCTGGTATCTTGCGAAACAACAAGAATTTCTTTTACACCCGCATCAGCCAAACGTTTAGCTTCAGCAACGACTTGGTTAACTGGACGACTGACCAAATCACCACGCATTGAGGGAATGATGCAGAAAGTACAACGGTGATTACAGCCTTCTGAAATTTTCAGATAGGCATAGTGACGAGGTGTTAGCTTGATGCCTTCTGGTGGCACTAAACTGGTGAAAGGATCGTGTGGTTGTGGCAAGTGTTTGTGAACTGCGCCGACAACTTCCTCAAGGGCATGAGCGCCTGTGATTTCTAGAACTTGCGGGTGTTTTTCTCGAATACTGTTATCGCGGCTACCCAAGCAACCTGTAACAATAACTTTGCCATTTTTGGCAATGGCTTCGCCGATACTATTTAATGACTCTTCGACAGCCGAATCAATAAAACCACAGGTATTTACCACAACTAAATCTGCGTCGTCGTAACTGTTAGAAATGTCGTAACCTTCGGCGCGAAGTTTGGTAATGATGCGTTCGCTATCCACGAGCGCTTTAGGACAACCAAGGCTGACAAATCCGACTTGAGGGGCTTTCATGTGCTTGACCTGCAATACAAAAAATTGGCGCGTAGTTTAACGGTTTTTGGGTTTGTCGTGTGATTTGTATGGTTATTAAAACGATTGCGTTTGATAGACCTGAACCCGAAGATTGTCAGGCCATTCGTCTTCACTTAAACCCGCCTTACGTTTGAGTTGTGTCACGAAATCTTGTTTGTTGGGTAACTGTTGCCATGTGTGCGGTAGAAAAGTGGCTTGTTTATCACCAATAGAAAAAATAACGCCATCGACATTGGGTGTTAGTTTGTTGAGTAAGTCCTGTTGATCTTTGACAAACAAAGGCTGGGGTTCTTCTAAAACAGAAATATGTAATTCGCAGTGAACCCATTCAGTCGCTGTTAGCGGTTCAAAACGGTAGTCATTAAAGCCAGCCGAGAAGCCATTATTATTTACATCCTCGGCTAGTGAACGGTGAGGATTAAGCGTGCCGATACAGCCACGCAATTCACCACGTTTATGGATAGTGACAAAGCAGGCGCCAACTTCTCGTAATGCGGGTGGCAAGTGACTGATATCGGGCTGCGGAGGCCGATCATGTTGCAGACCAAACTCAATTGCCGCAGCCGCGATATCTCTCAACTGATGTTGTTCGGCTAGCGTTAAACTTCGCATAACCTATAACTATTCAAATACATAGGCACCATAACCTACCACGCTGTCTTTTTTACCCGCTGTGTCGCCAGAGTTACATAAACTCAAAACCTTGCCAGTTAAATGCTGCTGCCGGGCATAATCAATAAAGCCTCGAATGCCAACATAACCACACGCGTGATAGGCATCAATGTCATTTTCATCAAGACTAATAATGGCTTGTGAAGTGAATTGATCAATACGTCGTGCACTTTCGTAATCAAGGTAGTGACTCAGGTCTGAACTGACGACAATCAAAGTATCGTCAGCATCATCTTGCATGGCTGTTTGTATTGCTTGGGAAACAGCGCTAGTATTGGCATCACCGGTAATAATTGGCACAATTTCAAATTGGTCGAGTACGTATTGTAAAAAGGGCAATTGCACTTCGATGCTATGTTCGGTCTCGTGAGCACTTTCAAAAAAACGCACACCTTCGAGAGCTGATAAGCGAGCGATAGCCGCTTTATCAACGGCAACACTGCCGAGTGGTGTGGCAAAATAATCAGCAGCTGAAATAGCGATACCTTTAAAAGGCACACGA
The DNA here is from genome assembly GCF_026319325.1 of Methylophaga sp. OBS3. Taxonomy (GTDB): domain Bacteria; phylum Pseudomonadota; class Gammaproteobacteria; order Nitrosococcales; family Methylophagaceae; genus Methylophaga. The sequence continues at coordinate 414,808 of NZ_JAPDMU010000001.1, forward strand.
TGAGAGGGACCCAAGACGATCACGCGCTGGATCTGCTCTTTAAAGTGTTGAAGTAACTGATAGGCTTTGGCAAATACTTTACCGGCATAGCTATATCCGGCATGTGGCACAATCAACGCTCTAGGAAAATGATGACTTGCGTGAGGCAGCGAAGCAAACTGCTGGCTAAGCAAGGTTTCCAATTCCGTGGCCCTGGCCGGATAAAACAAACCGGCAACTGCGCTTGGGCGAATGGTCGGGCGAATCGTATTCATGACAATCCTCCTCATTCAGGCATATTTTAAAGTTACTCTGCCGACATCCTAGGCAGAGCCAGATCCGGCTCAGAAGTGATGTTCTAACCTTCTAAATATCGGATCAACGAGTATCTCCCCACTTGCTAATAAATTCAAGTGTCTGTTTTAAATGATAAAACAAGCGGTTTAGGCGCTAACCTGTTAAGCATTGGCAGACAAGGCTTTGGCTAATATTTGGCTTTTGAAAATTTTATTTATGGCAATTTTTTTCAGTGTGACATAACGCAAATTTTACTATTTTTAAAAAAAGTAACTGCGAGCTTCCTTTTGAACTTGATGCTTGTGGGCAATTTAACAAGTATCAAATCATTAGCATTGTAACCATGGGCTATTGTCAGCGAAGGTTTCTTGTAGAAACTCAATTAAGACTTCACATCTTCTTGGTAAATAACGGCTGCCAGGCGTCACAGCATAGATTCCGACGGTATCATTGGTCTGGAATTCATTGAGTACTCTAACTAATTGACCACTATTAATGGCTTGATAACAAATGAAGTCAGGAGATCGAATAATCCCACGACCATTAACGGCTGCTTGGCAGAGAAACTGACCATTATTTGCAAGCATGCCACCGTTAACTGCTACTTCAATGGATTCGCCATTTTTTTGAAACGCCCAACTCTCATGGCGGCTACGGTAATGCAATGTGGTATGGCCGTCATTTAAATCTTCGGGTTGTGACGGATAGCCATGTTCTGCCAAGTAGTCAGGGCTAGCACAAACAATAATGCGGCTTTGAGAAAGGCGTTTGGCGCGCATAGATGAATCAGCGAGTTGTTGGCTGATGCGGATAGCTAAATCAAAACCATCCGCCACTAAATCCACAAATTTGTCACTAAAATCCACATCCAGTTCAATTTGCGGATGACGCTGTTGAAAGGTCATTAACGCAGGCGCCATATGTTCAAGACCAAAAGTTAATGGCACCGCAATTCGTAGTCTGCCTTGAAGCTCATTTTTGTTTTCAGCGACTCGGGCTTCTGCTTCAGCAATATCATCAAGTAATCGCAAACATGATTGGTAATAACGTTGCCCCGCCTCAGTAAGCATTTGGCGACGGGTTGTGCGTTGCAGCAGCGTGACATTCAGTCGCTTCTCTAATTCTTTTAAGCGTCGACTTACCGCCGATTTGACGGTATCTAATTGATCAGCCGCCTTGCTAATACTCCCGGCTTCAACGATCCGCTTAAAAATCTGCATATCTTCGACTGGATTCATTTTATTGTTCTAATAATGTGGACAATAAGTTCTTTATATCATGGTTTTTATAATTTTTTGTAACGATAAACTTATCAACGTGATTAATTTATTTCGTTTGCATAGGAGTTAGATCATGGGTAATTCAACCGTTTTACTAGTAAATGCGAGTAGTCGCTACCAAGACTCATTAACACGCGTGGTAGCCACTGAAATTGCACAGCACCTTGCTAAGCAAAGTGACTTACTACTTCAAGAGCGTGATGTTGCGACAGGTTTACCTTTTATCAATGAAGAATGGGTCAATGCCAATTTCACTGATCCATCAGAGCGCAGTGATGCACAAAAGCAAACATTGTCTCAATCAGATTTGCTGGTACAAGAGTTACAAAGTGCTAACCAACTCGTTATTGGTGTACCTGTTTATAATTTCAGTATTCCGGCCACACTTAAAGCTTGGATCGATTTGGTCGCAAGAGCAAGAGAAACATTTCGTTACACTGAGAATGGCCCTGAAGGTTTGTTAAAAACGCATAAAACTTGGTTGGTCGCTGCATCAGGTGGTGTGCCTATCGGTAGTGATATGGACTTTGCCACACGTTATTTACGACAAGTTTTAGGTTTTTTAGGCATTACTGATGTCACCGTTGTGAATGCGAATGATTGGGTCAATAATCAGGACCGGCAACAGCTGTTAGCTGATTTGCCTGTAAGTTAGGAGATAGACATGACACAAATACGTGAAGTTAAAAAATGGATTCGTGGTCAAATGACCTCAGATGGCGCTGGAGTAAGTTTACGTCGACTGATCGCCTCTCACGAATTGGACATGCTGGATCCTTTCCTGTTGTTTGATGCGTTTGGCAGCAGTAATCCTGATGATTACATTGCCGGTTTTCCACCACATCCACATCGTGGGTTTGAGACTGTTACTTATATGCTTGCTGGAAAAATGCGTCATGAAGACAGTGCCGGTAATGCCGGTGTAATTGAAACCGGTGGTGTGCAATGGATGACAGCAGGTAAAGGCATCATTCACTCTGAAAAACCTGAGCAAGAGCAAGGACTATTGGCTGGATTTCAGTTATGGGTCAATTTGCCAGCATCACAAAAAATGATAGCGCCTCGTTATCAAGAGATGCCAGCTAAAGACATTCCTGAAGAAATTCATGATGATGGTTTGCAAATTCGGGTTGTTGCGGGTGAGACGAAGCAGGGCACACAAGGTGTCATTGATAATAGTTTTATCGAACCTGTGTACTTTGTGGTGAATGCCCCTGTTGGCAGTGTGCTTAATGAACAGGTTCCAGCTAGTCACAACGGCTTTGTGTATGTTGCTAAAGGCCGTGTGCAAATTGGTAGTCGTGAAGCGAGTGTGCCAGAGAGAAGTTTGGCAGTTTTAGCTGAAGGTGACAGTGTTCAGATCCGTGCCGAAGAAGACAGCATATATATTGTTGTTGCTGGCAAACCATTAAATGAGCCTGTAGAACGCGCCGGTCCATTTGTCATGAACACAAGAGCACAATTGGAACAGGCATTTGATGATTATCGAAACGGACGTTTTGCTTAAGTGTTAAAACACAACTCAAGTCGCGCCTGAAGAAAACCGGATTTCTAAGGGCGTGTATCTTGAGAAGCTAAAGAGTTTTTAATCATTTTGTTATTTAGCGCAAAGGCTAATTACTCAGTAGCTTCTGTTTCAGTTGGTTCACGGCTGATGATTTCATGTTTAATGAACTCAAGATTTTCAGGAACAGGATCACAACTGGTTGCTGGCGTTCGACAACTCGCACAAGCGTAAGCATGCCAACTGGCATCAATAACTTTATCTCGTAACTCTACATCTTCGATTTGCCCAGCGGTTCCAATCATTGAGCGAGCACGGGTCAGGATGAAGTCATACATACCCTTGCATTGCATCATTTGAATTGGATCTTCGGTATCTGTGTATTGCTGATGAATTTCCAAACCAGCTTGATAAAGGTATTTCATCTCAACATAGACAAGTTTGAGAGGATCACCTTCGCCAAGTTGTGAAACTGCACCAGCATTGCTGAGTGCTGGAATCAAAAGAAAAAATAGCGCCCATCGCTTCATTGTTTTCTCCCTAATTTATGTATTTATTTTTGTATATTACAGAGGCTGTGTGAATTATGTGCATAGTGTCAAGTTTTTCGGCTTAACGATAACTGAATGACAGCGTACAATTTCAGTTATGGATCACGCTGATAATATTGAATATCAGATCGGGCTTTGTAGTCTCGGCCCTGTTCTGGTTGCGGCATCTAAACAAGGAATTTGTGCGGTACTGTTAACGGTACCAGGTGCAAGTCTTGTTGATGATTTATTAAATCGTTTCCCCGAGGCTAAACCAGCCAAAGACAATGCACTAATGGATTATCTTCAGCGTGTTATTCACTATATAGAATCCCCCGACCAACCCATTGAATTGCCACTTGATATGCAAGGTAGTAATTTTCAACAGCAAGTTTGGCAGGCTTTACGACAAATCCCATGCGGTAAACAAGTGAGTTACTCTGAACTTGCAGCTCAGATAGGCAAACCCGGCGCATTTAGAGCCGTTGCCAGTGCCTGTGCAAGAAATCCATTAGCTGTCATCGTACCCTGTCATCGTGTGATACATAAATCTGGCTCGATGTCTGGTTATTACTGGGGTGTAGCAACCAAACGTGCTTTACAAGCCCGTGAGGCCAAATTCTGAGTGAGTACAGGTGATTTATTTGCTCAAGATGCGCCATGTATCGAAATCGCGGCCGATGTTTATCTTCTAAAACAGTTCATCTTGCACGATGCTTCAGCACTGATTACTGAGATAGAAAAAGTTTTTCAACAAGCGCCACCAAGAAAGATGTTAACGCCAGGTGGCTATTCAATGTCAGCAGCAATAAGTAATTGTGGTAATTATGGTTGGGTGACTGACAAAAATGGTTATCGTTATAGTCAGCAAGATCCGTTAACTGGTAAACACTGGCCGATGATGCCTGCTTTATTTAAAAGGCTGGCTAGTCAGGCTGCTGCACTAGCGGGTTTTACAGATTTTCAACCTGATGCTTGTTTAATCAATAGTTACGAACCCGGTAGCAAAATGGGCTTACATCAAGACAAGGATGAGTTGGATTTTAATCAACCTATCGTGTCTTTCTCTCTGGGCTTACCCGTTACCTTCCAGTTTGGTGGAAAACAACGAAATTCACCTAAACAAAATATTGAGTTAAGCCATGGTGATGTCATTGTCTGGGGGAGGCAAAAGCGGCTTAACTATCACGGAGTATTAACGTTAAAAGTTGGCGAACACCCAGTGATAGGTGCTCGGAGAATTAACTTAACCTTTCGACGTGCTCGCTAGTGATTAGCTAGCTAAACCCACTTTTCGAGCAAGCTCCATGGTTCGCATGCTATAGCCATATTCATTGTCATACCAAGCAAATACTTTCACTTGGGTTTGATTTACAACCATGGTCGATAAGGCGTCGATAATGCTTGACCGTGGATCACCACGAAAATCTGATGATACGAGTGGTTTTTCTTCATAACCGAGAATGTCTTTAAGGTAAGTGTCGGCAGCATTTTTAAGTAATGAATTAACCTCATCTGCTGAAGTTGGGTGGCTCACTTCAAAAACACAATCGGTTAGCGATGCATTAGCAAGCGGTACTCGAATCGCGTGTCCATTCAACAGTCCTTTCAATTCTGGAAATATTTCAGTTATGGCCGTTGCGCTTCCCGTGGTGGTTGGGATCAGATTATTGCTCGACATCCGGGCACGGCGTAAATCTTTATGGGGCGTATCCAAAATGGATTGGGTATTGGTTAAATCATGAATGGTGGTAATCATGCCGTGCTTGATACCCAATTTCTCATGAATCACTTTAACGACAGGGGCAAGACAATTTGTCGTACACGAAGCGGCTGTGACAATGCTATGTTTGTCGGCATTAAATAAATCATCGTTTACGCCCATTACGACATTTAATACGCCGTCTTGTTTGACGGGGGCTGTCACTACAACACGTTTTACACCTTGTTTCAGGTAAGCCTGTAATAAGTCGGTATCACGCATTTTTCCAGATGCTTCAATGACTACGTCACAAGCAGACCAGTCAGTGTCTTCGATTAATTTGTTATTGCTAACTGTTATCAGTTTGTCATTGATGATGATGTTGTGATCTTTGGCACCTGCTTGGTGTTGCCAGCGTCCATGTACCGAGTCGAAGTTTAAAAGGTGTGCCAAGGTTGTAGCATCACCAGCAGGATCGTTGATTTGCACAAACTCAATTTCTGGCCAAGTCCAAGCTAGACGAAGACATAAACGACCGATGCGGCCAAAACCATTAATACCTACTTTAATTGTCATTGAGTTGCCTTAATCAGATGTGGTTTTGTCTGGAAACCATTGTTGTGTACGGTTGGCGAGATAAACCAAGCTAAGCATGACCGGTACCTCAACAAGTACGCCCACAACTGTAGCTAATGCAGCGCCAGAGTTCAGACCAAAAACAGAAATGGCAACAGCCACAGCCATTTCAAAAAAGTTTGAAGTACCAATCAGGCATGCAGGGGCTGCTATGTTGTGTGGTAAGCGCATTTTTTTGGCAGCAAAATAGCCAAGCGCAAAAATACCATAGGTCTGTAGTAACAGTGGAATAGCAATCAACAAGATGATGAGCGGCTGCGCCAAAATCGTTGTGGCTTGCAGCCCAAATAACAATGCAACGGTTGCTAATAAACCGAGAATTGACCAAGGTTTAATGTGGTGTAAGAAAGATTGTAATGCTGCTTCACCGGCTTTATGAATAATACGTTGACGCGTGATGATGCCGGCAATCAGAGGTAAAACCACATAAAGCAGTACCGATAACAACAGTGTTTGCCAAGGCACTGTTAAGTCGGTAACCCCAAGCAAGATACTAGCGATCGGCGCAAAGGCGATGATCATGATCACATCATTAAGTGAGACCTGAACCAAAGTGTAATTGGCATCACCTTTAACCAACTGGCTCCAAACGAAGACCATAGCAGTGCAGGGCGCAACGCCCAGTAAGATCATGCCTGCAATATATTCATCAGCCGATTGCGGATCGACCCAGCCAGCAAAAAAGACTTTAAAAAATACCCAACCAAGTGCTGCCATCGTAAAAGGTTTGATAAGCCAATTTATGACCAGCGTTAATACAATCCCTTGCGGTTTTTTTGTCACGTCTTTGATGGCTGTGAAGTCAACTTGCACCATCATCGGATAAATCATTAGCCAGATAAAAATGGCAATGACGACATTGACATGGGCAAACTCAAGACCGGCGATAAATTGAAATTGTTCGGGAAAAAATGTGCCTAGTGATAGCCCCAAACCAATGCTTATACTGACCCAAAGTGTTAAGTAGCGTTCAAAGATGCCCATGATTATGCCTTACGAAAATTGGCTTTTAGGTTTAGGTAATTTCATCCCGACTTACCTAAAAAACGATATGTTATTCGACGAGCTGTAAAACCTCATCACCTAGTTGGATTTGATCACCTGCAACTAGTTTACGAGCTTTGCGAGTTTCGACTTCACCATTGACCAATACATGACCATCGGCGACGAGTTGTTTGGCTTCAGCACCACTACTGGCGAGGCCTTCAAACTTAAGCACTTTAAATAAAGCAACTGGACTGGTGTGGAGTTTAACTTCAGTAATGTTGGACATTGCGTTACCTTGAAATAAGAAATGCTAATTAGCCGATGTTTTTTCTTGTGAAATCAATACATAATCGCCAAGTCTAGGGAGGGCGTCTATGAAGTTGATTGTTAATTTAATGCAGTTACTCATTATCGCGGTACTGCTTTACCCATTTTTTTATTTATGGGAAACCGATCGTATCGAAACAGTGTGTAAACGCTATGAAGTGGGAATGTCACCGACAGAAGTGACGAAACAAGCGGAGCGTTACTTTTTAAAATGGCAAGAATTGCCAAAGTCTGATGATAACTGGCATCTGCAAATTGTATCGCGCGCCTCTTTATCAGGCTATACCTGTGATATTCATGGGGTAGGTAACAAGATGGCGTCTGCCAGAGTGGCAGAGGGTGCGGGTAGCCAGTAAAACCGGCTACCCACGAACATCCTTACATTACGGTTGAAGCGTAATTAATCAAGATACCTGCAGCTACAGCAGAACCAATAACGCCAGCGACGTTTGGTCCCATTGCGTGCATCAGCAAGAAGTTATGTTTATCAGCTTCTAAACCTAGCTTATTAGATACCCGTGCTGCCATTGGAACAGCAGAAACACCCGCAGAACCAATCAATGGGTTAATTGGTTCTTTGATAAGTTTGTTTAAGATCTTGGCCATGATAACGCCTGATGCGGTACCAATTGAGAAGGCCGCCATACCCAGTAACAAAATACCAAGTGTGGTTGGGTTCAAGAATGACTCGGCATTTAACTTAGAGCCAACAGCCAGACCCAAGAAAATCGTGACAGTATTAATCAAAGAGTTTTGCGTGGTGTTGCTTAAACGATCAACAACCGCACATTCTTTCATCAAATTACCAAAACAGAACATACCTAATAGTGGTGCGGCATCTGGCAGTAAAAAAGCGACCAAAATTAATAGCAACAATGGGAAGATAATCTTCTCGCGCTGTGACACTTCACGCTGCTGATGCATACGGATTTTGCGTTCTTTTTCTGTAGTCAGGGCACGCATAATCGGCGGCTGAATTAATGGCACCAAAGCCATGTATGAGTATGAAGCAACCGCAATCGCACCCAGTAAATCTGGTGCTAATTTACTAGCAACATAAATAGATGTCGGACCATCTGCACCACCGATAATACCGATAGCAGCGGCATCAGCCAGACTGAAATCGAAGATGCCAATCGCCGATAGTAAAACGGCGCCCATTAACGTGGCGAAAATACCAAACTGTGCTGCAGCACCTAAGAATAAGGTTTTCGGATTAGCAAGAAGTGGCCCGAAGTCGGTCATCGCACCGACACCCATAAAGATGATTAATGGGAAAGCACCACTTTCGATACCAACGGTGTAGAAAATATGCAAAATACCGCCAACTTCAGCCAATCCTGCGCCAGGGATATTTGCTAAAACACCACCAAAACCGATTGGCACTAACAGCAAAGGTTCAAAGTTTTTCTTGATGGCAAGGTAAAGCAGCAACATGCCGATCAAAATCATGATGCCTTGACCCAGTTCCATTTGATGCAGGCCGGTGGCATCCCAGAGTGTTTGTAATTTTTCCATGGTAAGCCTTTATGAAATGGTTACAAGGACGTCACCCACCTTAGTGGTATCGCCCGGTTTAACAAATACACCCGAAACGGTGCCTGATTTTTCAGCAACGATTTGGGTTTCCATTTTCATGGCTTCCAGAATCAGCAGTACGTCACCTTCTTGAACAGCTTGGCCGCTGCTGACTAATACTTTCCAGATGTTGCCAGATAGTGGTGCTTTAACTGGTTCACCTTCGCCTGCGACAGCTTTTGGCTTGCTAGCAACTTGGCTGATATCACCGCCCTCATTAACTTCAACAACGTATTGTTCGCCGTTAACTGAGATTGTGTAAGTCTCAGAGCCACCAGATTGTGCACGAGCCGCTGCCGCTGCTGAAGCCAACGTTGGTGCTTTTTCAAAGGCATCTGGGTTACCACGGTTTTTCAGGAATTTCAGTGCGGTTTGATGGAACAGTGCATAGGTCAGCACATCATCAATTTTTTGATCGCCGTCTTCTAGCTTGAAGCCTTCTTCGGCAGCCAAATTTTCTAACTCTGTGGTTAGGCTATCAAGTTCTGGCTCGATATTGTCTGCTGGACGGCAAGTGATAGGTTGTGCACCTTGGAGAACACGTTCTTGCAAGGCTTTATCAAATGCTGCAGGTGCAGCACCATATTCACCACGTAGCAAACCTTGAGTTTCTTCAGTGATGGTTTTATATCTTTCGCCGGTTAACACGTTGATAACGGCTTGTGTACCAACGATTTGCGATGTTGGTGTCACTAAAGGAATAAAGCCTAAGTCTTCACGAACGCGAGGAATTTCTTTTAATACCTCATCCATACGGTCTAAGGCATTTTGCTCACGCAGTTGGTTTTCCATATTGGTCAACATACCGCCTGGCACTTGTGCGACCAAAATACGTGAATCAACACCACGCAGTGAGCCTTCAAAGGCCGCATATTTCTTACGAACTTCACGGAAATACGCAGCCACTTCTTCAAGTAGCTCAATATTCAGGCCGGTATCACGTTCGGTGTCTTGAAAAATGGCAACAACTGATTCAGTCGCTGAGTGACCATAAGTCATGGACATTGAAGAAATCGCGCTATCAACATTGTCGATACCTGCTTCAACACATTTCATGATGGTGGCGGTAGAAAGACCGGTAGTTGCATGCGATTGCATGTGAATAGGGATGGAGATAGTTTCTTTCAGACTTTTAACTAATTCGTAGGCTTTGTAAGGTTTGAGCAAACCAGCCATATCTTTAATACATAACGAGTCGGCGCCCATTTCCTCGATGCGTTTGGCCATGTCTAGCCACATTTGCAAATCATGCACTGGGCTGAGTGTGTAAGCCATGGTGCCTTGAGCATGTTTGCCGGTTTCTTTAACCGCTTTCAGGGCAACTTCTAAATTACGTGGGTCGTTCATCGCATCAAAGACACGGAAAACATCAACACCATTTACTGCGGCACGCTCAACAAATTTTCTGACCACATCATCAGCGTAATGGCGATAGCCTAAAAGATTTTGACCACGTAACAACATTTGCTGTTGGGTGTTTGGCATTGCGGCCTTAAGGCTGCGGATACGGTGCCAAGGATCTTCACCTAAATAACGAATACAGGCATCGAATGTAGCACCGCCCCAGCTTTCTACAGACCAGAAACCAACTTGGTCCAGTTTGTCGGCAATTGGAAGCATGTCATCAAGACGGAGGCGGGTAGCGAATAAGGATTGGTGTGCATCTCGCAATACGACATCGGTAATTCCGAGAGCTTGCTTTTGGTCAGTCATGGTGGGGCCTTAAACAGTAATCAGTGACGGAGAAAGCATTATTTATGCTTGGCGCGATAGCGGTGGATGGCACCTGAGAGAACACTTATCAGATTGGCATCTTTAGGCGGGCTGCTAGGTTCTGTTGAAATACCAACAACCGCGGTGGGTTGTGGAATACCTTCAGCAGGCAAGATACCAACGCGTTTTTCGTAAAAGGTGATAACCCGAGACATCAGGGCGGTCACCATTACCAAAACCGTTAGAAAAACAAAAACAAACCCCATACCAATAAGCATGAGATTAAAACCTTCGGCGATTAACGCATTTGCGTCCATGTTCCGTCTCCGTATTGAGGACGGCTTAACTATCCAATCTCACTAAGGCAAATTCTTTGCGTAATCAGATAGTTAAACCAAAACAGCCGCACATTATAGCATTCTTGAGGCTCGAGACCTATTTTGCAGTACAAATTAATAGTTTGCGGTAGTTCACATTAAAATACAGTCGATATTTAATGTGCAAATTAACCAACAAAGCCACTGACTTAACCTATTGTCATCCTTATACTGTGAGTGTTTTTCGATTATGTGATTATTGAGCAAGGAGCATTTTGGCAGATGACGCCCAGCAGTGAAGATTTATGGTTTTTGCCGTTAGGCGGCTGTGGTGAAATCGGGATGAACCTTAATCTATATGGCCATAATGGCCGCTGGTTAATGGTTGATTGTGGTGTTACCTTTGAGTCTGACACCGATGAAGATGGGCTGCCAATGAGTGGTAGTGCCCATGTGCAAATGGCTGATCCGCAGTTTATTGCTGAACGTCATACCTTGCTGGATGGTTTAGTGATAACCCATGCTCATGAGGATCATGTCGGTGCCGTGGCGTATTTGTGGCCTCAACTAAAATGCCCGATCTATACCACCGCATTTACTGCCGAAATATTACGGCGAAAACTTGCCGAAGCGAATCTGTTAGAACAAGTTCCGCTGTTTATCGTCGACCCGTCCGAGAAAAGACAGGTTGGTGTTTTTGAACTCAGTTGGTTGAAGCTGACACACTCCATTCCTGAACCATTTGCGTTATTGATCTCAACCCCAGTTGGCAAAGTCTTTCACACTGCAGACTGGAAGCTAGATAAAGCACCTGTATTAGGTTTGCCGTACAACGCCGCTGATTTTCAGGCACTAGCCAAAGCTGAAGTGAATGCCATGGTATGTGATTCGACTAATGCCAATGTTCAAGGTTGGTCGGCAACAGAGGGCAGTCTGCATAAAGGCTTGTTAAAACATATCGAGCAGGCCAAAGGGCGAGTTGTTGTTACGTGTTTTGGAAGCAACATTGCCCGTTTGCATACGCTTGCCACAATTGCGCAGCAAACCGGTAGGCATCTTGGTTTATTAGGCCGCTCATTATTAAATACGGTCTCCGCCGCGAAATTTACAGGGTTTTGGAATGGTGTTGAAACCTTAGTTGATCCATCACATTTGGGGTACTTACCAAGGCATACGGTTTTATTGATTGCGACAGGTAGTCAGGGAGAGCCACGCACAGCGCTGAATCGTTTGAGTATGAATACCTTTCGAGATCTTCAATTGGAACCTGGCGATACCGTTATTTTTAGCTCGAAGGTCATCCCCGGTAATGAGCAAGCAATCGAGGCATTAGTTGAGCGCCTTAAAGCAATGCAGATTGATGTTATCGATGAAAGTAATAGTGCATTGCCGATACATGCATCAGGACATCCCGCAGCAGATGAATTAAAAGCCATGTATCAATGGGTTCAACCTGATTGTGCTATTCCGGTTCATGGCGAAATGATGCACATGAAAGCGAATGCGAATGTGGCTAAAGCGGTTGGCGTTCGCCAGCAATTAGTTGGTCAAAATGGCGATATGTTTTATATCGCGCCCGCTATCGGCATTCGGCGTAATGCCGTAAAAACGGGGCGACTTGGTCTGAAGCCTGGTGGCAAGCTTGTTAAAGTTTATTAAGCTTTAGCATCCAGCATCGGGGTCCGACGGTCAGCCGAAACGCGACGTTCAATGACCGGCTTTTGCTTTTTCTTACGGCGGTCACGACGACGGCGTCTATCCTCATTAACAACCCACGGACTATCTGTGGTTAATGTCTCTGGCTTGCGGACACTTTCACTAGGTGGCGCGTAACTATAGCTGTGTCGATAAACACGCGGTATCTCAATCATACTCGCTACTCAAATTATCCCTACAACAACGCTATCGGTCTGATTTTAAATAACTTTAATTAAATGTGAGATCTCTGTGAAACCCTTGTGACAGAAAGGTTATGGGCGATATTGTTGCGTTTTATCAAAAGGAATGAGTAAAAATCAGATGAATATTTAAATGTTTTTAAAGGGCAAATTTCCCGATGCAATCAGGTGTAAAGTTAAGTATAAAAACCTACGGTTCGATAGGAGAGAGAAATGGCCAGTGTATTAAAAACAACCCACCACGGTGGTTGCCCGCATGATTGCCCTGATACCTGCTCAATGGTGTATCACGTTGAAAATGGAAAACTTGTCAGCGTTAAAGGAAATGCTGAGCATCCAATGACTCGTGGCGGCCTATGTGTAAAGCTCAAAGACTATGAGCAGCGTCATTATCACCCTGATCGTCTATTACATCCTATGCGTCGTGTTGGTCCTAAAGGTAGTGGCCAATTTGAACAAATTACTTGGGATGAAGCCTTAGATGAAATCACCACTCGTTGGCAGGCAATTATTGCTGAGCACGGTCCTCAAGCCATCATTCCTTATAGTTACCTAGGTAATCAGGGACTTGTTCATGGATTAAATGGCGCTGATGCCTTTTTTAATCGCTTAGGTGCCACTGTCTGTGAACGAACTTTCTGTGGGGAGGGGTCCTGTACAGCTTGGTTGTTAACTGTTGGACCGACGGCAGGTGTGGATCCTGAAAGTTTTATCCATGCTAACTACATTATTATTTGGGGCTGTAACTCTGTCAGTACCAACCTGCATCACTGGCATATCGTTAAAGATGCCCAAAAACGTGGTGCCAAAGTGGTTGTCATTGATCCGTATAAATCTCGCACAGCCAAAGAAGCGGACTGGCATATTGCGCCACGGCCAGGGACTGATGGTGCACTTGCGATGGCAATGATGCATACCATTATCGAACAAGGTCTACATGACGCTGACTATGTAGAGAATTACACAGTGGGTTTTGAGGCATTGGCTGAGCGCGTTAAAACACGTACACCGGAATGGGCTGCTGAGATCACTGGAATTCCTGCCGAAGATATTCGAAAACTTGCTATTGCTTATGCCACTACACAGCCAGCCGCGATTCGTCTGGGCGTTGCCCTAGAAAGAAACTATGGTGGTGGTCAGGCAATTCGTGCAATTACCTGTTTGCCAGCATTAACAGGGGCATGGCGTCATGTTGGCGGTGGTGCATTACAGTTTCCTGTTTGGGAGCACCCGTATAAATTTGATGTGATTTGCCGACCAGATTTAATTCCTGAAGGGACACAAGTCGTTAACGCTATCCAGATTGGTCGTGCTTTAACTGGCGAACTTGATTTGCAAGTGCCGATTAAATCCATGATGTGTTGGAATGCTAACCCAGTAACCCAAGCTGCTGAAACCGACAAAATTGTTGAAGGTTTGATGCGTGAAGATCTATTTATGGTGTCTGCTGAACATTTCCTGTCAGATACCGCGTCTTATGCTGATATCGTTCTGCCTGCCACAATGGGCGCTGAACATGAAGATATGGTGCTCTCATGGGGGCATTTATATCTCACTTATAACGAAAAATGTGTTGAAGCACCGGGCGAGGCTCTACCTAACCAAGAAATTTTCCGTCGTTTAGCTGCTAAAATGGGGTTTGAAGAAGATAATTTCAAATGGTCAGACAGTGAGTGTTTAGAGCAATACGTTGATTGGCAATCACCAGCCTGTGATGGAATTGATCTTGAATACCTACGTCAACATGGTTATGCCCGTTTAACTGTGGGTACACGTGATGACCGAGCCCCCCACAAACAAGGTAACTTTCCAACGCCAACTGGCAAATGTCATTTCGAGGTGGAAGGGGCAACGAATTTCGTTGCAGGCCCATTCCGGCAAATGTATGACGGTTTTCAGCCGGGTGAGGCGTTAGATAGTCTCCCAGACTATGTTCCTTCCCGAGAAACGCCACAAACCAATCCAGAATTGGCAGAACGTTACCCGCTCAACATTATTTCGCCTAAGAGCCATGGCTTTTTGAACTCTTGTTACGCCAATATGGATAACAAAATCAAAGCACAAGGTGAGCAGTTTGTATTGATTAATGCATTGGATGCCGAGCTACGCAATGTGCAGCAAGGCGACAAAATCCGAGTATTTAATGACCGTGGCGCGTTTGAAGGTGTTGCCCAAATTACTGATGATGTGAACCCCGGGCTTGTCGTGGCAACATTAGGGTATTGGCGTCAGTTGAACAAAGGCACGGTAAATTGTGTCAGTTCCGCTGAATTTGTAGATATGGGGCATGCACCAACCTTTACTGACAATCTTGTGCAAGTTGCTTTGGTTGATTAGGGAGTCAACTTTCTGATTGAAAATGAGTCATAAGATGATTGAAAGCTTATAACAAAACCTCAATCAGAAAGGAAACTACCATGCGTAAATTATTCTTGGGTTGTATGTTGCTGATGCCTTTTTCGGTGATGGCTGAGGAACAATGTCCGGCGTTTCTCGATTATGAGTTACCTAAGTTGCACGCCGACGAGACAGTAAATCTATGTGATGTTGCCGCGGGTAAACCGTTATTAATTGTTAATACGGCCAGTCATTGTGGCTACACGCGTCAGTTTGAGGGCTTGGAATCATTACATCAGCAATATAAAGATAAGGGTCTGATGGTGGTGGGTTTTGCCAGTAATGACTTTAATCAAGAAGCCAAAACAGAAGAAGAAGCGAATCGTGTTTGTCGTGAAAACTTTGGTGTGACTTTCACCATGATTGCCCCGAGCTTTGTGACAGGCCAGCGAGCTAACCCTGTTTTTCAAGAAATAAACAAACAAAGCCAACAGCCTAGCTGGAATTTCAGCAAATACGTTGTTGATGCAGAAGGCAACGTGGTTGCAGCGTTTCCAAGTAAAGTCGAGCCAGATAGCAAAGAAATGCAACAGGCTATCGAGTCGGTTCTTTAATCACTCAATCCACTCAAACGCAGATGGCCGCCAATTAAAATCAAGGTTAGGTGGCGAGATGTTTTCTTGCCACCAAGCAATAGATTGTTGGTTGGTGAAACAGGTTAGAGCATCTATTGCTGAATCAACAAATAAAGCCAGCTGGTAACTTTGGTTAGTCAGATCAATTGACGTATAGCTGTTACTTTCACGGAGTTTTTGTACGGGAATACCCGATAGCGAAAGTGTATCTTGTTGCTTAGGAAAGGCTTTGAAATAAGCTTCTTTCATTGTCCAGCTTGTGTAGAAACTGTCAGGGTTTGGATGCTGTTGAAAGTCGTTAAACTCTCCGGCCGACATAAATAACGCGGCAGTTTTTAACCAGTCACGTTGTTGCTTTATTTCGATATCTACCCCTACGGCAACATCGGCTAAAGCCAATCCAATCCAATCCTCACTGTGCGACAAACTAAAAAGAATATTGCTCGGTAAGTTTATGATTTCAGGTGGTAAGTTACCTTGCTCAATGAGCTGCCAAAAATGAAGTGGTTTATCGAAGTGCTGAGATAACGCTTGGCGAATTAATAGTCGACTAACGAGATAAGTGTGCTTTCTTTTAATGGTTTTAATTTTGCTCAAGCGTGTGAGCTCTGAATTAGATAACCATGAGGGTGACGTACTGCTTGGCAATGGATTTATTTCACTGGTATTTAATAACCAAAGCTTTGCAAAATTAGCCAATTGTTATCTCATCATCTTTGGATTTAGGGCTTTCCCTTATAGCCGCGACTAAGACGACCAAGGCAAAATCAGTATATTGCATCGCTAGTATCGTCTCAATTTAGCATGCTTGCATTAGTGAGACATCAACGTAAAATCAGGCCGGATATGTTTTACTTCGCCTATTAACGATGCAAAGTAGAACCCAATAATAATAAATAAGCGAGTGAGGGACGTTGTGTGATTGATCTTAAGCTGGAGTCCTGGTCAGCAATGGCTCCTGGCATAGAGGATATTGATGCATGGCGTTTTTGGTTTTCTAACAAAAACGACGAAGGGCGCGATGAAATACCACCGCCCAAACTTAAGCAAATATCGCCTATGTTAAGACGTCGTTTTACGACATTAGGCAAATACGCAGCAACAGCGGCTTTGGCTGAAATGGCAGAAGACAATATGTTGCCAACCATTTATGCCTCCAGACACGGTGATACGCCGTTAACACTCTCGCTATTACTAGACATTGGCCGAGGTGATGATTTATCACCAACCAGCTTTAGCCTTGCTGTGCATAATGCAGTTGGTGGTCTGTTATCTATTGCCAGAAAAGATGTTTCCCCTATGACAGCAATTGCCAGCACGGAAAACTTACTGCTGGCAACACTCCACGAAGCGGTGGCTCAACTAGAGTCCTATGAAAAAGTCTTGTGTGTTGTCTATGACGTACCGTTACCGGATGTCTATGATGACTACGCAGATAGTTTGCCATTTCCAGTCGCGTTGGCTTTTGTATTAAGTCGCAGCGATGCAGAGGGGATTTCACTTAACTTAGTACCAAACGGGATGCCAGACAATGTGGTCTCATCTGAGCAATGTTTATTAGATTTTATTGCTTTCTTGTCAGGAAATACGCAACAAATATCTCTGACAACCAAAGCACAGCAATGGACGCTGGCTAGGTTAGAGAATGCTTAAGTTTTTTGAACGTCTATGGCGATTGATAGCAACAGCTATCAGTTTTGTTGTATTTGGTCTCGGTGGTTTAATAATTTCGCTGGTATTGGCACCAGCTATTTATGTGGTATCACCTAACCAATTAATACGGCACCGGCGTGGTAAAGCCTTATTACATTATGCATTTCGTTTGTTTCTTCAAATATTAAAATGGCTGGGTGTGTTAACTTTTGAAGTCCATGGCCTTGAGAAGTTATCAAAAGCCCAACTGGTATTAGCCAATCATCCAACATTAATTGATGTGATTTTTTTGATGGCGATGGTACCGAATGCCAGTTGTATTGTTAAAAGTAGCCTGTCGAGAAATTTATTTACCGGCAGTCCGGTCAAAAGTGCAGGTTATATCATTAATGATGACTCAGCCCGTGTCATGACTGATGCGGCTGCAGCAGCATTTTCAAATGGGGAAGCATTAATTGTTTTTCCCGAAGGCACAAGATCTAAGCCTGATAAACCCCTAACGCTAAAACGTGGCGCAGCCTACATAGCCGTTAAAACCCAAGCTGATGTGACATTGGTGTTGATACGTTGTGAGCCAGTTACGCTGGTAAAGGGGCAAGCTTGGTATAAAGTACCGATGACAAGACCACACTTTACGATAAGCGTGACGGGGGAATTTCCTACCGATTCTTTCGTGGCAATGGAAAAACCATCGGTGGCCGCACGTCAAATGACTTTAGCGTTAACCAATTACTTTAATAAGGAGATAGGGTTAAGTGAGCGATCTACATACTGAAATTAAACAGATGATCATCGAAAGTCTCGATTTAGAAGATATCGAAGTAGATGATATTGATAGTGATGAGCCTTTATTTGTCGATGGCTTGGGACTCGACTCAATTGACGCCCTAGAAATCGGTCTGGCATTACAAAAGCAATATGGGATCAAGTTAAAAGCGGACTCTGCTGAAACTCGCCAACACTTTGCCAATGTTAGTGCACTGGTTAAGTTAGTTGAAGAACATCGAACTAAGTAGTTTTTTCAATTTGTGCGAGTCCTAAATACGGCTAACCAATACCTATGTGGTAATACATGAAGGCAATTTTCCGGCTTTTAATCATACTGCTATCGGTTGCCTATCCCTTTATCGTCTATTGGGGCTTAAGTCAGCAGCACCAATCTATCGTCATGGTATTGCTCTGTGCTTTATTGCTCAGCCGTATCGTATTAGCGAAGTCCCGAGCAGAACGCAGCATGGTTGTCGCGATGACTGTGATAGTCGCTGTGGTGCTGTGGTTTAACAAGGATGTTGGTTTGTTGTTTTATCCTGTCATTATAAATTTGCTGTTCTTGATGATGTTTGCAGGTAGCCTCGTTGTGGGTATGCCAGTTATAGAACGTTTAGCACGTATTCGAGAGCCCAATTTGCCACCTGAAGGTGTTCGTTATACAAGACGAGTCACCTATGCATGGTGCCTATTTTTTGTCCTTAATGCAGCTTTATCAATGCTTACGGTTGTTTGGGCAGATCCTCAGATTTGGCTGCTCTATAACGGCATCATCGCCTATTTTTTAATGGGCGCTATGTTTATTGGTGAGTGGCTGATTCGACGACGTGTAAGAGTTGCTACACCATGACGATAAAAAGACGTTTATCCCAATGGTGGGCTGTAACAGACAACACTATCGTTGCAGTTTCTGCTGATGAACAGGTTGATTGGCAAAGCTTTCAACAAAATGTCAGTGACTGGGTTGCTGTGCTTGCCGAACAACCAGGTAACAAGTGGGCGGTATATCACGATGATGCCTGTCAGTTTTTGGCGATGGTGTTTGCCTTATGGCAAGTGGGTAAAACGGCAGTAGTTGCTGGTGATAACTTAACGGGTACGGAAACACATTTACAGTCTCTAGTAGATGGCTTTATCGGTGAGTTTCATGCTGCCACGTTGCAACCAGCAGCAAATGCAAAGCCATCAACTTGGCACACATTACCAAATGATTTCGTAGCACTGAATTTGTTTACTTCAGGCTCTACCGGCCAGCCTGAAATGGTTAAAAAAACCATGATGCATTTAGAGCAAGAACTGGATGCGCTCACAGACTTTATTAGTGAAGAAGATCACGTCACCTTAGCCACAGTGAGTCATCAACATTTATATGGGCTGACATTTCGGTTATTGCTGCCATTTTGTATGCAACAGCCTTTTGCTAAATGTTTGCTGGCGTATCCAGAAGATATTATTCAGGCGGCTAAAGCACACAAGCGATTTAGTTTAATTTCTAGTCCGGCGCATCTAGCCCGGATGACACAAGATCAAGACTGGCAATCAATTAGTCAACGATGCGTAAAAGTGATTTCTTCAGCTGCCCCATTACTACGCCAAGATAGTCTCGATGTCTCGACTTATCTTGAGGCTGATGTTTTAGAGATTTATGGGAGTACTGAAACGGGAGCGATTGCTTGGCGTTGTCAGCAAAAAACTCAGCAAGATGCGTTATGGCAACCATTGGCTCATGTCGCTGTTATGGCAAACCCAGATCAAACCATTATGGTAAAACTTACGGCAGAAAAGGCAGAGATTCCGCTTGCCGATCGAGTTGAGTTTAAGTCTACGGGAGAGTTCAAGTTACTTGGCCGAAAAGATCAGATCGTCAAAGTTGAAGGTAAGCGATTATCACTCTCTGAGCTAGAAGATAAGTTATTAGCACTTGGCTTATTTGATGTGGTAAAAGCGCTTGTTTTAAACCGAAAAAGACATGAAACGGTGATAGCTGCAGTGCTATCTGAAGTTGGACAAGAAGTATTGCGCAAACAAGGGCGAAAGGCTTTTGTAAGTTATTTAAAACAACACCTTGCGATGCACTTTGAAAGTGTTTTAATACCAAGGCGTTGGCGGTTTGTGTCGGCGTTGCCAACCAATAGTCAGGGAAAATTAACCCTTCAATCCGTGACTGCCTTGTTTGATAAAACTGATAATAAGTGGCCGATTTTGTTGGCGGAGAAAGCCGAGGATGGGGTCATTTTATTGTCCTGTTCATTGCCCGAAAATCTGACATATTTTGATGGCCATTTTGCCGAACAGGCGGTTTTACCTGGTGTTGTCCAAGTGCATTGGGCCGCCAAATATGGCCAAGAATTTTTTGCGATCAAAAGTGCTTTTAAGCGACTTGAGGTCATCAAGTTTCAGCAATTGATGTTACCCGGTCAGCTGTTTACTTTATCGCTTCGTTTTGACTCCGATAAAGCCAAATTACATTTTATGTATGAATCAGACAGCGGTGTGCACTCATCAGGGCGAATTTGCTATGGCGACTGATCACACTTTTCAGCCGGCCATTGTAGTGCCGGTTTATAACCATGAAGTTGCTATACCGAACACACTGAGTAATCTTTTGAAAAGTGGTTTGCCGATTTTGCTGGTGGACGATGGCAGTGATTCGGTTTGTGAGCAGGTTTTACAAACATTAGCTACAGAAAATAGTGAGCGGGTCTTTTTACACCGTTTACCTTATAACTCAGGTAAAGGCGCCGCAGTTAAAGCGGGGCTCCGGTGGTTGGCGAATGCAGGGTATAGCCATGGATTACAAATTGATGCTGATGGTCAGCACGATGCCAATGATGTACCAAAATTTATTGCAGCAGCTGAGTCAAACCCAGAGCACGTGGTGACTGGCTATCCGCAATATGATGATTCTGTGCCATTGGTGCGGTTTTATTGTCGTTATTTAACACATGTGTTGGTGTGGTTAAGCACATTGTCGTTTGAGGTTAAAGATACGATGTGTGGTTTTCGTGTCTATCCGATAAAGCCGATTTTGCCATTACTAGCTAAGTGTGGCGATCGAATGGATTTTGATTCAGAAATCATGGTTCGCTGGGTGTGGTTGGGTAACAACGTCACCAACTTACCAACCAAAGTACATTACCCGAAAGATGGTGTTTCTCACTTTCTATTATGGAAAGACAACAGCCTGATGACATGGATGCATATTCGTCTGGTATTTGGCATGTTAATTCGTTCACCCAAACTGTTATGGCGGAAATTACGTGGCTGATTCAGCAAGACATTGGTCTCGAGTAACCGAGTCAGGCACGGTGCTGGGCATGCGAGTTTTGTTCGGTATTTATCGGGTTTTTGGACGCTGGGCTTTTCGAGTATTTCTGTTCCCCGTTATTGGTTATTTCTATTTAACCAATAAACGTGCACGGCAAGCTTCAAAAACGTATTTGCATAAACTCCGCGAGACTTATCCAGAAATACCGCCGCAGTCATCTTTTAAGCATCTCTGGATGTTTGGAGAGATGGTGTTAGATAAATTATTGGTATGGATGGAGCATATTCGCTTTTCAAATATTCGTTATCACAGTGATGGTGTTTTTGAGGCGACTCGACAAAAGCAGCAGGGTGGTCTGATTGTTATTTCCCATCTGGGTAATACCGAGATATGTAATGCACTGGCCTACCAACAAGGTGATATCAAACTCACGGTGTTGGTTTATAACCAGCATGTTGAAAAATTTAATGCCTTGATGAAACAAGTCGGCGCGATGGAGCAGGTTGAGGTCTACCAAGTCACTGATATGAGTCCGGCGTTTGCCATGATGATGGCTGAGCGTGTTGAGGCTGGTGAATTTGTGGTGATTGCTGGCGATAGAACTCCGGTTACCGGTCAGCAGCGAACATCAACGGTGAACTTTTTAGGTTCACCAGCAGCCTTTCCACAAGGTGCTTTTATTTTGGCGAGCTTATTAAAATGTCCCGTGTTTTTGATGTTTTGCCTAAAAACACAAGGGCGTTACGACCTGCACATTGAATGTTTTTCTGAGCAGTTAAAGCTTAATCGTCAACAACGCAACATTTTGCTAGATAAAACCGTTCAGGATTATGCCGATCGTCTTGCTGACTACGCACGACGGGCACCGCTACAGTGGTTTAATTTTTATCCATTTTGGGAAGTCACCACCTCAAACCAAGTCGAAAACAAGGAGTGAGTGTGATTGAAGCCGAAGCAATAATAGAAATACCGTTTCATGATGTTGATGTTATGCACATCGCTTGGCATGGACACTATGTAAAGTACTTTGAGATCGCGCGTTGTGTGCTGCTCGATAAAATCGACTATAACTATCCGCAAATGAAGTCTTCTGGCTTTGCTTGGCCGGTCATTGATTTACGTGTTCGTTATGCCCACCCGTTACATTTTCAACAAAAAATCAAAGTGGTTGCCAAGTTGGTTGAGTGGGAAAATCGCTTAAAAATTGAATACAGCATTCATGACTTAGTCACGGATAAAAAATTGACGCAAGGTTATACCGTACAAGTGGCGGTAAATGTCGCAACACAAGAAATGCAGTTTGTATCGCCAGCCGTATTAGGGCAGAAAGTTGAGGCCATGTTATGAAACGCCTAATACTTGCCTTATGCCTGCTGCTAGCCGTGACCACGGCCAATGCTGAGTTATCTTATGAGTTGTTGGCTAAGCTGACAGATGCCCCACAAAGTCTTTCAGGGAAATTCCAACAAGAAAAAACTTTGACTGAGTTTGATGTTTCCATCATGTCCAATGGCCATTTTGTTTATGAGCGAGATGCGTTTATTGAATGGATAACAGAAGCGCCAATCGAGAGTCAGCTCAAAATGACACCCGATAGTATTACGAGCCACCAAGGTCAGTCAGAAATGCTGAGTATGGATAGTCAAAATAATCCAGCCGTTAAAGTCATTAGCCAGATCTTTTTTGCGGTGATGACGGCTGAGTGGGATACCTTGGCAGATTATTTTGATGCTGTTGGTGAGCAACAAGATCAACGTTGGACAGTCACATTAACCCCAAAAGAAGATACCTTGCGGCAAACCATCAGTGGTGTCGTATTACAGGGTGACAAACTGCTCAAAGAAGTGACACTGCTAGAAGCTAATGGCGACAAAACCCATATTAAGTTTAGCGATTTAACGCAGTGACTGGGAATAGCACATTAACAAAAACACTGGCCGTTTTCTGGCTGGTTGTGATTTTAGCAATTGCGTTTATCGCGTTTAGTAAAAAGCCAATGCTGGACACCAGCATGATGAGTTTACTGCCAGCATCAGAGCAACAGCCAATCGTCAAAACCGCAGCCGAACAAATGGGCGGTGCATTTTCCAAGCGTTTAATCATTCTAGTTAGCAGCGAAGATAAACAGGCTCGTCAACAAGCCGTTAAACAAGTCGTAGAAAAACTCAGTCCTATTGAACAAGTTGAGTCTGTGATCTGGCAACTGGATGGTTTGGCTATTCAGCAAAGCCAGCAGGCTTTGTTTGATTATCGTTATGCCTTATTGACAGATAGTCTGGTTGACGCCATTGATGCCGATGAAACAGGCAGAATTCGCGAGCAAGCATTGGGGCGGATCTTGAATCCAATGGGCATGTCCTCAACACGGCTGGTGGATGATCCTTTTGGTTTAATGGCAACTTGGCTTGAGCAAAAAAGTGTCGATATATCGATTGTGCCTAAAGATGGATTTCTTGGACTTGTCAGAGCCGATAACACTTATCTTGTTGTGGTGAATCTGGCTGCTGACGCGTTTTCAATGAATACACAGCAAGCTGTATTAAGTGCCTATCAGCCGTTAATTCCTGAATTAGCCGACACTGGTGTCACCCTCGAAAGTGCCGGGCTCATCATTCATGCGGATGCAGGTGCCAGACAAGCCAAACAAGAAATGTCGACCATTGGCTTAGGCTCTTTAATCGGCATTATTGTATTGATGTTTTGGGTGTTTAGAGGCTTTAACATCGTTGGTTTAATGATCTTGCCGGTTGTTGTTGGCTGCTTTGTGGCAACGTCAATTGCCTTTATGATTTTTGATCGTGTGCATATTGTCACTTTTGCTTTTGGTGCAGGGTTAATTGGTGTTGCCATTGATTATGCACTGCACTATTTATGTGAAAGGCAGGTACAAGATTCCGTTCTTAAACGAATTCTGCCGGGACTATTATTAGGCTTATTATCAAGCGTGCTGGCGTATCTTGCTTTGGCAATTACCCCATTTCCGGGGCTGCGTCAGATGGCTTTGTTTTCTGTTGCTGGGTTAATTGCTGCATGGTTAACGGTTGTGTTGTGGTTGCCATTGTTAACACGAAATATCCAAGCAGATAGCTTTCATGCCGCTGAGAAGTTAGCCAATTGGCAAGCTAAGTTACCTAACTTGGAACGTTATCCAAGAACGATTGGGCTGTCACTTTTGCTTGTCACACTATTGGCGGTATATCTGATTGTTCAGGGCAAAACCGAAGATGACATTAGATTGTTGCAAACCTCCCCACCTAGTTTGATTGCTCAAGAGCAACGTGTGCAAAACTTATTAGGCGTACATAGTGGTACGGCGTTTATGTTGATACCGTGCACAGCGTTAGATGATTGTCTTAAAAAGGAACAAGCACTTAAACCTACGCTAAAGCAGTTAAAGCAACAGGGTAGAATAAATCGTTATCGTTTGGTCTCAGATGAGGTACCTGCATTATCAGAGCAAGATGCAAATGTTGCGCGAGTAACAACGCTTTATGAAAATGAATTAAACGGCTTGCTGTCACAGCTGGGTTTACCAGAATCGATAACCCAACAAGCTATGGCAAGCTTAGCCGCAGACTCTGAGAAACGCTTGGTGCCAGAACAATTAAATCAAGCACTGTTTAATCCAACCGCTGGCCTCATCATAAACAGTGAACAATATGGTATAGCAACGGTCGTTAGTTTCTCGTCACCTAAAAAGCTAAATGGTGATGAACTGGCTTTATTACAGCAGGCTGTGCCCGACATTATTTTGGTGGATCAGGTTGATGCTATTTCATCATTAATGGCAAACCACCGAGAACAATTGTTAGTCTGGGTGTCATTAGCCTATTTGTGTGTATTTGTGATTTTGGCATGGCGATATAAACAAACAGTTTGGCGGATTTTATTACCGCCATTGTTGGCATCAACATATACGCTGTCGATATTAATGTCTTTGTTGCCAGGTATTAACCTGTTTCACTTAATGGCGTTGATATTGGTATTGGGGATTGGCGTTGATATGGGGATATTTTTGACCGAAACCCGCCATGCCGCCCAAACATGGTTAGCGGTGACGTTATCGGCACTGACGAGTTTACTCGCATTTGGTTTATTGGCATTAAGTTACACGCCGATTCTGATGCATTTTGGTCTGACAGTATTATTTGGACTTACTTTCGTCTGGATCTTGTCGACATTATTGCGACAAACACCAGAACAAGGAGGACACGTTGAAACAAGATAATTGTGATGTGATTGTTATTGGTGCTGGTCCTGCTGGTGCATTAGCTTCGGCACTGTTAAATCAGCGTGGTTATCAAGTCACAGTACTTGAGCGTTCTCATTTTCCCCGGTTTTCAATCGGTGAAAGTTTGTTACCGCAAAGTATGAGCTTTCTTAATGAAGCGAATATGTTAGATGCTGTTAAAGACGCTGAATTTCAGTTTAAAAATGGTGCAGCATTTAGTTGTGGCGAGCGTTATGAAGCGTTTGATTTTACCGAAAAGTTCAGTGAAGGTTGGGGGACAACCTTTCAGGTACAACGTGATCGATTTGATAAGGTTTTGGCTGATACCGCAGAAGCGCAGGGTGTAACAATTCATTATGGACAGACCGTAACCGACTTTACCTACACTGATGAACACGCAACCGTTTCCGTTGAGGATGAAAGCGGTGAGCGTTATCAGCTAACGGCCAAGTTTGTTTTAGATGCCAGTGGCTATGGTCGCGTCTTACCACGGTTGTTGGATCTTGAAAGACCAACTTCATTCCCATCTCGTACCTCATTGTTTACCCACGTTGAAGATCGTATTTCGCACCCCGACTATGATCGAAATAAAATTCTGATAACCGTTCACCCTGAGTTTCAAGATGTTTGGTTTTGGTTAATTCCGTTTAGCAATGGTCGCGCTTCAGTTGGTGTCGTTGCGGAACAAGGGTTTTTAGCAGAACGTGCCGGTGATAATCGCGATAAACTGCAGCAACTCATTAGCGAATCAGGTTGGATGGCTGAGTTACTCACTGACGCCGATTTTGATACGCGTATTGGTGAAATCACTGGTTATGCCAGTGATGTCTCGCAAATGAAAGGGGATGGTTATGCCTTATTGGGTAATGCTGGTGAGTTTTTAGATCCGGTATTTTCATCGGGAGTCACTATCGCTTTTAAGTCAGCAAGTTTGGCTGCTGAAGTATTAGATAAACAATTGCAGGGTGAAACACCTGACTGGCAAACCGAATTTGTAGATCCACTACAGCGCGGCGTAAAAACCTTCAAAACCTTTGTTGAAGCTTGGTATGACGGTCGATTACAAGATGTCATTTTTACTGAGCAAGATAATCCGCCAGTAAAACGAATGATTAGCTCAATTCTGGCTGGCTATGCCTGGGATAGTAAAAATCCTTATGTAAAAGACAGAAGCCGTTTAACAGTGTTGGCGGAAATATGTCGCAGCTAACCATGCGGTATTACTTGGTAGCACTATTGTTACCGTTATTATCTGCATGTGGTTTGATATCTCATAAAGTAAGTCATAGCACCGATTTGATGTTGTTACCACCATCATCAGCGCCACAGTTTGGCATTCAGCAGCAAAAAGTCACGGTAATTCGTGAGGGTAAAAAACAGCAATTTCTGGTGTTTAGTGAATTCACCAAATCGATTGTGAAAGTGGCTGTATTAGTGCCAACCGGACAACGATTGCTGACAATGCAATATGACGGCAGCGAATTTACCGTGCAAAACGATACCAATACGGTGTTTCCGGCCAAAGATATTATGGCCGTGATGCAGTTTGCTGTTTGGCAGCAGGATGCCATCATGAAAAACTACCTTGAACGGGCAGGTTGGCTGGTATCTATCTCTGCCGAGCAAAGAGAGCTACGTCAGCAACAACAAGATGTTTTAGTTGTGCAAATTCAAGACGGTCAGATTGAGATCCAGCATCTACTGCATCAATACCAAGTAATTATCGAACCATTAGAGGCCAGCAGTGGGTCAGAAAAATAATGTGTATTTAAACGATGTTGGCGTTTTGTGTGCCATTGCCAGCGATAAGGCAGCGTTAACCGAGGCATTAATTAACGAACATGGCCACAACATGGTTTGGACTGATGCCTATGGAACCGAAGCGATCCCTGTCGGCAAGTGCCAGCAACCATTACCTGAAATACCCCTTAAAAATGCATCGTGGCAAAGCCGTAACAATCAAATTGCACTGGCGGTTTACCAACAAATTCAATCTCAAGTTGAGGCCGCTA
Source organism: Methylophaga sp. OBS3 (assembly GCF_026319325.1). Classification (GTDB taxonomy): domain Bacteria; phylum Pseudomonadota; class Gammaproteobacteria; order Nitrosococcales; family Methylophagaceae; genus Methylophaga. The sequence continues at coordinate 442,460 of NZ_JAPDMU010000001.1, forward strand.
TTAACGAATTTGGTGCTGATCGTGTTGGTGTCATTATCGGCACCAGTACATCAGGTATCGGTGATGCCGAACCTGCGATGAAAGCATATGTTGAGTCTGGTAGCTTGCCAGATGGTTATCACTATAACGTCCAAGAAATGGCTAATACCGCTGAGTTTATTGCAACAGTGGCGGGCATTTCTGGGCCGGTATATGGCATTTCAACGGCATGCTCGTCAGGTGCAAAAGCACTAGCTTCAGCAAAAAGACTGATTACTGCTGGTATTTGTGATGTTGTGATTGCTGGTGGTGTCGATTCACTTTGCAAACTCACCCTTCAAGGTTTTTCAGCGTTAGAAGCCGTGAGTAATGAAGCCTGTTTACCGTTTAGCAAAAACCGTCGAGGGATCAATATTGGTGAAGCGGGTGCCTTGTTTATTGTGTCGAAAAAGCCTATCGGCGTTTCTTTATTAGGGGTTGGGGAAAGCAGTGATGCTCACCATATTTCTGCCCCGCATCCTGAAGGTAACGGCGCTGAACAAAGCATGCGTTTAGCAATCGCTGATGCCGGTTTATCAGAGCTAGATATCGACTACGTTAATTTGCATGGCACAGCGACAGAACTCAATGATCAAATGGAATCTATGGCAATAGATCGCGTTTTCCCAAATGGTGTTTTTTGTAGCTCAACCAAGTCAATCACGGGGCATACTCTAGGAGCGGCAGGGGCACTTGAAGCAGTAATTTGTTGGATTAGCGTCACCGAGCCTAACTTAATGCCAAAGCATATTTGGGATGAAGTCGCTGATCCGGATTTACCTGTGCTTAAATTTGTTAAATCAAGTAAAGCCGAAAGTTCAGTGAATTATGCATTGAGTAACTCGTTTGCCTTTGGTGGAAATAACATGTCGCTTATTTTGGCGCGCTTAACATGACCGATACCTACATCATTGATGAGCTAGTGCCACACTCCGGAACAATGTCATTGCTTACTCAGGTGACCAGTCATGGTGATGATTGGTTGGAAGCCGAAGTAGATATCACTCAGGCAAGTACTTTTGCTGAAAAAGACGGCGTGCCTACTTGGATTGGTGTTGAGTATTTAGCCCAAGCCATTGCGGCTTTTTCAGGTGTTCAGCAACGTAAACAAGCTGCGGGGCCAAGAGTAGGGTTTTTGCTGGGAACACGCAAGTATGAAGTTAATAAAACATTTTTTAACAATGGGTTAACGTTAAAACTTCGCGTGGAACGTGATATGGTTGGTGACAATGGTCTACATGTTTTTAATGGCTTTTTAACAGGGCCTGACGGTTTACAAGCGACGGCCAAGTTAAGTGTCTTTGAACCAGAAAATGCACAACAATATATGAAGGAAAAAACATCATGATCGACACGGTTTTAGTTACCGGATCGAGTCGAGGAATTGGCAAAGCTATCGCCTTGCAATTGGCCAAAGATGGTTTTGATATTGTTTTGCATTGCCATAGTAAGCGAGCTCCTGCTGAGGAAGTTGCTGCTGAGATATCTGCAATGGGACAGCAGGCACGCATCCTACAATTTGATATTGCTGACCGGCAACAATGTGAGTCGACGCTGCTTGACGATGTTGAGGCAAACGGTGCTTATTTTGGCGTCGTTTGTAATGCGGGTTTGGCTAGAGATAATGCTTTTCCTGCAATGCCGGGCGAGGATTGGGATCTGGTCTTACGTACCAATCTTGATGGTTTTTACAATGTGTTACAGCCATTAATCATGCCAATGATTAAGCGCCGAAAAGCAGGGCGTATTGTCACATTATCTTCTGTTTCTGGCGTTGCCGGAAATCGCGGTCAAGTTAACTATAGTGCCGCCAAAGCTGGGATCATCGGTGCTACCAAAGCGCTGGCGATTGAGCTTGCTAAACGTAAAATCACGGTTAATTGTGTTGCACCAGGTCTTATCGAAACAGATATGACGGAAGATGTTTTCATCGAAGAAGCGCTAAAAATGATACCTATGCAGCGTGTTGGAACGGTTGATGAGGTTGCTGCAACGGTTGGTTTTTTAATGTCTCCGGGCGCTGCTTATATTACGCGCCAAGTTATTTCCGTCAATGGTGGGATGGTTTAGTCCACCCAAGAATCTTTATCTTTAAATAAGTTTTAGTCCATTTGCCCAAATCTACATTTTATATATTAGGTATTGCTAATTTAGAATATTCTAATATAATGGCGAGGAAGTGATTTGGAGAAGCCTTATGGAACACCAGCAAGAAAATGTTTCGCCATTTAATCAGATGACAGCCCATGCAGAAGCTGCAGCTAACTTATTGAAGAAAATGAGTAATCCTCATCGATTAATGATCTTGTGTGCTTTGGCAACTGGCGAACGTTCCGTAAATGCACTGAATCAAAAAGTGATGCTCAGCCAGTCAGCACTTTCCCAGCACTTAGCAAGTTTGCGTGAGGCGGATTTAGTAACAACACGCAAAGAAGGCCAAACCGTGTATTACCAATTAAAAGGTGACGATGCGATCAAAGTGATTGCTGTTCTGCAAAAGATTTATTGCCCAGATATGGCCGCTTCAAAGGCCTAAATTAAAAGGAAAAGTCATGAATAAAACCATTCGTGCCAGTGAATTATTTGCTCAATCTAAACCAGAAGACTTGTGTTTAGTTGATGTTCGCACGGCTGCTGAAGTGCGCGCCGAATCATTACCCGGTGTGATTGCGATGCCAGTTGATTTGCTTGACGTCGCCAAACTCCAAGCAGCACTTGATGCTCGTGGCAATACTGATGAACCGGTGTATTTGGTCTGCCAATCTGGTAAGCGTGCTCAGATCGCAGCCGACAAACTTGAAGGCAAGTTAAAGCAACCCGTCATTGTGATTGAAGAGGGCATGAATGCCATCAAACAATGCGGTGTTCGTTGCCTACAAGGTAAAACGTCAGCAATAAGCTTAGAGAGGCAAGTACGGATCACAGCCGGTGCTTTGGTGTTACTTGGCGTGATGTTGGGATTTGTGGTTCATACCGGTTTCTTTGGGTTAAGTGCATTTGTTGGGGCTGGCCTTATGTTTTCGGGGATTACCGATACCTGTGCCATGGGCATGTTAATCGCCAAAGCGCCTTGGAATCGCTAAAGGCGATTTATTTATGCTGCTGTTAATTGGCATTGTTATCGGCTTGGTATTGGGTCTAACCGGCGCTGGCGGTTCAGTATTTGCTGTACCGTTGTTGCTTATCGTTGCTGGCTTAGATATGCACCAAGCTATCGGCTTGTCACTGTTAGCTGTTGCCGCCAGTGCCATTTTCGGCAGTTTACGGTTTAGTAATAGACAACCTGTTCTATGGATTCCGGCATGGATATTATCGATATCCGGTATTGCCATTGTGCCGTTTGGCCAGTGGTTGGCATTACAGTTTAATGAGTCGACTTTAATTATCGGCTTTAGCATTCTTGCTGTGTTGATTGCCATACGCATGTGGCGGTTGGCCGTTAATGAACCCGCTTTATCTGCGATTACCCGTGCAAGTGATTTAAGTAATGAGAATGCCAGCGGTTTATTGTGCCGGTTAAGCCCAACAGGGCAATTTCAAATGCGGCCTCGATGTGTCAGTGGTTTATTAGTCGGCGGCATGTTGGTTGGGCTGTTATCTGGCTTATTTGGTGTTGGTGGTGGCTTTTTAATTGTGCCGCTGCTGTTATTTCTCTCTCAGGTCAACATGATGCAGGCCGTCAGTACCTCGCTGATCGTTATCAGTGTAATCAGCACTATTGGCTTTATTAGCCATGTGTTACTGGTTTGGCAAAGTGGCGAAGTATTGCCAGTAGCATGGATGATTTGGCTGTTAATTGGCGGCATTAGCGGTATGTTTTTGGGGCAAAAGCTGACGCATAAAATTGCGAATGCCAAATTACAAAATCTATTCGCGTTTACCTTATTTTTCATGGCGTTAACAATGGTGGCCTTTCATTTTTTAGTGGGTGGGTAAGCTAATGATTTTCAGACAATTATTTGATAAAAATTCCAGCACTTATACTTATCTTCTGGCTGATGAGCTCAGTCGTGAGGCTGTGTTAATTGATCCTGTCATTGAAGAAACTGACAGTTATCTTCGATTGCTTAGCGAGTTAGACCTGCACTTAAAAGTCGCTATGGACACTCACACCCATGCAGATCACATCACCGCGCTGGGTAAATTACGAACAGCGACAGGCTGTCAGACATTGATGGGCGTTCAAGCAGGCTCAGCCTGTGCCAGTGGTCAATTTGTTGATCAACAAGTGATAGAGGTGGGTCGGTTAAACATTAAAACCATCCATACGCCAGGTCATACCGATGATTCGTATAGTTTTGTCCTAGAAGAAGCAGGACAGACCTATTTATTTAGCGGTGATACCTTATTGATTCGGGGGACAGGGCGCACTGATTTTCAAAATGGTGATGCTATTGAGCAATACCACAGCTTGTTTGATGTATTACTGACATTGCCTGATAACACCTTGGTTTATCCCGGCCATGATTACAAAGGCTGGATGGTCAGCAGCATCATCGAAGAAAAAACGCATAATCCAAGGCTACAAGTAAGCAGTGCCATTGAATATAAACAGCTGATGGATAATTTAAACTTGCCTAATCCAAAACTTATGGATGTTGCCGTGCCTGCAAATAGAGCTTGTGGTAACAGCATTTCTCAAAATTGAAGATTTCGCCCCAATTTAGGGGCGAAACAGTTCACAAAACCTTAACTTAGCCGCAACCTTTGGGTATGTTGGCTTTCAGAATGTTGTTACTCTATGAGCTTTGTGTTCATTGCTGTAGATAAAAATAGCTGTTTTGTCTCGGTTATTTGAACAATCCATTTTGAAGCTAACTTGATGTTACTAAAGTAAAACATCAGGTTAATAAGGATGTTTATTTTTCTGAATGAATCCGATTAATGCAGATGCGTCTGTCAAAACACATCTCGGTATCACTCTTGCCGTCATTGTTATCGCGGCAATAGGGAATCTGTTTGATTTCCCTGATATTCCCGTTCCAGCAATTGGATTTGAACTTAGCGTTAGTCTTGCTGCTGTCCTGCGCTATAACTACAAAATCATTCCAGCCATATTTCTAGGTGTTTTAATCTCCCAAACATTACTTTACTCACCGCCATTAATTGGTCTTGGGATGGCAATTTCATGCATCGTCGCTTCATTATTGGGGCGCTGGAGCATGGTGTATTTTGATCATTTTGATAACAACCTAGAAAACCGTGACAGTGTCATCAGCCTGTTAATTTGGGGCAGTGGTATTGCTGCGATGATTTCAACCTTAGGTTGTTTACTGTGGTTGGATACCTTTAATCCAGGTCAGCAAGTTAGCTTTCAAGCATTTATCCATACGTGGATGTGGACAGCGATGGGGGTGATTTTAATCGGTCCACGATTGCTGTTATTGGGTAAACATCACTTTGGTAAGGTGCATTACGATAAACGCCAAGTGCTGTGGTTAATTGCCATTATCACGTCTTGTCTGTTGGTATTTACCGATATTTTTAGTTATGACGTTTTAGGCCATTTATTTTTACCGTTTGTTTTCTATCCGTTAATTGTTTGGGGTGCTCTGTATGTTGGTTTAAGTGCAGTTTATACCGGCGTATTTCTGATCTTTATGGCTACTTATGGTAGCTATCACTCGGGAATTGGTTTTTACAGTTACATCTCTGAAGGTATTAATTTAGAGATTTGGTCATTCATCATGTCATTGCTTATTACCGGCTTAGCGGTGGGGATCAGTCAGGTACAGCGTGAAAAAGCTGAGTGGAAAGCCGCCAGTAGTCAGATGGATGATTTGCTGTCTCGTACATCAATGACATTAAGAACGTTATTGATGCTCCAATGTAAGACGGCGGTTAACGATGTAAAAGGATGTTATTCAGCAATATTTTTGGTTGAGCAGCCCGGTAAATTGAAATTGGAGTCTCAATACAATTTACCCGAAGCATTTATTAAACCTTTCTCAACATCGGATTTTTATCAACTTGATTCACCGATTCGTGAGTGTTTTATCCAAGAAGACGTTGTCAGTTCAGTAGAAAACCCAACACGGTGGCTACATATGAATTCGGATGTGCCGCATTGGGGCGGTGTGCATTGTTTTCCGATTTTGGATTTGTTCCATAAACCGCTGGGTGTTCTCTGTGTTTTTTATAGCTCGACGGCACGTTTTCAGTTGGCAGATTTAGAAACATTACAACGGATTGCTTATCAATCTTCATTACTAATTGTGCGAAAACGGGCTGAGTTAGCAGCGGAGAAAAAGCACCGTGAAGTCGAAAATGAGAGAGCATTTTTAAGAGCTATCATCGATGCTAATCCCGATATGATGTTTATCGAGGATCACGAACGTAAGCTAACGCACACTAATCGTTCCTTTGAGGCCTTAACAGGCTTAGATCAAAAACAAGCACTGGGTATGCCGTCTGAAGATGTGTTCTCACGTAGCTTTTCATCACTAACATCAAATATGAGCTGGAAAATCTTACAGGGTGAAGCTGGCTTATTACGTGAAGAAGTCTGGATCAGAAAACCAGACGACTCAGCGATGTTATTTGACTTGGTTAAAGCACCAATGCGGGATATCGAGGGCAATATACGCGGGGTCATCAGTATTGGTCGCGATATTACCGAGCAACGTGAGGTCGAAGCAGAGCTTGTCACCATTACCGAAGATCAGCAACGGTCAATCGGCCAAGAGTTACATGATGGCGTTGGCCAGAAAGTGGTTGGCATTTCGTTTTTAGCGAAGTCTTTATCTCAAGTTTTGAAACCGAAACTACCGGACATGGCGGATAAAGCTGAGACACTCGCAACTCAGGTGAATGAAGTCATCTCTGAAATTCGCCGTTTAGCGCGAGGACTATTACCCATTGAGATCGAGTCGAACGGACTAAATGCCGCGTTGGAAAGTTTTAGTCGAAACACCTCAAAGACGTTTAATGTTGATTGTCAGTACAAGCCTGATGGTGAGGTCTTACTCCAAGATCGAATTGTTTCATTGCACTTATTCCGTATTGTCCAAGAAGCGGTAAATAATGCGATAAGACACGGTAAAGCCACTCAAATTGACGTGATGCTGAAAGTGAGACCCAATTTGTTGTCGCTGACAATTAAAGATAATGGTCAAGGTTTTGACCATGAAATTTACCAACAAGGAAATAAATTGAGCGGTGTTGGTTTACAGTCGATGGTTTACCGCGCTAAGCTTATTAAAGCCAAAGTGTCGTTCTCAAAACCGGCTGATCAAGGGTTTATCGTCACAGTTTTCAGGCAGTCTTAAAAAGCGCGCAGAAGCGCTACAGCAAAGCCAGTTACGCTAGCTGGTTGATTCAATTGGGAAAATTTTCATCATTTTTCTTCTTTTTTTTCCGTTTTAACAATCCCCCTTTTGCGGTATGGCTAAAAAAGGCCTTACCAATTTTAACTACAGGATTTCGTTTTGTTAGCTCAATAACAAGACACAAGTCACATCTGAATTTTTTTCGGAATGATAACTTGTGGGTCCTTTTGGTAACTGAGGGAAGTACATGACCGATGAATTAATCAGAGTCATGCTGGTTGAAGATCATCAACTGGTTAGACAAGGCATGTCTCTACTAATCAATGAACAAGATGACATGAACGTTGTTCATGAAGCGAGCAACGTCAATGATGCCAAACAACATCTTCAGTCTGCTGCTAGCAGTATAGATGTGGTGATTGTTGATATTTCGCTGGATGGTGTATCCGGGTTTGAATTAATTAAATGGCTCAAAATTCACCACCCACAATTACCTTCTCTAGCAATTTCGATGCACGATGAGCTTTTATACGCTGAGCGTGCCATTCAAACGGGTGCAAGTGGCTATATCATGAAGCAGGAAGCTTCAGACAAAGTTATTCAGGGAATACGCACCGTTCATTCCGGTGGAATCATGCTGAGTGATTCAATGCGAGCCAAGATGGAGAGTCCCGATGGCAGCAATAACAACTCAGTTATAGATAATCTGACTTATCGTGAATACGAAGTCTTTCAGTTGCTAGCCCAAGGTAAAACAACCAGTGAAATAGCAAAGCTGAATAGCCGTAGCGTGAAAACAATTGAGGCGCATCGAGCCAATATCCGGAAAAAACTGGGACTCTCAGATGGTAATGCTTTAATGCGATATGCAATCCAAATGCATAGTGAAACTACCACCTAATAAAAATTAAATATAAGGAATCCAGGAATGGCAACTTTGCCTATTATTACCCACGGTAACCTTTCTCTTACCTCATTACTAAAGCATGTTATTGAACCTGTTGTTGCCGCTCTGACACTGATGTCGGTGGTAGCTTTTTATGGGTATGCATTCAATCTTAAATACACCATTTTATGCCTGTTGATTTTGGTCATTACCTATCCCGGTGAGTGGATCACATCAACAGTGCAGCGTTTTGCTAGAAGATTGATTTCTTCTTGGCTAATTATCGTCATATTACTGTTACTGCTCGGCTACGGTACGGAAACACTTCAATACTACCCAAGAGAAGTCGTGATGACGTGGGTGATACTGACGCCGATTACCGTGTTGGTAACCAGCGTTCTTATCAAGATGATTGTCGGTAGTATCCAAATTGTTAAAAGTGGTAACAAAAAAGCTATTGTTATCGGTGCAAATGACTTGGGTGGGACTTTTACTTCAAGAATGAACAACGATGAATTTAATATGATTAATGTCGTTGGCTTTTTTGATAACCAGGCATCACTGCCAGTACTCCGAAATACCGAAGTACCATTACTCGGTGATATGTCAGATGTCGCCAACTACTGTAAAACGCATCAAGTCGATAATGTTTATATCGCGTTACCAATGGCAGCTCAGCCACGCATCTTGCAGTTGTTAGATGATCTGCGTGATACCACGGTATCGATTTACTTTCTGCCTGACTTATTCCTGTATGACATGATTCAAGCAAGAATTGATACGGTTAACGGTGTGCCAATTGTCGGGGTATGTGAAAGTCCGTTCCTTGGTGTAAATGGTGTCATCAAACGTATTAGTGACATTGTGCTGTCTGCGATTATTTTGGTGATGATTTCACCCGTTCTGATTGCGTTAGCCATTGGCGTGAAGATGAGCTCTCCGGGGCCAATTTTGTTCAAACAATTCCGTTATGGCCTCGATGGCAGCAAAATTCTGGTTTATAAATTCCGGTCAATGCGAGTCCATAAAGCTGAGGAATTTGTGAAACAAGCGACCAAGGATGATGACCGTATTACCAAGTTTGGTCAGTTTATTCGTAAAACGTCACTCGATGAGCTGCCACAATTTATCAATGTGTTTCAGGGGCGGATGAGTATTGTTGGTCCACGTCCACATGCGGTTTCGCACAATGAGGAATACCGTAAGCTGATTAAAGGCTACATGGTAAGACACATGGTTAAACCCGGCATTACGGGTTGGGCGCAGGTTAATGGTTATCGCGGTGAAACAGAAACACTCGATAAAATGGAAAACCGTATCCGTTTCGATCTGGATTACCTACGACATTGGTCGTTGTATTTAGATCTTTGGATCATTTTGAGAACGGTAATGGTCGTTTTCAGAGGGGACGAAAACGCCTATTAACCCCAGACCAAGCTGGTCAGCCAATGACGGCGTATCTGGTCTTTGATGATGATTTCATCTTTGACCGATATGCCGTTTTTTTATTTTATTTTAATGATTTAGTCGTAGCTATCCGCTCCACGTAATGCTTATAACAAGTCAGTGTGAAGCAGCTTAAACCCTACAATTAGGGGTTTCCCCTATATCCATTTAGGGGGTGATCTCTCATCATAGTCTCCATTCAAATACCACTATTTCGACAATTATGCATGGTTTAACGGTAATAATTTTTTATTGTTTCCATGACTACTTTTTTCGAAACGCGACATGATAAAGGGAAAAAACTCATGAGCTCTACACTACGCTTTCGACTGCTTTCAGCTTTGATCATTATTTTCTTGGCAGGCTGCGAAGACACGACTCCAAAAGAAAACACGCAAGTCGTGGCAACGGTAAATAATCAAGAAATTACAGTTCACCAGTTGAATCAAGCCATTAGCACCATGGGCGAACAAGCCCAAACAGCAGATATGCAAAGTATGCGTGAAGCTGTACTGCAAAACATGATCGTACAAACATTGATGCAGCAAGAAGCGAATAAAGCTGACTTAGATCGTGATCCCCAAGTTATGCAGTCAATTGAAGCGGCTAAACGTCAGGTGCTTGCATTAGCCTATATGCAACAGTACACAACCATTACACCATCAGTTTCTGATACAGATGTAGAAGCATACTACGCGTCAAATACTGATTTATTCGCGAATAGAAAACTGTTTGTCTATGACCAGGTTACTGTGGCGTCTGATTCACCTAAGTACATGGATGCACAAAAGAAACTACAGCAGATTGATGATCTGAAAAACTTCACGGTTTGGTTAGAGAATAACAACGTTACGTTTACTACCATTACCAAAGCTAAGACATCAGAAAATATCCAACCAAATTTGTTAAAAGCGCTATCCACCTTGGATGTAGGCCAAGTTGGCTTTTTAAATCTGGCTGACGGTCTGGTCATTATCGAAGTGAAAGATAAGCAACAACAACCCGTTAAACTTGAAATGGCTGCACCTGCCATCAAAACACACTTGCAGAATCAACAACGTAAACAACAAGTTGAACAAGTTGTTGCAATGTTAAAACAAGACGCTGTTATCAAGTACAGCGATGAATATCAGCCAGCATCGGCCAGTGACAACAGCAATGCATCTAACAACCAAAACGGTGCCGATTTAGATGCCTATATCGAGAAAGGTTTAGCAGGTATCGAGTAAAACAAACTGCATGAAACACTTGTCAGTAAAAATGCCGATCATTGTGCTTGGCTTATCACAATTACCACTGGGTTCAGTGCTCGCCGCTGAGAATTCATTCACCCCGTATTTCAGTAGTGGTCTGGTTTATGACTCAAACCTGTTAAGGATTGACGATGACTTCACTGGAAGTGTTGGTGGCAGCACTGGTCGATCTGACGTTCTGAAAAAGAACTTGTTAGGGATGAATGCTAAGTGGCATTACTCACGCCAGCAGCTGCAGGTCAATGCGGCAATTAGTGATAACGATTTTCAACGCTTCAGTACATTGGATTACAAAGGTAAATACCTTAAAACCCAATGGAACTGGCAGCTTGGTAATTACTTAAACGGTAATGTTGGCCAAACGTTTAATCGAGCTCTAGCGAGCTTTAATGATATCCGTGGTTTGTCAGGCAACTTACGAGATCAGCAAAACTATTTCTTTAACCTGAACTGGTTAATTCATCCGCGTTGGGAAGGTAAGTTTTCCTACTTGGGTAATGATGTTCAGTATGAAGAAGAGATTCAACGTATTGGTGACTTTGAGAGTGACTCGGTAGGTATCGGTATTGATTACAAAACGCCAAAACAAAGTCGTATTGGTTTGATGTTGACTAATGAAGAGGGGCGTTATCCAAACCGTACGATAACTGAGATCAGTACGATCGATGATGGCTATAACCAAAACTCGGCGTCATTTAATATCGATTGGAAATACAGCTTTAAAACTAGTTTCCAGTTCCAAACGGCTTATGTCACCCGTGAATACGATAACGTGCCAGAACGTGATTACGATGCAATCGATAAACGTATCAGCATGACCTACAAACCAACTTTTAAAACACGACTGAAAATGTCGGTGTTTGAAGAAACCCATCCACGTGATGACTTACAAGCTAGTGTCAGTGAAAACTTTGGTCAAAGTGTTGAAATGGCATGGGTGCCAACGAGCAAAATTTCACTCAAAGCAAATTACCGTTGGGAAACTCGAGAAGATCTTGATAACCCCGGTTTTGTTATTGGTCCGGTCGATCAGCGAGAAGATGAAAATAATAACTTCTCATTAAGCTTGAACTACGAGCCACACCGTAGTTTGGATTTTTCAGCCGGTTACCAAAGAGTAAAGCGTAACTCGACGATTCCTTTCGGTGATTTTGATGCGGATATTTTCAGTCTAACCGCAACCCTCAGAATGTAATCGCATTTCCAATTTGAATAAAAGACGAGTCTGATATGAAAAAACTAATCTTCATTCTAATGCTATGCACCTCAACATTGCTTTCAGCGGCTGATAATCCGCTAGGAGCCGGGGACATGCTTCGTATCACCGTACATGACAACCCAGATCTCACGACCGAGACTCGGGTAACTAGTGATGACACTATCAATTTCCCGTTAATCGGTACCATTGATATTGCTGGTAAGTCAGTGCCACAAGTTGAGAAATTGATTGCTCAACAACTTGAGAGTCAAGGGTTTTTACGTAAACCCCAAGTCAATATTTTGGTGACCGAATTTTTAAGTCAACAAGTCTCTATTTTAGGCAATGTGACCCAACCACAACGGGTGCCGCTGCATCGTGATGTCACTTTAACCGAGCTGTTAGCAATGGCGGGTGGTATTACTCAATTGGGTTCGGACACGGTATCTATAGTGTCAAGTAAAGGTGAACAACCGGGTAAAGAAAAACTAAATGTGACAGAGATCATTAATGGTGAACGTGCAGATGTCATCGTATCGCCAGGCGACATTATTTATGTTCACGGTCTACAAGTATCGGTATTGGGTGCAGTCAATAGCCCTGGTAAATACCCAATTACAGATGAATCAGTCACTGTATCAGACTTTATTGCACTGGCCGGTGGTATTGCCTCATCAGGTAGTGATGAAGTAACGGTAACCACAAACCGGGTGGGTGAAGAAAAGCACAAAACCATTGATCTGAATGCGATGTTTACCGGCGATAGCACAGCACAAAACATGTTAGTTGAAGATGGTGATGTCATCTATGTGCCACGTGAACCTAAGTTTTATATCTACGGTGAAGTGAACAACAGTGGTGCCTATCGTTATGAAAAAAATATGACCGTGTTCCAAGCATTGGCGATTGGTGGCGGTTTGTCACCACGTGGTACGGAAAATGGACTCACCATTAAACGCAAAAATGCTGAGGGTGAGTTTGAAACCCATAAAGTAGATGGAACGACGATCATCAACAAAGATGATGTTCTTTACGTTAAAGAAGCCCTCTTTTAAGGAATAGTAAATGAGCATAAATCAGTTACTCACAATACTTCTTGCCCGCAGAGTAATCATCATTGTGGTCTTTGGTTTGACGGTACTGGCCGCAGCAGCGGTTACTATGATGTTACCGAAGACCTACTATGCTAGCTCTAGTTTGATTATTAACTATAAAGGCACGGATCCTGTTACTGGACTCAGCATGCCAGCCCAACTGTCAGCGAGTTATATGTCAACACAGGTGGATGTGATTTCAAGTAAAAATGTGGCCTTAAGAGTCGTCGAGCAATTAAAGCTGGATGAGACCCGTTTTGCGATTGAAGCTTTCCAAGAAGTGGTCAACGCCGAGGAAAATGCCAATAAGGATCTTAATATCAGAGATTGGCTGGCAGGTGTGTTGCAAAACAAACTGGTTATTCGTCCATCACGTGACAGTAGCGTCATCGAAGTCGGTTACACCGGTACCGACCCTAAATTCGTTGCTACTGTGGCTAATGCATTTGCAACAGCTTATGTCGAAACCAACTTACGTTTGAAAGTAGAACCTGCTTTAGAAGCTGCTGATTGGTTTAGTGGCAGACTGACGTCTTATCGAAATGAACTGATTGATGCCGAAAAAGAACTAGCTGCTTACCAAGCAGAAAAAGGTATTGTCGCTTTAGAAGAACGTTGGGATGTTGAAAACGCCAGTTTGGCGCAACTCTCTGAAGAGCTAGTTCGTGCACAAGCTGATTCATTGGAATCCAACTCTCGCAGTGTCGAGGCAAGCTCAGCTGATGCTATTGAAGAGAATCCAGATATTTTAGGCAACACGTTGATTCAGAGTATGAAAGCTGATCTGAATAGTGCAGAAGCAAATCTGGCTAAGGTGAATCAACAATTTAATGTTAACCACCCTAGATATCAGGCCGCACTGGCTGAAGTGAATAATCTTAAAGCTGACTTGCAGCGTGAAGTGGAACGTGTGACGGGGGGGCTGACCAATACGGCTACGATTTCTGACAAACGTGTTGAAGAACTTGAGTCCGCTGTAGCAGTACAAAAGCAACGTATTCTCGAGTTGAACCAGCAACGTGATGAACTGGCTGTTTTAAAACTCAATGTCGATAGTGCTCAGAAAACCTTAGACACTGCACTGGAACGTTTCAGCCAAACCTCAATGGAAGGTGAAACCAACCAAAGCGATGTATCTGTTCTGACACAAGCTACAGCGCCGATTTATCCAAGCTCACCAAATGTGAAGCGTAATTTCTTTTTAGCTTTTGTATTGGGTTTCATTCTAGCGATTGGCTCAGCTTTATTCCTAGAACTATTAACGCCACGGGTTCGCTCAATTGAAGACATCGATATGCCGGTATTGGGCGTATTGAAGAAAAGAAAAGATCAGCATTCATCGCCAACGACGGGATTACTGGCACAGCAATGATTGTTAGCTCAGCAACCATTTAATTAATCGAGACCTGAGTTATGACGCAATCACTAAATGATGAGGATGACATGAACGTAGAATCAAAGCAGCTTAGCTACAGAATCTTGCCGCCGGATAGTGCGGCAATCGATCCTGAAGTTTTTGTCGCATTTACCCTGGACGGTGCAGAAGTTGAAGAATATCGTGCCCTGAGAACCCAACTGTCATTACGTTGGTTTGAGGGCAATAGAAAATCTCTATTGTTCACCTCAACACGAGATGGACAAGGGGCGAGTCATACCGTTGCCAATCTGGCGATTTTGTTTTCACAGATGGGTCTTAAGACGATCTTAATTGATGCCAATCTACGAAACCCCGTACAGCATGATTTATTCCGATTGGATAACAGCAAAGGCTTAGCCGATTTGCTGTCTAGTAAATCCAACGAAAATCATATTCAAAAGGTGAGGGGGTTTGAGTATCTGCATGTCCTCACAGCAGGATCATCTTTGCCTAACCCTCTTGAATTATTGTCGATTAAGAATTTCTGGACTGCTGTTGAACAGGCCTATGACATTGTCTTAATTGATTCGCCGCCAGCACTTGAATTCTCTGATGCACAGCTGATTGCATCACAGGTTGGTGGTGCTGTGATCGTGGCACGTCTCAATGACACGAAGAAATCTGATCTGAAAAAACTCGAGCAGCAATTAGAAATCGCTAAGGCAGCAAAAGTAGGGGTAGTCCTAAAAGATTTTTAGGGGTTTGGAGCATATATCTCTAGTGGTGGCTTGATTATCATTTTACTTGTACATCACACCATAAAGGAGAAAGCCATGAAAAAATTCTGTGCACTAAGCCTGCTTCTATTGGCAAGTCCATTTGCTAACGCTGCTGTTGAATTCGATGGTACAACCGAAATCAATACCGAAGAAACAGCCTATACATTTGCCAACGAGCCAGTAGACATCAGTTTTGATTCAGCTGGTAACTACACTAACTACTATTCATTCACATTAACATCGACTGAAGATGTCACATTTAACTTTGACTCTTTTGGTATTAATGGCAATGAAGGTGTCCTTAACTTAACAGTCAGTGGTCCAGATGGTATTTCACGTACCTTTGGTAATGGTCAAGGCGAAGGTACGATTACTTTCAATGACTTAGCCCCTGATACTTACCTGTTACAAGTTGATACAAGAACAATGGATAACGGTTCTTACACCTTATCTTCATCTGTATCACCAGTGCCTGAGCCAAGCACATTAGCCTTAATGATGGCTGGTTTAGGTCTTGTCGGTTTTATGAGCAACCGTCGTCGTCAATTTGTTTGATAACTATCAAGCAAGCCTGAATCAATAAGGTCTTATAAACACCTTTTGTTTTGCCAGCATGGCTGCTCTGAACGAGGAGAGCATGCTGGCAAGATAAGATCTTAACGATAACTTAAGGCTTCTCCAAAGAGAATGACAACAAGTCAAACATATTCGGGTTATTACGATAACGAACACTTAAAGTGGCTGGTTATCGTAATAGGTCTGATGGTCATGTACCTGCCAACGTTTTATAACTTGTCAGGTCGACTATGGCAGTCAGATGACCATGCCCATGGTCCGTTTGTGCTGATGGTTTCACTGTTTTTGTTTTGGCAAAAACGCGATGTGTTGCTCAACAGCCTAAACACTAATAAGCAGCCGTTGTTAGGCGGTTTGTTTTTTCTCTTCGGTTTAACGTCGTATCTGTTAGGTCGTTCACAAGACATTCTGATTTTGGATGTGGGGTCACTGCTCCCCATGGTCATGGGGTTAATCCTTATGACCAAAGGTTTCAGAGCCTTATTAGCAGTGTGGTTCCCGGTATTTTTTTTGTTGTTCTTGCTGCCGATACCGGGATTCATCCTTGATGCCGTTACTTTACCGATGAAGATAGCGGTGTCTTACGTGGCAGAGTCAATTCTGTATTGGTTTGACTTTCCCGTGGCACGCAATGGTGTGGTGCTGTATGTCGGTCCATATCAATTATTAGTTGCTGATGCCTGTGCCGGTTTGCAGACGTTGATTTCTTTGGAAGCCCTCGGCCTGTTGTATTTGCATTTGGTAAAGCATGACTCGTTTTTACGTAATTGCTTATTGGCAGTGGCCATTATCCCGATTTCATTCACTGCGAATGTGATTCGTGTTTTGGCTTTGATATTGGTGACCTACTACTTTGGAGACTCAGTAGGGCAATCTTATTTACATGATTTTGCAGGGTTATTTTTGTTTGTTGTAGCACTGTCGCTCATCATTTCATTCGATACCTTGTTGTCAAAATTTTTGAAGAATGCCTAACGGAGAAGGTGAGCAAGAACTATGTCGTGGTTAAAGGTAAGCGTTGTCTCAGTCCTCATGTTGATGACCGCAACACTGGCGGTCTGGGCAACGCCTACTGATTACTTAGTGAATATCAAGCCTCGCGAGCCGTTGACGAAAGTCATTAAGCCAGCGATAGGCAATTGGCAGTTAGATCCAACGAGCCACGTACTGATTACCAGTGCGGTATTAGACGAAAAGTTGGCAAGTGCTTATACGGATGTGATTAGCGAAACCTACTTTAACAAGGAAAACCAGAAAGTGATGTTGTCGGTTGCCTATTCAGATAATCAGCGAAATGGCTTAGCAGTGCATTTGCCTGAGGCATGTTACCCAGCACAAGGTTTCGAAATACTCGAAAAAAGAGAGCTGCCTGTAACGTTGAATAATGGCAGACAACTCAATCTTACTTATATGAAAACGAAAAGAGGAAGTCGTGTTGAACCTTTGGTTTATTGGACCATGGCAGGTGAAACACTGTATCGAAATGACTTTGAAAGAAAGCAAGTCTCAATCAAGTACGCACTCGACAATATTATTCCAGATGGGCTTGTTTTCCGAGTTTCCACCATCAGCGCCGATGATGAAATGGCATTAGACATGATTACTGACTTTGTCAGGGACTTTGACAGCAGTTTGGCCGAATCAGATAAACCCAGATTTTTTGGTACTGAATTGGCTCAATTGCAATAAACAAATAGTCATTAACCGTCGTTTTACCCCATTAGCAACAGAAAGAATTTAACTATGGAAACATTGGCTAGAAATGTCATTTCGTTGGTCCCAGGACTGAAACCATTACTTAAGGACAGTCGAGACCGCCTTAAACGTACCGTGTTACGTTATCGCTGCTTCCGTTATGAGCAGAAAGCTAACGCCAAACATATGGGCTGGCGACATGCCGGTACCGTGAACTATGCCAAGCGTAGTGCTGAGCTGATTTTCTGGTATCACAAACTTGAAAAAGGCATGTGCTTACCACCCGAAAACCGCCGTTTTTTTGGCCAATATCCGGCACAACAAACCCTCACATTATTAAGAAAATGGGAAGCTGATGGCCTGTCATGTGATGAGCCAGTCTATAAAGCTGCAATTGGTGTACTCGAAGGTTATCGTGACTTTGTAATTAGCATTGATAACCGTACAAGCGAAGCTGAGCAAATTTTAGCTGAGGTGAATCGTTTTCTATCAGCACATAAAGACAGTGATGATATTTACAAAACGCCAATTAACTTTAGACCGCTCGAAGAAAATGCCTTTGAGGTTTTGCAGTCACTGGCATTGAGCCGTCGTAGTACCCGTAATTTCAAATCACAAGCGGTACCAATAGAGATTGTTGAAAAGGCAGCGAAATTAGCTCAGTTAAGCCCTAGCGCCTGTAATCGTCAGCCTTGGCGTGTGCATCTATACCAAGACAAAACCCATATTGAAGAAATGCTGAAATTGCAAAATGGTAATCGTGGCTTTGGTCATACCATTCCGATGCTCGCGGTGATGTGTTGCGACATGGGCGCATTTTTTGATGCGACCGAACGTAATGAACCAGCCTTAGATGGTGGTTTGTTCTTAATGTCATTTCTTTATGCATTACAGTCAATGGGGTTAGCCACGTGCTGCCTAAACTGGTGCGTTGAGCCCCAACAAGACCAACGTGGTCACGAAGTGGGCGCCATCCCCGAAAACGAAAAGATTTTAACTTTCCTGGCCATTGGTTATGCCGCGGACGATACCGTGGTGCCACTATCTGCTAGAAGACCATTAACTGATCTTATCGTAGAGCACTGATCACAATGGAAGGGAAGTTCACGATGCGTCAATCAGGAGTGGTGCAATGGGGTTAGCCTCAAAAGCCGCCCGTGGTGGTGTGATCATGATGTCTGGTCAGTTAGGCAAAGTCATTTTGCAGATGCTGAACCTGATCATATTGGCGCGTTTGCTACAGCCAGAAAGTTTTGGTTTGGTTGCCATGATCGTGGCTTTATTTGGTGTTGGCGAGATCATTCGTGATTGCGGTTTATCAACAGCCGCCATTCAAGCCAAAGAGCTGACTCATAAACAAGCCAGTAATTTGTTCTGGGCCAATTTACTGATTGGCGCGGTTTTGACTCTGGTTGCTTATTTATTGGCGCATACCATTGCTGATTTTTATGAGCGTGTTGAGTTGATTGAGATTGCACAGTTTTTATCAGTGATTTTTTTAATTAATGGCGCGGCTTCTCAGTTCAAAGCGAAACTAAACCGTGATCTTAAGTTTGGCTTTTTAATTACGGTTGAACTGATGGGTACCTTGATAGGTATCGCTATTGGTATCTATCTGGCTTACAGCGGCTATTCGTATATGGCCATTGTGTATCAGCAAATTGTTCAAGCGATTGTGTTCTTGGCCTTATATGCCGTGCTAGCGCGTTGGAAACCCGGTTTACCAAAACGTGATGCAGGCACAAAACAACTATTTTCATTTGGTTGGAACCTGATGGGCGCCCAAATCTTAGGGTACTTTTCTAAGAACATGCCTGTCGTGTTAATTGGCTATAAATTTGGTGCGACACCACTTGGCTTTTTTGAACGTGCAATGCAGATTTTAATGATGCCGCTTAATCAATTAAGCGCGCCATCACAAGCTGTCGCCGTACCTATTTTGTCTCGTTTGGAGAACGAAAATCAGCAGAAATACAATGATTTTCTGGTGTTCGGGCAAAACATCATTGTGCACCTTATTAGTTTTGGTTTAGTGGTTATTGTTACCCAAACCGAACGCTTGGTAACACTAGTGCTTGGGCCTCAGTGGGTTGAACTGGTGCCGATTTTCCAAGCGTTATCTGTCGGCGGTGTGTTTTTGGTTTTAGGCTACAGCAGCTACTGGGTTTTTCTCAGTAAGGGCATTACTAATCAGCTGTTTAAATTAAGCCTAATCACGCGACCAATGATTATTGCCATTACTGCATTAGGGGTTTTGGGCAGCACCACAACAGTTGCGATGTGTTACTCGCTTGGCTTGGGACTGTCATGGTTATTGGGCGTGTACTGGTTAAAAGATACCGGTATCCCCGTTAAACGCATGATTGTTAATCCGATCGCCGTAGCTGCGGTGTATTTCTTATCAGCGTTTATTTCTAATCAACTAATTGCCAATTTTGATCTTGGCTTGTTTGACGGTATCGCCTTGGGTTGGTTGGTGCTGATGGGCTGCATCGTTGTTGCTTATGGCATTTTGCCCATATTCCGAGATAGCGTGAATCAGCTTTTTCAGCTGCGAAATTACTTTAATAAGGTGAAATCAGCTTAATGAAACACATCATTAAAAAGTGTATTCCAAGCACCTTCATCAACGTCACGATGGGACGGTTTTTACTGTTGACCATGCAGTGGCAAGTGAAAAATGGGGTGCGACCAGATACCTCAGCATTAATTGCAGCACCAGGTGGCGGCAATATTGGTGATCAAGCCATGCTGGAATCTTTTTTGCACAATGTCGATGGCAAAAAACTCATCATCACCACTAACCATAATCCGGTAACGATTCCATCTTGTTATGCGCTCGACGTTGAAGTCATCAAGATGCCGGGTTTGATTTACGGTGAGCCACATTCATTCACTCGTGACTTTATTAAGTTTGTTCGTTTGTTACCTAGTCTAAAAACACTCTCGGTGACTGGTGCTGATGTGATGGATGGGGGCTATAACCCACATGCTTCAGCGATGCGTGCTTATGTCGCTATGTTTGTTGCGAAGTATGGTGTTGCCTCGCGCATCTTAGGATTTAGTTGGAACACGAAGCCCCATAAAAAAGCAATTACCGCACTACGAAGTGCCGGTAAGGCAGGGGTGCAATTATTGGTTCGTGATGCCATTTCGCATAAACGTCTAAATGATTTGGCTATCAGCAATACCGTATTAACAGCGGATGTGGTGTTTTCAAATGCGCGTCAACAAGAGCAGGGGATTGATGACATTCTTGCTTACTGTGACGGCAAGAATGTGGCCTTGGTTAATGCCAGCGGTTTGATAGCTAAAGATATCGATCAAATTGAAGAATATCGCGCCATCATCAATAAGCTGACGGCTGAGCAATATACCGTCGTTCTATTACCACACGTCATTCGTGATGGCGCCAATGATCTTAGTGTATGCAAAGCTATCGCTGACCTTTATCCCGATGTTTATTTTGTCGACAGGTTACTCGAGCCTGACCAGATCAAGCGTTTGGCAAAAACGGCCAAGCTTGTTGTGACGGGGCGAATGCATCTGTCGATCATGTCAATCAATGCTGGAACACCTGCCATTGTTTTATCGACCCAAGGCAAAGTTGATGGCCTGATGGCGTTTTTCTCACTGCCTGAATTATCACTTGAACCAACAGCCGGGTTTGGTCAAAAGGTCGTGGCTTTAATTGATCAAGTGCAGAACAACTATGAAAAGTATGCCGACAGACTTGCTGACAACATTGAAAGTGTTCGTTTGTTATCGAAGAAAAACTTTCAGCAATGATGACGTGGCTTACTCAACAAAACGATGAATTCGGTTTAGCAATGCTGCGAAGCCGAGTGAGCAGTGCGTTTAACAACGTAGTGCATTTGATTACAGCATTACCAAAGCAATGCTGTGGTGTTTTTCAATTAACCAGAGCGGACGGATGAAAATACTTTTTTACCCAGAACCTGACGGTGCGAATGAATACACGTCAAACATGGTTAACCATATCGAAACCGTAAGCGGTGAGCGATTGTGTTATGCACCTAATATCAAGGATATCGTGTTACGTCCCAGGCAGACCTTTCGCTATAAGAAATACGATGTTGCGATCATTAATTGGCTGGAAAACAACCTGAGAAGTGAGAGCAAAAAGTTATATTTGTTCGGCATTTTGAAGTTCTTTGTTTACATCGTGTATTTCAAGATTGCTGCAAAGAAAACGGTGTATGTCAGACACAATATGACACCTCACGATATGCCTCGCAGGCATGCCAAAATTAGTCGAAAAATTATCGATTTTGCCCTGCGGTTTTTTGACAAAAAAGTGGCGCATTCTGGTCACCTAGAAGGTGAGGATTATTTCTATATTCCACATCCTTTATATGACACCCGTGTCGATGCCACGGTGATCAATGATAACTCTGAAGATGCTTACTATTTAGTATTTGGCAGGGTAGAGCGTTACAAACAAATTGACGCAATTTTGGCTAACTGGCCAGACAATGAAAAACTGCTGATAGCTGGTCCCGCCTCAGATCATGATTATGTGTCTGAGCTTTTGAAAATGGCCAAAGGCCGTAATATCAATTTCGATATTCGTTTCCTGCCTGATGATGATGTATCGACGATCATGTCGGAAGCTAAAGCCATCATTTTGGCGCACGACGCCAGCGAAATGATCGTCAGTGGCAGCTTCTTTCACGCCATTAGTTACGGTGTTCCCGTTATTGCTTCTAATCAATCTTTTTTAAATTGGCTGAAAGATCACAAAGACTTTAGCGGTCTTGCTTTATTCAATTCGGTACAGGAATTAGCTGAGGTGATTCGTCAGCCAAATGTACCCAACAAAAACATCATTTTGTCTGAATCTGCCTGCTTATTTGGCGACAGTGCAGTGCAATCTAATTTGCGACAGCTTTTTAAAGAATTAAAAGCTGACACCAGTCGAGCGTGAGGAATTGAGATGAGAAAGTATTGCATCGTTGCAGCAGCATACCCGCCTAATATTAAAGGTGGTGGTGAAAAATCGACCCAATTATTAGCAAAAGGCTTATCAGCCTTAGGTAATGATGTAACCGTACTGACGATTGATCATGAAGAAGGTCAGTACATGGACAATGATGTACTGGTTAAAACAATTCGCACGCCAAATATTTACTGGAATTTCAAACATACTCAGCCTGCACATAAAAAGCTGATTTGGCACTTTAAAGAAAACTTTAATCCTCAGGCAATCCAGACGATCGAGTCTAAACTTGAGTCGATTAATCCTGATGCAGTTATCACCAGCACCATTGAAAACTTTGGAAATGCTGCTTGGGAAGCCTGTAACAAACTGAATATCCCGGTTGCTCATATCCTTCGGAGTTATTACACCTTGTGCTTTAAGGGCACGATGTTTCGTAACGATAAAAACTGTGAAGGTCGTTGTCTTGGTTGTCAGGTCGGCACCATGGGACGGGTGAACAGTGCTGGCAAAGTAAATGGACTGATAGGTATCAGTGACTTTATTTTGCAAAAGCATATCCCGTATTTCAAAAATGCGATGAATACGGTCATATTTAATCCCGTAGAAACAGCTACACCAGCCCATCAAGAACTAGATAATTCTGAAAAAGTCTTTGGTTACCTTGGGCGTATTGAACCGGAGAAAGGCGTAGAGCTGTTATTACAGGCATTTCAAACATTACCTGAAGACTACCATTTGAAAATTGCTGGTACGGGGAAAGAAGAGTACGTCCAATATCTGAAAGACAAATACCCATCAAATCGCATCACTTTTCTAGGTTGGGTATCGGCTGATGAAGTGTATCAAGCGGTTAATTTTGTCATTGTGCCTTCAATGTGGAATGAGCCTTTTGGCAGAACGGTCATTGAAGCTTATGCCCAAGGGGTTGCTGTTATTGCATCGGCAAGAGGTGGTTTGAAGGAACTCGTTGTTGAGGGTGAAACCGGCCAGCTGTTTGAGCCTAATGATGTTGAAAACCTAAAAGATGCTTGTCTTGCTGCTGTGAGCAATAACTTAGCTTCGGCCGAGGTTAGCCACAAACTGAAGCAATATGCTGAGCAATTTTCAGTCAGCAATATCTCTGTCCAATACGACGTATTTATCAATCAAATGATTGACGCTTATGAAAGCGCCCATCGAACGGTATTGGTGTAAAGG
The DNA here is from genome assembly GCF_026319325.1 of Methylophaga sp. OBS3. Lineage (GTDB taxonomy): Bacteria > Pseudomonadota > Gammaproteobacteria > Nitrosococcales > Methylophagaceae > Methylophaga. The sequence goes on from NZ_JAPDMU010000001.1 coordinate 466,190, forward strand.
GCACAGATGGCTTATCAATACACCACGATGAACGACAATCAGCCCGTGTTTAAAAATCACGGTAACAGTCTTGGTATTGCTGGCTGGTTAGTGCTGGTTGCTATTGCCTTTAATGCGGGCTTGGCGATGGTTAATGCCCATGTCATGACATTAGGTTCAGCACATGTGGCATTAACTGAGATTTTGATTCTCGGCACATTGTTAGGTTATTTACTGCTTAACCTGAAAAAAATCCCCGAAATTCTGCCGCATGTGCTGTTCCTATTGGGGATCACGTCATTATCATTGTGGGTGATGCTCACTAATGATGCGATGTTCATCAAAATCCTGCGAGATAGTTTGATTATCGTGGCGTTTGTTTTATTGGGCACATTGCTCAATAGTCAGCAGGTCATCAAGGTGTTCAAAATCATGATGTTGGCGGTATTAGCCATTGCCGTTATCGAGATATTTGCAACTGATATCTACGTCATGATGTTTGAGCCAGAGCAGTATTTTTATACCACGCGCGGTATTGAGCCTTTTGAATATAGTGACTCAGGCTTATTTAGAAACTCGCTGGGTTATAGCTCGCGTTTTTCATTTAACTTTTTGTCATCACACCGTATTTCATCGCTGTTTCTAGAGCAGGTGTCACTCGCCAACTTTACGATGGTGACGCTGATTTTCTTGATGGGATTCAGTAAATACTTAAGCAAACGTGAAGTCTTGTTTTTCTTGTTGGGCAGTATCTTTTTGATTTTGGTTAACGACACACGTACTGGTGCTGTGTTTGCCTTGGCAATGATTCCTTTGTTTTATCTGGCACCGTTACTGCCACGGTGGTTAGCCGTGACATTTATTCCCGGCTTACTACTCTTTGCCATTATCGTGTTTTATGACCCGACACAAACATCTTTATCGGATTCATTTTCAGGTCGTATTGGTTTCACTTTGTATCTATTGAATGAAGCCGACTTATCAACATTACTGATGGGGAATTTGGAGGGCATAAATAGTGTTGCTGACAGTGGCTATAGCTACATTATTTATGCAACCAGCATCTTTGGTTTGATTCTGTATTGGCTATATGGCGCACTGATTGTTCGCTCTGATGAGGCATCCAGCAAACGCTGCGTCTTTGCCATCAACGTATTTATTGCTTTGAATCTGATGATTGGTGCAGCGATTTTCACGATTAAAGTGGCAGCACCTATCTGGATCATGATGGGGTTCCTCTATAAACAAATGCATCAATCTGATGATGTAGAGGCTAAATCATGAATGCACAACTGAGACAAGTTGGCCCTGATTACGCCAAGATGATTGGCATCATCTTAGTGGTATTCGGTCATACCGTCAGAGGTCTGTTCAATGCCGGTATTTTGCCTGCTGATAGTGCATTTTGGCTGAATGTCGATAGGGCGATTTATCTGTTTCACATGCCATTATTCTTTTTCCTTTCTGGCATGTTTATCCAGCAAACATTGGCGAAAACAGAATTAACAGATTTCTTTAAACGCAATGTGTTGATTTTCATCGTGCCCCTGATCTTCTGGTCATATACCCAATCGGGTATTCAGTATTTTGCAGGCGGTAGCGTTAATGTCGAGCGCTCGTTGACCTACGTATTACAAGCACCATTTCCCCCAAAACAACAGTTCTGGTTCTTATGGGCGTTGTTTTTAATTTCTTGTTTTTCAGCGGTCATATTAAAGCTGATCAATGGCAAAACCTTGCTGTCGGTTTTAGCACTAATGGCACTGGCGGTGATGAGCCTGGGTAGCAGTGTTGGTCTCTCAGGTATTACTTACAAAATGGAAGGTCAGACCTTTGGTGAGGCAGTGTTTTTCTTCCCTTATTTTGTGATGGGAGTGCTGATGGCAACACCGACCGTTATGAAGTCAGCATCTACTGCCTTCAAGATCTTGTTGGTCTTTGCTGCAACCGTCATCTTTTACTTAGTCAGCTATCAACAAACTAACGCGTTTTATTACGTCTTTTCGTTTATTGCGGTTTACACCTGCTACCAATGTTGTGCTTATTTAGGTGAGTCAATTCAGGCGCGTTTGGCGAGTAGCGATAAGCCAAGCCCTTTATTACAAAGCCTGCATAACGCACTGATTTTTATCGGTATGAACAGTTTTATTATTTATCTGGCGCACATCATTCCAGAGGCCGGTATTCGCGTTGTTTTAATGAAACTGGGTATCGATGACCCAATCACACATATCACGGCGGGTACGTTATTTGGCTTGTTTGTGCCGTTATTACTGATTCCTGTAAATCTGCTTCTGGTGCGTTACTGGAAGTCAGTGAATTACATTTTCCCAATTAGAAGGATGAAATATGCGTAACCCTAAAAGTTACCGAGTTCTACTACTAATTGTCAGTTTCTTAACGCTGACCTATATGATGCCAAGCCGTGCTGAAGCGCCTTTGGCTGGTGTGAATTTCCCAGGGCCAGGTATTGCTGGACATGTCTTTCCAGGTCAAAAAGACAAAACCTATCACTTCCCCAGTGAGCAAGATGTCAAAAGCTATGCAGACTTTGGTTTTAAAGTGATTCGCCTCGCTTTTACTTGGGAGCGTTTACAACCTGAGCTTAATAAAGGTTTCAACGCACCGTATTTGGCTGATATCGATAAGTTTGTCGAGCAAGCAGCTAAATATGATTTGTTAGTTGTCCTCGATGTACATAACTACGCCCGTTACAAAGGTGAATTTATCGGTAGCAAAGAAGTACCCGTTGAGGCGTTTGAGGACTTTTGGCGCCGTATGGCAAAACACTACATCGGTCAGGAGCATGTCATTTTTGGCCTGATGAATGAGCCTTTTAAACAAGATGCCAAGACTTGGTCAGAAATGGCACAAAGAGGTGTTGATGCGATTCGTGAGGCAGGTGCCGTGCAAAAAATTCTGGTGCCAGCCACGTATTACTCTAGTGCCGCACGCTGGTTACACAAACACGGTGAGTTTTCTAATGGCCAAGTGTTGAAAAACATCAAAGATCCGCAAAACAACATCGTCTTTGAAGCACACCAATATCTTGACCAATATTCAACTGGGCTTGACGACAAATGCGTGAGCTCAAAAGTTGGCGTAGAGCGTTTAACGGCCTTTACCAAATGGCTTAGAGACAATGGTTTTCAAGGTTTCTTAGGGGAGTTTGCTGCCGGTAAAAGTGATGTTTGCCAGCAAGCCTTAAACAATATGTTGCAGTACATGCAAGACAACAGTGATGTTTGGTATGGCTGGACATACTGGGTAGCAGATCCATGGTTTGAAGGTTACCGATTCAATATCTATCCAGCGGACAGTTCTAAGTCACCGCAGTTGAAGGTATTGGAATCTTTTATTCAGTAATCCTGTAAGTACAGATCGAGAATAGGAATTTGGCTATGAAAATTTTGCATATTGTTCGCCAATTTTCTCCGAGTATCGGGGGCTTGGAAGATTATGTGCTGAATCTGTCCTTGGAACAGAAAAGTCTGGGTCATGAGGTGGGTGTGTTTACTTTAAACACCAACTTTCAAACAGAAGAGCGTTTAGCAGATGAGTCGGTTGTTAATGGTGTACCAGTAAAACGTTTTGCTTGGTTTGGCTCAAAGCGTTATCCCATTACGCGTTTTCCACTAAAAGAACTTAACAAGTTCGATATCGTGCATGTTCATGCCGTGGATTTTTTTATCGATTATTTGTCGATGCTGAAACGTGTTGGACTGCTTAAAGCCAAATTGGTATTAACGACGCATGGCGGTTTTTTTCATACGCCACAACAGCAGGCGCTGAAGAAACTCTTTTTTAAGACCATTACCCGGTTTACGCTGCGTCCAGTTGATGTCGTATTCACAATAAGCAACAACGACAAAGCACTGTTTGAGCAAATCAAAGATGACTGTCATCTCATTGAAAATGGCGTGGCATATCAAAAATTTGGTCATGCTGGCGCATTACAAAGTAATAGCGATTTTGTCTATTTAGGACGCCTGAGTTCAAACAAACGACTTGATTGGCTCATTGAAGCGTTTAGCCAATTGGCACCCGATGGTAGCAAGCTGAAAATCATCGGTAATCGCGCCACGGGTGATGCTAAACAGTTAGAAGAACTGGTGATATCTCTGCATGCCCAAGATCGGGTAGAGCTATTGTTCAACATCGATGATGAGGCGATTCGTGAGCATATTGAGTCGTCACGTTATGTCATTAGTGCCTCTGAATATGAAGGTTTTGGCCTTAGCGTTATCGAGTTGATGTCATATGGCTTAGTGCCGTTTCTATCGAGCCAACCAGACTCATTTAAAGGCTTTATTTCACAGTCTGGCGTTGGCGAATTATTCACCTATGAACACACGGATTTTGAAGCCAGTTATTTATCACTGGTTAAGTCATGGTCAGTCGACGAAGTCGAAAAATCAAAACAATTTGCCGAGAGATTTTCTTGGAAGTCAGTAGCGAGGAGCATTGTTGATGGCTATGCAGTCTGAAAAACCGTCAAAAATCGAGCAGATTTTAAGTAAGCTCACTATTTATGAAAATAGTGTGGCTTGTTTGAATGATCTCAAAGCCACTAAAGCATCACCGGGCTTTACCTCTGTGGGGTTTTTGAATCAACACGGTGTCAATTTGATGCTGGAAGATGAAGCGACTTTTGCGAGTTTTCTAAGCCTTGATTATCTGCTGCGTGACGGTATTGGGGTAAGCCTTGCCTTACGCTATTTTTCGATGGCTGAGGGTGCCAATTTAAACGGTACGGATTTTATCCCGCAAATGGTTGATACCTTCAATGACACGGATACCGATTATTACGTTTTAGGCACTCAGTCTCCATGGCTTGAAGTGGGGAGTGACAAATTACTAGAAGGCCGAGCTAAAGCGATTAGAAATGGTTTTTATCCGATAGATGATTACATCACTTTCCTAAAGCAAGAAATTGATCCAACACGTTTTAGTGTCATCGTGCTTGCCATGGGGATGCCTAAGCAAGAGGTGCTAGCTAACCGGATAAAAGCTGAACTGAGTGGCAATGGTTTGGTGATTTGTGGTGGTGCAATTATTGATTTTTATGCAGATCGTTTTAAACGTGCACCAGCATGGGTTCAGAAATGTTCACTTGAGTGGTTATACCGTTTAGTAAATGAACCAAAACGTTTGTTTAAACGTTATGTCGTCGGTATTCCCGTTTTTTTATACAGAATCGCATTTCGGGCATAAACCTTGGAACATATTCCTAGCAAAATTCCTTTTAGAGAAGATATCAACGGCCTAAGAGCTTGGGCTGTGATTGCTGTCGTCTTTTATCACTTACCGTTTAGCTACCAGCTATCGGGTGGTTTTGCCGGTGTTGATATTTTCTTTGTGATTTCTGGCTTCTTAATGACGTCAATCATTTTGGGTGGCTATGAGCGTGGTGGTTTTTCACTTGGCAAGTTTTATATGTCGCGTGTTAGACGGATCTTGCCAGCATTATTGTTTTTAGTCGTAACGCTACTCACGATGGGCTGGTTTTTATTAACGACGCCCGATTATCAAAGCCTGTCAGAGGAAGCGGCAGCAGCCTTAGGATTTGTGTCGAATATCCATTACTGGGATAACGCCGGTTACTTTGATACCAGCTCAACAGAAAAGTGGTTGTTGCATACTTGGACGTTGTCAGTCGAAGCACAGTTTTATTTGCTATACCCCATTTTCTTGATGTTAATTCACAAGCTGACACGTTCACAGAAAGTATTGTGGACAGTGCTTTTGCTAGCCTTTTTAGCGTCGTTGACGCTTAACATTATCGTGGTGCATTTTTATCCCATCCCAACGTTTTTCCTGCTGCCTTCTCGTGGCTGGGAGTTATTGGCTGGTGGCCTTGTTTATTTAACACCGAAAATTTGGCCAAACGTCGTGAATAGCCAGCTTAGAGCGCCAATGTTTTACCTTGGCTGGGCATTAATTATTGGCAGTCTATTGCTGTTAAACGAATCATTGTTGTGGCCAGGCTATTGGGCGTTATTGCCGGTGCTGGGTGCATCATTGGTGATTCTGGTTAATCAACCACAATCCGTATTTACCCAAAATGCCGTTTTTCAGTGGTTAGGTGATCGTTCTTATTCATTGTATCTATGGCATTGGCCGGCAATCGTGCTGCTGTTTTTTATGTCTGTCGAGGCCAGCAATATGGCGATTATGTTGGCACTGATTGCCAGTGTTGCCATTGCACATTTCTCGTATCAAGTTATCGAGACTCCGACCCGTAAAGTGTTTTCTGGCTTGCCATTAAAGAAAGAAGTCGCGGTCATTTTTTCAACAACCGCGTTATTGGCATTAGTGGCAGTGAACTTTGCCAATACACATTTAGATGGGCGAATTGATCAACAAATAGAGCAAATCGCCTATCAAGCAGAAAATAAAAACCAATTTGAATGTACAAAAATAAACGCTTTCAACAATGAAATGCCGAGCTGCATTTATGGTGATAGTAATAATATCGGCGCCATTGTGGTGGGGGACAGCCATTCAACATCGCAAGTTACGGCGATTGCCGAGGCTGCAAATAAACATGGTTATGGCGTAGCACATTACTACCATGATAGTTGCCCGACTTTATCGGGCGTCATGCTTGCCGATTGGTTACAAAACTACCCACAAGATAAATGTGCCAACTTTGTGAAGTGGGTTAATGCAGAGCTCGATAATTACCCGCAGCATATTCCAATAGTCATTATTAATCGCTTTGTGTTTATGTTTGGATCATCGGTTGATAAACGGCCAGCCGTTTATTTTGATGCCGTTTATCCAAGTAATGATTTGCCAGCTTTTCACCAAGAAGTGAATGACGCCATTGTTGAGACGTATTGTGCATTTGCAGACAAGCGTCCAGTGGTGATTATGAAGCCAACGCCCGAGCAAAACTTTAACGTTGCCAAAGAGGCTTCGAGAGAACTGCTTTTTTATAACGAAATGCCTGATTACGCCGTCACGATGGAGCATTACCAAAAACGTAATAGCACCATCTTGAAAGCACTTGAGCAAACCAGTCAGCAATGTGATGTCACCTTGCTGGATCCCATTCCCTTTCTTTGTGACAACGGTGTTTGCCCGGGGATGATCAATGGTTTGCCTATCACCACTGACCGACATCACTTTAATGAGTACGGCAACAAATTATTAGTGCCACTTTTTGATCAGGTTTTTAACGTCGAAGGTTAAAAACAAAAGTTGGTAGTGGAAGAAGTTAAATGAATTTTTTAGCAATAGGAAAAAATAAATGATGAAAATAGCGATAGCTGGCACAGGTTACGTGGGACTATCTAATGCTGTTTTACTGGCACAACATAATGAGGTTGTGGCGTTAGATCTTATCGCTGATAAAGTTGATCTTATCAACGCTAAAAAGTCACCGATTTCAGATGCTGAAATAGAAGACTTTCTGGCTAATAAAAGCCTGAATCTGACAGCAACGCTTGATAAGCATGCGGCATATGAAAATGCAGATTATGTGGTGATTGCAACGCCAACTGACTATGACCCAGAAACCAATTATTTCAATACGGGGTCGGTCGAGGCTGTCATTAAAGACGTGATGGAAATTAATCCTTCAGCCGTCATGATAATCAAATCAACAGTGCCTGTTGGTTATACCAAAAACATCAAACAGACTTTAGGCTGTGAAAACATCATTTTCTCGCCAGAGTTTTTACGTGAGGGTAAAGCGTTATACGACAATCTTTATCCATCACGCATTATTTTGGGTGAAGACTCGCCAAGAGCAAAAGCGTTTGCGGATATGTTGGTGGAGGGCGCTCAGAAAGAAGACATTCCCGTCTTATTCACTGAGCCAACTGAAGCTGAGGCGATTAAGCTTTTTTCTAATACTTACTTAGCTATGCGTGTTGCCTATTTTAATGAGCTGGATAGTTATGCTGAGATTAATGGCATTAACAGTCGTCAAATCATTAATGGCGTTTGTCTGGATCCACGTATCGGTGATCACTATAACAATCCTTCGTTTGGGTACGGTGGCTATTGTTTACCGAAAGACACCAAACAGTTATTGGCCAATTACCAGAATGTGCCTAACAACATCATTAATGCCATTGTCGATGCCAATACCACGCGTAAAGACCATGTGGCAGCCAGTATTCTTAAATTAAAACCCAAAGTGGTCGGTATTTATAGATTAATCATGAAGTCTGGCTCGGACAATTTCAGAGCATCATCCGTACAAGGCATTATGAAACGAATTAAGGCCAAAGGGATTGAGGTCATTATCTATGAGCCTGTCTTACAGGACGAGACGTTTTTTAATTCACAAGTGGTTCGTGATTTTGAGGAGTTTAAATCGAGAAGTAGCGTGATTATTGCGAATCGGATGGTTGATGACATTCGTGATGTCGCTGACAAGGTCTATACACGTGATTTATTTGGTAACGACTAAGGCCAATTCCTTCCTACCAGAACTTATTGATATTGAAATAACTAGGAGAATCCTATGATTCCAGTTGTCATGTCAGGCGGAAGCGGTACACGTTTATGGCCGCTTTCCCGAAAAAATAAGCCCAAGCAATTTTTGTCATTGTTTGGTGATGAAACGATGTTTCAACAAACATTAATGCGTCTTGATGGTATTCCGGGTTTAGAACCGGCCACCATCGTATGTAGTAATGACCACCGATTTATGGTGGCAGAGCAGCTTCATGAACTTGGTGCAGAATCATCGACAATTATGTTGGAGCCTGTACCAAGAAATACGGCGCCGGCATTGGCTGTTGCAGCATTACAAGCAACCAGTAAAGGTGACGATCCCATTTTATTGGTGTTAGCTGCAGACCATGTCATTAGAGATGTTCCTGCTTTTCATAAAGCTATTAATGACGCTAAAGAGCAGGCTGAGCAGGGCGCATTAGTGACGTTTGGTATCGTGCCGACCGAACCGAACACCGGTTACGGTTATATCGAAGCGACGAAAAAAGACACCATCAGCGCCGTTAAGGCATTTGTCGAAAAGCCAGATTTAAAAACGGCTGAACAATATGTGAGCTCTGGTAAGTATTACTGGAATAGTGGCATGTTTATGTTTAAAGCATCTACGTTATTGGCCGAACTTGATAAATATTCGCCAGATTTACTGATTGCTTGTCATGACGCTTTAGAAAATGCGAATCCTGATTTGGATTTTATTCGCCTTGATCAAGAAAGCTTTGAAAGAAGCAGTGCGATTTCAATTGATTATGCGGTTATGGAAAAAACCGAAAAAGCTGTTGTCGTGCCTTTAGATGCAGGCTGGAGTGATGTCGGTTCATGGTCTTCTTTATGGGACTGTGCAGAGCAAAGTGAAGACAATAATGTGACTTATGGTGACGTGATGCTTGATGGTGTCACTAACTCCTATGTCCATAGTCAAGACCGTCTGGTAACTGTGTTAGGCCTCGACAATGTTGTGGTTGTTGAAACGGTTGATGCGGTTATGGTTGCCAGTAAAGACAAAACCCAAGATGTGAAAAAAATGGTTGAGCAACTGAATGATTCCGAACGTTCAGAAGCCGAAAACCATCGTCTGTGTTATCGCCCTTGGGGATTCTATGACTCGATTGATAATGGTGACCGTTTTCAGGTCAAACGTATCAGAGTAAAACCGGGGGCCTCACTCTCATTACAAATGCACCACCACCGTGCGGAGCATTGGATCGTTGTGACTGGCACAGCCCAAGTGACATGTGATGATAAGGTGACTTTGTTGTCTGAGAATGAGTCAACTTATATTCCACTGGGCAAAACTCATCGTCTTCATAACCCTGGCCAAATTCCTCTGGAAATTATTGAAGTGCAATCTGGTAGCTATTTGGGTGAGGACGACATTATCCGTTTTGATGATAACTATCATCGTGATTAAAACCGTATAGGCAAATTAGAGACTGTGTAATGAAAACCAGTATTCAGGATTTAATGAATCAATCAGGTGTGAGTTTCGGTACCAGTGGTGTACGCGGACTTGTTAGCGATATGACAGACAAAGTCTGCGTTGCTTATGTCACTGCCTTTATGCAATACCTGCAACAAAATGAAATGGTGGCACCTGGGGACAATGTCGGCATTGCTGGGGATCTTCGGGAGAGTTCACCAAGAATCATTAAAGCTGTGGCGGCAGCCTGCAAAATGATGGGATATGAGCCAATTTATTACGGTTTAATCCCATCACCGGCACTGGCTTTATTTGGCATTACGCAAAAAATGCCGACCATTATGGTCACAGGCAGTCATATCCCTGATGATCGTAATGGCATGAAATTCAACACCCCACTGGGTGAAATTCTTAAACAAGATGAGGTGGGGATCAGACAACAGCTGGTTGAATTACCTAGAGGCTTATTTGATAGCAATGGTTATTTGGTTGCAGAGCCAGAAATGCCATCTGTTCGAAATGAAGCTCTGGAGCATTACGTAAAACGCTATGTTGGCTTTTTCCCAAGCCAATGTTTGCAAGGCAAACATATCGGTTTATATGAACATTCGTCGGTTGCTCGTGTTGTTTTCCGTATCATACTTGAATCACTTGGCGCCCAAGTCACCTCACTAGGTCGGTCTGATACTTTTGTTGCCGTGGATACTGAAGCCATTAGACCTGAGGATACGGCCGCGGCGTCACGCTGGGCACAACAACATCATTTTGATTGTATTGTCTCGACCGATGGTGATGGCGATAGACCGTTAATCAGTGATGAAAATGGTCAATGGTTACGCGGCGATATTGCTGGAATTTTGTGTGCTGCATATCTTCAGGCAGATGTAGTTATGACTCCGGTAAGTTGTAATAGCGCCGTTGAGAAAAGTCAGTTATTCAGTAAAGTCACCAGAACAAAAATTGGTTCGCCATACGTTATTGCGGATATGCAACAAGCGCAGCAAGAAATGCCAGGTTCGAGCATTGTTGGTTACGAAGCAAATGGTGGTTTTCTGCAGCTCACCGCTGTGCAACGTGATGGTAAAACCTTAGCGCCACTGCCGACAAGAGATGCGGTTATTGTTGCTTTGTCTGTAATTCTGGCTACTGATGAGCAGCAGTGTGCTATTTCAGAACTGGTTGAAAAATTGCCATCCCGATTTACCTATAGTGATCGTTTAAAACAATTCCCTACCGAGTTGAGTCAGGTACGTTTGGCACAGTTTGATGCTGATGATTGGCAAATGGTTTGTACAAACATCAAAAAAGCATTTCCTTTTGTCTCAGCGCCCATATCTGTTGATAAAACCGACGGGGTCAGAATCACGTTTGATAATGCCGATGTTGTTCATCTTAGGCCATCGGGAAATGCACCGGAACTAAGATGCTATACCGAGTCTTCTTCAGCGGTTGCGGCTAAAAAGCTTAATGAAATTTGTATTGAGCAAATGGCTTCGTGGAAAAGCTAAAAGAAATGACGTTTTGTTAAGCAGGTTTACCAACCGTAAACCTGCTTATACGTTATGAATAAGTATTAAGTTCTCGGCGCATATTGAAATGCATCTGAATAACAGTTGTTTTCTTTCAATCCAATGACAGCAAGTTTATCAATCGTGCCATAAACCATTTGTGGCGAACCGCATAGATAGACTTGTACATCACTAAGATCGTCATAGTCCTGTTGGATAACTTCATATATGTAACCAGAACGACTGGACCAGTCTGGATGGGCTGATTCGAGGATAGGGGTAAATGTCAGGTTTTGATTGTTTGTTAACCAATCTTGAAACTCGGTATGTAAATAAAACTCATCGGCGTGTTTGTTAGACCAATAAATGTTTACATCAGCATTTGGCTGTTGTCGCAAAATAGTTTCAATTAAGCATTTTATCTTCGCAATTCCCGAGCCTGATGCGATCAATAAATGTTTTTGGCTGAGGTTAGTTTGCAGAAAAGCTTGCCCCATTGGTAAGGTCACTGGGATGGCTGCTTCGACATTTAATAACGCAGCAATACGATTTAAAACCTTATCGGAAAATTCACTGTTATTTTGGATGATAAGTTGTAATCGGTTTGGTTTTTCTGGGTCAAAGCCATTAGCAATTGAATACAGCAAAGGTTGTAATTGACCGTCACCATTTACGTCTAACGACAGCTGAAGATGCTGGCCTGCATAGTAATCCAAGACGGAACCCTCCGGCGATGCCAATTCAATCTGGTAGGTATTGTCACTAAGAGACGAAATTTTCGTAACCTGACAGGCATGGATAACAATGGGTTTTTCTGGGTAGCCAATAGCTGTATTCATTTTAAGCTCATGCGGGGTGATTCAGTAATTAATGAGCGACAGAATAAAGTACTTAATTTATGAATAAAAATGTTATATTTTCACATAACAATTAATTTTACTCATACCTTATGATTGAACGAATCCACTTAAAAGTTGTTTATGCCGTTGATCAGCATGGTTCGCTAACAGCTGCTGCCAAAGAATTACATCTCACCCAGTCAGCGCTCAGTCATACGATGCGTAAATTGGAAGATAACCTAGGTACGGATATTTGGTTACGCGAGGGTCGAAGCTTGCGGCTTACCCAAGCGGGGCGATATTTATTAAATATTGCCGAGCGGGTTTTACCTTTATTGGGTCATGCTGAAGAAAAGCTAAAGCAAATAGCACAAGGTGAGCGAGGAACATTACGTATTGGGATGGAATGCCATCCTTGTTACCAATGGTTATTGAAAGTGGTTTCGCCGTTTTTAGCTGCCTGGCCTGATGTGGATGTCGATGTAAAACAAAAATTTCAGTTTGGTGGTGTTGATGCGTTGATGGATTATGAAATCGACTTATTGGTGACGCCAGATCCTATCTATAAAAGTGGCCTTTGTTTTAATCCTGTTTTTGATTATGAACAAGTTTTGGTTGTGCCGGTTCATCATGAACTGGCCTCTCGAAAATACGTTCAGGCAGAAGACTTACGTGACCAAGTATTACTGACATATCCCGTAGCAACCGATAGGTTAGATATCTATACACAATTTCTTAATCCTGCCGAAGTTGTTCCCAAACATCATAAAACTAGCGACACGACAGAAATCATGCTGCAAATGGTTGCGTCAGGTCGGGGTGTAGCTGCCTTACCGCGTTGGCTTGCAGAAGAATATTGCCTCAAACTCCCGCTAGCTGTTGTTCGCCTGGGTAAGACGGGTATTGCTAAACAAATCTATTTGGGAACGCGGGAAGGCGATGATGACATTGAATATTTGAAGTCATTTATTGATTTAGCCAGCAGCTTTAAACACCCATTAGGCTTACCGTCATAATCCTTAAATGCGCTGTATATCAGCGCATAACCTGACTCAAAAGTATCTTTTCAGCTTATCAAATGGCTATTTGGACATGTTTTTGTGAGTGCTAAATAATGTCTGTAGCCATTGTTTGATTGTCTCATCGTAATCTTTCTTATTCGTTAACCATGAGCGAATCTGGCGACTCACGTGCCAAGTTAACGAAAACCTTTAGTGTGTTGCATGAATAAAAATCATTATTTCATGAGATAAAATCAATTTTTTTCATGGTTTGGTGCCTGTATAAAGTGCCTTAAATGCAATCGCGTTAGCGACTCAAACTTCCTGCTAATCCAAGAATTGAGGTTTGATTTGAGCAGATTGCTAATAACTCAGGTACAGCTTAAAACAGGGAACAGAAACCATGAGCACAGGCTTCCAGTACACAATCAAGCGCATTCGTTTTGATGAAAATTATCAACCATCAGACAGCACGCGAATCACCACCAACTTCGCGAACCTAGCGAGAGGTGAGCGTCGTAAAGAAAATTTACGCAATGCCTTAAAGATGGTTGATAGCCGCTTTAATGCCCTAGCTAGCTGGGATAACCCAAAAGGTGACCGTTATAGTGTTGAGCTGGAAATTATTTCTGTCGATATTGATGTGGAAGGCAATGGTGCAAATTTTCCATCTATAGAGATTTTGAAAACCTATATCGTTGATCATCAAGCCAATAAACGTATTGAAGGGATTGTTGGTAATAACTTCTCGTCATATGTGCGTGACTATGATTTTAGCGTCCGTCTTTTGAAACACAACGAAGGGCAATCTTCGTTTAGCATTCCTGATAACTTCGGTGATTTGCACGGCAAACTCTTTAAAGACTTTGTTAACTCAGAGACTTACCAAGAAAACTTCAAGAAGCCGCCGGTTATTTGTCTCAGTGTCTCAGATAACAAAACTTATCACCGCACAGAAAATCAGCACCCGGTTTTAGGTGTTGAATATGTGCCAAATGAATCTTCGCTGACAGAAAAGTATTTCAAAAAAATGGGCTTTGCCGTGCGTTACTTTATGCCGCCAAATAGCGTTGCCCCTTTAGCGTTCTATTTCTTTGGTGACTTACTTTGTGATTACACCAACCTTGAGCTGATTGGCACGATAAGCACAATGGAAACCTTCCAGAAAATTTATCGGCCAGAAATTTATAACGCGAATGCGGTGGCCGGTAATTACTTTCAACCAACTTTGAAACATGCTGACCACTCGCTGACACAAATTGTTTATGACCGTGAAGAGCGAAGCCAGTTAGCTGTCAAGCAGGGCAAGTTTGCTGAGGAATACTTCATCAAACCTTATCAAGCAGTGCTTGAAAAATGGTCTGAAAGTTACAACGCATAAACCTTAAAGTTAATGAAAGATAAAATGAAAAAAATATTACCTACGTCAACGGCTGGAAGTTTGCCAAAACCCTCATGGCTGGCAGAGCCAGAAAAGCTATGGTCACCATGGAAATTAGAAGGGCAAGCATTAATAGATGGCAAACATGATGCTTTGCGTCTGTCGCTACAAGAACAGCAACATGCTGGTATTGATATTGTGAGTGACGGTGAGCAATCACGCCAACATTTCGTAACCACGTTTATTGAACATCTTGATGGTGTTGATTTTGAAAAGCGTGAAACAGTAAAGATTCGAGACCGTTATGATGCCAGTGTGCCAACCGTTGTTGGTGCAGTGAGTCGGCCAAAGTCAGTATTTGTTGAAGATGCGAAATTTTTGCGTAGCCAGACGGATCGGCCTATTAAATGGGCATTACCTGGTCCAATGACAATGATTGATACGCTTTATGATGCGCATTACAAAAGTCGCGAAAAATTGGCATGGGAATTTGCCAAAATTCTTAATCAAGAAGCGAAAGAGCTAGAAGCTGTCGGTATCGATATTATCCAATTTGATGAACCCGCATTTAACGTGTTTTTTGATGAGGTGAATGATTGGGGGATGGCGACATTAGAACGGGCTGTTGAAGGTCTCAAGTGCGAAACAGCCGTTCATATTTGTTATGGCTATGGCATAAAAGCCAATACGGATTGGAAAAAATCTCTGGGATCCGAGTGGCGCCAATACGAATCGATATTCCCGACGTTGCAACAATCTAGTATCGATATCATTTCATTGGAGTGTCACAACTCACATGTACCGATAGAGCTTATCGAGCTATTAAGGGGCAAAAAGGTCATGGTGGGCGCGATTGATGTTGCCAGTGACCGAATTGAAACGCCAGAAGAAGTCGCTAATACGCTAAGAAAAGCCCTACAGTTTGTCGATGCGGATAAACTTTACCCATGTACTAATTGTGGTATGGCACCATTACCTAGAGAGCTTGCTAGAGGTAAGCTTGATGCATTGAGTGCCGGAGCCGAGATTATTAGAAAAGAGCTTTCAGCATAATCTTATTATTAAGCACGCGGTAGGTTAGACATTAGCCTATCGCATGTTTTTGTTTACTGAAAAAAGAACCTGAACGGGATGAATGTGATCGAATTTTTAACCGCTAATTTAACGACCGTAATGGCTTTATTTGCAACAGGCGCCTTTGCTGGTGTTTTAGCAGGATTGTTAGGTGTTGGTGGCGGCATTGTGATTGTGCCCGTGCTGTTTTTCTTGTTTCAGGGCTTTGGCGTCTCTGCAGACTCAGCAATGTTAATTGCAACAGCCACGTCGCTTGCTACTATCATTCCGACCTCAATCAGTTCAATACGATCACACAAGAAAAAGGGGAATGTGGATTTTGAACTGCTAAAACGTTGGGCTGGTTTTATTTTTATTGGCGTGTTGTTAGGCAGTTGGTTAGTGACGCGTATCGATGGACTGTGGCTAACCATGTTGTTTGGCGTAATTGCGACTTTATCAGCGCTCAATATGCTGTTAAGAACGAGTAAATCTGCACTCTTTAATCAATTGCCCGGAAAAGTAGGGCAAACCTTGCTCGGCACATCAATTGGTTTTTTAAGTTCCATGGTAGGAATTGGTGGCGGGACGCTTACCGTACCAATCTTAACGATTTGTAACTATCCGGCGCACAAAGCAGTGGGCACAGCAGCAGCAGTAGGGTTAATTATTTCCTTGCCAGGTGCACTGACCATGCTGCTATTAGGAACTACCCCTGTTGATGCACCCGTCGGTACCTATGGTCTAGTCAATCTAATCGGTTTTTTATGTATCGTGCCACTTACCGTGCTTTTTGCACCGCTAGGTGTCGCGTTAGCCAGTAAGTTAGATGCCGTAAAACTTAAGCAAGTTTTTGCCGTGGTGCTGCTCATTACGGGATTAAGAATGTTGGCTGAACTAATTTTGTAGTTTGGCCAGACGAGATGAAAATCGCTTGATAGACGTTCGCTATCAACAAATTAAAAACTTGGTTTGGAATTTAGCTGTTTGGATTCATACAGCTTTAATGGGGTAGAAAACCCCAATAATGATAATTTTGGTACCGAGGGCGAGAATCGAACTCGCACTTCCGAAGAAACCGGATTTTGAATCCGGCGCGTCTACCAGTTCCGCCACCCCGGCAACCAAGCTGCGCATTATAACGAGGCATCGCCGATATTAAAAGGCGTTTATGTCATTTATTTGTCATAAGTGTCGAAATTAGTGATTAAGCCTAACGATTTAGTCGGGTGCTCTGCTATGATCTCGGCATGCAACGTACCGACTTCCAGTTTGATTTACCTGATGAACTTATCGCCCAGTATCCTGCCGCTCAGCGTGCGGCCAGTCGTCTTTTGACGCTGAATGGCAACACGGGTGAGCTAAGTGATAAGAAGTTCTCTGACTTTCTTGAGCTACTGCAGCCTAATGATCTATTGGTGTTTAATAACACCAAAGTGATACCCGCTCGCTTATTGGGTGAGAAAGAGACGGGTGGAAAGGTTGAAGTTTTGGTTGAGCGCCTGTTAGATGATAATCAGGCGCTGGTGCATATCCGAAGCAGTAAATCACCATCAGCCGGTCGACGCCTAACTTTAGAAGGCAATGTTGAGGTTGAAGTCTTAGATCGCCGCGATAATCTATTTATCATCCAATTCTTGTCGTCTGAGCCTGCTGTTTCATTACTGCAAGAATATGGTCGTATGCCTTTACCACCTTATATTGAACGTGAGGTGGATAAAGCCGACTTAGCACGTTACCAAACGGTTTATGCCAAACACGTTGGCGCCGTGGCTGCACCGACAGCGGGCTTACACTTTGATGAAGCTCTATTACAGAAAATTAATGAGCTTGGTATTGAAACCGCAGAAGTGACATTACATGTTGGCGCGGGAACATTTCAGCCAGTTCGAGTTGATGATATTCGTACTCACCAGATGCATGCTGAACGAATTGAAGTAACTAATGAGGTATGCCAGCAAGTTAAAGCTACTAGAGCGCGTGGTGGCCGTGTTATTGCTATCGGCACGACTAGCGTTAGAGCATTAGAGAGTGCATCTCAAACCGGTGAGATTCAGCCTTTTAGTGGTGAAACCGAGATATTTATTTATCCTGGATATCAGTTTAAAAGTGTTGATGCCATGGTCACTAACTTCCATTTGTCGGAGTCAACGTTATTAATGTTGGTGTCGGCGTTTGCTGGACGAGATCACATTATGGCTGCTTATCATCATGCCATTGCCGAACGTTATCGATTTTTTAGTTATGGCGATGCCATGTTTATTACCCGGAAAACACTATGACCCAGCTAGAAAAAGTACGTTTTGTATTAGTTGGTACAACCCATCCAGGCAATATTGGTGCATCAGCTAGAGCCATGAAAACCATGGGGCTCAGCAACTTGCATTTGGTTGCGCCCAAAATCTATCCAAGCGCTGAAGCGACTGCTCGGGCTTCTGGTGCGGATGATGTGTTGGCAAAAGCCCAAGTACATGAAACATTGGCTGATGCATTAGTCGGTTGTCAGCATGTTTTTGCCATGAGCGCACGCCTGCGTCACTTTGAAATGCCATTATTAAATCCGCGTGAAGCTGTGGAAAGCCTTGAAAAGTTTGATGACGATACCCAAATAGCAGTGGTATTCGGGCGTGAGCATTCAGGCTTATCGAACGAAGAAATTGATCAGTGCCATACGTTGGTGAATATTCCTGCCAACCCAGAATACAGCTCGCTGAATCTGGCTGCTGCAGTGCAAGTATTAGCATATGAACTGAGAATGAGTTTTAAACCAGTAGTGGATCCGGGCCGAATTGGTGAAAAGCGCGAAGCAATTGGTGCGGAAGATATGTTCCATTTATATGAGCATTTCGAACGCAGCCTTGAAACCATTGGCTTTTTGGACCCCGAAAACCCACGTTATTTAATGCGTCGGATTAAACGTTTATTTAACCGTGCTGATTTGGACCGAAATGAAGTGCAGATTTTGCATGGAATTTTGCGTGCTGCCGAAACCAAAGCGAGGAATGCAAAATGAGCGACACCGAACAAGTCAGCCGTTGGCAACGATTTAAGGAAGATATTTACTGCGTTTTTGACCGTGATCCTGCGGCGCGTAATGTCTTTGAGATCGTCACGACTTATCCGGGTGTTCATGCTTTGACCATGCATCGTCTTAGCCATTGGTTATGGAAAAAAAACTGGCTTTGGTTGGCACGTTTCAACTCAACGATTAGTCGCTGGTTTACCGGTATTGAAATTCATCCAGGTGCCAAAATTGGTCGCCGCTTTTTCATTGACCACGGCATGGGCGTCGTTATTGGTGAAACCGCGGAGATCGGCGATGACTGCACTTTGTATCATGGTGTGACCTTAGGGGGTACATCATGGAAAGGTGGTAAACGTCATCCTACGTTAACTAATAATGTTGTTGTCGGTGCGGGTGCCAAAGTATTGGGACCTATCACGGTGAATGATGGGGCTCGTATTGGCTCTAACGCGGTTGTCGTCAAAGATGTTGCGGCTAATGAAACAGTTGTCGGGATTCCAGGACGTGTTGTTCGTAGCCAAAAAACGCCGGATTTACAGGCCCAAGAAAAACTGGCGCAATCAGTTGGTTTTGATGCTTACGGTGCAACCAATCAAACACCAGATCCAGTGGCCTCAGCCATTCATGGTTTGATTGAACACATCCACATGACGGATAAACGTGTTGAGCAATTATGCAAGACAATTCAACATCTTGGCGGACAAATTCCAGATGTTGATATGCCAACATTGGATGGTTGCGAGTTGGACAAGGACAACAAGTCGTCTAAAGTTGACTAAAATAGTCGGGTATGGAAAACTTACGCTGTTATTTTTAAAGCGGAAATTCCCATGCGCCTCACGACAAAAGGTCGTTACGCCGTCACAGCGATGCTCGATTTAAGCCTGAACTACGGTACAGGTGCCATCACACTGGCGGATATTTCAGAGCGCCAAGGTATTTCGCTCTCATACCTTGAGCAATTATTTGCTCGTTTACGTAAACAAGGTCTTGTAAGTAGCTCGCGAGGTCCAGGTGGTGGTTATCGTCTGAGTCGAACCTCAGAGAGTATTACCGTATTGGACGTGATTTCGGCTGTTGATGAAAAAGTCGATAGCACCCAATGTCACGGCAAACATAACTGCCATGCAGATGAGCAATGTGTCAGCCATGAGTTATGGGAAAGTCTCAGCGATCAGATCCGTACCTATTTAGCTGGCATCACGCTGCACCAAGTCGTCAGTGATTATCAGCGCACTCGCACTGGTGAAAAAGTCATCAAATTCGATATTCGCTAAACCATGGCGTTTACGTATTTAGACCATAATGCTGGCACGGCATTAGCACCGGGCGTATTAGATGTCATGTTGCCTTATATGCGACAGCAACAAGGTAACCCATCGAGTAGTCATCGTTTTGGCCGTTTTGGTCAAGCTGCTTTAGATACAGCACGTGCTCAAGTTGCAAAGTTAGTTAATGTTGAAGCCAAACAAGTTTGGTTCACGAGTGGTGGTACCGAGTCTAATAATCAGGCGTTAATGGGCATCACCAGTCAGTTTGATGGCGGCCGAATCCTTGTCAGCAGTATTGAACATCCAGCTGTGTTAGAACCAGCCAAACGTTTGGCCAAATTAGGTTTTGAAGTCGTGGAAATTCCTGCAAATGCAGCAGGGCAGATCACAGCATCAGCATTGGCTTCAGTATTAACTGACGATACACGCTTGGTATCTGTAATGTGGGCGAATAATGAAACTGGTGTGATTCAGGATATCGCTAGTTTGACAGCATTAACTAGAGCGAAGGGAATCGTGTTTCACTGTGATGCGGTGCAAGCGGTTGGCAAATTAGACGTTGATTTCCAACAAGCTGGTATTCAGCTTATGAGTATCTCAGCTCATAAATTCGGTGGTCCCAAAGGTATTGGGGCTCTTATTGTTGATAAACAATTAGACTGGCCAGCGTTTGTATTAGGTGGTGGTCAGGAAAACGAAAAACGCAGTGGTACTGAAAATGTGGCTGCAATAGCTGGTTTTGGTGCAGCGGCGGAATATGCCCAACAGCATTTAGCTGAATACCAGTCGCACTGCAAAATGTTGCGTGAAGCACTTGAAGCAGCATTGAAAAAACTGCCCGGCGTCACCATATTTGCAGAGAATAGCCCGAGACTGCCGAATACGGTTTTTTTTGTGTTGGCGGGCTTTGATTCTGACACCTTATTAATGACATTAGACCGACAAGGATTTTCAGTCGCTAGTGGTTCTGCTTGTGGCACTGGACGCCAAGTCCCTAGCCATGTGTTAACTGCAATGGGGGTTGATGAGAACACAGCGTTAGGTGCAGTCAGAATCAGCGTGGCAGCAGACAATACTGAGAAACAAATACAACAACTGGCTGTTGTATTAGAAAAAGAAGCCAGTCGCTTTAATCATTTATTGAACAGGTAGCAATATGACAATTACCCTGACAGAAACAGCCGTAAAACGTGTGCGTGACATGGTGAGCAAACGTGAAGGTGGTGTTGGCCTGCGTATTGGTGTGGTGAAAAGTGGCTGCTCAGGCTATAGCTATGCATTGGATTATGCTGATTCAGTTGCCGACAACGATGCCATTATTGAACAAGATGATGTTAAAGTTGTGGTCGATAAAGACAGTTTGCCAATGTTAGAAGGTATGGAATTAGACTTTGTTAAAGAAGGCTTGAATCAAAGCTTTAAATTCCGTAACCCGAACGTGACTTCAGAGTGTGGTTGCGGTGAAAGCTTTAGCGTCACTAAATAACAACGTTAATTTACGTTAACTAGCTGCCCGCTATTGCGGGCAGTTTTGTTTTAAAGACCTTACAGTAACGCTATGAATCAATTAGATAATTTGGCTTTTGATGCTGCCCATCTTTGGCATCCATACAGCAGTGTGATGAATCCACCTTTATTACATGAAGTCGTTTCTGCTGATGGTGTGTATTTGACCTTAAAAGACGGTCGTCGGGTGATTGATGGGATGTCGTCTTGGTGGTCAACAATTCATGGTTATAACCACCCAAGACTGAATCAGGCTGCCAAAGATCAAATCGATAAAATGGCACATGTGATGTTCGGTGGGTTAACGCACGATCCTGCTGTCAGTCTGGCGCGTCGATTAATCGATATGACCGATGAATCCTTACAGTATGTCTTTCTGGCAGATTCAGGTTCTATTTCGGTTGAAGTGGCCATCAAGATGGCACTTCAATATTGGATCGCTCAAGATGTCACTGATAAACATACACTTTTAACTGTACGTAGTGGTTATCACGGCGATACGTTTGGTGCCATGGCGGTCTGTGATCCTATTAATGGTATGCACAGTAAGTTCTCTGGCGTATTACCCAAACATATCTTTGCTGCAGCGCCGACATGTCGGGACGATGCGGATTGGCAAGACTCTGATATCGCCGAAGTTCGCAGTATCCTTGAAAAACAGCATCAGCAAATAGCAGCTGTCATTATTGAGCCCTTGGTTCAAGGCGCAGGGGGCATGCGTTTTTATTGCCCGCGCTACTTACGTGAATTACGTAAACTGTGTGATCAGTATGGTGTCTTGTTAATTTTTGACGAGATTGCAACGGGCTTTGGCCGAACTGGTAGTTTATTTGCTTATGAAGAAGCTGGTGTCGTGCCAGATATTCTTTGCGTCGGTAAAGCTTTAACCGCTGGCTATATGACGCTAGCAGCAACGATTTGTAATCAAACCGTTGCTGATGGGATTGCAGCAGATGGGCAGGGCGTTTTAATGCATGGACCAACCTTTATGGGTAATCCACTTGCGTGTCGTGTTGCTTGTGAGAGCCTTGATTTGCTGCAGTCGTATGATTGGCAAGCATCGGTCAAAACCATTGAAAGCCAATTAAAACAACAACTATCGCCATTGGCTGAACATGAAATCGTAAAAGAAGTTCGTGTCAAAGGGGCGATTGGGGTTGTTGAGTTAACGATTACTTTGGATGAACACATGTGTTGGTTACCCAAGTTTATTGTTGACCAAGGGGTTTGGATTCGACCATTTCGTCACATGATTTACATCATGCCCCCCTATATTATTAGTAAAGCGGAACTTCAGGTTTTAACGCAGGCAATTGGTAACATGGTTGAAGCGATAGCAAATGCCGAACAAAAAACATTGGTGACTGATTAGTGGAAGTGAAATACGCAATGCAGCGTGTTTATCCAGCTTTAGCTGACAATCATTTACAAGATACATTTGCCGTGGTGAATAACGACGGCAATGGTATAAAAACCTTTGAAGGTGATACTTCAGAGGTTTTTTTATGCGGTGAAACAATTAATCGGATTAAGCGATTAGTTTAATTGGATTAAGTTGTTTGACCATTCGTAGGTCGGACACTAGAATGCAAATTGTCCTTTCCGACAAAACAATTTAAGGGAGTTTTACATGTCAACTTTAATCAATACTACGATTAAGCCATTCAAAGCGACTGCTTACCACAACGGTGAGTTCGTGCCAGTTAGCGATGCTGATCTGAAAGGTAAGTGGTCTGTTGTTTTCTTCTACCCAGCTGACTTCACTTTCGTTTGCCCAACTGAACTGGGTGATCTGGCTGATTACTACGACAAACTGCAAGAAATGGGTGTTGAAGTTTACTCAGTATCTACAGATACACACTTCACTCACAAAGCATGGCATGACGCTTCTGAAACAATCAAGAAGATCAAGTTCCCAATGATCGGTGACCCAACTGGTGCTATCAGCCGTAACTTTGAAGTTATGATCGAAGAAGACGGTCTGGCTCTGCGTGGTACTTTCGTTATTGATCCAGAAGGTTCAATCAAAGTATGTGAAGTTCACGATCTGGGTATTGGTCGTAGCGCGAAAGAACTGGTTCGTAAAATCCAAGCTGCTCAATACGTTGCATCTCACGATGGTGAAGTATGCCCAGCTTCATGGCAGCCAGGTGAAGAGACTCTGTCTCCTTCATTAGACTTGGTTGGCAAGATCTAAAAAAACGGCTTAACAGTCGACTGGTCCGGGCTTCGGCCCGGACTTTTTAAATAACAGAATTTTTACAGGCAGGTGCCTTATGTTGGATGCAAATATTGCAACGCAGTTGAAATCTTATCTGCAAAACTTACAACGTCCGGTTGAGATCGTTGCGTCACTCAATGAAACGCCAAAAGCCGCTGAAATGCGTGAGCTTCTGGTGGAAATTGCTGACATGTCAGATAAAGTCACACTCAATGACCGCGATAATGATGCCCGACAACCTTCTTTTCGCATTAAGCAACCGGAAGGTCAGGAGCAAATTCGCTTCGCTGGTATTCCGATGGGACACGAGTTTACCTCGTTAGTCTTAGCGTTATTGCATGTTGGTGGCCATCCACTTAAGACTGAGCCTGAAGTTATTGAGCAAATTAAAAATCTCGATGGCGAGTTTCACTTTGAAACCTATATTTCATTGTCATGCCAAAACTGCCCAGAGGTAGTGCAGGCATTGAACTTGATGGCAGTGCTTAATCCTAAGATTAGCCACACGATGATTGATGGTGCCTTATTCCAAGATGAAGTGAATGAGCGTCAAATTATGGCAGTGCCTACCGTCTTTTTGAACGGTAAACAGTTTGGTCAAGGTCGTATGAGTTTGCCTGAAATTCTTGGCCGACTGGATACTGGGTCAATCAAGCGTGAAGCTGAAAAAATCAGTAAAAAAGAGCCATTTGATGTGTTGATCGTCGGTGGTGGTCCTGCAGGTGCCTCGGCTTCAATTTATGCTGCACGTAAAGGTATTCGTACCGGTATTGTGGCTGAACGTTTTGGTGGCCAAGTGATGGATACCATGGCAATCGAAAACTTCATTTCAGTGAAAGAAACTGAAGGTCCGAAGTTGGTGGCGGCGCTAGAAGAACACGTCAAAGAATATGAAGTTGATGTGATGAATCTGCAACGTGCAAGCAAGCTGACCAAAAAAGGATCGATGGTTGAAGTTTCACTCGAAAGTGGCGCGACACTGCTTAGTAAATCTGTCATTTTGGCAACGGGTGCTCGTTGGCGTGAACTGGGCGTTCCAGGTGAAGCAGAGTATCGCGGACATGGTGTTGCCTATTGCCCGCATTGTGATGGTCCTTTGTTTAAAGGTAAACGTGTTGCAGTTATTGGTGGTGGTAACTCTGGTGTTGAGGCAGCTATTGATTTGGCAGGTATCGTCGGTCATGTCACATTGATCGAATATGCTGATCAATTAAAAGCTGATGCCGTATTGCAGAAAAAGCTGCATAGCTTGAATAACGTTGAAATCATCATTGGTGCACAAACGACAGAGATCACTGGCGCTGATAAAAAAGTGAACGGTCTGAAGTACAAAGACCGGGCGACAGGTGAAACACACCATGTTGAAGTCGCAGGTGTTTTCGTGCAAATCGGTTTGATACCAAATACTGATTTCTTGAAAGACACGGTGAAATTGAGTCAGTACGGTGAGATTGAAATTGACTCACACGGCGCGACATCAATGCCCGGTGTGTTTGCGGCTGGTGATGTAACAACAGTACCTTACAAGCAGATCATTATTGCCATGGGTGAAGGTTCGCGTGCTGCATTAGGTGCGTTTGATTACCTAATTCGTAATGACTTTAATGAAAAGGATGAAGCGGCCTAGTCCGTTTAGAGCTCAATCTGCCTCGTCAATTAAATCACGTAGATTTAATAGCTTCATGCGAATGGCGAGGCGGGTGAGTTCAATATCTGAGCTCACATCTAACTTACGTTTAATGATGTAATGTGAGTTGGAAACCGTTTTGGGGCTGATATTTAATATCTCGGCGATTTCTTGATTGCTTTTGGCTTCGAGCAACAATCGTAAAATCTCAAACTCCCTGACCGTCAAATCATCTAACCGGGTTTGTTCGTGACCCAACTTCTCTAAAGCCAGTGCCTGTGCAATATCGGGGCTGAGACTCAGCTTGTTTTCCATGACTTCAAAAATGCCACGAATCAGTAGAGAAGGATCACTGCTTTTGGTGATATAACCTAATGCGCCAGCACGCGTTGCCTGCAACACAAAACTTGGGTTCTGATGCATGCTGAACACCAAAATTCTTGCCTGTGGATCATATTGTCGAATGCGTGAAATAGCCTCTAAACCACTTTGGCCCGGCATTGAAATATCCATGACCACCACATCTGGTTGATGAGTTTTGTATTGCATATACGCTTCGTGTCCATCACGAGCATCCGCAACGACTTCTAGTTTGGCTTGTTTTTGCAATAAGGCTCGATAACCCTCACGGACAATGGCATGATCATCAGCAAGTAACACACGAATAGTTGCCATTAATCAAACTCCTTTTGCGTGTGGATAGGCAAACGAATCATCATTTTTAAACCATTACCTTGATTGGCGGAAATATTCACTTGGCCACCTAAAGCACGAACACGTTCGTTAATTCCGAGCAGTCCCATTCCCATCGATTGTTGAATTTTGTCGTTATCTGCCAAGCCATTATCCTCAATCATAAGCTGTAAAAAACCGGTCTCTGGACTGAATAGATGAATCAACGCTTTGGTTGCCTGCGCATGTTTGGCAATATTGGTCAGTGCTTCTTGAACAACACGATAAATATTAACGGGCAGGGGAGCAGGAAGATCTTGTAGCGGTGTATCTATTAGTAATGTGATTTGCGTCTCGTTACCGCGGCGTTGATGCCAACTCTTAATCAGTTTTTGTAAGCTTTTCTCAAGCCCGATTTCATCAACTTCTGTTGGCCTTAGACGCGTCAGCAAGTTTCTCAGCGTGACCATCATGTGTTCGGTAATACGGTTAATACTGTCAAGTTCAGGTTGGATCTCTGGATTATCATTTTTAGCGGTTTGGCTGATACTGGTGGTCATCGCATTAATACCAGCCAGACATTGGCCAAACTCGTCGTGTAGCTCACGAGCGATATAGCGATGTTCCTCTTCCTGTACATTCATGAGCTTCATCGCTAACTGCTGATTTTCTGCCAGTACCTGCTGTTGGCTGGTGGCAAGTGCATTAATAGCTTGTGATGTGCGTCGCCATTCAGCGATATCAAAGGTAGGGATTCGAGTTTCTAAATGACCATCACGCATTTTTTCCAAACCACTGACAATCAATGTGGCGGGTCTTAATAGTCGGTTGATGGTCATAAAGATAAAGAACGATAAGGCCACGATGCTAAATGACAATACACCGAGCACAGCACGTAAGTTATGCCAAGCCCGAGCCGTTTCTACATGACGGTTCAATGAAACAAGAATGGTTCCGTAAGTCACGGCATTAAAGGAAAATCGCCGCGTGGCCTCATAATCCGGCGAAAATAGACTGCTATATAGACCACCAAACCAGAGCGGCCAACTACGTTCAGACTCATCCACTTCACTACACATGCTGCGCCGGCGGCTTTCACTGCGAGACAAAAATTGAATACAAGAGCCGGGCAAGCCATTCATATCCTCCCAAAGACGAGTGCTAGGAAAGGGGGTTCGGTAGTCATAGCGAGTGTAGTTTCGAAGTAGCTCTTCGGTCATATGCTGATTAATACGTTTGGCAGTTGAGTCTGCCTGGAACATCGATTGTTGATTAGTTTCATACAGCACATAGGCAGCACTTATCAGCACACTAAATAATGCGATAAGGAGAATTCGAGCAAATAGCTGTAATTTTAAATTCATTGAATTGTATTTATCGGTAACTAGGTAAGCAGTCTAGGCAGTAATTGGTTTGGCGCAAAGTCATAAATGTGGTCACGGGAAATTTGCCCGACACTCTGAGGCAAATATCGGCTGTGACAAGCTGGGAGAAACGGTCTAATACTTAACACCAAGGCTTGGCAGCAGGTGTTTGCAAAATAGTGATAAATCGAAATGTAAGCACCGAGTCTAGCGGTTTCTTATCCGATTAAATGATGTTAGATTCGAGACAGGAATAACAGCTTAAAGGTAATGGCACGCTTCGATGCCAAGCCCCAAGAGCGACAAGAACAAATCCTTAGTATGGCAATTATCATTACCATTGGTTTTTGCGTGGTTACTGAGGCTTTATTCACCAAAAATATAACTGTCAGTAAGACAGACACATAGAAGGGGAGCATAAATGGCTGATTTGCAGCATCTTGAAGTTGCGCGTGAACATGCGCTGGCCTTGGAAAAGGTCGTTAACCAAGTCGTTATCGGGCAAGAATCAGCAATTCGTCTGATTTTGATTGCTTTGCATGCACGTGGACACGTATTACTTGAAGGTGGCGTTGGTGTGGGTAAAACCACATTACTACGTGCTTTCTCTAAAGCGCTTGGTGGGGCGTTTGGCCGTATCGAGGGTAGTGTCGATTTGATGCCTAATGATCTGCTGTACAGTGCTTGGGTAAATGCTGACGGTAAACCTGTCATCGAGCCAGGCCCTCTGATTAATCATGGTGAAGAAACAGCCGTATTCTTCTTTAATGAAATCAATCGTGCACGCCCTCAAGTTCAGTCTTTGTTACTACGTGCTATGGCTGAGCGAAGTGTTGATGCTTTTGGTAAAGAATATCGCTTCCCGCATATGGTGGTTTTTGCTGACCGTAATGCCGTTGAAAAAGAAGAAACCTTTGAGCTCAGTGCCGCGGCACGTGACCGTTTCTTATTTGAAATTAATATCAGTCGTCCAGAAGATGATGCACAACGACGTAAATTGATTTTTGATCCGGCTTTCCATGATGTTGATGAGCTTTTGTCATCGGTTTCTGAGCCATTGCTGAATTACACAGACCTTAATGACCTGGATAAACAGATTCAGAAAGCAATTTTCGTTTCACCGGAAATTGAAAACTACGTTGTCCGTTTATGGGATGCCAGCTGGGAGCCACATAAACTAGGTATCGAGTTAGAAGATATCTTCGTTGAAGATTTAGTTGTTGCCGGTGCCAGTGTACGTGGTATGTCTGCCATGGTGCGTGCTGCCAAAGTCTGTGCTTGGTTAAATGGACGTGATCACGTGTTACCAGACGATGTTCATACGGTTCTGTTACCAGCCTTAACGCATAGGGTCTTTTTGTCGCCGGTATATGAAGGTCGACGTGAGCAAATCATGCCTAAATTTGTGCGTGCTTTGCGTGATCACATCGCGACGCCTTAATCATCATGGCCTCGCGTGACCACCTGCAGCCGCAGGAGTTTTTCTATCGGTTTCCAGACAAAGTGTTTGGCCATGTGCCCGGTGCCCATAGTGGTACGGCTTTAGGCAGTGGTGATCGTTTTGCTGGTTTTGCTGATCTGTTTGATTACCCCGATCCTCGGCGTTTGGATATTCGTGCCAGCTTGAGAATGCAAGCGGCTGATGTTACGCAGAGCGAACAGCAGCGCTGGTTGGTAAAGCGTTATCAACAACGTTCTTCTATTACGTTATGGCTGTTGGCTGATTTAAGTCGTTCGATGACCGTTGCCAGCGTTAATCATGAGCGTATTGCGAAATTAGCTCACATGGTTGCCCATAGTGCGATTGGTTTTGGTGATCAATTTGCTATGGCCGGCTTTGATGCCATCTGGCGTCAAGATGTATCAATAATGCCAACTCGGCAACGTAGTATGCCGGCACTTGCGGTTGAAAAAATTATGGATTCAAAACCGCCAGAAGCCGCTGGTGCTGAAGGTCTATTTCATGCCGCTGATCTGATTAATAGTCAGCGAGCAATGGTTTTTTTGGCTTCAGATTTTTGCTGTGATATCGAGTTAGTTGAGCGAACATTGAGAAAACTCGCTCATTACACCGTTATTCCGATTGTTTGGCGGCATGATGATGTTGATCATTTTCCATCTCATGCAGGCTGGACTGAAACACGGGATGCCGAGACGGGACAACGTCATAGTGTTTGGATGCGACCAGCAATCAAAAAGCGTTGGCAAGCACAAATGAAAGAGCATTTTGACAAGCTCGATGCGTGTTTCCGCCGCTATCAATTTAAGCCGTTATATGTTGAAGGGGAAGTAACGCCACAACAATTAACGGAATACTTCTTTGCGATGAAAAAATCTTAGGGATGCCGACCATGCGTGTTTGGGTTTTGTGTTGGATGTTGGCGCTAAGCGCTCATGTTTATGCTGATGAGACAGCGAATTTGGTTGATGGTCAGCAGGCGACGATTAATGTGGATCGTAGCTGGGGCTTATTGATTGGTGATGAAATTACGGCAGAGGTTACTTTGCCTGAATCATTATCAATCAACCCAGATAGCTTGCCGCAACGAAATAAGCGTCATGGTGCTTGGTTGTACTTGCGGGATAGTGAGTTAAGCGACAATAAAATTTTGATGCACTATCAGGTGTTTAATGTGCCTGCTGAAAATCGAGAAGTGGCAACGCCTGTTTTTGAAATCAGAACAACTGATGGCGGATTTGTCAGCATTCCAGCCACACCTATTAAGTTGGGTTCTTTTTTAGCTTCTGAAAATGCGGATGCCAATGGTCGTTTTGTGCCTCGTGGTGACATGATTTTGCAGCCATTTAATGATGCCAAGTTATACCAACAACTTAAGTTAGCGTTGTTATTACTCATCATCAGTACGACTATTTGGTTAGCTTGGCACTTTGGTTTTCGTCCACGTAAACGTTTGCCATTTGCACATGCGGTGTTTGAGCTGAATAAAATGCGTTGGTTAGGTCGTAAAGATACTGATGCCGCCAGTCGTAGTTTGCATCATGCTTTCAATCAAAGTGCCGGAACAGTGCTGGTTGCCAGTCGCTTGGAAAAATTATGGCAACAATGTCCTTGGCTAACACCGGTAAAAGCCGATATTGAAAGTTTTTATCGGCAATCTGCTGCCCATTATTTCAGTGCAACAGGTGGTGAAGCCAAAAACTTTGGCCAACTCTTGAGCCTGGCACGTGCCTGTCGTGCACAGGAGAAAATGGCATGATGCTATTGGGTATGCTGTGGGATAAGCCATTGTGGTTGCTGATGCTGCCACTGGCCTTATTGCCATGGTTTAACCATAACCTTGATAAAACGGTTGCTTGGGTGCAGTTAGTGCCTGTCGATCCGTTATCAAGAGTTATCAGTAATTTACTGAAATTATTGGCTTCTTTAGTCATTGTAGGTTTGCTGTTAGCTTTGGCAGATCCTGAAATGCCAGAACAAAAAATTGAGCGTCTTGGTGAAGGTGCTGAGATTGTCCTATTACTCGACAGAAGCCGAAGCATGGACGATCCGTTTGCTGTCAAAACACAGGCTGCTTCAGTAAGTGTTGGTGGTGACAATTCAAAGCGCAGTGTTGCAAAAGATTACCTGAGTGAGTTTGTTAAAAAACGTCCAGACGATCGCTTTGGCTTTGTTTTCTTTAGTACCAAAGCGATTAACCTTTTACCGCTTACTTACAGCAAAGAGTCAATTTTGGCGACGGTTAAGGCAAATGCACTAGGTAAAGGTTTATCTGATACCAACATGGCTGAGGCATTGTTGAGTTCAGCCAGAATGTTTGAAGGCGAAACCTATCGAGGTGCTCGTATTGTTTTATTGGTGTCAGATGGCGGCCAGTTACTGAGTAATGATGCAAAAGAACAAATCACTCGTCTCTATAATGAGATGAATTTAAGCATCTATTGGATTTATCTCAAATCTCGTGTGGAAATGACGCTTGAACCAAAAGATGGCGAAAGTGCATTGTGGACGGATATTCCTGAGCGGAAGTTGCATGACTACTTCAAATCAATTGGCGTTCCATATCGGGCATTTGAAGCCGGTTCACTGCAAGCTTTTGCCGATGCTTTAGACGAAATTGATCGTCAGCAATATCAAACATTATTAGTACAAGAAACCTTGCCACATGAACCTAAAGCTGATCTTTTCCTATGGCTGGCATTGTTGGCAATGCTGTTTTTAGCTGCATCACATTTGTATACCTTCTGGGGAGTGAGAAAAGCCCATGAATAAATTGCTCGTTGCTGCCCATTGGGCGTTGTTGTTAATCATCACGGTAAGTATTGTCTGGTTGTTCGGCAGTAGTTATCAGCTATGGCAACAGGCGAAAATTAATGACTACATTACCAACCCAGAATCTCATGACTTTATTCCTGATGATGCCCGTGGCCACTTTGCCAAAGCGAATCAATTAGTGCAGCAAGATGAACCTGATTTAGCGTTAGAGCAGTTAACTTTAGTTCTAGGTTATGAAGGTAACTCACTGATGAAAGATGCTTATTTTAATCGTGGTAATGTCAATCTACGAAAAGCACTGGAAATGACAGCATCAGATGCGCGTTTGATTCCATTAGTTGAATTAGCCAAGCAAGACTATCGAAGTGCCTTGTTACTCGAACCCGAAATGTGGGATGCACGTTACAACTTAGAAGTTGCTCTACGGATTGTTTCTGAAGATCCCGATAGCGACAGTGACTTTGATAAAAACGTGATCAGCAGTCAGCGTTCGATTGAAAGTAAAGCATTTAAGGTCGACTTGCCATGACACTGAGTTATCCTCGCCGCATCCTATTAACAGCGATAGCGATGTCAGTGGCCTTGCTGCTGATTATTGCTGCTTTATGGATGCCACCGGTACCACGTGATATCAAGATCATGGATAGTCTTTTTGTCATTGATATTACCGATAGTATGAATGTCGAAGATGCTGAGTTTGAAGGTGAAACGATGCGTCGTTTGGCATGGGCTAAAGAATTTACCCGTCAGACTTTATTAGAAATGCCTTGTGGGGCGCATGCAGGTCTCGCTATTTTTAGTGAAGCAAGAACATTGGTGTTGATGAATCCGGTTGAGGTTTGTGCCAATTATCATGATTTGACGCAGATGCTGGCACAAATTAATGCACCAATGGCTTGGGCACGATCAAGTGAAGTATCAAAGGCTATCTACACCTCAATTCGCCAAGCTAAAGACATTGAGCCAGAACCTAATATCGTTTTCATTACCGATGGCCATGAGTCGCCACCTATCCATGAAAGTTTATTTCCAAAATTTCAAGGAACACCGGGTGAAATCAAAGGTTTGATTGTCGGTGTTGGTGGCAATGATTTATTGCCCATACCCAAAACGAATGAGCAGGGTGAAATCGAGGGCTTCTGGGATGTAAATGAAGTCATGCATGTTGATGTCTACGCCTCAACGCGTGGTGATATGGCTGAGCAAAACCAGCAAAAACCGCGTACCGAGCATTTGTCATCGCAGCGAAAATCGCATTTAGAAACACTGGCAAACCGAGTTGGTTTCGACTTTGTATCATCACCCAGCTCACCAGCCAAATTGGTTAGCCGGATTCGTGACAATGCCGATACACGTGAATTGACCGTCGACTATGATTTATATGGATGGTTATCTGGTATTGCTTTGATTCTAGTGTTGCTAGTGTTCTTACCATATCGTTGGATTGGTTTGGCAAATGAGAGTTAATCATCTTATCCTGCCAAATTGTGTCGGGCTGTGTTCGAGCTAAGCTGGACCAAGCCTGAATACTTTTTATTGTTGCCTTTGGCACTCTTACCTTGGTTTGTGCATAACCAAAGTAAAACGATTGTATGGTCAAAGTTACACCCAGTTGATGCTTTATCAGTTTGGCTAGCTTGGCTTTATAAATGTCTGGTTGCTGGCGTCATTACATGTTTAATAACGGCGCTTAGTGGCCCTTATCTGCCTGAGCAAAGTGTTCAGCGCTATGGCGAAGGGGCAGAGTTTGTCGTGTTACTTGACCGTAGTCGTAGCATGGACGAAATTTTTGCCAGACCACCACTTAATACGCTCCGTAATGAACGTCGACGTTTCAAAAGCAAACGTGTTGTCTCAACGGATTACTTAGTCGAATTTGTAAACGGTAGGCCTAATGACCGTTTTGGTTATGTCTATTTCAGCACGCATGCTGTTGAAATCTTACCTCTGACTTATAACAAAGAAGCTGTGCTTTCGACCATCCGAGCTGGCGGTTTAGGTAAAGGCATTTCAAAAACTGATATTGTCGAAGCGTTGCAGCTTGCCGCGAGCATGTATCAAAAAGAAACCTATCGTGGTTCTCGGAATGTATTGTTGATTTCGGATGGCGGGCAGATCTTAACGACCGATCAAAAACAACAATTGAAATCCACCTATGAGCAAATGAATCTCAATTTGTATTGGATTTATTTACGTTCAGTCCGAGGGATGACGCTCGATAAAACCTCACAAGACAGTATCTTGTGGCAGGATTTGCCAGAGCGGAAACTGCATGACTTTTTTAAATCATTGGCAATCCCATATCAAGCTTATGAAGCAGGTTCTTTAGAAGAATATGCTGATGCCATTGCAGCCATAGATAAACAGCAATATCTCCCTTTAATTGTTGATGAACGTATTCCAAAAGAAGATAAATCAGCAATATGGCTGTGGCTGGCAATGTTTGGTCTTATGATTTTAACGTTAACTGTATGGTACCAATATTACGGTGTTCACCGAGCGTATCGACGTTAGTCAGGATCGCTTTATTGACGGTGCTTTGCTATGGTAGCCGCCATTGATTCGACAACTGGTTAAGCCATGATGGACTTTCAACCTAAACAGTTTTTACAGATCCGTATTGATGAACAAAAATGTTATCTGTGGTCAGATGGCAAATGTTTGTTTACGGCACCTGTTTCAACAGCCTTGAACGGTGTTGGTGAGCAAAATGGTTCAGGTAAAACACCATTAGGCTGGCATCAAGTACGCGCTTGTATTGGCGAAGGACAACCTATCAATACTGTATTCCGAGGCCGGCGACCAACTGGCGAAATCTATTCTGAGCAATTAGCTGCATTGCATCCCGATAGAGACTGGATATTAACCAGAATCATGTGGCTGAGCGGACTAGAACTCGGAAAAAATCGTCTGGGCAACGTAGACTCCATGCGTCGATATATCTATATTCATGGCACGCCAGATACCGAGCCAATGGGAAAACCGCTTTCTCATGGCTGTATCAGAATGCGTAATGATGCTGTTATTCAGTTATTTTCAATGGTGAAGCCGGGACTGCCGGTGTTAATTGAAGCATAAGGAAACAATATGACCCTCGGGCCTTTAATGATTGATGTGGCGGGATATTCGCTGACAGAGGTTGAAAAAGAACGTCTTCAGCACCCGTTGGTCGGTGGTGTGATTTTGTTTAGTCGCAATTACGAGTCGCCAGAACAAATTGCTGAATTAACATCCTCAATTCGCCGTTTACGTGATCCACATTTACTCATCGCTGTTGACCATGAAGGCGGCAGAGTGCAGCGTTTCCGGAAAGGGTTTACGCATATTCCACCAGCTGGGGCCTTAGGTAAGCACTTTCATAGTCATCCAAGTCACGCCTTAAAACTTGCTGAAACAGCAGGTTGGTTAATGGCGGCAGAACTACGTGCAGTAGGTGTTGATTTTAGTTTTGCACCGGTACTCGACTTAGACTATGGCGTTAGTGAAGTGATTGGTGATCGTAGTTTTCATCGCGATCCCGATAGCGTCAGTAAATTAGCTGCGGCTTATATTCAAGGGATGAAATCAGCATGGATGTCTGCAGTTGGAAAACATTTCCCAGGTCATGGCGCGGTGACCGTTGATTCGCATAAAGGTTTACCGATTGATGAACGTCATTTTGAAGATATCTGGGCAGAAGATATGGTGCCATTCAGACGTTTGAGTAGTGTCTTAGCGGGCGTTATGCCAGCCCACATCGTGTTTACGCAAAGTGATGATAAGCCAGCAGGCTTTTCACCTTTTTGGGTGCAAAAAGTACTACGGCAAAAGATTGGTTTCCAAGGTGCCGTATTTAGCGACGATTTAAGTATGGCGGGCGCTGCTGTTGCAGGTAATGCCGCAGATAGAGCAGAGGCGGCATTAGCTGCTGGCTGTGATATGGCTTTGGTTTGTAATGATCCAGATGCCGTTGATTTAGTGTTAGATAACTTGAAATGTGAAGCGCAGCCCTTACGTCATATGCGTTTATTACGTTTACATGGTCGACACCCTATGACTTTGGGGGAGTTGCATCAACAGCCTCAGTGGAAGCAGTCGGTTAATTTATTGGCAGACTTGCAACCACCGTCAGAACCACAATTAACACTGGTCTGAAATTTTTAACATTAGTTCACCGTTTATAGGGTGCGGCAAGTGCTATGATTTGCACTTGTTCACCTGCAGGTTTTAGCTTCATTCATGTCTTCATTTGTTCATCTGCATCTGCATACCGATTATTCACTAATTGATGGATTGGTACGTGTAAAACCGCTTATCTCTGCAGTCGCTGCTGCGGGTATGCCGGCGGTCGCCATTACTGATCAACATAATCTATTTGCTGCCGTAAAAATGTACTCAGCAGCGATGCAGGCGGGTGTGAAGCCAATTATCGGCGCGGATTTACGTTTGCGTGATCCTCAGGATAGTAAAAATAGTCTGCGCTTTGTGCTGCTTTGCATGAATATGACCGGTTATCACAACTTGTCACGGTTACTGTCAAAGGCCTATATGGAAGGCCAACACCTTGGTGTGCCGATGCTTGAGGCTGACTGGTTGGAGGGACAAACCGAGGGGCTTATTTGTATTAGTGGCCGTGAGGGTTTTACCGGACAAGCCATTCTTAACGGTAGAGAAAATGATGCTTTAGATATTGCGAAACAATGGGCAGATATCTTTACCGATAGATTTTATCTTGAGCTTACACGAACTGGCCGAAACGACGAAGAGCGCTTCAATCAAGGCGCATTAGCCATTGCTGCGCAATTAGACCTGCCGGTTGTCGCCAGTAATGATGTGCGGTTTATCACGCCAGACCAGTTTGAAGCCCATGAAGCTAAGGTTTGTATTCACGATGGTCGTTTATTAGACGATCCACGTAGACCGCGTGATTATTCAGAACAGCAGTATTTACGAAGTGCTGAAGAGATGGCACAGCTGTTTTCTGATATTCCTGAAGCACTGGAAAATACGGTTGAAATTGCTAAGCGTTGTAATTTACAACTCACTTTAGGTGAGCATTACCTGCCAGATTTTCCAGTCCCTGAAGGCATGACCATTGAACAGTTCTTCTCACAAGAATCTGCCAAAGGTTTGGATAAACGTCTACAAGTTTTATTTCCAGATCCTGAAGACCTCAAAGCGCAGCGTGATCGGTATGATCAACGACTGCAAGTTGAGCTCGATGTTATCAATGAAATGGGCTTTCCGGGTTACTTCCTAATCGTTGCTGACTTCATTCGCTGGGCAAAAAATAATGCTGTTCCAGTAGGTCCTGGGCGCGGCTCTGGTGCGGGTTCACTGGTTGCTTACGCTTTAGAAATTACTGATCTTGATCCACTTGCGTACGATCTGCTGTTTGAACGTTTCTTAAATCCGGAGCGGGTATCGTTACCTGACTTTGACGTCGACTTTTGTATGGATGGTCGTGACCGGGTTATCGAATATGTATCCCAACATTATGGACGTGATCACGTTTCTCAGATCATCACCTTCGGTACCATGGCCGCCAAGGCCGTATTAAGAGATGTGGGACGTGTGTTGGGTCATCCTTATGGGTTTGTTGATCAATTAGCGAAGTTAGTGCCGTTTGAATTAAAAATGACACTGACCAAAGCTCTTGAACAAGAGCCACAACTTAAAGATCGCTACGATAAAGAAGAAGAGGTTAAAACCCTCATTGACCTAGCCTTACAGCTTGAAGGCTTAACACGTAATGTCGGTAAACACGCCGGTGGTGTTGTTATTGCACCTAAAGAACTGACGCATTACACGCCGATTTATTGTGAGCAAAATGGCGCTGGCTTGGTATCGCAGTACGATAAAGATGACGTCGAAAGTGTCGGTCTGGTTAAGTTTGACTTCTTGGGTCTAAAAACACTGACAGTTATCGATTGGGCTGTTAACAATCTGAAGACCTTATTGCCACCAGATGACTTTGCCAAAATTGATATTGCCAATTTACCGCTCGATGACAAACCGACTTACGACTTATTAAAACGTTGTGAGACAACAGCGGTTTTTCAGCTCGAATCGCGCGGTATGAAAGAGCTTATCAAGCGCCTTCAACCAGATAATTTCGAAGATATCATCGCCTTGGTTGCCTTGTTCCGACCGGGTCCATTGCAATCAGGTATGGTTGATGACTTTGTTAACCGAAAACACGGTCGCGCCAAAGTCGATTACCCTCATCCTGACTTGGAGCCAGTGTTAAAACCGACTTACGGGGTTATTGTTTACCAAGAGCAAGTTATGCAGATTGCTCAGGTACTGGCTGGATATAGTCTTGGTGGCGCGGATATGTTGCGTCGCGCCATGGGTAAGAAAAAGCCCGAAGAAATGGCCAAGCAACGTCAAATCTTCTTGGAAGGTGCCCAAAATCGACAAATCGAAGAGACTCAGGCAGGGCCTATTTTTGATTTGATGGAAAAGTTTGCCGAGTACGGTTTTAACAAATCTCACTCGGCAGCTTATGCTTTAGTTGCCTATCAAACGGCTTGGTTAAAAGCCCATTATCCAGCGGCATTTATGGCTGCTGTGTTGTCTGCTGATATGGACAATACCGATAAAATCGTTGGTCTTATCGATGAATGTCGCGATATGAAACTAAACGTGCTGCCACCTGATGTGAATCACAGCAAAATTCAATTTACGGTCGAAGATGCCAATACGATTCGCTACGGTATGGGTGCCATTAAAGGTGTTGGTGAGTCTGCGTTAGTTGGCATTGTTGCAGAGCGCGCTGCAGGTGAACCTTTCTCATCTTTATTTGATTTTTGTCGTCGTGTTGAGTTGAAAAAAATCAATCGCCGCGTCATGGAATCGTTGGTCAAAGCAGGGGCTTTTGATTCACTTGGTGGTCATCGCGCCAGTATCGAAGCAAGCCTTGGCAGAGCCATGCAAATTGCCGAACAACATCGTCGGGATGTAGATAGCGGCCAAAACGACTTGTTTGGCTTGTCAGCACCTGATCCACAGCAAAATAACAACACCAATGTTTTGGATGATGTGCCAACTTGGTCTGAAGAGCACTTATTACAGGCTGAAAAAGAAACATTAGGATTATATTTAAGCGGCCATCCTATTGATCGTTTTGTTGAAGAGCTGAGTTTGTTTATTCCAAAACGAATTGCTGATTTGGATGCACCCGAATCAAAAGGTTATCAGCGAAATGAAAAACCGGTATTAACGGCTGGCCTCATTGTTGCTATTCGTACCATGAAATCCAAAAATGGCAGCCGAATGGCATTTATTACCTTGGATGATCAAACTGCGCGCTTGGAAGTACGCGTCTTTGCTGATGTCTATGAGCAATATCAAAGTGTGATTCAACCAGACAAACTTGTCGTTATTCAGGGCAAGATAGGCCAAGATAACTTTACTGGCGGGCTTGCGGCGACAGCTGAGTCTGTTTATGACATGCAAAAAGCTAGAGAGCTGTTTGGTAAGGCACTACAGTTAAAAATTAGTCCGCCAGAGGACCCGCAATGGGTGACGAAATTGCAGGGGTTAATTGCACCATTTGCCGGCGGCGTGATGCCGCTTGAATTGCAATACCGTAACCATGATGCAGAAGTTGTTATTCAGTTAGGCAGTGACTGGCAGGTAACACCAACGGATACTTTGTTAAAGGCCATGACAGACTTGGCTGATAACGCTATGGTATCAATCAGGTATTAATGATTTTCTGGGAAGATCGGGTTAATAAAAATAATCGTGATACATGGGAGTAAATAGCGTGGACATGACCCCTTACCTCAAATTGATGGCAGAAAAACAAGCGTCGGATATGTTTTTCTGTACCGGCACGGAGCCACAAATAAAAATCCAAAAAGTGATTCGTCCAGTCGGTAACAAAAAGCTTGGACCTGGCGAAGTGAAAGACATGGCCTATTCACTGATGAATAGTGAACAGGCTGAAGAGTTTGAAGAAACACTTGAGATGAACTTTGCCGTGCCCTTATCGGGTGTGGGTCGTTTCCGGGTAAACATCTTCCGTCAGCGTGGTGAAGTGTCGATGGTTATTCGCTTTATCCGCACCCATATTCCAAACTTTGATGAAATGAACCTACCTGATGTTTTGGGTAGCGTCATTATGGAACACCGTGGCTTAATCTTGGTTGTTGGTGCCACAGGTAGTGGTAAGTCAACAACGCTGGCTGCCATGATTGGTCATCGCAACCGTAATTCCAGTTCTCATATTTTGACCATCGAAGATCCATTGGAGTTTGTGCACACTCACGATCGTTCAATCGTGCAACAACGTGAAGTCGGTATTGATACGTTGTCTTACGAAAATGCATTGAAAAATGCATTACGTGAAGCGCCTGATGTCATTTTGATTGGTGAGATCCGTGATATGGACACCATGAAACATGCAATTCAGTATTCTGAAACGGGTCACCTATGCTTAGCAACATTACATGCCAATAATGCTAACCAAGCATTAGATCGCATTTTGAATTTCTTCCCTGAAGTGATGCACCGTCAATTACTGATGGATCTGTCGCTAAATTTGCGCGCCGTCGTATCACAACGTTTATTACCTACTAAAGATACGGGAACACTAGTCCCAGCAGTAGAGGTAATGATGTCATCGCCATTTATCAGCGAGCTGATTAGCAAAGGTGATATTGGTGGCATCAAAGCGGCAATGAAAGAGAGTAGTGAGCCTGGTACGATAACCTTTGATCAGGCTTTGTTGAAACTTTATAGTGACGGCAAAATTACCGAAGAAGAGGCATTACGAAACGCCGATTCACGTAATGATTTGAGTTTAGAAATCCGGTTGAATAGCAGTCATGATGATGATGGAAACGAGAGTGAGTTAATTCTCAGCTAAAAGTCCATCGCAATGAGTGTGTATAATTCGCCTTATCCCAAAAATAATAGGTCCTTTTGTAATGCAGTTAAATTTCCTTGACTACGAGCAACCGATTGCAGAATTAGAAGCAAAAATCGAAGAGCTTCGCTACATGAGCAATGACACGGATCTCAATATCACGGAAGAAATCCAGAAGCTGAAAGCTAAAAGCGAGTCGCTGACCAAGTCGATTTTTTCCTCATTAACGCCTTGGCAAGTGACACAAATGGCGCGTCATCCACAGCGTCCTTACACTCTGGATTACATCAAGCATCTCATCACCGACTTTGAAGAGTTACATGGTGACCGTACTTATGCTGATGATGCGGCTTTAGTTACCGGTATGGGCCGTTTTAACGGTCAACCAGTGATTGTGATTGGCCATCAAAAAGGCCGTGATACCAAAGAGAAAGTTGCGCGTAATTTTGGTATGCCGCGTCCAGAAGGTTACCGTAAAGCCTTACGTGTGATGAAACTGGCTGAACGCTTTAACTTACCCGTATTAACATTTATTGATACGCCAGGTGCTTATCCGGGTATCGGCGCCGAAGAGCGGGGTCAAAGTGAAGCGATTGCCCGCAACCTATTTGAAATGGCACAACTGAAAACACCAATCCTGAGTACCGTTATCGGTGAAGGTGGCTCAGGTGGCGCTTTAGCCGTTGGTGTTGCTGATCACTTGATGATGCTGCAATACAGTATTTATTCAGTTATTTCTCCAGAAGGTTGTGCATCAATTTTGTGGAAAAGTGCTGAAAAAGCATCTGACGCCGCAGCGACTTTGGGCGTAACTTCTGAACGACTCAAATCACTTAAATTAATTGATGAAGTGATTAATGAGCCATTGGGTGGCGCACACCGTGATGTTGACTTGATGGTCAGCAACATGAAAAAAGCCATCAGCACTAAGTTAAAACAACTTCAAGCAATGCCTGTTGAAGAACTCATTAAACGCCGTCAAGCGCGCCTGATGGAATACGGTGCATTTGAGGGATAGTTTTACTGCGTGATGATTAACACGCAGCAGCTTGTTGCTAAATTACAGCCCTACCTGAATGGCCAGCCTTTATGGCTGGCTTTCAGTGGCGGTTTAGATTCCACTGTTTTAACGCACCTTCTGGCAAATTCTTTTGACGATTTGCCATTACGACTGGTTCACGTCAATCACCAACTAAATCCCAACTCTGGCCAATGGGCAAATCAGTGTCAGCAGTTTGCAGATACACTTGGTTTACCCATTACAACACTTACTGTTAACGTCGATTTATCATCCGGTGCGAGTCTTGAAGCTGCGGCTAGACAAGCGCGTTATGACGCTATTGCTAGGCATATTGGCGATGATGGCATTTTAGTAACGGGGCAGCATTTACAAGATCAAGCTGAAACCTTGATGCTGCAATTACTGAGAGGGGCGGGTAATCGTGGATTATCGGCGATGTCATTTGCCAGTAAATGGCACAAGATGACGATTCTTCGACCATTGCTACAAATCGAACAGTCCGAATTGGTGGCTTATGCCACTCATCATCAATTGCCTTATGTTGATGACCCAAGTAATGATGATGACTCGATTCAGCGTAATTTTTTACGTCATAAAATTTGGCCATTACTAAAAACACGTTGGCCAGCCGTTAATCAATTGCTATCTCGTAGTGCCGATCATTTACGTGAAGCGCAAAGCTTGCTCGATGAAATGGCTGAGTCAGACTTAAAACTGATTAGTGCTAATTTTGTAGAGAAAACCTTATCGTGTTCAGCTTTGTTAGCATTATCACCAGCAAGACAACGCAACGTATTACGTTATTTTTTACATCTAACTACCAGCCCATTACCGACAACCGTAATTTTGCAGAAAATTATTGATGAAGTTTGCGCTGCAAAACTTGATGCACAGCCATTAGTGCAATGGTCTGGTAATGAAGCTAGACGTTTTGGTGACAAATTGTATGTTCAAAAGTCATTGCCTGAAGTACCCCCAGATTGGTTTACAAACATTAATAAACCCTCGTCAGTAGGCTTGCCAGACGGTCGTTACCTTGATTGGAAAAAGGTGAGTTCAGGGATTAAGCAAGGGTGTTTTGATGCGGGACTGACTGTCCGATTTCGTCAGGGGGGCGAGAAAATTCAGTTAGCAGGGCACTTGCATAGACATGATTTAAAAAACTGTTTGCAGCAATGGCAAATTCCGCCTTGGCAACGCGTGCGCTTACCTTTGCTATTTGCGGGGGAAGAGTTACTCGCTGTTGCAGATCATGCAATCAGCGCAAAAGCTCTGACAGCAGAGGGTGAACAAGGCTGGTGGCCTTTCGTGCGAGATGCAGATTAGACAGATTTTTAATTGAGCGAAAAGGGCAATTCTGATACTTTATGTGCTTATTTGCGCGCTGCCATTCCGGCCTGCCTAGAAAAGTTGAAATCTCCAATATATGACTAAATTTGTATTCGTCACTGGTGGTGTTGTGTCATCCCTTGGTAAGGGTATCGCAGCTGCATCACTGGCAGCCATTCTGGAAGCTCGTGGCTTAAAAGTCACGCTGGTTAAATTAGATCCTTATATCAACGTTGATCCGGGTACCATGAGCCCGCTGCAACATGGTGAAGTGTTTGTAACCGAGGATGGTGCTGAAACCGACTTAGACTTGGGACATTACGAGCGTTTTATCGATGCCGATATGACAAGTCGTAATAATCACACTACAGGTCAGATTTACGAAAACGTTATTCGTAAAGAACGTCGTGGTGAATATTTAGGTAATACCGTTCAAGTTATTCCTCACATTACTGATGAAATCAAACGTTGTATCTTTGAAGGTGCGGGTGATGCTGATGTCGCCTTGATTGAAATCGGTGGTACGGTGGGTGATATCGAGTCACTACCG
Organism: Methylophaga sp. OBS3; assembly: GCF_026319325.1. Lineage (GTDB taxonomy): Bacteria > Pseudomonadota > Gammaproteobacteria > Nitrosococcales > Methylophagaceae > Methylophaga. The sequence goes on from NZ_JAPDMU010000001.1 coordinate 509,517, forward strand.
TTCTTAGAAACCATTCGTCAGATGGCAACAGAGTTAGGTCGTGGTAGAGCTTTATTCTTGCATTTAACGCTTGTGCCTTACATCAGTTCTGCAGGCGAAATTAAAACCAAGCCTACTCAACATTCGGTAAAAGAATTACGAACTATCGGTATTCAACCAGACGTGTTGGTTTGCCGAATGGATCGTCCACTACCGGAATCAGAACGTCGTAAAATTGCATTGTTTACTAATGTCCCAGAACACGCTGTTGTTTCTTGTGTCGACGTTGATAGCATCTACAAAATCCCAATGGAATTACATCGCCAAGGTTTAGACGAAATTGTCGTCAAACAATTGGGTATTGATGCGAAACCTGCCGATTTAAGCCAGTGGCAAGAAGTTTATGAAAGCTTGAGCAACCCTCAGCATGAAGTAAATATCGCGATGGTCGGTAAATATATGGAGCTGACCGAAGCTTATAAATCACTGTCAGAGTCTTTGATTCATGCTGGTATCCACACACGTACCAAAGTGAACGTGCAATATGTGGACTCTGAGTTAATCGAAAAACAAGGTACTGATTGCATCAAGGATGTAGATGCTATTTTAGTACCGGGCGGTTTTGGTAAACGCGGTGTCGAGGGCATGATCCAAACTGCCCAGTTTGCCCGTGAAAATAATATTCCATACTTAGGCATCTGCTTGGGTATGCAAGTAGCAGTTATTGAATACGCACGCCACAAAGCCGGTTTAACGGGTGCGTTTAGTACAGAGTTTGATCTGAATTGTGAACACCCAGTTATTGGTTTGATTACTGAGTGGAAAAAAGAAGACGGTAGCGTTGAGCAACGCAATGAGGCATCTGATCTGGGCGGCACCATGCGTCTAGGTGGTTACCCATGTGTCTTAACCGAAGGCAGCAAAGCGCGTGAGATTTATGGTCAAGCCGAAATCATCGAACGTCATCGTCATCGTTATGAATTCAACAACAACTACAAAGCGCAATTAGAGCAAGCGGGTCTTGTCTTCTCAGGTATGTCCCAAGACAACAGCTTAGCAGAAATGATTGAGATTCCTGGTCATCCTTGGTTTGTCGCATGTCAGTTCCACCCTGAATTTACATCAACGCCACGTCATGGTCATCCGTTGTTTGAAGGCTTCATTAATGCTGCCAATACCAATCGTGATGTGCGGGGTAGAAGCTAATGAATTTATGTGGTTTTGAAGTTGGCGAAAAGCAGCCACTGTTTTTGATTGCCGGTACCTGTGTCATTGAAAGTGAACAAATGACACTTGATGTTGCAGGTCAACTAAAAGAAATCTGTGACAATCTCGGTATTTCGCTTATTTATAAGTCATCTTTTGATAAAGCAAACCGTACTTCGACCAAAACCTATCGTGGTCCTGGTTTAGAAGCCGGTTTAAAAGTACTTGAAGAAGTCAAAAAACAATACGGCCTGCCAGTATTAACAGACGTTCATGAAGACACGCCTTTAGCAGAAGTCGCTAGTGTTGTAGACGTATTACAGACACCAGCTTTTCTGTGTCGTCAAACAAACTTCATCGTTAATGTTGCTAGCCAAGGCCTACCGGTTAATATCAAAAAAGGTCAGTTCCTTGCGCCATGGGACATGATTCATGTCGCCGAAAAAGCAAAATCAACTGGCAACGAACAAATTATGTTGTGTGACCGAGGCACCTCTTTTGGTTACAACACGTTAATTTCTGATATGCGTGGTTTGGCGACCATGCGTCAAATGGACTGTCCTGTTGTTTTTGATGCAACGCACTCAGTTCAACAACCGGGTGGTCAAGGCGGTAAAAGCGGTGGGCAACGTCAGTTTGTACCTGTTATAGCGAGAGCCGCAGTTGCTAGTGGTGTAGCAGGGGTATTTATGGAAACTCACCCTGATCCTGAAAAAGCCTTAAGTGATGGACCGAATTCATGGCCGCTAGGCCAAATGCAGGCTTTGCTAGAAACGCTGATCGCCATCGACAAAACAGTCAAACAACAAGATTTTATTGAAGATCAGTTTTTATAATCGAGCAAAACCGGCTTTGGCCGGCAATTGAGCGGAGAACAAAATGAGTAAAATTATTGACGTCCGGGCACGCGAAATTCTGGACTCACGTGGTAACCCAACTGTAGAAGCCGATGTAATTCTGGCGAGTGGTGCCATGGGCCGTGCTGCGGTCCCTTCAGGCGCATCAACTGGTGAACGTGAAGCAGTAGAACTGCGTGACGGCGACGCTAGCCGTTATTTAGGTAAAGGTGTTAAGAAAGCGGTTGAGGCTGTTAACACTGAATTACGCGCTGCGGTTGTTGGTTTGGATGTAACCGACCAAGAAGCATTAGACCAACGTCTTATTGATACTGATGGCTCTGCAAACAAGCAACGTTTAGGCGCTAATGCATTATTGTCTGTTTCTTTAGCAAGCGCAGTTGCTGCTGCTGATGAAAAAGGTTTGCCTTTGTATCGTTATCTTGGCGGTGACAATGCGCGTACTTTGCCAGTACCTATGATGAACATTGTTAACGGTGGTTCACATGCTGACAATAGCGTTGACTTCCAAGAGTTCATGATTATTCCAGCTGGTATGCCAAGCTTCTCTGAAGCATTGCGTGCGGGTACTGAAATTTTCCACGCGCTGAAATCAGTATTGAAAAAACAAGGTTTGAATACCGCTGTTGGTGATGAAGGTGGTTTTGCACCAGATCTGAAATCAAATGAAGAAGCGATTGAGCTGATTCTGCAAGCCATCGATAACGCAGGTTATAAAGCAGGTTCTGACATCATGTTGGCATTAGACGTTGCCAGCTCAGAATTCCACAAAGATGGCGAATACTTCCTACAATCAGAAAACAAACGCTTAAGCTCTGAACAAATGGGCGATTTGTTAGCTGACTGGGTTTCTAAATATCCAATCATCAGTATCGAAGACGGTATGGATGAAAACGATTGGGCTGGCTGGAAATACCTGACTGACAAAATCGGTTCTAATGTGCAATTGGTCGGTGACGACTTGTTTGTAACAAACACAGAAATCTTGAAGAAAGGTATCGATCAAAACATTGCTAATGCCATTCTGATCAAGCTGAACCAAATCGGTACGCTGACTGAAACCCAGAACGCATTAACCATGGCTGCTGCTGCTAAATACGGTGCCATCATGTCTCACCGTAGTGGTGAAACTGAAGATACCTTTATTGCAGATTTAGCGGTTGCAAGCCAGTGCGGTCAGATCAAAACAGGTTCACTGTCACGTTCTGATCGTGTTGCGAAATATAACCAATTACTGCGTATTGAAGCTGAACTGGGTAGCAATGCTTACTATCCAGGCATGAAAGCTTTCCAACGTTAATGCAGGTTAGGCTATGAAGCCAGTGATGATCTTGCTGATCGCTATTATGGTGGTTCTGCAGTATCGTCTCTGGCTAAGCCATGACGGTCTGCCGTCATTACTCCGTTTGCATTATGCTGTTGAAAAACAGCGCCAAGATAATGAAAAACTGGAAGAGCGAAATGCTGTTTTAGCAGCAGAAGTAGCCGATTTAAAGAGTGGTCTTGATGCGCTTGAAGAACGTGCTCGTAGTGAGCTCGGTATGATCAAGCCGGATGAAACCTTCTTTCATGTAATCGAACCGCAAACGAATGACTGAACAAGTCTGGGCAATCGTTCCGGCTGCCGGCAATGGCAGCCGAATGCGGGCAAATCGACCAAAGCAATATCTCCAACTGCATGATAGACCCGTTATTATGCATACGCTTGAGCGTCTGGCGAGCCACCCCAAAATTTCAGGTGTGGTAGTGTCCATTGCTGATGACGATCCTTACTGGCAATCACTGCCAATTCCACAAGAATGGCCAATCCATTGTGCGACTGGTGGTGCCGAGCGCTCAGACTCGGTATTAAGCGCACTGAATCTTCTCAATACCATAACTCATGATGATCCTTGGGTATTGGTGCACGATGCTGCACGCCCATGTCTAAGACATGAAGATATTGATTTGATGTTGAGTACACTGTCACATGATGCTGTTGGCGGCATATTGGGTATACCCGTTACTGAAACTGTTAAACGGGTAGATAGTCAAAATCGCATTATCGAAACCGTTAGTCGTGATAATCTCTGGCGAGCTGCAACGCCACAGATGTTTAGGCTAGATAATTTGCGAAATGCCCTTGAACATACACGTCAGGCGCAATGTAAAGTCACGGATGAAGCAAGTGCGATTGAATATGCAGGTTATCAACCTAAGATGGTAGAGGGACATGCCGATAATTTAAAAATTACTCTGCCACAAGACTTAGCGTTGGCAGCATTATATTTGCAACAGCAACGTGGAGAGTGTGAATGAGAGTCGGTCATGGTTACGATGTACATCGTTTTAAGGAAGGCCCAAAGCTAATTATTGGTGGCGTTAACATTCCACATCCTATGGGGCTTGAAGCTCACTCGGATGGTGATGTGCTGATCCATGCTATTTGTGATGCTATTTTAGGTGCCGCTGGTCTATGGGACGTCGGTCATCATTTTCCGGATACAGACCATGCTTATGCTGGTATTGATAGCCGAATTTTATTACGTCGTGTTGTTGCCGATATTCATCATTTGGGCTGGCAAATTGTCAATATTGACAGTACTGTCGTTGCGCAAAACCCAAAACTATCGCCGTATATTCCACAAATGCGTGAATTGCTTGCAGAAGATATTCGTACCGAAGTAAGTGCAATTAACATTAAAGCAACGACTACTGAAAAACTTGGTTTTACCGGGCGTGAAGAGGGTATTGCTGCGCATGCCGTTGTGTTATTGGAACGGGATCGTAGTTATTAATGATGGATTTTAGCCAGCTCCACCGAGTTGCCGATATTGCTGGTTGTCAGGCAACCATTCGTGCAACTGAAGCCGATTTTCATGTTGCTGAGCAATTGCCATTTACACCAGAAGGTGTGGGCAGTCATGTCTGGTTGTATGTACAAAAAATTGGTACCAACACTGACTGGTTATCCCAGCAAATCGCAAGATTTGCTAACGTTTCGCCAGTTGCCGTTGGGTATGCCGGGTTAAAAGACCGTCATGCCGTTACCTGCCAATGGTTTAGCGTTAACTTGCAAGGCTTACCTGAGCCAGACTGGTCTCAGATTGAAGGTCCAGAACTCACTATCCTCAAGAAAGTTCGCCATAGTAAAAAGTTAAAACGAGGTGCCTTGGGCGGTAATCAATTTAAATTACGTCTGACGCAGATTCAGGGTGATAAAGCCCTTTGGCAAGCCAATCTTGAGCGGGTCGCAAAGTATGGTGTGCCAAATTACTTTGCGGAGCAGCGCTTTGGTAGACAAGGATTAAACCTTGTTAAAGCTAACGATTGGTTTAATGGTGGTCCTGCACCGCAGAAGAAAAATCAGCGTAGTATGATTATTTCGGCAGCGCGAAGTTGGCTTTATAACTTGGTGTTATCTGAGCGTATCAAACAGCAAAATTGGAATCAGGCATTGGCTGGCGATATCATGCTGTTAAGTGGTACTCGTGCGAGTTACTTCTTAGCTGAAGCGGCAGATGATGTTATTGAAAAACGACTGTTAGAAATGGATATTCACCCAACAGGCCCTCTTTGGGGTAAAGGTGAAGCGCCGAATAAATTGCAAAGTTTAGCTCTAGAAAATGAAGTTCTAGCTGACTGGTCTCAATGGCAAACATCACTCGAAGGACTTGGTTTAAGCCATGAACGACGTGCATTAAGATTATTTCCAGAAAATTTCACTTGGGAGTTTTCGGATGATGATAGCTTGACCATTGCTTTTGATTTACCTCCGGGGAGTTATGCAACGGCGGTATTAAGAGAGTTGGCGTTGATAACTGACGCTAGTGGCAGTAAAACTGATATTTAATATTGTCGAACGTATCAGTTAAGGTTTTGGGAGCAATGCAATGCAAATTCTACAAAACACAATACTGATTCTATTACTTGCTTCACCATTGGGTGCTATTGCTCAAGAGTGGCAAGCAAAATCGACCGACCATCATACGGCGTTACTTGAAATGTTTGTTTCTGAAGGGTGTGGCTTATGTCCTGCTGCGGAACATTACGTTAATCATTTGCCGGAAAAAGGTATTACAGATGATGAACTTATTGTTCTAACGTTTCATATTGATTACCTCAATAGCAAAAAAGGCTGGGTTGATAAATTTGCAAAGCCAACGTTCAGTGAAAGACAAATTCAGTTAGCGCATCTAAACCGTTATGAAAATATCTTTACCCCTGAACTCGTAGTGAGTGGGGAGACAGTTCATAGCTGGGAAGAGCAATTAATTGATGTGGTTGGCTTTTTAAATCATTACAAATCTGAAGCAGATATTTCACTGAATATTGAACAAAAAACATCTGATAATTTAATAGTCGATGTCTCATTGCAGCTTCGAGGCGAAGAGAACCGTGAGTTCAGTAAACTTTATTTAGCTGTGACCGAAGATGATGTGTTTAGTGAAGTCCGAGGTGGTGATAATGCAGGGCGGGACTTTAATCATCAGAACTTAGTTCGCACATGGCTAGGGCCATTCGATTTAGCAACTGATGGCAGTACAAATATTCAACAAGAGATTAGTTTGGCAGATGATTGGCAACAAACGTCATTAACGGTGGTGGCAGTTGTACAAAATCTATCTGATGGTTATGTATTACAAGCACTTGCGGTGCCTTTAGAGAGATAGTTCCATAATGGAGTTTTTACCAATTTTTATCGACCTCAAACGAGGCAGTTGTTTGGTGGTTGGTGGCGGTGATATCGCGGCTAGAAAAGCAGCTTTATTGCTTAAAGCGCAAGCAAAAGTAACCATTATTTCGCCAGAAATATCTCTTATGACACAACAACTGTTGGGTGCCCCAGAAAACTCTGGTCGGGTTCAATGGTTAAAAGCCAATTTTGGTCCTGATTATCTATATGCACAGGTGTTAGTCATTGCTGCAACCGATGATAATTCGGTTAATCATGCTGTATATCAGGCTGCGAAAAAACGTCGTATTCCAGTTAATGTCGCTGATGAGCCGACAATGTGTGACTTTATCTTAGCCTCAATCTTAGATCGTTCACCTATCGTCGTTGCGGTATCTAGCGGTGGTCAGTCACCGATATTGGCTAGACAACTACGCGCACGTTTAGAAACGCTTATTCCACCAAGTTATAGCCGTCTGGGTAATTTAATGGGGGAATATCGTCAGGCGGTAAAAGATAAATTTAAAAAATTAAGCCAGCGTCGTCGTTTTTGGGAGTCTGTCCTTCAAGGCCCAGTTGCTGATCATGTTCTAGCAGGCCGTGATGCCTTAGCAGAAGAAACGTTAAAAAAACTTATTGAGATTGATAACCCTGACGAATTTTCACAAGGCGAAGTTTATTTAGTAGGTGCTGGTCCCGGTGATCCTGATCTGCTGACATTTAAAGCTTTGCGTCTAATGCAACAAGCTGACGTTGTCTTTTATGATCGATTGGTCAGTAAAGAAGTATTGGATTTAGTAAGAAAAGAAGCCGACTTAGTTTATGTGGGTAAACAACGTAGCTGGCACTTTAAACGTCAGGATGAAATTAATCAGCTTTTACTTGAACATGCCCAGCAAGGTAAACGGGTATTACGTCTAAAAGGCGGTGATCCATTTATCTTTGGTCGTGGTGGTGAAGAAATTGCCACATTAGCTGATCACAATATTCCTTTTCAGGTGGTGCCAGGTATTACGGCTGCCTCGGGGTGCGCATGTTATGCGGGTATTCCATTAACTCATCGTGACTATTCGCAAAGTTGTATTTTTGTAACGGGACAGCTCAAAGAAGGTGAGTTGGTCTTGAACTGGCCTGCCTTAGTACAACCAAGACAAACTGTGGTTGTTTATATGGGCTTAGCCGGTCTCCCTGAACTTAGTAAACAATTACAGGCACATGGCATGTCGCCTGATATGCCTGCAGCTTTAGTTCAACAGGGGACAACCGAACATCAAAAAGTATGGGTTTCAACTATCGCCGATTTACCTGAACTCGCAGAGCGTGAACAGCCCGTCGCACCGACATTATTGATCATTGGTGAGGTGGTGCAACTTCATGGTCAGTTAGCTTGGTTTAATTAATAAAATCAATAGTTAAGGAGCGTTACTTCAAAATAGGAATTTTTCCTAATCCCTTGGCATATAAGGCCATGCTAGCATCCCAACAGCTTATTTTTAAAAGCTAAAGATAACAAAACAATTATAACTGGGAGAGAGTATGGCTATTCCGTTTCGGCGTAGGGTTTTGCCTGCGTTATTGATGTCGGCGTTGAGTGCATCTATGGCTGCACACGCTGAAGAAAGTGTTGAACTGTCTAACATTGAAGTTATCAGCACTACACCAATTGGTGGCGTTGGCTTAGAAGCAGATAAAATTCCAACCAAAACACAATCTGCAAGTGCCGATGATATTGAGCGTATTCAGAGCTTAGATATTTCTGACTTAATGAATCGCACCATGGGCAGCGTAAATATTAGTGCTGCACAAAATAATCCGTTCCAACCTAATTTAAATTACCGTGGTTTTACTGCTTCACCATTGGTGGGTAGTGCCCAAGGTTTATCTGTTTACATGGATGGCGTTCGTGTTAACGAACCTTTTGGTGATGCAATTAACTTTGAATTGTTGCCAGAATCAGCCATTGCCAGTATGGACTTAGTTTCAGGCTCAAACCCAGTGTTTGGTTTAAACACCCTAGGTGGTGCGCTGTCTATTAAAACCAAAAATGGTTTTACCAATCCTGGCCATAGTTTAGAAGCCTACACTGGCTCATTTGGTCGTGATTCAGGCACGATCGAAAGTGGCGGTAGTGATGGTAACTTTGCTTACTTTGTGACAGGTTCGATTACCAAAGAGGATGGCTGGCGTGACTACTCTCCATCACGTGTTGAGCAATTCTTTACAAACTTAAGCTATGCAAACGAAGATACCACTTTAGATTTTGGTATCACTGCAGTTGATAGTGATTTGAATGGTAACGGTGCAGCCCCCGTTGAGTTGATTGCACAAGACAGAAATTCAGTCTTTACCCATCCAGATAACACACAAAACGAAATGCGTATGTTTACCTTAAATGGTACACATTGGCTTAATGAATCTACCTTATTAGCAGCGAACACTTATTACCGTAAGAGTGACCGTAGCTCATTTAATGGTGACGGCGGCGAATTTGAAGCCGATGGCGGAGGTTTCTTTGTTGACGATGATGGTTTCGTTCGCACCAGCGTCGGCAATATAAACGTTGCTGATTTCAATAATCCTAACTTTGATGTAGAAGTTGAAGATGATGAAATCGAAGGTTTAGGTCTTAACAATCAAAGCCAAACTGATCAGGATAGCTTTGGTTTCGGTTTACAAACAACATCATTCAACGACTTATTTGGCAAACCAAACCAGTTAACGGTTGGCGTCTCGTATGACAAATCAAAAGTTGATTACACCGCTAGTTCAGAAATTGCATATTTAACAGAAAGTCGTGGCACTCAAGGTACTGGCGTATTTCTTTTAGATGAACAGGTTAATGGTAAAGTTGATACCGATACTTACAGCATTTTCTTCACCAATACTCATAGCTTAACTGACCGTTTGGACTTAACAGTTGGTGGTCGCTATAACTGGATCGCCATCGATATTTCAGGCACCAGTAAAGCTGGAACACAAGATCTTAATGAAAGCGGCAATACACACGATTTCAAACGCTTTAACCCAAGTGTTGGTTTGACATATGCTTTAGCAGAAAACCTCACTACTTATGCAAGTTATAGTGAATCTAACCGTGCACCAACACCATCAGAACTCACTTGTGCTGAAGGTGGTGAAAATGCCTGTGCATATCCTAATGCTTTCTTAGCTGATCCACCGCTTGATGATGTTGTTGCCAAGACAATTGAAACAGGTTTACGTGGTTTCCATAACGGTATTAACTGGTCTGCGGGTGTTTTCTATACAGAATTGGAAGACGATTTATTCTTCTTTAACGATGCAGATGAAGATTCTCCAGTCTTAAACAAAGGTGTTTTCGATAACATTGATAAAACCTCACGTACCGGTTTGGAATTGAGTGCAAATGGTCTGGTTAATAAGTTTAGCTGGTTTGCACATTACGCCTACATTCGTGCTGCATTTGAAGATGATTTCTCATATAGCCGTGAAGTAGACGAAGAAGATGTGATCTTCAATGTTAGCAAAGGTGATCGTTTACCTAACTTGCCAGAGCACAACATCAATATCGGCTTTGATTATGCCTTTAATGAAAAAGTGTCTTTAGGTACGACAGCTAGCTATCGCTCAAGCCAATATTTCCGTGGTGATGAAGCGAATGTTGATAAGAAAATCGAAGGTTACACTGTGTTTAACTTGCATGGTCGTTACAAAATCACTAAGAACTTCGAATTGTTTGGTCGCGTAGACAATGTATTTGACCATGAATATGAGTCATTTGGTCTATACGGTGAACCAGGCGAAGCAGGTTTGGAAGATCTTGAAAACCCACGCTTTGTTGGTCCAGGTGCACCTCGTGCAGGTTGGATTGGCTTCAAGCTAACACTGTAAAGTAACTCTAAGAGGCCGCGAAAGCGGCCTCTTTTTTATGTAACAAACTAGATTAAGACAGGGATTAAAATGCAGGCAGTGATATTGGCTTTACTGGCTACGACATCAGTTCAGGCTGAAGCGTTTGATAAAACTAAGGATAGTTTTGAGATTTGTATGCAGGGTGTATTACTAGAAAAGCCCGGACAAATCGTCAAAGTTGAAAAGAAACTCGAAGATGGTATGTACGTTTATGAGTTTGATGTAAGAGGTGACGGTGGTTTGGATTGGGATATCGAGTGTGTGCAAGCCACTGGCGAAGTATGGGAAGTCGAACAAAAAGTTCAAAACCCTAACGCACCAATTTTTAAATCTAAAGTAAAAATCGGTGAAAAAGCTGCCGGGAAAATCGCATTAAAAACGTATCCCGGGATTATTCGTGAAGTGGACTATGAAATCGAGTCAGATGGTACTGCAGTTTACGAGTTCGATATCGACACGACTGATGGCCGAGAAATGAATGTTGAAATTAATGCCACAACAGGTGAAATCGTTGAGGCAAATGAAGAAATTTGGCAAATCGGTTTTGATTAAATAAATCGTAACGACAAATCCAGCGCACGAATGTCTTTTGTTAATGCGCCAACAGAAATGCGATCGACACCAGTCTCGGCAATAGTTCGAATATTGTCCAGACTGATCCCGCCTGATGCTTCAAGTAAAGCCTGAGATTGATTGGTGGATACGGCTTGACGAAGCATTTCAATTGAAAAATTATCCAACAAAATAATATCTGCTTGGGCAGCTAATGCTTGCGCTAATTCATCAAGGCTTTCAACCTCAACCTCAATAGAAATGCCCGGATGAAGATTACGGGCCATTAACACTGCTGCGCCAATATTGCCTGCCGCTTGGATATGATTTTCTTTAATCAAAATAGCATCAAATAAACCAAAACGATGGTTTACGCCGCCGCCACAACGAACAGCGTATTTTTGCGCCATACGGTAGCCTGGAAGTGTTTTTCTGGTATCTAATAACGCAACGGGTAGGTCACTCAATGCATCTGCATATTGACGGGTTATGCTTGCTGTCGCGGATAGGGTTTGCAAGAAATTTAATGCCGTGCGTTCACCTGTCAAAATATGCCGAGCACTCCCTTTGATTTCACAGATTGTATCGTTGGCGGCTAAAACATCACCGTCTTGTTTGAACCAAGTTATTTCAATGCTTTGATCTAATGATTTAAACACAGTAGTTAACCAATCACTGCCACATAGAACCCCGGCCTCGCGACTAATTAATTTGGCATGTGCAACGCTATCTAGCGGTATTAAATCTGCAGTGAGATCTTGCTGGCCGACATCTTCTAATAGCGCCAGTCTGACTTGTGATTGAATAAACTCTGCTGGGATTGGGTTGATCATTGGCATGACAAATTCTTTTGTAAATCAGCATAGGGTAACTGCTTGGCGTTTGATAATCTATTCACAAAGGTTTTAACAAGTGGAGATAGGGTGAATATTAATCGTCAAAATGGTTTGTTGAGTCACGCTGAACAATTGCCATCACCAAACTTTGATGAGCGACCGAATGCTTATGATATTAGCGGTATCGTTATTCATAATATTTCTTTGCCACCGCAACAATATGGTGGAAGCTGGATCGCCGACTTATTTTTAAATCGTCTTGATCGTAACGCTCATCCTTATTTTGCAGAGATTGCGGATTTAAAAGTGTCGTCACACCTATTGATTCGTCGTGATGGCCATATTCAGCAGTTTGTACCATTTCATCAACGGGCATGGCATGCGGGCCAATCTTCATGGGATGGTCGTGAACGATGTAATGACTTTACTGTTGGTATTGAGATGGAAGGGGATGACTTTAGTCCATTTACCGAAGCGCAGTATCAACAGTTAAGCCAAGTTATTTTGGCTCTTCTAGAAACGTATCCGCATTTGAGTGTTGAACGTATTACGGGTCATGAGCACATCGCGCCGGGTAGAAAAACGGATCCCGGTCCGCATTTTGACTGGTTATATCTACAGGCGCTTTTGCAGGCATAAAAAAACCGCCCAGCTTGCACGGGGCGGCTTTATTCAAATATTGACGAGATTTAATTACTTAGTAATCGCAACTAACTCAATATCGAATACCAATGTTTCGTTTGGACCGATTTTGTCGCCAGCGCCTTGTGGGCCGTATGCCAGGTTACCTGGAATAACGACGCGCCATTTAGCACCTTCTTTCATCATTTGTAACACTTCTTGCCAACCACGAATAACACCGCCAACTGGGAAGGTTGCTGGTTCACCACGGTCATATGAACTGTCAAATTTTGTACCGTCAATCAAAGTACCTTCGTAGTGGGCAATAACAGTATCCTCAGCTGTTGGTGTTGCACCATCACCGGCTTCGATGATTTCGTATTGGATACCGCTTTCAGTTGTTTTAACATTAGGGTTTTTAGCGTTAGCTTCCATGAAAGCTTTAGACTCAGACTGCTTTTTGTTCATGATTTCAGCCAGTTCTTGAGATTTCTTTTGTTGAAACTCACTGATGACTTTTTCAGCAGTTGCTTGATCCAGCTGTGGCTGTTTTCCATCAAGCATGTCTTGTACACCGGCAGCAAACGCATCGATATCTAATTCAACACCTTCAGACTTCATATTTTGTCCGACTTGAATACCAAAAATGTAGCTGAGTTTTTGCTGATCTGAATCGAGTTTGGCTTGTGCCATTACATTTGCTCCGAATAACAAGGGTAAAAAAGCGATAAGTTTCAATTTCATTGTCTGATAACTCTCAGTAATTATAAGAATAAAGTTTGCATCAGTTAGTAATCGTAAAGACTACGAAGTTCACGACGCAAGATTGTCGCATATTTTTTACTGCTTTACAGGCTGCTTCTGTCTGAATAACTGACTATTACACTTGGTTATTCAGTCAATTGATACTATAATGGTACCAATTGGAGGGCAACATATGCTGCGCATGGGAAAACTAACAGATTACGGCATCGTGCTGATGAGTTATCTCTCTGCCAATCAACAATTGCAGCACAGTGCACATACCTTGGCTGATGCTGTGCAAATGCCATTACCAACAGTACGTAAAGTCTTAAAAGCTTTATCAGCTGGTGGTTTATTAAATTCAGAACGTGGCGCACAGGGTGGTTATAGCCTGAGTCGCGATCCACAAAAAATTTCGGTAGCCGAGATCATCACAGCGATTGAAGGGCCTATCGCGTTGACAGAGTGTGTTAGTGATCATAGTCACTGTGAGCAAGAAACACACTGTGCGGTGCAGACAAACTGGACGCAAATTAATAATGCCGTTTTTCACGCATTAGATGAGGTCAAGTTGTCTGATATGACCGTGCCTCAAGCGCTAAGTGATGTGCGACCGATACAGTTTTATCCGTCTTTTAAGACGACACAAGTTACGTTACAGGATGGTGGTCATCATGACTGAACAAACCCAAACACAACAACTAGAAGCGATCACTGGTCGTGAATATAAAGCGGGCTTTTTCACGGATATTGAAGCAGAAAGTTTGCCACCCGGTTTAAACGAAGATGTGATTCGCCAGATCTCAGCAATCAAAAACGAGCCAGAATTTATGCTGGAATTTCGTTTAAAAGCTTATGAATACTGGCTAACACTTGAAACGCCAGAGTGGGCACACGTCAATTATCCTGAAATCGACTATCAAGCGGTTAGCTATTACAGTGCACCGAAGAAAAAAACGGATGGTCCTAAAAGCCTAGATGAAGTAGATCCAGAACTGCTGAAAACCTATGAAAAATTAGGTGTGCCACTGGATGAGCGTGCACGTTTGGCGGGTGTTGCCGTTGATGCTGTTTTTGACAGTGTATCGGTATCAAATACTTTCAAAGATACTTTAGCCAAAGAAGGCATTTTATTTATGCCGATTTCTGAAGCGGTTCATGAACATCCAGAACTGGTTAAGAAATACCTAGGCAGTGTGGTGCCATACAAAGATAACTACTACGCGGCATTAAACTGTGCAGTATTTACTGATGGTTCGTTTGTATATATTCCAAAAGGCGTTCGTTGCCCAATGGAATTATCAACATATTTCCGAATTAATGCGGCAAATACCGGGCAGTTTGAACGTACCTTAATTATTGCTGATGACGACAGCTATGTTAGCTACTTGGAGGGCTGTACTGCACCAATGCGTGATGAAAATCAATTACACGCTGCGGTAGTTGAGTTGGTCGCTATGGATCGTGCTGAGATTAAGTACTCAACCGTACAAAACTGGTATCCAGGTGATGAAAACGGTAAAGGTGGTATCTACAACTTTGTAACCAAACGTGCCGCATGCCGTGGTGAAAGTTCAAAAGTGTCATGGACGCAGGTTGAAACTGGTTCAGCGATCACTTGGAAATACCCAAGTGTTGTTTTACAAGGCGACAACTCGGTTGGTGAGTTTTATTCAGTTGCTGTGACTAACAACATGCAGCAGGCTGATACGGGTACCAAGATGATTCATCTGGGTAAAAACACCAGTTCAACCATCATCTCTAAAGGTATTTCTGCAGGTCGCTCATCAAATGCCTATCGTGGTTTGGTTCGTGTTGGCCCTAACGCAGAGAATGCGCGTAACTATACAGAGTGTGACTCATTGTTGATGGGCGATAAGTGTGCAGCACATACATTCCCTTATATCGAGGTGAAAAACCCAACGGCACAAGTTGAGCATGAGGCTTCAACATCGAAAATTAGTGAAGACCAATTGTTCTACTGCAAACAACGTGGTTTGGACGTTGAAGATGCGGTTTCGATGATTGTTAATGGTTTTTGTAAACAGGTTATTCGTGAATTGCCGATGGAATTTGCCGTCGAAGCACAAAACCTGCTTGGCCTGTCATTAGAAGGCTCTGTTGGTTAACCACACCACGCACACACAAATACGAATTTAAGAGTTAAAGAATATGAAAATGCTGGAAATCAAAAACTTACACGCGAATGTTGATGGCAAAGAAATTCTGCGTGGTATTAACCTGACGGTCAATGCTGGTGAAGTTCACGCCATTATGGGACCAAATGGTGCTGGTAAAAGTACTTTATCTAACGTTTTAGCTGGCCGTGAAGGTTATGAAATCACCGAAGGTGAAATCATCTACAAAGGTGAAAACCTGTTAGAGCTGGAACCAGAAGAACGTGCCCAGCGTGGCGTGTTTTTGGCATTCCAATATCCTGTTGAGATCCCAGGTGTTAGCAATATTTACTTATTGAAAGCGGCATTAAACGCTGTTCGTAAATACCAAGGTCTGGATGAAGTAGATGCTATCGACTTTTTGACATTGGTTCGTAGCAAGATGGAACTGGTCAAAATGGATGAGCAATTCCTGCACCGCAGTGTTAACGAAGGCTTCTCAGGTGGTGAGAAAAAACGAAACGAGATTTTACAAATGGCGTTACTTGAGCCATCACTCGCTATTTTGGATGAAACCGACTCAGGTCTAGATATTGATGCGCTTCGTATAGTCTCTGAAGGGGTTAATGCTCTGCGTGCAGAAGATCGTTCTATTGTCATGATCACGCATTATCAGCGTTTACTGGATTACATCGTGCCTGATGTTGTTCATGTATTGTCTGAAGGTCGAATCGTTAAGTCTGGCGACAAAAACTTAGCTAAAGAACTCGAAAAATCAGGTTATAGCTGGGTTAAAGATGAAGCAGGTCAGCCAGCATGAAGCAGTTAACCGAATTTCATACAGACTTTTCTTCAGTTGCAGAAATGCGCTGGGAAAATGGTCTGACAGACGAAACTTGGCGGCGCCTACGTAAACAAGGACAACAACAGTTTGCCTTGAAAGGTTTGCCGAGCAAGAAAGATGAAGACTGGAAATACACTAGCCTTTGGCAACTGACCCAGCAATCGTTTAATCACGATGTTACTCAGCCTGGTCAGGTTGTGGTGAGTGATTGGCAGTTGTTAACCGATGCTTATCAATTAGTGATTGTTGATGGCCATGTCGATTTTACGGCTTCAAGTTTAAATGGCTTGCCTGAAGGCGTGACAGTTAAACCATTGTCACAGTCTTTGGAAACTTCAGCTAAATACTTGAATCAGCAAATTGATATTGAAAAAACCGGCTTTAACGCGCTCAACACCATGTTGATGAGTGAAGGTGTTTTCATACATGTTGCTGCCGGCGTCAAATTGAAAAAGCCAATTGAATTGTTGGTAATGAATTCTGGTGCAACCAAAGATTTAGCGGTTCATTTACGTAATGTTGTCGTACTTGAAGAATCTGCCCAAGCTAGCTTTATTGAGATTTATGCGAGTAAAGAGGGCGATGCTGGTTTAACCAATGTTGTCACTGAAATTGATTTGGCAGACTCAGCAGAACTGTTTCATTACAAATTACAGCGTGAATCTTTAAATCATTTTCATGTGGCGACCATGGCGGCTAACCAAGCTGCATCAAGCCAATGGCATAACCATAATGTGTCATTAGGGGCACAATTGGCACGCAATGATGTTCACAGCAAGATTTCAGGTGAGCAAGCCCATGTCACCATGAATGGTTTATATCTGGTTGATGGCGAACAGCATGTAGATAACCACACGCGTATCGATCACAGTGTGCCAAATACCACCAGTGAAGAGCTATATAAAGGTGTTATGGATGGTAGAAGCCATGCGGTCTTTAACGGTAAAGTTATCGTTTATAAAGATGCACAAAAAACAGACGCCAACCAAGCGAATCAAAATCTGTTGCTGTCACGTGGGTGCGAAATTGACACCAAACCAGAAATGGAAATCTATGCCGATGACGTCAAATGCGGCCATGGTAGTGCGGTAGGTCAGATTGATGAAGCAGCATTATTTTTCTTACGTTCACGTGGTTTAACTGAAACCAGTGCACGTAGTTTGCTGACTTTTGCATTTGCAGCTGATGTTATTCAACGCATCGAAGATAAAACTATCCGGGATGCGATTACCAAAGTTATTGAACAGCGTTTACCAAGAAGTTGAGGTTTATGTCTGCATTGAATTTACAAGCGATACGCGCTGACTTTCCTATCTTGCATCAGGAAGTTAACGGTCATCCGTTGGTTTATCTTGATAATGCGGCGAGCAGTCAAAAGCCACTGCAAGTGATTGATAAAATTAATGAATATTATCATCATGATAACGCCAATATTCATCGCGGTGTTCACAAGTTAAGCCAGCGGGCTACAGATGCTTATGAACTGGCACGCAGTAAAGTTCGTCAGTTTTTACACGCACATTCCGATAAAGAAATTATCTTTACTCGTGGTGCCACAGAAGCTGTTAACTTAGTGGCTCAGAGTTATTTGCGACCGATTTTAAGTGCTGGGGATGAAATCCTGATTTCTCACTTAGAGCACCACGCGAATATTGTGCCTTGGCAAATGCTATGTGAACAAACGGGCGCTAAACTCAAAGTCATCCCAATGACACAATCGGGTGAGTTGGATTTAACTAACTTTGATGAGTTACTAACCAATAAAACCAAATTGTTGGCAGTAGGACAGGTATCAAACGCTTTAGGTACGGTAAACCCTGTTAAAGACATGGTTGCTAAAGCCCGTGCGAAAGGTATTGCTAGCCTTATTGACGGTGCTCAGGCTGTGCCGCATATGCATGTTGATGTGCAAGATTTAGATTGTGACTTTTATGTTTTTTCCGGTCATAAAATGTTTGCACCAACTGGTATTGGTGCTCTGTATGGTCGTGAAGAGTTATTAAATGCCATGCCGCCTTACCAAGGTGGTGGCGATATGATCTTATCGGTCAGCTTTGAAAACACTATCTACAACGAATTGCCATACAAATTTGAAGCGGGTACACCGCATATTGCTGGTGCGATTGGTTTAGGTGCGGCGATTGATTATATGTGGGCAATCGGTATCGATAATATCGCTGCCCAAGAACATCACTTATTGGCTTTAGCCACTGAGAAAGTAAATGCCTTATCCGGTGTTGAAATCATTGGTACCGCTAAAGATAAAGCCTCGGTATTGTCATTCATGATTGATGGCGTACATCCTCATGATGTCGGCACTATCTTTGACCAACGCGGAGTGGCAATTAGAACGGGTCATCATTGTGCACAGCCTGTTATGGAGTTTTACGATATTCCTGCTACGGCTCGCGCCTCATTTGCGTTTTATAACAACGATGAAGATGTCGATGCCCTGATTAAAGCCATTATCAAAACACAGGAGCTATTTGCCTGATGAGCGATTTACGCGACCTTTATCAACAAGTGATCATGGATCACAACAAAAATCCGCGTAATTTCCGTGAGATTGATGACGCCAATCATTTTGCACATGGAAATAACCCATTATGCGGTGACAAGCTTGTGGTCTACCTCAAGTTGGAAGATGACAAAATTGCTGATGTCAGCTTTACCGGCAGTGGTTGTGCAATCTCTAAAGCGTCTGCCTCATTAATGACCGAAGCCTTAAAAGGTAAAACAGTTGCTGAAGCTGATGCCATTTATGAGCAAGTACATAAAGTCATGACGGGTGAACCAACAGAACGTAATTTGCTGGGCAAACTTGAAGTACTGAGCGGTGTCAAAGAATTTCCGGCACGCGTAAAATGCGCCACCTTGTCTTGGCATACTGCCCATGCTGCTATGGACAGTGATCACGATATTTCGATCACCACAGAGTAAGTATATGAACGAAAATGCTGTACAACCGATAACTGCGGATGAGTTGAAGGATGATGTGATCGAGATGCTTAAAACCATCTACGATCCTGAGATTCCAGTAAATATTTATGAGTTGGGTCTGATCTACAACATTGATGTCAGTGATTCAGGCAACGTTGTAATCAAAATGACCTTAACAGCGCCTGGCTGCCCAGTTGCCCAATCGTTTCCTGGTGATATTGAAGGGAAAGTAGGGACTGTCGCTGGCGTCAACAAAGTCCATGTTGAACTTGTTTGGGATCCACCTTGGACACGAGATATGATGTCAGAAGCTGCCCAATTGCAGCTCGGCATGTTTTAAGTCTAACGACCTGAACTTAAGAGACCCGCTTCGGCGGGTTTTTTTATGGCAAAAAAAAGCTGCGAGTAAAACACCCGCAGCTATCAAAAATGGCCATCGCTGACCACTGGGATAACTTCTAATCTATGTAAAAGACTAAGCTGAATTGAAGTTAAGGCTGATGATAAGCCGCTGATTCGTACTTACCTATAGGAATAATTCATTTTTATTAGCAAGTAAGATATTTGTTTCTTTTTATAACTATTTAAGCTATTGATTAAATAAAACTTCTTAACCATTTAGCATTGAATGTAGTTTATGTCAGACTGAAAAATCAGGATTATTTCCTAGTGTTTCATGGGTAAGAGTTCACTTATCATCCCTAGCTCTTTTAAAAGCTTAAAGTGTTCTAACCCATGTCAATTCAATCAGCGGATCGCTCTGAACTTTCAGTTATACAAAAATTAACTACCGTATTTCTTGGAGCAATGGTTTTTGTACCATTTTTGGTTTGGCATCATAGACAGCCGTTATCTACGTTTTACCCCGAAGTGATAACAATTGCGTTTGGCAGTCTTGCATTGGTGTGGTTTCTTTCGTCTAAAAGTTGGCAAGCTTTAAAGCTTCCCCTAAGTGTATTACTCCCAGTCGTATTAATTTTAATTTTACTAACGCAGTTTAGTGTTGGTATGCATACCTATTGGCAAGACTACTTCTTAACGGGTGCTGTTTTGTTATGGGCTGCTTTCATGATGATATTAGGCAGAAATATCAATCAAACTATTGTGATACCAGCTCTAAGTTGGGCCATATTTATTGGTGGTTTGCTCACCACCTTTTTAATGCTTATACAGCTTAATGAATGGGTTAGCGTCAGTTGGATTTCACCTCATGTGCGTGGTGGTTATGCAGCGAACATTGGTCAAGTTAATCATGCAGCAACTTATCTAGCGATGGCGGTAGGCTCTCTAATCTTCTTGTTACAAACTGACCGCATAAAACTCCCTGTTTATCTAATTTCGATAATTATCTTGTTAATAGGACTGGTTCTGACAGGGCAAAGAATGGCATTACTGTATGTGATCACGTTTGCTTTGTTTGGACCGTTGTTATTACGCCATCTAACAAACAAACCATATAGTAATTGGTGGATATTTTTGATCCTGCCAGTATTTTTAATACTCAATTACCTCATTCCAAATATCCTTTCTGAGGTAAATAGTTCGCCGATACAACGTGTCGTAAATGCTGCGACTGGAGAGTCCACACGCATACTATTATTGCAACAAGCATGGCAAATGTTTACTGCAAACCCTCTGTTAGGCGTTGGTAGTGGTGGTTTTGGCTGGCACAACTTTCAACTGACAGAACAATATCCGGGGCTAACCGGATATGCCGATAACGCTCACAATATTATTTTTCAGTTATTAGCTGAATATGGTGTCTTTGCTGGTATTGCTTTGCTCTTACTTGCTGGGTTTTGGATTGTGGGCCAATTCAAAGTCAAACTCACAGCTGAAGGGGGCTGGATTTTATTTACGCTCGCTGTTTTAACACTACACAGCCTGCTTGAGTATCCTCTCTGGTATAGCTATTTCCTGGGTATTGCCGCTTTAGTTATTGGTATGGGGGATAACCGAAGTTATCAACTTCCCACAATAAAGTTGGGCAGACCACTGGCGGCGGGTGTTTTGGTTTTTTCGATATTTATCATTGGTGGTGTCATTAAGCAGTATCACGAGTTAGAAGGGTGGTATACCGATCGTAGAAACGGTGAAATGACAAATGAAGAAGCCATTGATTTTCTTTATATGTTGGCAGAAAGACGAGATAGCTCACTTTTTGCCCCATTCTTTGACGTCATTATTGTCCGTGCATTACCTAATAACGAGGATGTTGCCCAAGATAAGCTCGCGATGAACACAAAATTCATGCATTTTTTGCCTGGTGAAATTGAGGTTTATGCCCAAGTCGACTTGCTGGTAAAAACAGATCAACACAATGCTGCAAGTGAACAGTTAGGAAAGGCAATAAGACAATTCCCTGAATTGATGGACTGGTATTGGAAACATATGACGCGTGCATTATTAGTTGATCGTGATACACGCTACTTTCCGCTAATCCAGCAACTGCAAGTCTATCAAGATGAATATTTGGGTATTAAGGACTATCAATAGCGATATTTGGCAAATAAGTCATGGATGACTTCAAATAGGTATTTCTTTTCTTTATCGGGAATAAATTCCCATTTTCTCTATTGTTTTCGCTTATTTAGAAAACACATCTAAAAAATCTCCTTAGTTTTAATCCCCGCAATATATTTGGCTTTAGTTAGGAATAATTCCTGTTTTGTGATTTGGGACACATTTTGGGAATTCTTCCTATAGGGAAAGTTTTCCCGGTTTGGTTAAATCTGTTTCACCGAAACCAAGGGAGTTATCTGCAACATGTCATCAATTAACCAAGCTGAACAACAGCCGATCAAATCCAAGCTGCTGGAACTGGTGGATGATGTCCTTGCACATGACGGTTATGGGGATATTCGGGTTGAGGTACGGATCCTCAAACGTCATCAAAAAGAAGTCATTTTGCATTGTGGTAAGCAGTACCGGTATGTCATTGATACGCCACAAACGGCGTAATTCATCGATGCCATCGCTGCGTAAAAAGCACTGATTACCGCACAACAAAAAACTGTGATGACGAATTGAGTGTGTTGGGGACACATCAAATTTAATAAAACCTAAATAAACGAGTGACCAACAAGCTGTTTGGGGCGGCTGCGGCATCAACCAGAGAGAAATAATATGAACATCCAACAAATAAAATCGGCGATTGCCAAATTCCGTAAAGCGGATATGTCGATGATTAAAGATGAAAAACTTCGCGCTAAAGGTCAAAAACTGCAAGCAAAAGAAAAAGGTTTCACCTTACTTGAGCTTTTAGTTGTTATTACCTTATTAGCGATTCTGGCGACTGGTGCATTGGTTGCTTATGACGGCACTGGCGACAAAGCTCAATCAGCTAAAGCTGCTCATACTGTTGCTGTTATGGATCAAGGGGTTCGTGCGTTTAAAGCAGTGACGCAGGCCTACCCAGATCAGTGGGATAACCTTGCTGATCCTGTTGATGCAGATACTCCTGCCGGCGGAACGGATTATATACCTGAGGGATTACAAAATATTTTAGGTAGTTTCAATCTTGCAACTGCAATGAGCGACACTCTGAATTATGACCTTGAAGAATATTTTGATGACGCTTTTGGTATGGAAGAGATTCAACATGTCTTTGGTGGTGCTGATGGGTTAAATGGGGTTGCACCAAACCGTGCCCATAATGAAGGATCTAACCCTCCAACAACAACAGGTGGTGCGGTTGAAACCGAATATGGTGATTTTGCTGCAACGGGCATTCAAGGAACAAATACAGTTGAGGGTGTTCCAGCATATATTTCCATTTTGGCTTCTCAAGCTGAAGCAAGAGATGGGGCGGCAATGGATTGTTCTGTTGGTGATGTAGCAAATAGCATTAATACAACATGGGCTGGAACAACAGCTGATCCTTTAGTCATCAACTCTATTAATGATGCGTTAAGCACACAGCGTTGTAATTTGGTTCTTGCATTAGGGTTTGGTGGTGACGCTGCACAAAACACGGTTGACTCAGCGGCTGGCGTTGTTCAGTCACCAACATACAGTAGTGTAAATGTTAACCCTGCAGAAAATTATGCCCGATACGTTGGCTTATTCCTTCTTGCACGTGGCGAAAAGGCTGACAACGCAACTGGTTTTGGTAATGGTACCAGTGTTTTAGTACGAGATAATTTCCTGCCACGTCCACGACTGCTGGGCTTCATTGACACCGAAGGTAACACTATCGATGCCAATATCGCGGCAGCAACTCAGAACTAATTTACAAACTTTGTAGATTTAAACTGAAAAATGAGGGGCGGGTTATGCCCGCCCTTTATTTCTTAAGAGCTTGTTGTGCTAAGTGCTCCCCATTTATCAGAACCAGTTTTTAACCATTGATCGCGACAAAACACAGGACGTGATTGGCAACATCAATATACGCAGACGGGAACAAGTAAATGCGGTTTTTATTGTTTATCCGGTATCGTGAAACGAATCATCTGGCTTGCCAACGTTCGTCGGGCTTTACCTTAATCGAGTTATTACTCGTCATCAGTTTATTAGCTGTATTGGCTATCGCGGCCATTAATGCTTTTGATGGTAATGAAGAACAAGCGCGTTACAACATCACTCGTCTAGAAATGGTGGAATTGCAAAAAGCGTTACTGCAATTTCGTCGTGATACAGGTGAGTTTCCTTGTAGAAGTTTCCGAACCGGTGTGTATTCACTTAATACGATTATTGATCCGGATGATGGCCCCGCTAAATATTATCTCGCTTACCAAGATCAGCCTAATTTGCCTGAAAACCCTGATACGGTTAATGGCAGCGACTGGGAAAAATGGTGCCAGGAAGCATTTAGGAATTCTGCTGGCCGTGATATCGCCAGTAATGCGCTTTATATGCTGAATGATTTCCCCTATTTTGCTGCTGACTTCCCAAACTTGTTATGGAATCGTGATACACAAAAAGGCTGGAATGGCTCCTATATAAGTCTGGAAGGCTTAACTGATGGCTGGGGGAACCCTTACTTATTGCTCGATCCTGAACTTGATTACAGTCAACACTTTGCTTGCCTAAATAATAGTGGCGCCTATGCGGTCATTGACGATGATTTATATGATTGCCAATCACTTACCAATGAATCTGTTCCTGCCAATTACAATCTACCCGCTAATGTTGTACGCATTGTCAGTACCGGTCCTAATGGTGATCCAGACAGTCTACGTGGTGACTATTCAGATCTTGCTAATGATGATCTTTGTGCGCCAGCCGAGGGCAGCGATGATTTAGTGCTGTGTTTATTGCGGTGATTAGTGATGCCTGAAACACGCCCAAGCCACTCAAAAAAATGCTTGATGCAGCAAGGTTTTACCTTATTGGAACTTGTACTGGTTTTGTTTCTCATCGGGTTATTGGCCTCAGCTGGGCTTTTATTTACTGAAAATTTAGAAAGTCAGGCGAAATACGAAGAAACGCAAAAACGTATTGAATTAATTCGGCGCGCCATCGTTGGAGATCTGACCCGAACTGTGAACGGTGGTCCCGAACTCAGTGGCTTTGTGGCCGATGTGGGGCGGTTGCCACTGTGTATTAAAGAGTTGATTGAACTAGGAGATCCTGATGATGATCCAGATCAGTTTAAGTCACCTTGTGCCTCGGATGATGCATTTAATTTAAGAGTTTGGCAGATAGATTCAGATACAGGTGTTGGTGCTGGCTGGCGTGGGCCCTATATTTCATTAAATGCAGACAAAGATGGTGTGAAACGTTTCCGTGATGGTTATGGTAATGGCGAAGATGCGGATATTAATTTTGGCTGGAACTGGCAATTAGCCACTGGCATAAGTGAAGTTGACACCATCGGCCTGACGCCGCCGTTAAGTGCTGTTCAAGCGACAAATATCCATTTGAAAAGCGATGGCTTTGATATTGATGCAGGTAATGATGAAGTGCCTATTGATGGCAGTGATTTTCTTACAGGGAACGATTGGTTATATCCAAGTGGTGAAACCAATCAGTCAGAAATTGATTTGAGATTCGCCATTACGGAAGCGTTGTCAGCTGAAATTACTGTAAAAACTTTCCTTGAAAGAACTCTGGTTAACCCCGCCTTTTTAGCGGAGTCCTTATCTAATTCACCGGATACTGATATTACATTTCCAGTTTCGAGCGTTGGTGTTGGTATACCCAGGAAAGTTATTTTTGATAGAAATTTACCAATGGGCCGTTATTTATTTCGATTAGATTGCCCTGTTTCATGTGTACCTGACAGCTATGTAATTACCATCTTACCCCGTCAAACCATCGCTCCGCTTGAGTTTCGGATAATCCCATGAATATCATCGAATTAGTCAAAACGCGTTTATCTGCGATTAGAAATAAACAACTTATGGTTTGTGAGTGGGACACACATCGTATATCTGGGACTGTCTTTAATCGTAAAGGAAAAACCATTGGGGTTGTTGCTAGTGCAGAGTCAGACCTGATTGATCCAAGTGATGCATTTGCCGATGTCGTTCACAACTTAAGACAAAATGGTTGGGAAGGGCGACAAGTTGTTGTGTTGACACCGTCAGCAATGAGCACGGTTGTTGAACTACCTGTTAGTCCTAAAAAACCAAAACCTATTCCACAAATGCATGAGCTTGTTCGGTGGGAGGTTGAGCCATTATTAATGCAACACCAGTCTCAGTGGACGTTAGGCCAATTAATGGAAGCCAGAGGTTTACTGACATCTGAACAAGTAAGTGAAATACAAAACGCACAAAAAAAAGCAGCCCAAGCAATTGGTGGTGTGAGACCTGATCGTAATTCTTTGAAACGGTTTGGCGATTTGGCTTTTGATATGGGCTATGTAACTCAAGAGCAAGTCCAATCATTATTTGTACTACAGGAATGGTTGCGTGGCGAAGAAGATGTTGTCCAGTGTGGCTGGTCTGCACAAGGCGAAGTCGATGATGCGCCGGGTGTTTGGAATTGGTTGGTAACAGCGACTTATGCCTCATCAATTCAACGTTGGGAGTCCTTATTAGCATCCCATCATTTATCACTTATCGGTCTGATGCCTTTGACGGGCAATAGTGTTGGCCTGATGAGAAATAATGATAAAGCTAGCTTATTAATTGATGTAACGGCGCCAATTACAAGCGTTACTAAAATTAATAAGCAACACAAAGTTGAGTCAGTTAGGTACTTCATTAACCGAAGTGCTTCGATGCTAGAAGCTTGTCTTGAGGTTTATCACGCTGAAAACACGCATCAGCATCCAGCTATTAATCTAGCTGCATCTGCAAGTCAATCAAGTGAGCTTGCAACAACATTCTCAGCCGCGATTGGTCATGATGTGAATTTAGTGCCAGATCAGAATATTGAGCAAATTTCTCCCGGTGCATTAGCTGCTGCACATCATGTTTTTAAATTAAAACACGGTGGACGAGTTTCTCTCATTCGTCCAAATGGTCCACTCCCACCTACATGGCACCGTCAAGAAGTGCAATTTGCCAGTGTTTTGGCAGGATTTTTATTAATCGTGTTCGTGGCCGAAACAGTCATGTTCATCGACCATCGGCAGGTTTCTATACAAAAAGCGGAGATAGATGCTCGGGCGAAAGTTCTCGATGAAGCAATTGCACGTATAAAAGCACAACGTGCGGCTATTGATGTACGAAAAGCAAAGTTAGCTGCAACGCAAGAAAGTCAGACACGTATGGAAGCACGCTTACGCTTTTTTGGTGAGCAATTACCCGATAGGAGATTGATTGTTCAGGCTATTTTGGGCGTTTTGCAAAATACGGTTAATGAACAAATTATCGTTAATCGTATTGATGAAATGGGGCGTCGAGTTGGCATTCAACCTGCAGCGCCACAGCCAAACAGACCGGGGATGGTTGAGCTTGATAATTTTAATGTTGATGCTTGGGCTGTCACGGAAAGTGCTGCTCAAGAGTTTGTACAAAACATGAAGTTAGCCGTAGCGCAGTGGAGTATGGATGTTCGCGATATTCAGGTCATGGAAAAAATTGGCCCGATGAATATGGCTGGGTTTTCAGTTTCTATGAGCCTTATCCATGTTTCCGCTAAACCTAAGGAAGCGCTATGACTATCAAACAGCTGAATCAGCGTGAAAAAATCTTGGCCATTGTGATTCTAATTGTCTTGTTAATCGGTGGTTATGTGTCTTTACGATTTGAGCCAAGGCTCACCGAAATAGAAAAACTTAATAATCAAAAAGATGCCACGCTGACACGAATTTCTAAACTCGAAATTCCTGAGGAGCCCAGAGAAAGTATCGCCGAAATTAATGCCGAACTAGATGACTTGGAAAAGGCATTAATCGCTATCAAAGAAAATGCTAAACAAATTGAAGAGCAGTTGGCGCCAATTGATTCACAAGAGTTGAGGGTTCGTATATCTGAGTTAGCGCGTGACAGTGGTATTCGTATTCGTGTCAATCAAGTCTTTAAAGCTGAACCAATCAGTATTGTTGAGAAAAATGGCCGACCGAAAGAGCCCGTAACTAAGCAAGAACTTATTCCGCCTTATGAATTTAGTTGGATTAACAAATTAGCACCTAATTCAATGTTTCATCGCCCAATGCAACGCCTCGAAATTGATGCTGATTATCCGTCTTTAAGACGCTTTATCCATGGACTAGATAACCTCCCATATCAGGTTACGGTCGTTCGGATGAATATTGAAAAGCTTGAGGTGGCGCCATTACGGGGCATGTCACAACTTCTTAAATCTGAACTTGTGCTGGCGCTTTGAGTTAATTCGCTATGGCAGTAACTGACGAACAACTCATCAAAGCTGGTTTGGATACCGGTCTATTAGAACAAAGCACAATTGATGCTTTACGTGCTGTTTCACGCCGTCAGCGACAACCAATACTGGCTAGCGTGTTGGCAAAATACCGTATTCCATTATCTGCTTTATATAGAGCTGTAGCTGAACAGGCTGGATTGGTGTTTATGGATGTCACTCAGGGGCAAGTTAATGTACCTCTGAGTAAAAAAATGCCGGCCAGTTTGATTAATCGTAAACAACAACTTGTTCTGACACAGGCAAATGAAGATTACTTAGTTATCACTGATCCATTCGACCGCGCAGGGCTAGATGCTGCTGAGCGACTCATTGGTCAACATGTAAAAGTGGTAATGAGTGATCCGGAATCATTACGGCTGCTTATCAAAAAATACTTGTCAAATACGGCAGTAGCTCAAGTGACAGATGCCAACAGTCCTGATACAGACTTGATTAGCCTCTTGGACAATATTTTTCGAGATGCCTATTTAAATCGCAGCTCTGATATTCATATGCAAACAGAAGAGGATGGATTAAGAGTACGTTTACGCGTTGATGGTCGTTTGGTGGATTACCCTATTGAAGCAGATCAATCTGCAGCCGCCGGTTTAATTTCACGCGTTAAGGTACTGGCAGGATTAGATATTGCTGAACAGCGTATGCCACAGGATGGTGGCTTTTCGTATTATCTAGCACCACCTGTGGACTTGGAATTCAATATACGTGTGGCGACAGCGCCAACTCGATTAGGTGAGCGGATCACCATGCGATTGCTAGGTCAGGAAAGCGTGGCGTTAACACTCACAGATCTCGGTTTTCTGGATAGTGATTTGCAGGAGTTTCGTAAGGCAATTCACCAGCCTTACGGGATGATTTTGCTTACGGGGCCAACGGGAAGTGGTAAATCGACAACCTTATTTGCTGCATTACAAGAAATTAATGCCCCCGACATTAATATCATGACGGTTGAAAACCCCATTGAGTATGTCATTGATGGTGTTTCACAAATCCAAACCGGCCCCAAAATTACTTTTGCTGATGCATTGAGATCATTGCTTCGACACGATCCTGACGTGTTGATGGTTGGTGAGATCCGTGATACCGAAACTGCTGATGTTGCTGTAAAAGCGGCAATGACTGGCCATATGGTTTTTTCAACATTACACACCAATAATGCGATTAGTGCTGTCACACGTTTGGTCGATATTGGTTGTGAACCGTTCTTGATTGGTTCAACCATGACCGCTGTTATTGGCCAACGTTTAGTGCGTCGTTTGTGTCAGAACTGTGCAAAGCCTCGTCAAGCGACTAAACACGAGTTAGCGTTATTAGGACAAGCCGATGATGTTGAAGTGTTTGATGCAATCGGCTGTGCGGTTTGTCAGGGTAAAGGTTTTAGCGGTCGCCTAGGTTTATTTGAAACCTTATGGTTTGACGAAAAGTTAGCGCGGCTAGTTGCTAAAGGTGCTGATGAAGAAACATTAGAGAATCAAGCAGGTAATAAGCTTAAGTTTATGTGGCAAGACGGGTGCGAGAAAGTCTTGCGAGGACTAACAACCCTGGAAGAAGTACAAAACGTTGCCCCCGTAAAATCCTTAGCAGTGATAGAGGCCAACTAAGATGCCTTTATTTGCCTATCAAGTGTTAACTGCAACTGGGGATGAGCGCTCGGGTCAATTACAAGCCGATAACGTTAATCAAGTTGCTCAAAAACTTCGGGATCAAGGGCTTCGTGTACTAAATATCGCTGAACGTCGACAACGCGGATTTCTTGGAGAAGAGAGCTTTGCTGATTGGTACGCGACACAACGCTCCGTATCTAATGACGCCTTAATATTCTTTTATCGACAAATGGCTTTTATGTTACGTGCGGGTTTGCCATTAGCCGAATGCTTGGATCTATCCAAAAACCAAATTGAAAACCCACGACTAAATTACGTTGTGCGAAAAATGCATCGTGATATTCAAGCTGGTAAATCACTCTCAGATGCACTCAGAAAGCACGAAGATATCTTTACCAATATTGCGATTAACCTCGTCGTCGCTGGTGAAAATACCGGTGAGTTAGATGCCATCATGGAGCGTTTGGCTGTCCACCTTGAGAAAAAATCCCAGCTTCGCAAACAGATGATAAATGCCATGATTTATCCAGTCATTGTTGTGTTGGCTGCGATCGGCGTTGCTACTTTTATGGTGGTGGCTATCATTCCGAAATTTGCGGATTTCCTTCAAGGGCAAGGAAAACCTTTGCCCGAGTCTACGCAGACATTAATCGATACTGCTGCATTTTTGCGTGAAAACGGCTTAGTCATTATTGGCATCGCTATAGCCACAATTATTCTCATGCTGATTAGTAATCGGACATACAAGGGACGTCGCGTTTTTGATCGACTTCTGCTTGAAGTACCGGTATTTGGCAGGATGAACATCTTTGGTTCAATGGCGCAATTTACCTGGGCGATGTCTATTTTGTTGCGAAGTGGTATCACGATTTTCGATGCTTTGAAGATCACCTCAGAGTTGATTGTGAATAAAACCTATGCAGACAAAATGCTTAAAGCTTCCGAGAGTGTTTTCGCAGGTAAAGATCTGTCGGGGAGTGTCGCCCACCCCAAAATGCCACCACTTGTTATTCAAATGATTGCCATTGGCGAGCGAACAGGTTCTTTAGACCAAATTCTCCAAGAAATGGGTATTTACTACCAAAGCTTATTGGAGATCGCCATTAAAAGGCTTACCGCGATGATTGAACCCGTGATGATTTTGGTCATTGGCGGCATGGTCGGCTTTGTTTACTACGCCTTTTTTCAGGCCCTATTTGCATTGGCTGGAGGATAAGCCGTGTTTGCCAAAAAGTACTTAATTTTGATGATGATCATCATCACCTTTCCCACGTTTGCTTATGACCCAATGGGGCTAGGTGAGTCTTCTCAAGTTTCAATTCGAGATCCATTTACCCCTAGCGCGTTGATGTATGAGCAGGCTGGGACATTATCAAACATTGGCAGTGATGCATTTGGCTTTATGCCTGGGGATGTTCCAGATACAAAAGTCCCAACAATGCGACTAAAAGGCTTAATTAAAGAAAAAGACACTGGTGAACAAATCGCTTTGCTTGAGGTGACTGGGCGAGGGGTATACATGGTGAGGGAGGGCGATGAAATCAACATCGACCCAAGTAAACCAGCGAGCGCTATTCGTATCTCAGATATAACGCGCTTAAGCGTCACCATTGAGACCGGCACCTTAGGTCGGATCCGCGTTTTAAGATAGTGATAAAAATGAATTTAAATAAAAAACTAATCAGTGCATTGATTATTGCCGGACTAAGCGCAAGCTCTCCTCAGCTTTATGCGGAACCATCAAATGCTTTTGCTGAAAACAGTGCTGTAAATATAGAAAGCACGGATGTTTGGATTTCGGAAGTAGAGTTTAATGATGCGAGTATGTATGACGTCATTCGCACGCTCTCTGAAATGAGTAATAGCAACATCATTGCAACACCTGCTGCGGCAAATCGAAAAGTAACCATACACCTAAAGAATGTAACGATTTTAAATGCCGTTAAATCAATAAGCCGAATCAGCGATCTTTGGTATCGCTATGATGAAGACACCAATACGTATCGATTATTAACGCGTGAAGAATATAGTCAGGATCTCATTGTTAGAGAAAGCGAAAATATAGAGATATTTCGTTTACTGAATGCAAATGTCTTAGTAATTGCCCAAGCAATTGAGGATTTATTTGGTCAACGGGTGCGTTTGTCATATGGCTTACCGCCAGCTTCAAATGCATCTAATGGCAGTGGTTCTTCTGGCGGTATTGGCTCACGAGGTGGAAATGTCAGAAGTGGTAATTCTTCGGTAAGAAATAGTCGTTCGTTTAATAGCGGCGGATTCGGTAATAGCCGGGGAAGTAGTCGCGGTGGTATTGGCAATACACTGGAACAGTCGGGTTCAACAATTGATTCTGCAGACCTAACGGTAGATCAAATTGAGCAAATAGCGCAGTCCTTGGAAATGAGCGGTGAAAGAAATGTCACTCAATCAGCACTCCAGCAAGCGACGATTCAATCTCAGCCTATCTTTGTCACCGTCAATAACGAACACAATATGATTATCGTTCGTTCTGATGATAAATCGGTCTTAACGGGTATCCAAAAATTAATTGATCGGATGGATATTCCCGTCCCTCAAGTGATGTTAGAAATGCGAATTTTAAATGTAATTCTAGGAGAAGACTTTAACTCAATTTTTAACTTTGAAATTGAACGTAAAGATGATGGTGAATTCATTAACTCAAATATTTTGGGTAATAACTCAATTAGTAATGCTGGCACGTTTGTTTATGAGATTCTCAACGGTCGTTTACGCGCCAATATTGAGTTTTTAGAGGAAAACAACCGAATTCGGGTCTTATCTAACCCAATGGTGGTTGCATCAAATCATCGTCCTGCCGAGTTATTTATTGGTGAAGAAACCTTGTTAACACAAGGATTTAGTTTCTTTCCTGCTTTGACTGGACCTAATGGCAACATTATTCAACCAGCATACGTGCAAGCTGATGTTTCAAGGGAAGATATTGGTATTACTCTCAGAATTACACCGAGAATAAATGGTGATGGCACAGTTGAGCTGGATATTGAGCAAGAAAACTCATTGGTAAACCCCGGTGGTGGCACAATTCCTGTTGGTGATGGTGATGGAAATGTTCGTAATTTACCTGTCGATACAGTGGATACCGCAAGGCTAACTGGAACGGTTATGGCCATGGACGAATTAACTGTGGCAGTTGGTGGTTTGATTCGTACAAGTAAAAATCGTAGTGAACGTAAAGTGCCGCTGTTGGCAGAAATTCCATTATTGGGACGTGTTTTCACATCAAGTATTGAGTCCGAACAAGATACCGAGACTGTTTTATTGATTACCCCAAGAATTATGAATGTGCCCACTGATAGTGAAAATATTCGTACCAGTGAAAATCGCTTCTATCGTAATTTCAACCGCGATTTTCCCGAACCGTTACCATTTGATAATCGTTTTATCTATAAAGATACAGCTGCAGAGCAAAGTGACTACATTCCTGATGCGCAGCAATCAGCAGTATTTCAAGATATGACTAACTATGCCGCGCAAATCGTTAGAACGCCAGATATTCAGCGTCCTGATAGCCATCAATATAAGGTGTTAGATGTCATCCCTATTGCTGCCGGGTTATTTAACAACCCAGCAATCAAAACGGTGCCAATGAATAGCTGGCAAAAAGGCAATTTATATGTGACGGCGGTACAATTGTTCAACCGTTCTGACCGCCCGCAAGATATTGATGCATCACAAGTCAATGGTGGTTGGTTAGCCGCGACAATTGAGAATAGTCGTTTAGATGCCAATGGTGAGGTGAAATCCGTCTCAATGATGTATTTGGTATCGCAACAACCATTTGAAGACATGTTGCCCTTGTTACATTAATGCTTAAAAGGCGGATGATTCTGTGAGTTTAAGAGGCTTAATTAATGTCAGGATTTTGATCATTGTTTTTTTGATCCTGATGGCCGGTGGTTTGTTAACAATCTGGCAGGCCAGGCAAGCTGTTGAAAGGGAAGTTAACTCATCTTTTAACTTGGCTTTGCAAATGATTGACTTAGGCTTTAGTCATTTGTCTCGAACGCCACTTTCTGAATATGAGTGGTTACAGCAAATTAGTGCCATCCAACAAACTCGCCATATTCATATTTCAATTATTAATGATGATGGGGAAGAAGTGGAGTGGTTCGTCAATGATGTGCCATTTGACGATGAGATCCCACCGCAATGGTTTATTAATATCGTTAGTACCGATTACCCGGAAGCTCGTTATCAAATCAAACTAGCAGACGGCAGAACTAAAGAAGTCGTGGTGAGAGCTGAACCTATTGATGAAATCGCGGAAGCGTGGGGTGAGTCTCAAGCGTATTTCTGGTCGGTTGTGGCGATGATGGGGGTCATTTTTCTCGCTATTAACGTTGTCTTTAACTCGATGTTAAGAACCGTGCACAGCATCGTTGTCGGTTTACGACGTGTGGAGTCTGGTCAATATGGTAAAAAACTACCTAATTTTTCCATTCGTGAATTTGATGTTATTGCCAATGAAATTAATAACTTAACGGATGCGCTTAAATCTGCTCGAGATAGTAATCAAGCGTTGGCTCGTCACACAATGCAAATACAGGAAACTGAGCGGCGAACATTATCTCGCGAGTTACATGATGAGATGGGGCAGTCACTTACCGCCATTAAAGCGATGGCTGTGACGAATAAAAGTGAAAATGCCGACAATAAACAAATTTCAGATTCAATTATCGAAATTTGTACGCACTTATCAGGTGTTGTTCGTTCAATGATGCGAACATTACACCCATTGAGTCTTGCCGATCTCGGCCTTGGTGCAACATTGACTGATCTGGTTAATGAATGGCGTCGTCGTTATCCGGAGCTTCAGATCGAGTTGCAATATGACGAGCGTTTAGATGATGTCTCACATGAGCTGGCAATTCATGTTTATCGAATTGTTCAAGAATCTATTACCAACGTTATTCGACATGCTAATGCCAGTAAGGCTTCGATCAAGGTGATGAAAGAGGGCGGTACAACATCACCGCGCGTCGTGATTCGAATTAAAGATAATGGCCAAGGCGGTGAGACTAATGTTGGCGGATTTGGCGTTTTAGCGATGCGTGAACGTGTTGAAAATATGGGGGGGCGGTTTCGTTTTGAATCGGCTCCGGATCAGGGCGTAAGTGTCCAGGCATGGATGCCAATCATAGAGAACAAAGTGAATGAATCAGAACCAGAATAAAATTGATGTACTTTTAGTTGATGACCATGCTGTCGTGCGAGCAGGGTTTCGTATGCTGCTGTCATCACAACCTTTTATCGGCAACATTGTTGATGTAGATCGCGGTGAACTTGTTTGTCACGAATATGAGCGCAGCCATCCTGATGTGGTCGTAATGGATCTCTCTATGCCAGGAATAGGTGGTTTAGAGACCATTCGTCGCCTTAAAAGACAAGATCCACAAGCAATCATTTTGGTTTACAGCATCCATGATGAGTCTGTATATGTGGAACGTGCAATTCAAGCCGGTGCAAAAGGTTATGTGACCAAAAATAGCGCTGCTGAAGTTTTGGCTGAAGCGGTATCAACAGTTATGCAGGGACGTCGTTACATTGATCCAGAAATTTTGCCGAGCCTTGATGATTTCAAGCAACCGGCCGATACACTGCATTACGGCCAAGTGATTGAGTCTTTATCACCACGAGAATTTGATGTCTTTTGTCGTACTGCACGTGGTATGACTGCTCACGAAGTCGCCGCAGAATTACACCTTGGTTACAAGACGGTAGCCAATTACAACACCACCATTAAGAATAAATTGAATGTAAATACCACAGCAGATCTTGCCAATATTGCTGTGGTGCTAGGCATTATCAAACCCTAAAACCTATCTATATACATTAAGTTTAAAATATATCCATATGTAAAATAAGTATTTATATGTGAACTTATTAGCCAAAAAAGCCAGCAATAAATGCTGGCTTTTTTGTATTAAGCTCCTCACTAAACACATAAAAATAAAGCTTGATTCGCTGCAGTTTATTCTATAAATTTTCTAATTATCTAAGTTTGTTCTAAATAACAAGTTGTGATTGGAGAAACCACTATGATTACCCAGCGTGGCAGAGACACACTGAAATTTATAGAAAATTACATGCGTGAAAATGGCTATGCACCAACGATGGAAGAAATAGCAGAAGGACTTGGTATCAAATCTGTTGGTAGTGCACATCACTATGTAGATCAATTACTCAAGGCTGGTGAATTAGAACGTATGGACAAACGTAGTCGAGGACTACGACTTAAAAACATCACTGATGATGAAGAGCGAACGATTTTGCCAGTGATGGGAAAAATAGCCGCTGGTCGTTTAATCGAGGCAGTACCTGATGAGTCTGAAATTGATGTTGGGGCGATGTTTGCCGGCAGTGGACGATATGTACTCAAAATCTCTGGTGAGTCGATGATAGGTAAAGGAATCATGCCCGGTGATTACGTTGTTATCGATGGTAAGAAACAAGCCAAAGATGGTGATGTTATTGTGGCATTAGTTGATGGGTATGATGCGACACTCAAAACCATGCTTTTAAATAATGATGGCACGATGACATTAATGCCGGCCAACCCTGATTTTGAACCTGTAACGCTAGCGGGTGAGCGGGTGAGTATTCAAGGTGTTGTTGTCGGACAAATGCGTACATATCCATAAGATTTATCTATTAAAATTTGTTAGAGGAAGTTTCATGTCGAAGATATTGATTATTAATGCTCATCATTATTATCCATTCTCAGAAGGACGGTTGAATGAGACCTTGGTCAATAAAGCTGAGCAAATACTGTCAGCAAACGGACATGAAATTAGAACTGTCAAAACAGAGCATGACTATGACATCAGTGAGCAGGTAGAGAATCATCAATGGGCGGATGTCATATTGCTGCAATCACCGGTTAATTGGATGGGTGTACCGTGGTCATGTAAAAAGTATATGGATGATGTATACAGTGCTGGGCTTGAGGGACAGCTTTGTAATGGTGATGGTCGTACTTCAGAAGCGCCTAAGGCCAATTACGGTGGTGGTGGTACGCTAGTTGATAGCAAATATATGCTGTCTCTGACATTCAATGCGCCTGAAGAAGCGTTTAATAATACGTCGGAATACCTTTTCCAAGGCAAAAGTGTCGATGACCTATTTTTTCCTGTACATATGAACTTCAGGTTTTTTGGTATGCAGTCTTTACCGACATTTGTTTGCTTCGATGTGATGAAGAACCCACAAATCGAAAATGATTTAATGCGTTTTGAACAGCATCTAAATGAATTTATCTAAGATTTTGGCCCATATGCGAGTTTGGTTACGTTCTTGCAGAAACGAAGTTTCGTAAAACTTCTGGGCAGTCTCGCTGAACTGCTAAGGAGATAAGGAAGGCAAGATCAAAAAAGGGCGTATTCACTATGTCTTTGTTTAGACAAGAAAACACACCCTTTAAAGATTATTTGGCGGAGGGTCAGGGATTCGAACCCTGGATGGTCGTTAAACCATGCCGGTTTTCAAGACCGGTGCATTCAACCGCTCTGCCAACCCTCCAAGCTGCGAAATGATACAAGGATTGATTGCAGGTGACAACCGCTAAAGTGAAATTTATCAATGCTTCGCGAAGACTTGTTATTTAGAACTTATCCGGTAGGATACTGTCTGAATTATTTACAAAACGTCAACCCTCGAAAAGGAATGGAGACAAACTGATGAATTATGATTCGCAAACCACGGTTGTTCGCTCGCAGCAATCGGTTCTGCAAACCAATAAGCTGCTTCGTAACACCTATGCTTTATTAGCAATGACGCTTGGCTTTAGTGCCGCTGTAGCTGGTGTATCAATGGCGCTTAATCTGCCGCATCCAGGCATCATCATTACTTTATTAGGTTATTTTGGTCTGTTGTTTTTAACCGCTAAGCTTCGTAATAGCGTTTGGGGATTGGCGGCAGTATTTGGTTTAACAGGCTTTATGGGTCTTACTTTAGGTCCAATCATTAGCGCATATATGAGTTTGCCGAATGGTGATCAAATCGTCATGCAAGCATTAGGCGGCACCGGCATCATCTTCTTAGCGCTGTCAGCCTATGCGATTAAGTCTGAAAAAGACTTTAGCTTTATGGGCGGCTTCCTGATGGTTGGTATTCTGGTTGCGTTTTTGGCTGGCCTAGCGGCAATCTTCTTTGAAATGCCAGGTCTGTCATTGGCTGTATCTGCGATGTTTGTTTTATTGATGTCAGGTTTGATTCTGTATGAAACCAGCAACATCATTCATGGTGGTGAAACCAACTACATCATGGCGACAGTAACGCTTTATGTCAGTATCTATAACTTGTTCACTAGCTTGTTACACCTTTTAGGTGCTTTCTCTAGTAGTGATTAATCTGACTAATAACGATTAGTTACTTATGAGCCCCGCTAGTCGGGGCTCGTTTGTATTTGGGAAATCATCATGCAGAAAAATCTTGGTAAGTGGGATAGTCGAATAAGAATTGTTGTTGGTAGCGTTATAATAGCCCTAAGCGTGTATCATCAAAGCTTATGGGGTTTATTAGGCATAGCTTTGTTATTGAATGGTTTGACCCAGCGCTGTGGTGGTTATGCTTTATTAGGGATTTCTACCGCAAAAAAATGTCCAATTCGAGAGAATCCAAAAGATACTTGAGTTAATGAGCGAGCAATTACCAACACAATTAGTGGATCGATTCGGCCGGAGGGTGACATATGTTCGTATGTCTATCACTGACCGTTGTGATTTTCGTTGTGTTTACTGCATGGATGAAGAAATGCAGTTTATGCCGCGCGAACAGTTATTAACGTTGGAAGAGATTGTTCGATTACTCAAAGCTTTTTGTGAATTAGGTGTCGAGAAAATCAGAATTACCGGTGGTGAGCCACTAGTGCGCCGAAATGTTGATTGGTTAATAAATCAAATTGGTGCGCTTAAATCTTCTACATCACTTAAAGAACTGAATCTCACGACTAATGGTTCACAGCTTCCCAAATATGCCGAATCTCTAGCCAAGTCTGGCATGGACCGCATTAATATTAGTCTCGATTCATTAAACCCTGAACGCTTTAAAGCGTTGACTCGGACAGGAGATCTTGCAGATGTGCTAGCAGGTATCGAATCTGCTAAAAAAGCGGGTTTTAAACGTATCAAACTGAATGCGGTCATTATGAAAGGGCGTAATGATGACGAGATCTGTGATCTTGCTCAGTTTGCCATAGATAATGACTTAGATATTTCATTCATTGAAGAAATGCCGCTGGGCGAGGTAATTCATCAGCGCAGTGAAAGCTTTTGTAGCAGTGATGAGGTTTTAGCAGCGTTACAAGCGCGTTTTAATTTACAACCGAGCATAGAATCAACCGGCGGACCATCTCGGTATTATCAACTACCTGACAAACGCAGCAAAATTGGTTTTATCTCACCGCATAGCCACAACTTCTGTAGTAGCTGTAATCGTGTTCGTGTCACTACTGAAGGCCGGTTATTGCTATGTTTAGGGCAAGAGCACTCAGTTGATTTGCGACAAGTGATGCGTGCGCATCCTGAGGATGATTTGCGTCTTAAACAAGCTATTATCAAAAGTATGGATATTAAACCTGAAGGCCATGAATTTGATATCAAGGCGCAGCCTATTATTTTCCGTCACATGAGTGTCACGGGTGGCTGATAGCAAACTTCTCCGTCCCACTCTAAGTCAGGCTGGCATTCATCAATTACATCAAACCACGGTGTTAGATGAATCGGGCGAATCTCGGGAAGTATCGGTTACTGGCGAACGACCGTTAACAATTTATCTGGATAAACGTGAAATAGTTACTTTGATGACGCTTGGCGCCGCGCCAGAATGGCTGACATTAGGTTATCTGCGTAACCAGGGGTTAGTCGATAACATCGAAGATATAGAAAGTGTCCAAGTCGACTGGGATGTTGAAGCTGTTGCGGTGACAACCCGGCGTGCCAAAGATAACCTTGATGATTTGATGTCCAAACGCACAGTCACCAGTGGTTGCGGGCAAGGCACCATGTTTGGCCATGTGATGACGTCGCTTTCGAAATTAAAATTGGACTGTCCGAGCTTTACTGCTGATCGTATTTATCAAGTTCTGGAAAACCTTAGAGAACACAATGAGGTCTACAAGCAGGCTGGTGCTGTTCATGGCTGTGCACTCTGCAGTGATCAACAAATAGACATTTTTATTGAGGATGTTGGCCGCCACAATGCCGTGGATGCCATATCTGGCTGGATGTGGTTAAACAATGTCAAAGGTGCCGACAAAGTTTTTTATACCACCGGCCGACTCACATCGGAAATGGTGATTAAAGTCGCCCAAATGCAGGTTCCACTTTTGTTATCACGTAGTGGTGTAACAGAAATGGGGCTTCAAATCGCTGAGCAAATTGGTATTGGCATGGTAGCCAGAGCGAAAGGAAGACACTTTTTAGTATATACAGGGAAAGCCAAATTTAAGCCCGAATAGGAGACTATATGGCTTTACAAACACCACCAACACAAGTTGAGTCGAGTGATAATGGTGGAAAACTAGCACTTCGTTTTAGTCTGATGATTGGCATAGGCACAACCGTGTTATTGGCAATTTTTGCAGGTCTCAGCTTGCAATTTTCGCCTCTAAATATTGTGACAATTGGCGTTTCCCTTGTATTAGCCATTGGCTTTGGCTTTTTTTGTGGTTCAAGCATTAAAGCGCAACTTCAAAAACAACGTGCTGATTTCACAGCACAGGTTCAGATAATCAATGAAACGCTGCCGTTGATTGCAGCAAAGCGTTATGAAAAAGTCTCCGAGCAGTTATCTTCATTAGATGATGGACTGTTAATCCTTGAAATAGCCTCAATTCGCGAACACTTAATCCATATTGCATCGACAGCCACAAAAGTCGATGAGCAAGCTGCGAAACGCGTTCGAGAGAGCTTTACTGAAAGTGATGAGCTCCGTCATCAGCTGGCTCACCTAAACGAACTGATTAACAACGCACAAATGTTGATCATGACGGTGAATGCTAAGCATGAAGTTAGATTTTTTAACAAATATGCCAGCGATGTGACTGGGACAAAACCTGAAGACATTACGGGTATTGGAGTAGGTAACTTATTGTCATCTACTGACTGGAATGAAACGAAACATTATTACGATTCATTGTTGGCCGGTAATATCAAAATGGCCAATCAAGAAACAGAAATCATTGATGGTGATGGCCATTTACGTAATATCTGGTGGTTACATTCGATGCTTGATGGTGACCCCGAAAATCCTATTATTCTCTCTGTAGGCCATGATGTTTCTGAGGATAAAGACGTTGAAAAACGCGTCGTTTGGTTATCAACTCATGATGCATTAACTGGGCTAATGAGTGCTGCAAAATTCCAAGAAATTTTTGTTGAAAGTCTCAATCAAGCTCAGCGTTATGACAAACATAACACCTTGTTATATTTGCATATTGACTTCCCGCTGTATCAAAAAATAGACAACCATCTCACTCAGCAAATGACGGATGAAATGCGTGTCAGTGTTGCTGATGCATTAAATCAGCTCATTCGTCAGACCGACACATTAGCCAGAATTAATGAGCATGATTTTGCCATTTTGCAATTTGAAACGACAGATGAAGGGCGGCAACGTTTCACAGAGAAAATCCTGCATAGAATTGATGAGCTGAAATTAATCACACCTAAGAAACATTTGCCTATTTCAGCTCATATCGGCGTTATTGATTATCCATATGAATCATCAGATGCCAGTGAGTTATTCGCATTTGCTGAGCTTGCCGCTGTGCGAGCCAAACACCATAACTCTAAGTCCAGTGGTTACCATGTGTTTGAACCAAGCGAAGAGACCGCAAGTGATTTAAAACAGCGTGTTTTCTGGAAAAAACGTATTCAAAAAGCAATTGAAGACGAAAAATTTGTGGTCCATTACCAACCCATTGTTGCCTTGGGTACGACAAAAACGGTGGGGTATGAAGGCTTTTTGCGACTATTGGATGAGGCGACTGGTGAAGCCATTCCTGCTGGCAAGTTTATTGAGATTGCTGAAAAACAGGAGCTTATTGAGCAGATCGATAAGCTGGTGTTAAAGCAGGTTTTCTCATCAGCGGCGGCCAATCGAGATACAGCAAGACAACAGTATTTTGCGATAAATCTTTCACGTTCATCGCTGGAGCCGAATAAGTTATTACCAATGCTGAAAAAACTTCTAACGCATTACAAGTTGTCGGGTAGACAAATTGTCTTGGAAGTTAGTGAGGATATGGCGGTAAATGAGACAGATACACTGAAGTTATTAATGACAGCCGTGAAACAGCTGGAAGTAAGATTCGCTATTGATGACTTTGGATTTGACGGTACTTTATCGAAATATGGCTTTTCATCATTCTCGCTGTTACAACAATTACCAGTTGATTATGTGAAGATTAATGCGCGTTTTATTCGCGACTTAATCAATAACAGCCATGATCAACTTTTTGTAAAAGCTTTGGCTGAGGAAGCTAGATTACGTGGTGTTAAAACGATAGCCGCTGGTGTCGAGAGTGATGAGGTCATGACATTGCTGCAAAGCTACGGCATTGACTATGCTCAGGGTTATTTTATTGGTCACCCATCAGCAAGTTTGGAAAGTAATCACTAAGTACGCGTTTTGGCTTGTTCCCAGAGTTTATCCATTTCAATGAGCGGAAGCTCAGCTAAGCTTTGGCCGAGAATATTTGCCTGCGTTTCGATGTAGTAAAAACGCCTGTAAAAC
The DNA here is from genome assembly GCF_026319325.1 of Methylophaga sp. OBS3. GTDB lineage: Bacteria > Pseudomonadota > Gammaproteobacteria > Nitrosococcales > Methylophagaceae > Methylophaga. Next base: position 551,914 of record NZ_JAPDMU010000001.1, read on the forward strand.
TTCTGATTTGTTTGTTGCAAGGCGAGTATGGGATCGACATTCAAGTGTCGCGCTAAATTGGTGATAGCAAAAAGTAAGTCGCCAATCTCACCTTGTAGTTTATGGTGATCTGATTCAGCAATCTCAGCAGCTACTTCATCAGTTTCTTCATGTATTTTGCTGATAATGCCACTGACATCAGGCCAATCAAAGCCAACCGATGACGCGGCTTTTTGTAAGGCTACAGCGTAATGCAAAGGAGACTGTACGGTCTCAACACCATCTAATAAAAATGTTGGTTTGTCTGTCATTAACCGCGTGTGAATTTAATGATGTGACGACGATCCCGTTTGCTAGGGCGACCTTTTTGTTCACGAAAACCTAAAGGCTCATTTTTGAGTTGCTCACGCAGTATTTCACGTTTTGCAGCACTTTCAGGCGTTTCTTGGTACATATTTTGGGCTTCTGAAGCAGGGCGACGTTGTTTTTCAAGTCCGGCTACTTCAATCACAAAACTATAAGGTGGTTTAGAGATTTCTAAGGTATCGCCAAGATGGACATTACGGCTGGGTTTTACACGGTTACCGTTGATATGGACTTTACCACCATTGATTGCTTCCACCGCTAAGGCACGTGTTTTAAAAAATCGCGCAGCCCAAAGCCATTTATCAATTCGTTGTCCGGCAGTTTCGTTATCTGATTTGTCTTGTTTCATATTAAGTCAGTGTAAAGCCGCTTATCACTGTCAAAGCCGATAAGCGGCGACACCGATTAAGCTTTGCCTTGCAGTTGTAGCAGGATAGATTCGTTCTCTAATGTCGACGTATCCTGAGTGATTTCTTCACCTTTGGCAATGGCGCGAAGCAAACGACGCATGATTTTGCCCGAGCGTGTTTTCGGCAAGTTATCTGAATAACGAATTTCGTCAGGTTTTGCGATAGGACCGATTTGATCTGATACCCAGGCACGAAGCTCATTGGTCATTTGCTCGTCGACACCACCTTCAGGACGATCGCCTTTTAATACGACATAGGCAAATACCGACTCACCTTTAACATCATGTGGTTTACCAACAACGGCAGCCTCAGCAACGGCTTTGTGAGCGACTAATGCTGACTCGATTTCCATTGTGCCAAGACGATGACCTGAGACGTTTAATACGTCATCAATACGTCCCATGATCCAGAAATAACCATCTTCATCACGGCGAGCACTATCACCGGCAAGGTAATATTTACCGTCAAAGTAAGGCCAGTAAGTGTCTTTATAACGTTGGTCATCACCCCAAATGGTTTGAATCATTGAAGGCCATGGTTTACGAACAACAAGGAACCCACCTTGGTTTGCTTGGGTGATTTCTTCACCATCGTCGTTGACGACAGCGGCATCGATACCAGGAAGTGGGCGTGTGCATGAGCCAGGTTTGGTCACAGTCACACCCGGCACTGGGGCAATCATGTGAGCACCTGTTTCAGTTTGCCACCATGTATCAACGATTGGGCAGCGAGACTGACCAATAACTTCGTAATACCACATCCATGCTTCTGGATTAATTGGCTCGCCAACGGTGCCCAATAAACGCAGTTTTGATAAATCGTAGGATTTTGGTAATTCATCACCCACTTTCATTAAAGCTCTAATGGCTGTTGGTGCTGTGTAGAAGATTGTGACGCCATGACGCGCACAGACATCCCAGAAACGGCCAGCATCAGGAACAGTCGGTACACCTTCATAAATAATCATGGTGGCGCCCGTTGCCAGTGGGCCATAGGCAACATAGGTATGACCGGTGATCCAGCCTACGTCAGCAGTACACCAAAAGACATCTGACGATTGAATATCAAAAACCCAACGCATAGTGGTGATCGCATTCAGTAAGTAACCAGCAGTTGAGTGTTGGATCCCTTTCGGCTTACCAGTTGAACCTGAAGTGTAGAGTAAAAACAATGGATCAGCGGCATTCATTGGTACAGGAGGGCAGTTGTCTGACTGACCATCTTCTGCATCATGCCACCAAATATCACGACCTTGTTGCATCGACACGTCATTACTACAGCGTTTGAATACAATGACCGTTTCTACGCTTTCACAACCTTTGCTTAAAGCTTGATCAGTGGTGTTTTTCAATTCAACAATTTTACCGCCGCGATGACCACCATCTGCAGTAATAACTACTTTTGCAGCGGTATCTTCAATACGATCTTTTAATGCCTCAGATGAAAAGCCACCAAATACCACTGAGTGGATAGCACCAATACGGGCACACGCCTGCATTGCGACAACTGCTTCGCTAATCATTGGCATGTAAATAATGACCCGATCGCTTTTATTAACGCCTTGGGCTTTTAAAGCATTGGCAAAAATACAGACTTTTTGGTGAAGCTCTTTATAGCTGATGTGACTAACATCGCCAGGCTCACCTTCAAAAATGATCGCTGTTTTATCGCCATTTTCAGCCAACTGACGATCTAAACAGTTATACGACACATTTAATTCACCATCGGCGAACCAACGGAAAAATGGAGCATTACTGCTCTCAACGGTTTGTGTGAATGGCTTGAACCAATCAATTTCCTGTTTTGCAATCTCAGCCCAGAAGCCCTCATGATCAGCATTCGCTTTTTCATACAAACTGGCTAATTTATCTTCTTGTAGTGCACAGCGACGTACAAAAGATTCACTGGGTGGAAAACGACGGTTTTCCAGTAAGGTTGATTCAATATTTTCCTGAGCCATCAGTCTTACCTTTAATTATTATCTAATGGAAGTGTACTGTTGTGGGCAGAAGGCCACAAATATAAAAAACTCTCCCGAAAGCATAACTTAGGGGAGAGTTTTCAGGTTTACAGCAGTGATTTAGAAGAAACCGAGCGGGCTTGTGCTATAGCTGACCAGCAGGTTTTTCGTTTGTTGGTAGTGTTCCAAAACCATCTTATGGGTTTCACGGCCAACACCAGATTTTTTGTAACCACCAAATGCAGCATGAGCTGGATAAGCGTGATAGCAGTTAGTCCATACACGACCAGCTTGAATACCACGACCCATTCTATAAGCAAGGTTCATGTCACGAGTCCACACGCCAGCGCCAAGACCAAACTCGGTATCGTTTGCAATTTCTAGTGCTTCAGCTTCAGTTTTGAATGTTGTTACAGAAACCACTGGGCCAAAGATTTCTTCTTGGAAGATACGCATTTTGTTATGGCCTTTCATCAGCGTAGGTTCGATGTAGAAACCTTTACCAAACTCTTCGCCAACTTGCGCAACACCACCACCCATTAACAGTTGAGCACCTTCAGTTTTACCAATTTCAACATAACTTAAGATTTTATCGAACTGTTCTTGTGAAGCTTGGGCGCCAACTTGCGTTTCAGTGTCTAACGGATTGCCACGTTTAATCATTTTGGCGCGTTCCATAACAACTGAAATGAAGTCGTCGTATATACTTTCTTGGATAACGGCACGTGAAGGGCAGGTACAAACTTCACCTTGATTGAAGAACGCCAAGGTCATACCTTCAGCACATTTGTTAATGTAATCTTCTTCTTGCTGCATGATGTCTTCAAAGAAGATGTTTGGTGATTTACCACCTAACTCAACGGTTGAAGGGATTATGTTATCTGCAGCGTATTTCATGATCATCGAGCCAACTGGTGTTGAACCAGTGAAAGCAATCTTAGCAATACGAGTGCTAGTACCTAACGCTTGACCAGCTTCACGACCAAAGCCATTAACAATATTTAATGTGCCTGGTGGTAATAAGTCAGCGATGACTTCAATCACTTTGAGGATTGAAACAGGTGTTTGTTCAGCAGGCTTCATAACGATGCAGTTACCTGCAGCTAATGCTGGAGCCAATTTCCACGCAGCCATCAAAATTGGGAAGTTCCATGGAATGATCTGGCCAACAACACCTAATGGCTCATGGAAGTGATAAGCAACGGTGGTTTCGTCGATTTCCCCCATAGTGCCTTCTTGCGCACGAAGACAGCCAGCGAAATAACGGAAATGATCCGCAGCTAAAGGAATATCTGCGTTTAGAGTTTCACGAACTGCTTTACCGTTATCCCAAGTTTCTGCAACCGCAAGCATTTCAAGGTTTGCTTCAATGCGATCAGCAATTTTCAATAGGATGTTGCTACGTTGAGTAACCGAGGTACGACCCCAAGCATCTTTTGCTTTGTGAGCGGCATCTAAGGCTAATTCAACATCTTCAGCAGTTGAACGGGCAACTTCACAGATAACTTCACCTGTAACAGGTGTAATGTTTTCAAAATATTGGCCTTTGACTGGGGCTACCCATTCACCACCAATAAAGTTATCGTAGCGCGACTTAAAGGAAACGACGGCACCATCTGTACCTGGTTTGGCGTAGATCATAGTTTCTCTCTCTTAATAGTTATAAGTGTGGCTTTATAAAGACGCCAGCATAAAGCTGACGCCGAAAACTGCGCTTGACCATTATTCCCAATTACTTGACTTATAATCCAGAACAGCAGCAGAATCAACGTTAACTCCATGTTGTAGATGCTTTTTTATGCTTAACGACAAAGTGCCATTTATCAATGAACGCCGCGAAAAACGTCAGCTTTTGGTTGAAAACAAGCTGACTTTTGCCGGTCCAGAAACTGAGTTGAGTATTTACGATACTTACCGCTCAGCGTCGGGCGTCGGCTTAGATGCAGATCAAATTTTGTATTGCGGTATGGTCAGTGGCAAAAAAGTGATGCATGACGCATTTCACGCACAAGGTGAATTATTTTTACCGCATGAATCCTATGTGTTACCTCCCGGTGGTTATGTTGAAATTGATTTTCCCGAAGCAAGCGAACAGCAGCCAACTACTTGCCTGACAATCGAAATTTCACGTGAGCGTATCGAATCAATCTCAGATCGTATGCGTGGATTAACAACATTAGATGTACCAGAGCATAACTGGTCATATGAACCTCGCATCATTCACAAACATCACACCCAAGGCACACAGCAACTATTAGAAAAACTGGTAGGTTTATTCGTCAGTAATGACCCAGACAAAGAGATCATGGTCGATCTTGGTGTTTCAGAGTTAGTGACTCGCATACTTCGTGAGCAGGGAAGGGAAGTATTATTAAGCTATTGTCAGCAAGTCCCTGACAGTAATGGTATTACGGCTGCGATTCATTGCTTAGAGCAAAATATCAGCGCGCCTTTAGATATTGATCAGTTGTGTCGTAAAGCCTGCATGAGCAGAAGTCGTCTTTATGTCGAGTTTAAGAAACAACTCGGTTGTACACCGGGTGAGTTTCAACAACAAATTCGCTTAAAGTTAGCAGCAGAAGCGATCCGCAATGGTCAGAGTATTACGGAAGCCTGTTACAGCTTTGGTTTTAATGATCTCAGTCATTTTAGCCGCCGTTTCAGTCATTTTTTTGGTTGCTCACCAAGTAGTTATCGAAAACAAAAAGACTTGAGCCCAATCTCAATCGACTAAGCCCGCAAACAACCTGCGTTTCAGGCTGTCATAATACGAACCTAACATGGTTAATGAGGACCATCACCCAAGGTTTGTGTTTAATGCGATTGATTTCTCCCAAAATCTTGTTTGTTTTAATCGCCGGTTTTTTCTGGAGTGGCTTCATATATGCCGAAGAGAGCAAATACGAGGCAGTCAAAGCAGAAATTGAAATTACGGTTGAAGGGGTTAACGACACCATCAAAAAAAGTATCATTGATGGTCTGACGATTCATCGTCAAAGACAGAGTGAACGATTATCTGAGCGGTTAGTCGAGCGTTTGCATCGTGCAGCACAAGCTGAGATAACCCAAACGCTTAGTGTTTACGGATATTACAACCCTGAGATAAATCCATCGCTTACGCAAACTGAGCCACGTAAATGGCTGGCGAGTTATCAAATTGAAGCCGGCAAACCGGTTCGAATCACTACGTTAAATATAAAAATTCACGGCGCGGCAGAACAAGATGTCGCTTTTCAAAACTTCCTGGCTGACTTTCCGTTAAAAATTGATGAACGATTTCGTCATAGCCGTTATGAATCAGCGAAAAAAAGTTTACTGAGAATTGCTGCTGAACGGGGATTTTTTGACGGCAAATTAACCTGTAATAAAGTTGAGGTAGATACAGAGAAAAACTCTGCAACTATATGTTTAGAATACCAATCTGGTGACAGGTATCGCTTTGGTGAAATCCAATATCCCGATACGGTAGTATCTGAAGATCTGATGAAGCGGATCACCCCATTTGAAGCTGGAGAACACTATAGAGCAGATAAAGTTTTAGCGCTGCGTAACAACTTAAACAACAGTGGCTATTTTTCTGAAACCAATGCCCGAACATTAATTGAGCTGCGTCATGATGGCATCGTACCGGTCACCATCGAAGTCACACCATCAAATAAACACCGTTATAGTGCAGGCCTTGGTTTTGGTACCGATACCGGCGCAAGGGGAAGCCTTGGTTGGCAAAATCGTTATGTGAATGATCGTGGCCACCAGTTATCAGCCAATATGCGTTTATCTCAGATTTCCAATCGTATTGGTGCTGATTATCAGATGCCATTTTGGAGCGAAAATATTCAACTGGTTGGTGTAAATACCGAGTTTCTTCAAGAAGATACTGATACCAGTGAAAAACGCAGTTATACACTTGGTACCTACTACCAACGTGAAAGATGGGGCTGGGAAGAAACTGGCAGTATCAAATTACTACAAGAGGATTTTGATATTGCTGACGAATCAGAATCAGCGTTATTGCTTATTCCAGGAATAACATTTGCCAAAACGTGGGCTGATGATTCTCTATATACCAGACAGGGCGGGCGTCTTAGCATTGCATTGAGCGGCGCCTCAGAATCGCTACTATCCGATATCTCATTTGGTCAGGTAGTATTGACCGGTAAGTACATACAAGGGTTAACGAAAAATAGTCGTCTAATCACGCGTGCTCAAGTTGGCGCAACAAGTGTTAGCGATTTTGATCAGTTACCTAGTTCACTGCGGTTTTTTGCCGGTGGTGACAATAGTATTCGTGGCTTTGATTATGAGTCACTCGGGCCTGAAAACGACAAGGATGAAGTAGTGGGGGGACGCTATCTTGCAGTTGGCAGTATCGAGTATGAACACATGTTCCTCGGGGATTGGGGGGGCGCTGTGTTTACTGATTTCGGTAATGCCTTTAATGATTGGTCAGATCCCATCGAATATAGTGTTGGTCTCGGTGTTCGTTGGCGTTCTCCGGTAGGACTTATTCGAGTTGATGTTGCACGTGGATTGTCTGACGAAGATAAACCTTTTGCACTTCACATTGTGATAGGGCCGGACTTATGAAACGCCGTCTAATCGCCATCACATTAGTTAGCCTGTTACTGCTATTTATTGCCGCCGCCTATTGGCTGTTAGCAACACAGTCTGGTCTTCAAACGAGTTTACGTTTTGCCCAACAAGCAGTACCCGGATTACATATCGGTAATGCCCAAGGCCGCCTATATGACGGATTATTACTCGAAAGCATTCAATATGCACCTGAAGAAGGCCCAAAAGTTGAAATAGCAAAAATTGACGGTCAATGGCAGCTTTGGTCATTACTGAGTAGTCGGTTTATCGTTAATCAACTCCATATCACCAAACTTCACGTTACCTTGCCTGAAACTGAGGAAGACCCGAGCCCCGTTGTTGAAGAACAAGGGATGTTTGAATTGGCTTTACCCATTGGTATCCACATTCGCTCCCTGCGGATATATGACGCTAAGCTAACGCAACCTGACACTGAGATAGTGTTATTTAATCGTCTCGACACCTCAATTCGGTTGAGTCATGACAGATTAACGATCTCATCATTTAACCTGGTTCGTCCCGATTTAGCCGCAACATTAGTTGGTGATTTACAGCTGAGTGGTCAATATCAGACTAACCTCAATTATGGTTTGCAAATAAATCATGCTGATTGGGGACCTGTGGACGTCACCGCGACCATTAATGGTGATTTAGATAAATTTACCCTAAGACAACAGGTCGGCGAGCCATTTGCTTCTGAACAAGTTGTCACGGTCAATAATGTGTTGAATGACCTTAAATGGCAGTTAATGGTCGTTGGTGAATCATGGATGCTAGAGCAGCTTGTTCCAGAGCAGACAGGCTATCTTGAAGCTTTTGATGTATCGGGCCATGGTGACTTAAAGTCAGCACATATCGCATTTAATTCGGAATTAAATGACTTACAGCCAGATTTACCTTCCTTGTTATTAAGCGGCAATTTTAATAGTGATGATTTGCAAAACTGGCTGGTCGATACCAACCTTACAATCAATGAAAATGCTGATTTAGTGGTTAGTGGTAGCGTCAATATTGCAGATAACGAAAACCCTGCCTTTGCTTTAACAAGTCGATGGGAAGGCATTAGTTGGCCTATAACTGATGACGAGAAGATCGTTGAAGATGCACAGGGCCAAATCCGTCTGACCGGGGCTTTAAAAGGTTATCAAATTACTTTAAATAACCAGGCACGAGTCTATGACGAACAGCTTTCAATCACCAGCCATGCAAACGGTGATTTAGGGCGTCTCACAATTCATGAAATACAGGTGCAGCATGCAGCCGGTGAATTAACGCTAGATGGTGATATGCAATGGCAAGATGAGCTTAAGTATAAGTTAAAAGCCAATTGGCATGACTTGACGATACCGGAAGCTATTAGTGAAGTTAAGTTACAGATCCTCGAGGGCAATTTAACGCTCGAAGGTGATGACAAACAATTAAATGCGGCATTAGATAGCCAAGTAGATTTTGATGAACAGCGCTATCAAGTTCGGCTGCGTGCGGATAGTCCACAATTACAAACCGCTGATATTAAGTTGGATGTGTTATTGCCAAAAGGCGCTGTCGGATTTGCTGGTAATGTATCGATGCAAAACACACCAGAAGCCAACGGTCGCCTAACGTTAAGGCAGTTTGACCCAAAGTTATTCGTTAAAAACTGGCCCGGAAATTTAAGTGGTCAGGCCGATTTCAGTTTTAAACAAACGGCGGAAAGTTTGCGAGAAATCGCCCTTAAAGACTTGGTGCTCAGTGGACAGCTTCGTGAACGAGCATTTCAACTCAATGCTGACGCCAATATGGTCAACGAGAGTGTGACACTGTCTCGATTTGATTTAAAAACAGGCCAATCATCAGTTCAATTAAGCGGTCAATTACAACCAACATTAGATGCTAAATGGCAGTTAGTTTCACCAAATTTAAATGATTTCCTACCAGAACTAACCGGAACGATGGAAGGGAGCGGCAATATTGCAGGTGAACTTTCTGCGATCCGTTTAAAGGCAAATTTAGCGGGTAGTGATATTCACTACGAAGATATGGCGATCAACGAAGTAGTGGTAGAAGCGAATGTCGATCTGTCAGGCCAGAATCAAAGTGGCATTTCGATCACGGCAAATAATATTCATGTTGCTGAGCAAACAATCGATAACCTCGCTTTGACTTTAAATGGACAGCGTCAACAGCATCAATTGCAAGTTGATATTGAGTCGCCAATTCTTAATCTTGCATTACTGGCAAATGGTAGTTTGAGTGATTCGAATCTTTGGCAGGGGCAGTTTCAAACACTGAGTTTCACCAATCCTGATTTTGGCGAATGGTATCTGTCCGAGAAAGATAAGGTTTTACTGTCAGCTGAATCACAAAATATTCCTCGCCACTGCTGGCAATCTAATACTGGCAATGTTTGCCTTGAAGCTATCAATAGTGACAAAGGTTGGCAGGCGCAGGGTGAGTTAGCGTCGATTCCATTAAGTTTATTTGAGCGTTTTTATCAAGATTACGCAAAGCTCACCGGCGAATTAACTGGTCGCTTCTCCATGTCTAGCGATGACCAGAAAAACTATATTGGTGAGGGAAAATTTAATCTCAATAATGGCAGTTTACAGTTAACTGGCGATGGCTTTAGACAAGCTGAACCTGTTGATATCAAAACATTGTCACTTCAATATCAAGTTGATAGTGAAAACTCAGCTCTAGCGATGACTATTGCGCCTGATATTGCAGGTGTTTCACCGCTAGAAGCACGGTTACAGACCCTACCTTTAAAAGAATTTTTAGCTGAGCCGTCAACCAGTCAACTGGCGATGCAATTACAAACCGCAATTGATGATCTATCGGCTTTAAATTTATCGCATCCTGCTATCGAGCGACTTGAAGGCGCATTTAAAGCGGATCTGGATATCAACGGTAGTCTAGAAAAACCAGAAATCGATTCGATGTTAAGCCTACGTAATGCTGAAGTTGGTTTAAGTGATTTGGGCATCACTTTAACGGGATTAAATGCTGATATCAGTGGCACTCCGCAAACAGGCATCAATTTCTTGTTACAAGGCCAATCAGGTGATGGTGCTTTCGAATTAGATGGTGAATTGTTATTGCCAGAAGAGGGGTGGCAGTTTGCAGCAAATATTCAAGGTGATCAGGTTTTGTTAATGAATATGCCTGAAGCCTATGTGATTGCTTCACCAGATTTACAACTGGCGTTGGATGCGGCTTCAGCGGCGCTTAAAGGTAAACTCAGTATCCCAGAAGCGCGTTTAGAGCCAATGCAATTTAATATGGCCGTAAGCCCAAGCAAAGATGTGGTGATTGTTAACAAGCCGCAAGAAGAAGCTTCAGTGTTACAAACAGACATTGATATCGTTGTCAGTTTAGGCGACAAAGTACAGATCCGCGCCGCAGGCTTTCAAGGTGACTTAAGTGGTGATTTAGCGGTTAGTGGTGATGCCGGTGAGTTATTGCTTGGTGATGGCGAAATAACGCTCGATAAAGGCAGTTATGTCGCTTATGGTCGTACTCTCACTGTCAATAATGGCAAAATTCGCTTTTCTGGTGGTGCGATCGATAATCCAGACTTAGATGTAAAAGCAGTACGAAAACTAACGGATGTCACCGCTGGGATTCATTTAACTGGTCCAGTTGATAATCCTCAAGCAACTTTATTCTCAACGCCATCGATGGGGCAGGATGATATTTTGTCCTATATCTTGATTGGTCGACCGCTTAATGAAGCCAGTGCCGGGGATGGTGCAATGTTGGCTTCAGCTGCAACCACACTAGGTATTCAAAACGGTAATGCTTTAAGCGGAGAGATAGCCAGTACCTTTGGTTTAGATAGTGTTGCTTTTACTGGCGATAGCCCTGAAACAGCAGCTGTGAAAATTGGTAAATATCTCTCACCTAAACTGTATATTGGCTATGGCATTGGCGTATTAGAGCCAGTAAGCACCGTACAAATGCGTTATGAGTTAAGCAAGATTTGGACATTACAAGCAGAGTCTGGCACCGAAAGTGGTGTGGACTTGCTGTATATCTTTGAGCGCTAAACGGTCAGCATAAAAAACCCCGCAAAAGCGGGGTTTTTACCGATCCCTAGTATGAGGTTTCGAGAATCTTAAACGCGATTTTTCTCGCGAATTTCATCTAATGTTTTGCAATCAATACATAAAGTCGCTGTCGGACGAGCCTCTAAGCGACGAATACCGATTTCAGTACCGCATGATTCGCAAAAACCGTAATCACCTTTATCTAAATCGTTCAGTGATTCTTCGATTTTTTTGATCAATTTGCGCTCACGATCACGTGTGCGTAGCTCCAGCGTAAACTCTTCTTCCTGCGTTGCGCGGTCATTCGGATCAGGAAAGTTGGCGGCTTCGTCTTGCATGTGATGAACAGTGCGATCGACTTCTTCCATCAGCTGTGCGCGCCATTTTTCAAGGATGGTACGGAAATGTTTTTCCATATCCGCGTTCATGTATTCTTCGCCTTCACTTGGCTGATAAGGACTGAAGTTAACGTCGCCTTGACTTGCGTCCATCTTAAAAAACCTCATACTTTCTATAAAAACAAGGGCGCATCTATAGCAGATGCTTGAGGGTTGTGCAAAATAATCGGCATATTCTAGCGCAAAAATTGATGGAAAAACGATTTATGAGTGCATTAAAAGCGGTTATTTTCGATGTGGATGGCACATTGGCTGAAACAGAGCGTGACGGGCACCGTGTCGCCTTTAATCGCGCATTTATCGATAATGGTCTAGATTGGCATTGGGATCCGATTTTATACGGCGAATTGTTGGCCGTAACTGGTGGGCGCGAACGAATTCGTTACTATCTGGAAAACTTTCATTTGCAATGTGGTTTTAATGGCGATCCATCCGCCATTCTAGACAAGGTGCATGGTGATAAAACTCGCCACTACGGCCAGTTATTGAATGAGAAGAATATTCATCTTCGCATTGGTGTTAAGCGTTTAATCAATGAGTGTCGTGAAGCCGGACTTCGTCTTGCTATAGCAACGACAAGCATGCCGGAAAATGTACGCGGTTTAATTAAAAACACCTTGGGTGATGAAGCCATTCACTGGTTTGATTGTATTGCCGATGGCAGTAGTGTCGGGCCCAAAAAACCTGCCTCAGATGTTTATCATTATTGTTTAGATAAAATGAGTCTTTCGCCTGAGGATTGTTTGGTGATTGAGGATTCTGCGAATGGCTTACAGGCGGCGCTTGGTGCAAACTTGCAAACCCTGATCACAACTAATAATTACACTGAGTCGGAGGACTTTACCGGTGCGTTGAGTGTCATTAATCAGCTTGGCGATCCAAATGAGCCAACAACCGTTATTGCTGGGCAAGCGATTAGTGATAACTACATTTCTGTAAATACATTAAGGGAGCTTCATGGCAAAGCATTTGCCTATTAGTCAGCGTGCGGAGAATATTGCGCCGTTTCATGTGATGGATATTCTGGGGCGTGCGAAAGCGCTAGAAGCACAAGGTAGGGATATTATTCATCTTGAGATTGGTGAACCTGACTTTCCAACACCACAGCCGATTATTGATGCTGGTATTAAATCGCTACAACAACAGCAAACTTTTTACACACCGTCACTTGGTTTACCAGAGCTTAGAGTGGCCATCGCGGGTTGGTATCAACAGCGTTATGGCGTAACCATTAGTGCCAATCGTGTCGTAGTCACGCCAGGCGCGTCTGGCGCATTATTACTGGTGATGGGGGCATTATTAGAACAAGGCAAAAATGTGCTAATGGCTGATCCCGGTTATCCCTGTAATCGCCACTTTGCTAGTTTTGTTTCAGGCAAAGCCAAATCAATTCCAGTTGATGCCAGTTCTGATTTTCAATTAACACCACAACATATTGCTGAATATTGGGATAAAGACAGTCAATTAGCCCTAGTCGCATCTCCATCAAACCCTACAGGGACAGTATTAGAAAAGCCTGCTTTAAAAGCGCTAGCAGAGGCTGTCAAAGCACAAAACGGTACCTTGATTGTTGATGAGATTTATCATGGTCTTACCTATGACAATATCGATTTACCTACGGCGTTATCCGTCGATGATGACGCCATTGTCATTAATAGTTTTTCCAAGTTTTTTGGTATGACTGGTTGGCGCTTAGGTTGGGCTATTGTGCCCGAGGCGCTGGTTGAAGTGATGGATAGATTGGCTCAGAATCTTTATTTAGCAGCACCTACCGTTGCACAATATGCGGCATTAGCTGCATTTGACAACCAAACTTTGGCAATGCTTGAATCGCGTCGCCAGCTTTTAGAACAGCGAAGAGACTTTTTGTTACCCGCCTTATCCGAGCTAGGCTTTAAGGTCGCCGGTAAACCGCAAGGTGCATTTTATTTATATGCCGATTGCAGTCAGTTATTAAATGATGAAATCCCCGACAGTATGGCGCTATCCAAATATTTACTTGATAAAGCAGGTGTTGCGATTACACCCGGTAATGACTTTGGTTCACATTTGAGCCATCAATATTGTCGTTTTGCTTACACTAACGATATTGCCCGAATGACAATGGCAATCGAGCGAATCAGAGACGTAAATGGCAACTGAAGATCCAGAAGAAATCATTTGTGATTGTAGTGGTACCACACGCGGCAAAATTTTAAGCTTTGTCGCTCAAGGTATCGTTGATTCCGATACCATTTCACGTAAAACCGGTTGTATCTCAGGTTGCGGCTCTTGCGACTGGGAGATTGAAATGCTGCTAGATAAAGCGGTTCAAGATCTTACGTCACAGGATGACTAGGCAAACTTTTTAAACGCTCAACATAAAGTTGTGTTGCACCGGCTGTTGCTGCGGGGATCACCAGAAAGTTAATGATGGGGATCATCGTTGCGCCCAGCGTTGTCATGCCAAATCCTAAAGCCAAGCCTCGTTTTTGTCTTAGTAAAGCGCGTTGCTGCGGAAAGTTTAATAAATGATTGCCTAAAGGGTAATCATGATAATCCAGCGCCAATGTCCAACTTGAAAAGCCAATCCAAAGTAGTGGGGCTATGAGGTTTAGTCCCGGGATCCACGAAAGCAGCAGTAAAGGCAGCATCCATTTCAATAAATAGCCTAATTTTCGAAGTTCGTTCCAAATCATTCTTGGCGTATCAGCAATTAACTGAAGTGTGGTTTGCTCCGGCGGTGCTTGATTCGATAAACGTTTTTCAACAGCTTCAGCTAGCAAACCATTAAAGGGCGCCGCTACGATATTGGCTAAAATGGTAAAAGTGAAAAACACGATAATAATAATTAGCACTGCGAATAATGGCCAAAGCAGCCACATCAAAATATTACTTAACCACTCTGGTAACCATGTTGGTGTCAGTGCCGTCATCCAGTAATCAAATTGACTAACGCCATACCAAATAGCAGCGCTAAACAGCAGGGTATTAATCAAAAGTGGAATAAACGCAAAACGCCGGACGCCGGGTTGATTAATCAGCGAAAAGCCATTTATTAAATAACGTGCACCACGTATAAAATCACCCACGGTTCACCTCAAAGTTGTTTAAGCCATTTTTAGCCAGTAATGCCGCGCCAAATGCTGCTTGTGTATGGCTTGCATTGGCAAATGGGATATTGAGAATATGTTGTCGGATCGTTGTCCAAACTGGGTTTTGTGCACCACCACCGACGGTTCTTATTGATGTTGGTGTTGTGCCCGTTAACAGCTGTAATTTGTCGTAACCCGCTTTTTCAATATTAGCGATGCCCTTGAAAATGCCATGCAAAAACAGGCTATCACGCTCAGGTCGAGGCGTTAAGACAGCTTGCTTTTCAGGATCCGCAACTGGAAAACGTTCACCAATTTCAATCAACGGATAATAATCTGGCGGTGTTTGCTTAACATCAATTTGGTGAGATAACGCGGTTATTTGCTCGGTAGTAAAAAACGACTTTAATACTGCGCCACCGGTATTTGAGGCGCCGCCGACTAACCACAAATCACCCAATTTATGACTGTAAACCCCAAGCCCCGCAGAAAAAACAGGCTTATCGGTAATCATTTTTAAGACTAAGGTTGAGCCAATAGAGCTGACGGCTTCGCCAAGTTTGGAGACACCCGTTGCGATAAATGCCGCCATGCTATCGGTCGTACCGGCAATGATCTTAGGAGGCGTTTTTTGGGCTAAACCCAGTAATTGCATGAGTGTTTCAGACATTTTGCCAATCGGTGTGCCAGGCGCAACGACTTTGGGCAGATGCTGTTGAGAGGTAATGGAGGCAATCCAATCTGGCCAACATTGGTTTTCAATATCAAAGCCTGATTTGAGGGCATTGTTGTAATCAGTAATCCCGACATCACTGCCTAATTGCATATTTATCCAATCAGCTTGATGAACAAGATAATGCGGTGATGTGATTTGATGATAACTTTGCAGATAAAGCAGTTTAGCTAAGCCACTACCAGCGCCAATTGCCGCAGACTCTTTTGGGGCGAACGAACTGATTTGTTGGTTATAGTCGTTTGCTATCGAGTCGTTATAGAGCAACATCTCGGTGAGTGGTTCACCATTAACATCACAAACTAAAACAGAGCCAGAGGTAGCATCAACTGCAATGGCACTGATATCAGTGTTCTGTAGCGTGTCTACCGCATCTTTAAGTAGTTGGTAAACAAACTGCCATTGTTCAGTTGGGGTAGGGTAGGTTTGACCAGTAAACTGGCTATGTTTTTCAAAAACGACAGATTCTTGTTGATTGATAGCAATGACTCGGCACCCGGAGGTGCCAAGATCAATGCCCAGCCAGACGGTGTCAGGCATTATTTAAGGTAGAACTACCGGTGTTGGTGCAACCCAGCCTTCTTTGCGGTATTCGGCAACCACATTGGTATAAACACCGCCACGAACATTAAAAATGCCCGTTACACGCATAAAACGTGGATTAGTGACTGCAACCAAATCATCCAAAATTTGATTGGTTAATTTTTCATGGAAACCGCCTTCTTCACGGAAAGACCAGAAGTACAGTTTCAGTGCTTTTAACTCGACGCATTTCAAATCAGGTACGTAGTCGATCTTAATTGTGGCAAAATCCGGTTGACCTGTTTTAGGACATAAACAAGTAAACTCCGGTGTTTCAATGTGAATGGTATAATCGCGCTCTGGAGCTGCGTTATCAAAGGTTTCAAGTTGTTTGCTTGGTTGCGTGGACATCGGTAGTCTCTATGGTTTAAACAAACCCGTATTATCCCTGAGTTGGCAGATTAAATTAAGTGTTAGAAATCATTGTATTGATCATTGTCGTGTTGATAGCCATCGCTGTTGTTGGTTTTGTCAGCCATCATCGAAACCAAAAATTAGCGAGTGAATTTGAGCGCGAGCTTGAACATGAAGACGCTGCCAGCGGCGATTTTCATGCGCGCTACGATGATGTTTTTAAGCGCGAAGATGATGCGGTTTATTACGATGATGATACGGTCACTCCTGATACCGATGATGAAACAGAAGACAAAGTCACAATAACGCAACGTGAAGTAACCGAACCAGAACCATTCGTAGAACCAGAACCAGAACCAGAGCCAGAGCAAGCTCCCGTTGCAGCTGAGATTGAACCAGACTGGGATTTAGTGATTGCCTTAACTTTGATGGCGCCTGCCGATCGTTTATTTACAGGGCGCGCGGTTAAAAATGCACTTGATAATCAGGATCTGCACTTTGGTGATATGCAGATTTATCACCGTTACGCTGTTGGTAGTCGCAAAAACAGCCTATTTAGTGTGGCGAATATTCTTGATCCCGGTACTTTTTTACCGGCTGAATTAATTTCGATGAAAACGCCGGGTGTATTACTTTTTGCCAAGCTCCCTGGGCCGGTAAATGGACTCGCCGTTTTGGATGCGATGCTAGATTGCGCGAATCAAATGGCGGAACAATTAGACGGTGTAGTGTGTGATGAAACCCGTCAGCCGCTAACGGATGCTTCACTGGAAAATATGCGTTCACGTATTTTTGAGCTCAATTTACAACTACAAAATAACGCTCGCCCATATGACGATCTCTGAGGCCATCCAATCACGCGTCGCCGAGCTTCGCGAGACAATTAACGAACTGAATTTCCAGTATTACAGTCAGGATGAACCCGGTGCGAGTGATGCGGAATATGATCGGCTTTTTGCTGAACTCAAAGCGTTAGAGTCACAATATCCAGAATTACAGACGGTTGATTCCCCGACGCAACGTGTTGGCGCAGCGCCATTAACAAAGTTCACTCAAATAACACACAGCTTGCCGATGTTGTCGCTGGACAATGTTTTTGATGAAAGTGAATTAACGGCATTTGATCAACGCGTTAAAGATCGCCTTAATAGCGATCAAAATATTACCTATGTTGCAGAGCCAAAACTTGATGGTTTAGCTATTAGTATTCGCTATGAAAACGGCGTTTTGGTTTATGCAGCAACTCGCGGTGATGGCACTGTGGGTGAAGATGTCACAGCAAATGTGAAAACAATACGTAACGTTCCATTAAAGTTACAAGGCGATAACATCCCTGATGTTGTTGAGTTACGTGGCGAAATCTACATGCCTAAGGCTGGATTTGAACGTTTAAACGAACAGCAACTTGCTGAAGGCAAAAAAATCTTCGTAAACCCACGAAATGCAGCAGCAGGTTCACTGCGCCAATTAGATTCGCAAATTACGGCGAGTCGCCCACTTGCTTTGTATTGTTACTCGTTAGGTGATGTCGAGGGTATTGAACGTCCGGAAAGTCATCAACAAGCCATGGCGATGATTGCGGGGTGGGGCGGTGCTGTTTGTCCAGAGATTCAAGTGTTACATGATGTGAATGCTTGTTTTGATTACTTACATCAATTAGCCGAAAAGCGTCCAGAATTGCCCTATGAAATCGATGGTGTTGTTTTCAAAGTAAACGATACTAATCTACAAAACCGGCTTGGATTTGTGTCGCGAGCACCTAGATGGGCAATTGCCTATAAATTTCCAGCACAAGAGGAAATGACGCAGGTTGAGGCCATAGAAATACAAGTTGGTCGTACGGGAGCATTAACGCCTGTTGCACGCTTAAAACCAGTATTTGTTGGTGGTGTCACAGTGAGTAATGCCACGTTGCACAACGAAGATGAAGTGCGTCGTAAAGATGTACGTATCGGTGACACCGTCATTGTGCGTCGTGCTGGCGATGTTATTCCAGAGGTTGTTGGTGTTGTTGCTGCTAAACGTCCTGACAATGCCATTGAGTTTGTTATGCCGACGCAATGTCCGGTATGTGATTCTGATGTTGAGCGTGCTGAAGGTGAAGCAGTAGCGCGTTGTAGCGGTGGTTTATACTGTGCTGCGCAACGTAAAGAAGCACTAAAACATTTTGCCTCACGTAAAGCCATGGATATTGATGGCTTGGGTGATAAGTTGGTTGAGCAGTTGGTAGATGCAGAATTAATTAAGGATCCCGCTGACTTATTCCAATTAACTGTTGAGCAGTTGATGGGCCTTGATCGAATGGGGGAGAAATCAGCCGGTAATCTTGTGGCTGCACTTCAGGCTGCTAAACAAACCAAATTTGCCCGTTTTCTTTATGCATTGGGAATTCGAGAGGTTGGTGAAGCGACAGCAAGAGCTTTGTCACTGCACTTTTTAGATCTGCCAAGTCTTAAACAAGCTACAGAAGCACAATTATTGGAAATCGAAGATGTTGGTCCGGTAGTCGCACAACATATTGTGACCTTCTTTGAACAGCCTCATAACCTTGAAGTCATTGATAGATTATTAGCTTCAGGTATTGATTGGCCTGAAGAAAAACCAGCTTTTGCTGATTCCGAATTAAATGGCAAAACTATCGTATTAACCGGCACCTTAGTGAATTTTTCGCGAAGTGAAGCGAAAGAAAAACTATTGGCTTTAGGCGCTAAAGTCGCAGGAAGTGTATCAGCCAAAACTGACTTTGTTGTCGCTGGCAGCGATGCGGGTTCAAAATTAACCAAAGCCGAATCTCTTGGTATTACCGTTGTAGACGAAGCACAATTACAACAATGGATTAGCTCATGACAGCTGTTGCTGAAGCCATCAAAAAGGTCGCCACAGGGCCACACTTAAGCAAAGACTTATCACTTGAGGAAAGTCGTGATGCGATGTTGGAAATTCTGACCGGGAAAGTTGATCCCGTTCAAGCTGCCGTTTTGCTTATCGCACTTCGTATGAAGCGCGAAACCGATGATGAAAACCTTGGCATGTTACAAGCTTTGCAACAGGTTACTGGGCAAGTTGAACTGGATTTAGCCGATGTTTTATTAATGGCTGATCCCTTTAATGGCTTTAATCGTCATTGTCCTGTTGCTGCATTCTTACCAGCTGTTTTGGCTGCTTGTGGTCTGCCAACGGTGTCGCAAGGTGTTTATGAAATGGGGCCCAAATTTGGTGTTACCCATGCCAAAGTTTTAGAGGCGGCAGGCTTACCAATCAATCTGACGACTGAGCAGATTCAGCATCAATTGCAAAACGTAGATTGTGGTTGGGCATACAGTGATCAGGCGCAGACTTCACCAGCGATCTTTGCACTTCAACATTTGCGTAAGTTAATGATTAAACGGCCGAGTATTGCGACATTAGAAAAGCTACTTCTGCCTGTTAAAGCGAAACGCACCCATTTGATGGTTGGGTTTGTACATAAAGCCTATCCGCCTGTTTTGGATTTTTTAGCGAGAAATATTGGCTTTGATACTGCCTTTATTATTCGGGGGCTTGAAGGTGGCGTAGTGCCAACCATTCGCGAAACGTCGATGAATCATTTGATGCATGACGGTACATTACACCCGATGCCAATTCACCCAGCTGATTTTGGTATTGAGCAAGAAACACGTGGTGTCATGGCGGCAGATGAACAGCCAACAGCGAAAGAAACAGCAGCATTGGGTTTAGCGGCTTTAAATGGTGAAAAAGGTGCTGCCCGCGACGTATTGATACTCGGCGGAGCCATGTCTTTATTACAATGTTATGGCCATGAGTCACCACAAATGGCTGCGGATATGGTTCGTGAAGTGTTAGATAACGGTAAAGCCTTAAAGCATTTTAATCAGGCCAAACAATGATCTTTCAGCAGACCTTACAATTTGCGACTAATGGCCGCAGTACGCAAAACATCACACAAGATGTCGACCGTATTATTCAACAATCAGGTATTCAAACTGGCACCTGTCATGTGTTTGTTCAACATACCAGTGCTTCACTGATGATTTGTGAAAATGCCGATCCTGATGTACGAGTCGATCTTGAGACTTATATGCAGCATATCGTTCCTGATGGTGATCCTATGTTTCTTCATCAAGACGAAGGTCCTGATGATATGAGTGCACATATACGGACAGTATTAACCAATCCTGATTTAACTGTTCCGGTCATCAATGGACATAGTGCATTAGGTATTTGGCAGGGAATATATTTGTGGGAACACCGTACCCAACGCCATCAGCGTCGGGTTATCGTGACAGTACAAGGTGAATAAGGTCATGCAAGACGATTGGGATAATGAGTTGGATTATGATGAGTTTGATGAATCGGAAGATTTAGTCAGCAAATCACAAATCAAACGTGAGTTAAATGAATTAAAGGATCTTGGTCGCGAACTGATTGCGTTACCAAAAGATGAACTGCTTAAATTGGATTTGCCTGAAAACCTGCAAGAAGCCGTATTAACTGCACATGGATTGCAAAAAGGGGCATTAAAACGTCAAACAGGTTATGTCGGTGGCTTAGTTGCTAAAAGTGACTATGAGTCGATTAAAAAGCAGCTTTCCGTGCTGAAACAACCGCAACGTGAAGCCAAACAACGACTGCATCAACTAGAAGATTGGCGTGACAGACTATTAGCTGGTGATAATTTAATTGTGACGGAACTGCATAATCAGTTTGAAGATTTTGATGGTCAACATGTACGCCAATTAGTGCGTAACGCGAAGCGTGAGGCTCAACAAAATCAGCCACCGAAGTCTGCAAGATTATTGTTTAAATATATTCAGCAACTATCTGATTAAAAAGGTTTATTGATCAGGAATTACGATAATAAAGCAGGCGCCGCCAAGGTGGCTTTTTTCTACCTTGATGGTGCCTTCGTAAGCTTCCACAATATCACTAACTATCGCTAATCCAAGACCATGACCTTCGACTTGTGTATCAAATCGACGGCCACGTTTGATGATATTTTTGCCGGCAAGTAAGGGAATGCCATTACCATCATCTTCAATGCAGATAACCACTTGTTGGTTCTTGGATTGAATGACGATATTCACCTGCTTTTTACAGTATTTGTATGCATTTTCTAGTAAGTTACCGAGCAACTCATACATATCGTCTTCATCGGCATGAATGAAGGCGTCGCGTTCAATCTCAAATTGACTATGGATTTCTTTCTGCTGATAGACCTTTTTCAGCGAACTGATGATTTTGTGGCTAATCTCACCAAGCGACACTGGTGCTAATAAATTGCTTTTACCCTCTGTCGCAGCTCGCTGTAGTTGGTAATCAACCAACTGATTAATTCGTTGTAACTGCTCTTGGCCGATGTTTTTGAAATGGTCAAAATCCTGACTGTTATCAAGCTCTGTTCGTAATACAGCTAAGGGCGTTTTAAGACTATGCGCTAAGTCTGCAAGTGAATTTTTATAACGCTGGCGACGACTTTGCTCGTGGTCTAACAGATTATTAATATTTTGCGTCAGTTGCTGTAATTCCATTGGGTACTCACCCGTGAGGCGAGGGTGTTCACCGGTTTCAATGGCATGTAAATCTTTAGCTGCACCGGTCAGTGGTCTAAGGCTCCAACGTAAAATTAACCACTGCGCGATAAGTAACATTAGCCCTGTACCACCGAGCCAATACCAAAGATTACGTTGGAAGTCGGCGGTCTGCGCCTCCAGCATCAGTTGGTCTTCAGCAACATTAATGGTGTAGTCAAAGCCAAGCCCATGATCATTTTCCCAAACAACACCAAAAGCCAAATTGCTTAGTTTCATGCCATTGTGAAGCTCAATAACTGAGTATTGCTCAACAGATGGTCCTGGATGAAAGGGAAGTGCTAGAAACAAGCCAATGGCAGATGGCGACTGCCAGATAACTTGGTCACCACTGGTAATTTGGGCATACAAACCCGAGTTTGGGATCGAAAATTTTTGCTCTAATAATTTCTCCGGCATCATCAATTCACCAGTATTGGTCAATTCGGCAGCCGTTAAAATTGTCATAACATAGCTATGTAATCTCTGTTTTTGTGCTGTTTCTGCATTGCTTTTAAAAGCGTTATTAAGACTAAAAGCGGATAAACCTAAAAACGCGCCAAGTACCAGAGATACGGCTATTAAGAGACGGTTGGAAAGGGATAATCGCGGGTTAATCACGAGGCAAAGTTAGCCTATAACCGCGACCACGCA
Organism: Methylophaga sp. OBS3; assembly: GCF_026319325.1. GTDB lineage: Bacteria > Pseudomonadota > Gammaproteobacteria > Nitrosococcales > Methylophagaceae > Methylophaga. The sequence goes on from NZ_JAPDMU010000001.1 coordinate 574,612, forward strand.
GGGTTTCGATTGGATTGATATCTTTATCCGGGTCCAGTTTGCCACGAAGCCTTTTAACAAATACCTCGATAACATTACTGTCACGATCTTGATCCATTTCATAAATGTGATCGGTGAGTTCTGTTTTTGAGATAACTTCGCCAGCATGCAGCATTAAATAATGTAGCAGGCGATATTCGTAAGCAGTCAGCTCGATAGGTTCTTGATTAAGAAAAACCTGTTGTGAGCTTGGATTAAGCTCAATCGGACCACAACTTAAGGTTGCGTTTGCCCAGCCAGAAGCACGACGGGCGAGGGCATTAAGTCTTGCTAGTAATTCTTCAAAGTGGAATGGCTTAACCAAATAATCGTCAGCACCAGCCTCAAGCCCGACGACTTTATCTTGCCAGCGACCGCGTGCGGTCAGAATAAGGATAGGGTATTTCTTGCCTTGCTCGCGTAATGATTCGATAACTTCAATGCCAGAGAGTTTAGGTAGCCCTAAGTCAACAATAGCAACGTCATAAGGGTATTCGCAGCCCATAAAAAGGCCTTCCTCGCCATCAGCAATCGCATCAACGGTCAAATTATGGCTTCGCAGTAATTGTGCGGTTTGTTCGCGAAGTGAGGCTTCATCCTCAATTAACAAAATACGCATGGAAGTTATTTACATCCTTTGGCCGGTATCTCGGTCAATTCGGTAAGTTTTTACTTTGCCATCAACGTGCAAAACTTTGACACGGTAAACGTTATGATCGTAATACAGCTCTTCTTGAACAGAAAGCACTCGTCCGCCAGTTTCAACACGAGCTAGTTCAGCTGCCGTGTTTTTCGTTAACGGTAATGCGATATCGTTAACGCTGGTACCTGGCTCAGCATCATCCGGTAAATGTTTCGCTATTGATGGCATGGGTGCCAACATTGTAAGTATTAGCAGAGTATGCAGTAAACGCATGACAGACCTTAATTATTTCTCTTTAAATAGTAATTTTTATATTTATATGCAAATGCCTAGTGTTAACTTAAAGGCATTTAAACATTATTGTGCTTTTTCTGGCTTCACAGGCCCAATTGCACCATCGGCTCGCGCCTTTAGGTAACGATAAATATCTTCGCGTCCTTTCATTACCTGAGGATTTCCCGACCACGCTGGCATCATACCAATTTGGCCCATTTTTCCTTTAGCAACGACCTCTAAAAATGTCTCATAAGTAATTTTATTTAGACTTTCAGCAAGATTAGGCCCAGCTAGACCTTGACCGAATGTACCGTGACAACGAGCACACCAATTTCGGTAGAGCGTGTATCCCTTAAAGGTATCCGCATCTACTTGGTTACCATTTTTTACGGTATAGGGTTGTACTTGGGCATGCGCACCAGATACCGATAACGCAAACAAGCTCACGCCAATTAGTATCTTTAGCCGGTTTAAATTTGTATTAACCATAAATTATTCCTTTAACGGTTTTACAAGCATGCTTTTACAAGTTAATCACTATAAGGTGAAAAGCAATACATTTTATACGGGATTTGCCGCATCCCTGCGGTGAAATCCCTAAAAATTAATAATAACGACGTGAAGGTTTAGCTACTACGTCAACTGGTATGAATTTACCAGGGTGATGTTCCATAAATGTCGTGTAGTCACGACCTTTATAGCGATAGCCAACTTCATAACCATCAATACGTTGTTCGTAGCGATCTTGGTAATGCACATCGCATTGCTCACGGTAACTATAGTCACCACCACGATACTGATTATTCATATCACGACCGATAGAACCACCTAATAAGGCACCCGCGACAGTCATTGCTGTTTGGCCACTACCTCCGCCAAACTGATTACCAATGACACCACCGATAATGCCGCCAGCAATAGTGCTGGTATAAGACTGTTGTGGACTACGGCGGTAGTCTCGGGTTTCATAACATTCGTGAACTGGAGTAGTGACACGAACATCGGTATAAACAGGTTCGACCCAAGTGACCTTGGCACGATCTTGACCACCTTGATCGTAATGTCGATATTTATCGCCAGCCATTACTGCTGATGAAGACAAGGTCAGCAGTGTTACCATGCCTAATGTTGTTATTGTATTTTTCATCACAGCGCTCCTTTTCTTAGCTGTTGGTTGCAGATTAACAATCTGTAACTGAACTATGACTGAACGCTTTGTTAAATTGGGTAAGGTTTTTTAAATTTGTATCAAGGGCTTTTTCAGCAGCTTGACCATTGTTTTTCAAGTCGTTTTGCAGAGACTGATTGGGCTGTTCCAACTTCTTGAGCAAACACTGAAATCCGAAACTCTTCAATCATCCAACGGTACTCATCACGTTCTACAGATGGGGCGCGATGAATATTCTGTAAGTATCGACGCCAGTGTGGACTGACCTCATTTTGTCTTTGTTTATCTTTGGCTGGATCTGTTTTTAACTTATCAAGTCGTAGACCAATTGCACGGAAGTAAGCCGGTAAACGTTTTAACGCAGCATCAGGTAAATCATGAACAAAACCTTGGTACAACAAATGTTGCAGCTGTTCACGAATATCTTGCACTGCATGCATTGCTGCCATTGGCAGGCTACCTGATAAACGTTTAGCAATCGCGTGATACTCTTTGAGCGCCTCGGCTATCACCGATGCTAAATCCGTTGCCGTATTTATAAGATGTTTACGCTCTTCAGCGAGCCGTTGTTCGAACTCTGCTTGGCTTCGTGGCCATGGTCGGTCGAGTAAAAAGCATCGATCAACAGCAACTTGAATCAAATCATTTTTTAATTGTTCACAGGGTGTTTGATCGCTTTTGTTCTCGTCATATGGCGAAGGCGGCACATTGGCATAATGCAGGCACATGGTTTTGATATCTGGCAGTTGTTTTTGCAGATATTTAACTGTGTCTTTTTCCGCCAGCATAAATAAGCGTCTTAACCCCTTAAAGGTTTGCGTATCGGCCTGGGCTTGAGTATCTAACAGTGTCAGATCAACATGGTCACCTTTATCTACCAATGCAGGGTAGGCAGTGATTTCAATACCATTTTGTTCCATAACAATCGTGGCGGGTAAATCCCCAAAAGACCATTGGGTCAGCCCGGTTTTTTCATATTCACTATCGGGCATTTGACGGAAGCTGTCAGCGGCTTCATTGGCCCAATCATTTTTTAACTGGCCAAGATCACGGCTTTGCTCAAGCAACTTGCCGGTTTCATCCACTAAGCGGAAATTCATCTGTAGATACAGCGGTAATTCTTCCAAGCGCCAGTCGGCGGGCTTGATATCAACACCCCTTAATTTACGCAGTGCCTCACTTAAAGCAGGCAGCAGGGCACCTTGTTCTGGTGAAATCAAATCCAAAGCTCGGTCAGCAAACTGCGGTACGGGAATAAAGTGACGGCGTAACGACTTTGGCAACGACTTGAGTAAGAAAATGACCTTGTCTCTCAGTAGACCTGGTACCAACCATTCATATCGTTCAGGTTGCGTCTGGTTTAACAATGAAAGTGGAATCGTCTGGGTAATACCGTCTTGCTGCTTGCCCGGCTCAAAATGATACTCAAGTGGCAATGCCACACGATTCACCATTAACTGATCAGGGTAGGCATCAATGGTGACCTGATCAGCTTCATGCTGCATCAAGGCTTCACGAGTTAAAAACAGCAAATTTGGCTCTTTTTGCTGTGTCTTTTTACGCCAACGCTCGAATCCAGCACCATTAACAATGTCAGCCGGCACGCGTTGTCGATAGAACTCAAATAAAACATCGTCATCAACAAGTACATCTCGACGACGTGATTTATGTTCTAAAACTGCAATATCTTCAACAAGCTGCTGATTATGTTTAAAGAACGGTGCATTACAGTTGAAATCACCGGCAACTAAGGCCTGACGAATAAAAATTTCGTTTGATAAAGCGCGATCGACTGGGCCGTAATGAATTCTGCGTCGCGTGACGATAGGCAAGCCATAAAGTGTAACGCTCTCAAATGCCACCACTTGTGCTTTTTTCTTTTCCCAGTGTGGATCACTGTATTGACGATTAACAAGATCGCCAGCGACAGGTTCAATCCACTCAGGCTCAATCTTGGCAACAATCCGAGCATAAAGTTGACCTGTTTCAACTAGCTCAGCGGCCATAAGCCATTTAGGACCTTTTTTATGTAAAGCAGAGCCTGGGAAAATTTTCAATTTGAGGTTTCTTGCCCCGGTGTAGCTATGTTGATCTGCTTTAGAGGCAATATTACTCAGCAAACCACTCAGCAATGCTAAATGGATAGCCATGTAATCAGCTGGCTGTTGATTAGGCTTAAAGCCCATCTGCGTAATTTGTACATGGAGCTGCTGGTATATATCCAGCCACTCACGAAGTCTCAAGAAAGACAGAAAGTTTTCTTTACAGAATTTCCGTAACTTGTTTTGAGATAAGTGTTTACGCTTATCTTGATAGAGCGCCCAAAGCTTCAAAAAGGCCAAGAAATCGCTACGTTCATCTTGATACTTTTTATGCGCTTCATCAGCGGCTTGCTGCTTATCCATTGGCCGCTCACGCGGATCTTGAATACTTAATGCACTGGCAATAATCAGAACTTCTTCAAGACTATTTTGGGTATTGGCTGCTAACACCATACGGGCAATACGGGGATCGATTGGCAATTTAGCTAATTGACGACCGATATCGGTAATTTGTCTTTGTCTTGTAACCGCACCAAGTTCTTCTAGAAGACGATAACCATCGTTAATCATCTTTGGAGGTGGTGGATTAATAAACGGAAACTTTGCCGGATCACCGAGTTTTAATGCCGTCATTTGCAAAATAACGGAGGCAAGATTCGTTCGCAGAATTTCAGGATCGGTAAAGTGAGGCCGTGCAATAAAGTCATCTTCATCATAAAGACGAATACAGACACCTGCTGCAACACGACCACAGCGCCCTGAACGCTGATTTGCACTCGATTGTGAAATCTTTTCAATAGGTAGCCGCTGAACTTTATTTCTAACGCTGTAACGACTAATACGCGCTAAGCCAGGGTCTACGACATATCGGATACCCGGCACGGTCAGTGACGTTTCAGCAACGTTAGTGGCTAAGACGATGCGACGTGGACCACCGGTTTTAAAAACACGATTTTGCTCTGCCGCAGATTGGCGGGCGAATAGGGGCAATATTTCGGTATTTGGTGGATGATGTTTTCGCAATGCTTCAGATATATCACGAATATCGCGTTCACCTGATAAAAACACCAGAACATCGCCCGGGCCTTCTTTACACAGCTCATCAACGGCAGCGACGATACCTTCAACAAAGTCATAATCTTCACTGTCTTCATCTTGGCTAAGAAGCGGGCGGTAGCGCACTTCAACAGGATAAGTACGGCCACTAACTTCAATGATCGGCGCATTATTAAAATGCTCAGAGAATCGCGTGGTATCAATCGTTGCAGAAGTAATAATCAGCTTTAAATCTGGACGCTTAGGTAGTAGCTGTTTTAAATAGCCCAGCAAAAAATCGATATTAAGGCTGCGTTCGTGAGCCTCGTCGATAATGATGGTGTCGTATTGGTTTAGAAACTTATCGTTCTGCGTTTCGGCAAGCAGAATACCGTCGGTCATCAGTTTGATATAACTGCTGTCAGCACGAACTTGATCGTGAAAGCGGACTTTATAACCAACGGCTTGGCCAATTTCTGAATTGAGTTCTTCCGCAATACGCGTCGCTACAGTACGAGCGGCAATACGACGCGGTTGAGTATGACCAATTAAGCCGCCAACACCACGACCGATATCTAGGCAGATCTGCGGTAATTGCGTGGTTTTACCCGAGCCTGTTTCACCACAAAGAATAATGACCTGATTGTCAGCGATTGCCTTAGCAATTTCTTCACGTCGGCTAATGACCGGTAAGTCAGCATCAAGCGTTGGTTTAGGTCTATTGGTAAGTCTAGTTTGATATAAGGCAGCAGATTTACTGATTTGCTCAGTGAGTTGCGAAAGCTTTTTTTCATCAGGCTGCTGGTTTTGCTTAAGCGCATTCAAATTACGCTGCAGTCGATGCCGATCTATCAGCATAGTGCTAGACAGCATATTTTCGAGTTGTTGCAATGTGGATGTGGTCAAAAGAAAAACCTACTAGCCTGTGTGATGCGTTTTGACGGCATAGTATAAAGAAATTTCTCGACTTGGTTTGTAAGTCGCAGATAAAACAAAGCCCGCCGAGTGATTTACGCGACGGGCTTTATTAGTTTTGTTAGAAAGATTAGCAGCCGCTGTTGTTAACGCTGCCATCTGGCATCGTGGTATTACAAAACGTTACACCACGGGTTTCCGTTTCTTTCATAGAAGCGCCAGTTAAATTCGCGCCTGTTAAGTCACTAAAAATCATTTGTGCGCCATCAAGGTTGGCATTTTTAAGATTGGCATCAATCAAAATGGTGTAGTCCATTAAGGCGCCTTGCAATTGTGCTGACTCAAGATTTGCACCATGCATTTTTGAGTGGGTGAACCAAGCACCTTTCAGTTTGCTGTTTTGCAGATTAATCTGCTTCAGACTTGATTCGCTTAAATCCGCACCGACTAAATCCTTATCATTTAATGGCGCTTCATTAAGCGTGCAATGGTGACATTGGTTTTCTTTCAACAGGCGCTTTAGATAAATCTCTTCATAAGCGAGCGCACTGGTACTGACCAATAATGTCGTCATTAACAAAACTGATTTCATGCTTGTTCTCCGAACTTATAATTAACGGCTTTTTTGCCAACCACCATGAAAAAACTGTTCAGCTAATGGACGACGTTCTCTAGGGCTAAGTTCCCGATCCATTTGTTCGGCATCAAGTTCATCCAGTGGCGCAGAGTGACCAATGGCAATCATTGACCAAAGTTGCAAATCTTCGGGCAGATCAAATGTTTCGCGTAATTTATCGCCCATAAAGCCACCCATTTGATGCGACATTAAGCCCATCGATGTTGCTTGCAAACATAAGCTGACACTTGCAGCGCCAGTGTCATAGCCAGACCAACGATTCGGTTTGTCGTTGTGGCTAAATTTATCTACTGATGCGGCTAAGATCAGAACAGGCGCATTTTTCGCCCATTGTTGATTACCTTCAACCAAGCAGTTAAAAGCCTGTTGCCAACTGGCTTCATCATGGAATCTATCCCAAATGATAAAACGCCATGGGGCATCACCAAAACAACTTGGTGCCCATCTCGCTGCTTCAGTCAAAGCAATTATTTGCTCTTCAGTAACCGGTGTATTGGCATCGTAAGCACGACCACTCCAACGTTCAGCGATCGTTTTATCAATAGCTACGGCAGTATCTGCTGGTTTTTGAATCATAAGACCCTCTATAAATTAACGTGGCAGGCTGATTTTTGGTTTTTCTGCTGGGCGGTAAAAGCCACCAATATGCCCAATTACCATGACAAGATCTGACTTGGTTTGTTCGGCAATTTCATCAAGCATCACTTTACGATCTGCGCGTTCTTGTCCACTAACGCGCACTTTAATCAGTTCGTGGTGTGATAAAGCTTGTTCAATTTCGTTAATAACAGCAGGGGTCAAGCCACTATTGCCAATCATTACAACTGGTTTTAACGAGTGGGCTTGGCCTTTTAAAAAGCGTCGTTGTTTGTCATTCAATGCCATGAGGTGGTCACCTGTATTAAAATGTGGCGATTATATCAGGATAGCCGTATGACCCTACACAAGTTCACTGTCACTGCTGCACGTGGCATGTTGCCTTTATTGACTGCTGAACTCGAGCAGTTCGGTATCACAAAACTCAAACAAGAAGCTGGTAGCGTTAGGTTTACCGGTACCCTGAAACAAGCTTACCAAGTTTGTCTGTGGTCACGTGTTGCTGTTCGCGTATTGATGCCGATAGGGCATTTTGCTGCTGAAACACCTGAGCAACTGTACGCGGGTATCCAGACTATCAACTGGTCGGACCATATTGCTGCTGAAGATGCGACGTTAGCGGTCGATTTCAATAGCTTTCGCTCAAAAATCAATCACACCCAGTTCGGTGCCCAAAAAGTTAAAGATGCCATCGTTGATCAGCTTCGTGAGCAATTTGGTCATCGTCCATCAGTTGATTTATTTCAACCGGACTTAAGAGTTAACGTTTACCTCAAACATAACCAAGCTATTGTCAGCCTCGATTTATCCGGTGACAGCCTGCATAAACGGGGATATCGCGTCCAAAATACCGATGCGCCCTTAAAAGAAAACTTAGCGGCTGCAATTTTGTTGACGGCGCAATGGCCTAGTCTGGCAAGACAAGGCTGGGGTCTTGTTGATCCAATGTGTGGTAGCGGCACATTTTTGATTGAGGCAGCCATGATGGCTGCGGATATCGCACCAGGTATGCTTCGAGATTACTTTGGTTTTCTATACTGGCCACAACACGACAAAACCGCTTGGCATGAATTAAAAGCCGATGCAGAGCGTCGTCGTTTGAGTGGCTTAGCACGTTTGCCCGTTATCAAAGGTGGCGATCAAGATCCACAAGCTGTTAAAGCTGCCCAAGCGAATATTGCAGCAGCAGGTTTAGCAGAACATATCGAAGTATCAGAACGTCGATTACTTGATTGGACAGCAGTCAGTCGCCAACTACCAAATCAAGGCTTGTTAGTCTGTAACCCGCCATACGGTACGCGTATGGGTAATGTGCATGAGCTGCATTTCTTGTTTGAGAGTATCGGCAATATTTTGCAAGAAAACCTGCCAGCGTGGCGTAGTGCAGTCATTACCGATAACGCCAGTTTAGGTAAATTTACCGGGCTGACGTTATTTGATCAGGTGCCGTTTGATAATGGCCCAATTGCTTGTGAAGTCTTGTATTACCGCGCCGTTGATAGCCGGGCTACTAGTAAAAATGCACGTCCATCTGCATCAGCTTGGCCACAAGCAAATAAATATGAAGAAGAGGCTGAAACACCTCAGATTCATGCACCAGTAGAGCGCTCTGAACAAGCACAAATGTTTGCCAACCGTTTACAGAAAAATGTTAAACATTTAGCAAAATGGGCACGTAAACAAGGTTTAGATTGTTATCGTGTCTACGATGCCGACTTGCCAGACTATGCCGTTGCTATCGATATTTATGGCGACAAGGTGCATGTTCAAGAATACGCGCCCCCTGCTGAAATTGATCCACTTAAAGCCAGTCAACGACTCGATGAAGTCATGCAAATCGTGCCGGAAGTTTTATCTGTTTCCCGTCAAAACGTAGTTTTAAAGCTACGTCAACGCCAACGGGGCAGTAATCAATACGAAACACAAGCTGCATTAAAACAACGTTTTGCGGTCACCGAAAACGGCCTACAGTTTTGGGTGAATTTAACGGACTATTTAGATACCGGCTTATTCCTTGATCACCGTTTGACACGTCAATATTTGATGGAAAACGCACGGGGCAAATCGTTTCTAAATTTATTTGCGTATACGGGTAGTGGGACTGTTTATGCCGCAGCAGGTGGCGCGGCATCATCATTAACGGTTGATATGTCTAATACTTATCTGCAATGGGCGCAAGACAACCTGCAATTGAATCAACTTGATGGTCAACAACATCAATTTATCAGAGCCGATGTCATCGCTTGGTTGGATAAGGCGATTGCTGATGGTTTGCAGTTTGATTTGGTGTTTGTTGATCCGCCGACATTCTCAAACTCAAGCAAGATGTCGGATATTTTTGATGTGCAACGAGACCATGTTTCGATGCTGTCGAAAATTGGTCAATTAGTTCGTCCAAATGGCCAAATTGTGTTTTCGACCAACCGTCGTGATTTCAAATTGGATGAAGTCGCTTTAAATACCTTTGTGATTAAAGATATGACCAAAGCGACCTTGCCAACGGATTTTGCTAGAAACCCTAAGATCCATTACTGCTGGTCGTTAACCAAAAGCTAATTCAGGCTGCTTAAAGTCTGTTTGATTTCTTGCCATAGCTCGGCATAGGCTTTGGCAACGGGTGTATTGGCAGCAAATTCCGATAAAGGCGCTCTAAAATCGCCCATTCGCTCAACGACTGCGGCATAAGGGATTGCGGTTTGTAGCCCATGTTTGAGCATTTTAGGAGGATGCGCGAGCATCACCCGGTGTAGCGAACGACGTCTATCAACCATGTTAAAGAAAGCATGTAGCCGTTTTGGTTTCAGGCTGTGTTCTTTGAAAAAGTCACGTGTTTGTTCAAAGGTTCTGAGAGACAGATGAGTAGGTATTAACGGCAAATACAGGGCATCGGCCGTAGCAAAAATCTGCTCACTTAGCGTTGAAAAACTCGGCGGACAGTCCAAGATAACTAATGCATATTTCTCGCTGAATGGGGCTAATAACTTTTCAACGGGATTGGTTTTGCTATCCATGCCGGCCAACAACACATCTAATTGTCGGAACGCAAAGTCAGCCGGAATAATATCTAAGTTTGGATAATCGGTATCTTTGACCAATTCACCAATTGCGGTTTTTCCGGCTAAGACTTTTTTCGGTTCGCTCTTGGATTTGGCTTTACGTTGCAACAACCAACTCGCGGCACCTTGTGGATCTAAATCCCAAAGTAGGGTGGGGATACCTTCATTTGCCGCATGCCAAGCAATATTAACGGCGGAAGTTGTTTTACCAACACCGCCTTTAAGGTTAAAAAAAGCGATTTTTTCCATTAGATAGTGGCGGCCATCGCTTCTAATAATTGTGTTTGAGCAGAGATGGTCTCATCAGCTTCTGTATGGTCAACGCGTTTGTAACGACCATCAGCAGCCAAAATCCACGCTTGAGAATTATCAGCAAGATATAGCTGTAAATCATCAAAAATACGCTGACGCAGCTTCTTAGACTCAATTGGGAAGGCAGTTTCAACTCGGCGTAGCAGATTACGTTTCATCAAGTCGGCACTACCACACCATACTTCTTGCTCACCATTGTTATGGAAATAATAAACACGGGTATGTTCAAGGAAACGACCAATGATGCTGCGAACTTGGATGTTTTCAGAAACGCCTTCAACACCTGGTTTCAGCGTACAAATACCACGAACGATTAAGTCTACTTTTACGCCCGCCATCGATGCACGATAAAAGGCTTGTACCATTTCCGGCTCAACAACCGCATTCACTTTCATAATGATATGCGCTGGGTGACCATTTTTCGCATGCTCAATTTCGCGTTCAACACGCTCTAATAAACCGGTATGCAATGTAAACGGCGCATGCAGCAATTTATTCATTTTCGGCACTTTACCCAAGCTGGTGAGCTGGATGAATAAATTGTTTACATCTTCGCCAATGTGTTTGTCGCAAGTAAGCAAACCATAATCGGTGTAAATGCGTGATGTACTGCGATGATAGTTACCTGTTCCAAGGTGAACGTAGCGTCTTAACTTGTTACTTTCACGACGTAAAATTAACAACATTTTGGCATGAGTTTTATAACCCACAATGCCATATACCACGTGTGCACCGGCTTCTTGTAATTTTGCAGCTAAAGCAACGTTGGCTTCTTCATCAAAACGAGCACGTAACTCAACGACAACCGTAACTTCTTTACCCGCATGTGCTGCAGCAACCAGCGCATCTACGATGGGAGAGCTGGCGCCAGTACGATAAAGGGTCTGTTTAATGGCCAAAACACTGCTATCAGCGGCCGCTTGTTTAATGAGATCAACAATAGGGCCGAATGACTCATAAGGATGGTGCAACAGATAGTCATGTTTTTTAATGCTGGCAAATAAATCGACATCACCGGTCATGCCACCCGGACGACCTTGGGTGAATGGTTTAAATTTGAGATCTGAGCGCTCAACTAATGAATGTAAGGCTTGTAGACGGCTCAGGTTAACTGGCCCATTCACCAAATAGACGTTGTCTTGGTGCATACCGCATTGTTCACGCAGGAAATTCACCATATCTTCTGGACAGTTATGGGCGATTTCCAAACGCACCTCATCACCATAGTTACGATGTGTTAATTCATCTGCAATGGTGGCTAATAAGTCACTGGTTTCCTCGGTATCAATGGCTAAGTCACTATTACGAGTAACCCGAAACTGGTAACAGCCTTTTACTTTCATGCCAAAGAATAAGTCTTCAGCAAACGCATGAATAATTGATGATAAGAACACAAAGCGATATTGGCCCGGCTCACACATTTCAGAAGGTAACTGAATAACGCGTGGCAATGCACGTGGCGCCTGCAAAATCGCGTAGCCTCGGTCACGACCAAAAGCATCTTTACCTACTAACGAGACGATGAAGTTTAAACTCTTATTGAGTAGGCGAGGGAATGGGTGTGCTGAGTCCAAACCAATTGGGCTCAGAATCGGCAAGATTTCCTCTTGGAAATAATGTTTAAGCCACTCAGAATGTTCTTGTGTCCACATAGCACGAGGCATAACCTGAATACCTTGGTTTTCAAGCTCAGGTAGCAATACCTCATTAAGCACACTGTATTGTTCTTCAACGAGTTCATGGGCACGTTGTGCAATCAACCTTAGTGCCTCTTGTGCACTGATTTGATCAGCTTCCAAATAGGGGTCACCAATTTCGATTTGTTGGATTAAACCTGCAACACGGACTTCAAAAAACTCATCAAGGTTGGTGCTCGAAATACACAGATAATTGAGACGTTCCAGAAGTGGAACATTTAGATCTAGTGCTTGTTGTAGTACTCGCCAGTTAAATTCCAGCAAACTCAACTCACGGTTGAGAAATAAGTCTGCGCTATTCAAATCAATTGGTGTTTGCATATTGTCGAGTCTAGATCCATTTAATGACGGGACGATGGGCGGGTGGATATTTCCAGTTTGCCAAAGTTTCGGGAAGCAATGTTGTCGCTAATATTTACCTGCTGGCGAGTCTAGGTACATTTAGTGACAATTATATGACAGCGTTTTACCACCAATATTTGCCAAAATTCTCAGGGTTTGCCCAAAAACGACTGTTTAACCACTCACGTTTTGGCTGGTAACTTTCAATGGCATAACTAAAAACTTGAAGACCATCCTTACTGGAGACTACCAAGTGTAAACCGAGCGCTAAGAAATCAGTCAGCTGCCAACCTTGTTGCTGCGCTTTTTCGGCATCGCTTATTAAAATTATATGAGGCGCAAATACATTTCTCAGTGAACCTAACCATTTCTGACCATCACTAACTGACATGGTTTCGGTCAAGTCACTGATAATGGCCACATCTACATTATCCAAATCCGTGAGTTGTTGTTGCTGAAATGGTGTTGTCAAACGCCGTGATCTGGTATCTTGATGCACTTGAACGCATGCCGCGGCCAGATCGCCAGCCAGCAATAAGCTATTGGGCGAAAAGGCCTCAATAACCGGTTTAAGTAATTCACCAAGAGCATTTACATCATTCATGACAGATCAGCATAAAACATCTGCCGATTTCTGGAAACACAAGCGCCTTAGCGAAATGAGTCATGAAGAGTGGGAATCACTCTGTGATGGTTGTGGTCGCTGCTGTCTTCATAAGCTCGAAGATGAACAAGATGGCCGGATGTATTACACCCGCGTGGCTTGTGACCTGTTAGATATTAAGCAATGTCGTTGCAGTGATTACGCCAATCGACAAACGCGTATGCCTGATTGTATTCAACTGAGTGTCGAACAAGCGCATTACTTTGACTGGTTACCTGATACTTGCGCGTATCGTTTATTGTCAGAAGGTGAACCTTTACCCAACTGGCATCCATTAGTGACCGGTGATCCACAATCAGTCATCACAGCAGGTGTTTCGGTACGTGATATCGCAATTTCAGCGGATAAAGTCACAGATATTACCGAAGAAGTCATTGCTTTAAATAAGCCACGTTTTCCGCATGACACCTGAAGAAAGCCGTGAATTTACAGCCCGACTAGAGCAAGCGGCATTAACACTGCTTGAGCTTGAGATTTACCGCAAACCCGATGATCTTGCGAGACGCTTTGGTTTACCAGTTCCGGTTGTCCGCTATTGGTGGCGAAATACTGATGAAGAAACCCATCCTGTTGATCAAAGTGCATTATCTCCGCGTGAAGTGAAAGTCATTCGCAAAGCCAGCCAAACTTTAGAAGGTTGGGAAAAGATAAAACGTTATCGACCACCTTGCGGTGCACGCATGCCCGGTGGCAAACTCTGTAAACGTAGTGTGGCGATTCGGCCACCCGAAGGTTGGGCATTTGGTGCATTAGCCAATCGCTGTCGTCTTCATGGTGGATTAGCCAAACGAACCCGTAAGTTAGTCAGCAACGAAGCCGACTCTGAAGAGTAAAGCCATCTAAGGAGAGGTTGCATGCTGGATACTACCGAACTGCTTGGTCAAATCGTCCGTTTGTGTGCGGAACAAAAAACGGGAACGCTCTTTTTAACCACCCGCGAAAACAAAGCCTGTCATATCGTTTTTGAAGAAGGCCGTATTGTCGCAATGGCCTATGGCACAGTTCGTGGTGCTGATGTTGCTGATATCTTGCCGCGATTAGTGATTCAGGCCAGCCAGTTCAACAGTGCTATTACTATGCCTTTAAGTAGTCGCGCTAAGCTTGAAGATGACAGTAATATCTTTGATAAATTGGGTTTACGTCGCTCATCGAAACAGCCCGAAATTGTTCACCACCATCATAGTCAACGTGTTTACCGTGGCCATGTCATTCAGGATGAAGATGCGCCGGCAGTTATCCCTGAACCTGTCAAAGAAGCCGAACCGGAACCTGAAAAACCGCGGAAAAGTAAACGTATTTATCGCGGCCAAGTAATCGAAGACTAAACTGTGGCTGTGGTTTAGCTTAAAAATCGTTACTATGTGTCGCCTGAGTCAACCAAAAAGCAGAATGACACTATGCATGCAACCGCAGCAGAATTTAATCAAGGTTTATTAAGTTTTATTGACCATTCGCCAACGCCATTTCATGCCGTTGCCACAATGGTTGAGCAACTTGAGTCGCAGGGCTTTATCGCACTCAAAGAATCTGAGATTTGGGGCGAGTTATCGCCTGGCCGTTATTATGTTGTTCGTAATAACTCATCAATTATCGCCTTCCATCAACCAAGCAAATCATTAGCTGATACCGGCTTTACGATGGTCGGCGCCCATACCGATAGCCCATGCCTCAAAGTAAAACCTAAACCTGGCAAAGTGGCTAATGGCCTCTGGCAGCTGGGCGTTGAAGTTTATGGCGGTGCATTACTTAATCCATGGTTTGATCGTGATTTGTCTTTAGCTGGTCGCGTTAGCTATCTTGATAGAGATGAGCAATTGCAGCACGCTTTAGTGAATTTTGAAAAACCAATAGCTGTTATCCCGAGTTTGGCAATTCACTTAGATCGTGAAGTTAACCAAAACCGTAGCGTTAATCCGCAACTGCATTTACCGCCTATCATTATGCAAACAGAGCCGGGTGAAACGCCTGATTTTAGAGCTTTGTTGGAACAACAACTGACCAGTCAGTATCCAGATCGTTATATCGGACAAGTCTTGGATTACGAGATTTGCCTTTATGACACCCAGCCATCAGCAATGACTGGTCTTAACGATGACTTTATCAGTGCGGCACGGCTAGATAACTTATTAAGTTGCTACACCGGCTTACAAGCATTATTAGCCAGTGACAGCGAAAAGCCAGTTATGTTGATTTGCACTGATCATGAAGAAGTGGGCAGTGTGTCGACATCGGGGGCCCAAGGCACCTTTTTACAGTCTGTTTTACAACGATTAGCGCCTTCATCAGAGGCCTATGCACGATTGGTTGAACACTCATGGCTTATCTCAGCAGATAATGCCCACGGCATTCATCCCAATTACGCTGATCGTCATGATGCCAGTCATGGACCATTACTGAATAATGGTCCGGTTATCAAAACCAATGCTAATCAACGCTATGCCAGCAACAGTGAAACCAGTGCACGGTTTAGACAAATATGTCAGCAAGCTGATGTGCCTGTTCAAGACTTTGTGGTGCGTACCGATATGGCATGCGGCAGCACGATTGGCCCGTTAACTGCGGCGCAAATTGGCGTAAAAACAATTGATATCGGCGTGCCCACTTTTGCTATGCACTCTATTCGTGAATTAGCCGGTAGTCAGGATGCTTGGCACCTGTACCGTGCTTTAAAACATTTTTTTAATAAATAACAAGGAACAAACAATCTATGTCAGAAACTGTTGATGAGTTGACCGTGACCTATCACGAAGGTGATGTGATGACAGTAAAGGAGCTGGATAAAGTCGTCCTGACAAAAGGCGCTTGGGCAACGGTAATGTTTCGCTATCAAGACTTGGATCGTAAAACAGGTGAATTTGGCCCTGACAAATACACCATTCGTCGTTATCAAAAACGTAACGGTGAATATGGTCAACGTTCGAAATTCAATATTTCAAGTCGTGATCAAGCACAACAAATTGTCACAGCTTTAAGTGAATGGATGAAAGACTAAGCCGTATGAATAAAGGTTTGTTAACGAACCTGATTGCCGGCGCCATTGTCGGGGTAGGGCTTATTTTACCTACCCCTTGGCGTGAGCCTATTTTATCTACGGGCTTATTTGCTCTGGCAGGTGGTTTGACCAACTGGCTCGCCATTCACATGTTGTTTGAAAAAGTGCCTGGTTTATACGGTTCAGGCGTTATTGCTGCAAAATTCACCGCTTTTCGTGAAGCGATTGAAAACCTTGTGATGCAGCAGTTTTTTTCACCAACACAAATTCATCGTTTTATTGATGATTTACATCAGCAAGAATCAAAACAGCTAAATTTAGAAGCAATCATTGATTCAGCTGACTTAACGCCAGCTTGGCAATCACTGGTCGACACCATCAAAGCCTCTTCATTTGGCAGCATGTTGGCGATGTTTGGTGGCGAGAAAGCATTAGAGCCATTGAAAGAACCTTTCATTAGCAAAATGCAGGCAGCAATGAACGACATTGCGCATAGTGACGATTTTCAACAACGATTAAAAGCCCAGGTAGGTGGCGACAATACAGCTGACACCCTACATCAGCAAATCGCACAAATTGTCCATCAACGTCTGGATGAGCTGACGCCTGACATGGTCAAAGACATTATTCAGCAAATGATTCGTCAGCATCTTGGCTGGTTGGTGATTTGGGGTGGTGTTTTTGGTGGTGTACTCGGCTTATTCGCTAGTTTTATACCTGTTTAATGGAAGTCACAGAGTGTTGCCGCCTTTGTGCTGCACCAACCACTTATTTTGCTTTCGCTCGAAAACGTCATTTTGTGCAATGTCAGCAATGTCATTCCGTGCAGGCAATTACCGAAGAGTTGCCGGATCCAGAGCGTGAAAAAGCCCTATATCTAACGCATGAAAATGATGTCGATGACCCACGTTATCAGGAATTCGTTTCGCCTGTCACTAACGCGATTTTGGCTGAGCAAACCAGCGATAAAAAGGGGCTAGATTATGGTGCAGGTCCCGGACCCGTTATTGCTTATCAGCTAGCTAAAAAAGGCTTTGATATTACGCTTTACGACCCATTCTTTCATATTAATAACAACGCGTTAGAAGCCAAATATGATTTTATTATTAGCTGTGAAGTCATTGAGCATTTCCATCAACCGGCTACTGAATTTGCCCGTTTAAGATCACTCTTAAATCCCGGTGGTCGCTTATACTGCATGACCGAGCTTTTTTGTGAGTCACTGGATTTCCAAAATTGGTATTACAAAAACGATGCAACCCATGTGCAGTTTTATCACGCCGATAGTTTGCCTTTGATTGCCAAGCAATTTGGTTTTAGCGACTGGCGTCGGGAAGGCCGCTTAATTGTTTTTACGGCTTAAGCAAACTGCTGTTTTATAGCCTCAGCCTCACTGGCCGGCAAACTAATAATCACGGTGACTGCATCGGTAAATTGCTGATCAATAATTTCACCTCGACATTGTTTTAATTGATATTCCAACATCTGTAATTGGTTGTAATTAATGTGTAGCGTTAATTGCTTCATTTCGACGAATGGCTCTAGCTTTGCCGCAGCAATTGCATCTTTGGCTGCATTGCCATAAGCCCTAGTTAATCCGCCAGTTCCTAATTTCACACCACCAAAATAACGAACAACAGCCACCACAGCGTTTATCAGATTTTCGCCTTGCATTGGGGCAAGAATGGGCCGGCCGGCAGTACCTGATGGCTCGCCGGCGTCATAAAACCGCTCAGTAATAAAACCTTCAGGCTGACGGATCCGCCACGCAAACGCCAAATGGTTAGCATTTGCATGTTGTCCGGCAATTTTTCTTAGGTGTTGCATCGCTTGTTGTTCTGAAGAACAGGGCAGAGCAAAGCCGATAAAACGGGATTTTTTGATTTCGCTATCCACCATAACTGGGGCAGCAAGGACTTGCAGAGATGAGGCCATGGCGATCGGAATACGTCAGGTGCTATAGGAAAAAACAAGCTGACAATTTACCATATCCCGTCAATTTGCCGAGTCTTATCAAAAGAATCGCCATACTTTATCAATTAGTAGGAAATCGGTTTGTCAGAAGAATTTGCCATTGGCCAACGTTGGGTCAGTCACAGTGAAGCAGAATTAGGTTTAGGTATTGTTGCGGCTATTGATGGCCGACGACTACAAGTAGATTTCCCTGCGGCTGAAGCCAGTCGCATGTATGCCATCGATAACGCGCCGCTTAGCCGTGTAAGCTTTCAAGTTGGCGAACATTTTAAAGATGCTGACGGCCGCAAAATGACGGTCAAAGAGCTTCAGGAATTTAATGGCTGCATGATGTATTTAGCCGAAGATCCTGAAGGTCAATTACATACTGTTCATGAAATGCATCTGCATAGTGCTGTGCAATTTAGTGAACCACAACAGCGTTTATTTGCTGGGCAAATCGATAAAAATAGTCAGTTTGAACTGCGACTTAAAGCGCTAGAACACCATCATCGTATTCGCCAAAGTCCTTTATTTGGTCTCATGGGCGCGCGTGCACAATTGCTGCCGCATCAGTTTTATATTGCCGCAACGGTTGCTCAACGCTATGCACCGCGGGTGTTGCTGGCTGATGAAGTTGGCCTTGGTAAAACCATCGAAGCCGGTTTAATCCTGCACCAACAATTGCTGACTGGTCGTGCACGACGTGCACTGATTGTGGTGCCAGAAAGCTTGCTTCACCAATGGTTGGTTGAGATGCTTCGACGCTTTAATTTGAGTTTTACCATTATCGACTCAGAGCGTTTTATTGCTTTAGAAGAATCTGAATCTGGTAATCCATTTGATAGTAGCCAACTGGTTATAGTCTCGCTACAAAACTTACAAGCCGATCCTGCAATGCAGGAGGCAATGCTGGCTGCACAATGGGATATGTTAATTGTCGATGAAGCCCATCACCTTCATTGGCAACCGGATAATGCCAGCGAACAATATCAACTGATTGCCACGTTAGCTGAAAAAATCGCCAGTGTCTTGTTGCTAACAGCAACACCACAGCAGCTTGGGCTTGCGGGTCATTTCGCACGTTTACGTTTGCTTGATCCGCAGCGTTATCATGATTTATCGGCATTTGAACAAGAGCAAAAAGACTATGCGCATATCAATGCACTTTTAGAGCAATTACTCGATCATCAATCTGCAGAAACATTACAAAATGATGCTGCGTTAATAAAAGCGCTTAGTGACAAGCTTGACGACCGTTTATTAACCAAATTACAGCTAGCGGATGACTTTGAAAGTGCTCAACAACAAGCCAAACAACAGCTTTTAGATCAATTCGGTACTGGCCGATTACTGTTTAGAAATAGCCGCGAAACAATTACTGGCTTTCCTGAACGGCAATTAATTACTCACCCATTAACTTGGTCAGAACAAGTTGATAGCAGTACATTACAAACCATGCTGCGCCCTGAAACCGCATTAGGTGAAAACTGGCTGCAAACTGATAGTCGGGTAGCGTGGCTGGTGTCTTTTTTAAAAGAACAGCGCGGTCAGAAAATTCTTTTAATTTGTGGTTTGGCAGACACCGCAGAGCAACTAGAACAATTTTTACGGGTTCAACACGGTGTCCGTAGTGCCGTATTCCATGAAGGCATGTCGCTACTTAACCGCGACCGTGCAGCCGCTTATTTCGCTGATGATGAAGAGGGTGCTCAGGTCTTAATCTGTTCAGAAATTGGTAGTGAAGGGCGTAACTTCCAGTTTTGCCATCAGTTAATTTGCTTTGATCTACCGTCTAGCCCTGATCTGCTTGAACAACGCATTGGTCGTTTGGATCGCATCGGTCAGCGTCAAACCGTACAAATTCATGTGCCTTTTTATCAAGATAGTTCACAGCAACGATTATTAGACTGGTATCACCAGGGCATTAATGGTTTTGAGCAAGTACAGAAAACCGGTGAGGCTTTGTTAGCAGAGTTCGCTGAACCACTCGCATTATTACTCGCTACTCCTGAAGACTCAGCAGCCGCTGAAACACTTATCAAAGACACCGCTGCGCGCCGTGTAGAACTCAATTCAGAATTACAAAAAGGTCGCGACAAATTGCTTGAAAGCCATTCTTTTGATGCTGACGTCGCAGAGCAAGTTTTGGCTGAACTTGAAGCAGTAAGTCGACCTATGGAGTTAGCCGACTTTATTTCAGACTTTAGTGATGCGTTTGGTGTTGAACACCAAATTCATAGTGCGGACAGTGTGATCCTGCAAGCCGGTGACCAAATGCAGCAACATGATCTGCCCGGGTTACCCGAAGATGGCATTACCGGTACGTATCAACGTCATAAAGCATTATCACGTGAGGATATGGCGTTTTTTACTTGGGAGCACCCCTTAGTTGCTAATGCATTAGATGCTGTAGTCAGTAGTGATTTAGGTAACAGTACGTTTTGCACACTCAGTAGCGAAACATTACCTGCGGGTAGTTTATTACTTGAGGCAGTGTTTAGCTTTGAAGTCAGTGCGCCGGCGACGTTGAATATTCCGCGTTATCTTGAGCAACAATGCCAACGTTTGCTGGTTGACGAAAAAGGCCGAGACTTAAGTGCCACCATTGAACAATCTCAACTGGCTAAAGAAGCCGGCCGAATTCCTAAAGCAACCACCCGACAATTAGTGAATCATGCACGTTCAAGAATTGAGAGTTTGTTAACACTGGCGAATAAACAAATTGATACCTTAACCAAAGATTGGGTAACGGCGGCCGAAGACAAGGCAAACCAATTACTCGATAATGAGTTATCACGATTACAGCAGCTGGCTCTGCGTAATAACCATATTCGACCTGAAGAAATCAGTTATTTAGAAAAAATTAAGGCTGATACACTTAAAGCATTGCAATCAGCCCAATGGCGACTAGATGCGATTCGGGTTGTGATTATTACTGGGGCAGATTAAACGCTAATAAAAAGGAAATATTATGCGGCGTTGGGGAGTAGCTATTTTAATTTTAGGTGTCGCCATCCTAGGCTTCATCTGGCTTAAAAACTCTGCTCCTGAAACGCCTGCAGCATCTCGTCAGCCTCCAGCGGTGAGCGTCAATACGCTAACGATTCATAAACAAGCCATATCACCGCAGGTAACACTCTATGGTCGTTTAGAGTCACCTGTAACGAGCACGCTTACTGCTGCGGTTGAGGCAAATGTGACCGCTTTAGTTCATCTCGAAGGCGATACCGTTTTAAAAGATGATCTTTTACTGTCTCTTGATGAAACCGAAGCCAATATCGTTTTAAGACAGCGTCAGGCTGATGTCGCTGAAATAGAAGCGCAAATTGCTACTGAAAAAGCCCAACTCAAAAATAACCAAGCCTTACTGGCGACACAGCAAAGCTTATTATCTTTAAGCGAAAAATCTGTAGAGCGGGCACAAACACTGCAAGATCGAAAACTGGGTTCACAATCCTTAATTGATGAGGCCATGACGGGGCTACAGCAGCAACAGCTGGCAATTCAACAATTGCAATTTGCCATTGCCGATCAGCCTCTACGTCTTGCCGCCCTCAATGCATCTCTTAAGCGCGCACAAGCGTTGTTAGATAAAGCGGAAGTTGATTTACAACGCACCCAAATCAAAGCGCCATTTGACGGTCGTATTGCAGATGTCTCCGTTGCCGTTGGTGAGCGCGTTCACGTCGGTGATAGCTTGCTACGTATTTATGATCCAACGCAGTTAGAGTTAAGAGCCTTAATTCCTGAGCGTTATTTACCTGTGGTTCAGCAGGCATTTTTTGCGGATAAGGCAGTTATTGGCCATACCCAGCAAGATAATCAACAACACCAATTCAAATTAAGACAATTGGCAGGACAAGTTCAGGCCAACACCGGTGGTAGGGAAGGGCTATTTAGTCTACAAGGCAGCACCAAATTGTTGGCACTGGGTAGTTTTATTAGTTTGCAACTTTCGCTACCTGTCATAGATGATTTGATTGCACTGCCATTTAGTGCTTTGTATGGGCTAAATTCAGTTTATCGGGTAACAGATGGACGAATGGAGTTACTCACCATTGAAAAAGTGGGTGAGCGAAGCCTTAATGATGGTACACAGCAATTATTAGTGCGCAGTGCTGAGATTAAAGAGGGTGATCAAGTCATCACCACACAATTACCGAATGCCATTAACGGCTTGGCTGTAAACCCACAATGAGCGAGGTTCATCGCCGTGATTTGATTGGCATTTTTGCCCAGCACCGTGTTGCCAGCAATTTGCTCATGATCGTCATGATTTTGCTCGGAACATTGGCGTTAAACCGTCTCAATACTCAGTTTTTTCCAACTTTTGCACTTGATGTCGTTAATGTTCGTATTGAGTGGCGCGGTGCCAGTGCTGAAGATGTTGAGGATGCGATTACCCGCCAAGTCGAGCAGGAGTTGAGAAGTGTCGATTTTGTAAAAAAGATGACCTCAACATCCTCCTACGGTATGTCTGTCGTGAACTTGGAATTTTATGAAAACACCGATATGGGGCCGGTGTTAGATCAGGTAAAAGATAAAGTAGCGCAGTTACGCAATTTGCCAACTGAAAGTGAAATACCTGAAGTTACATTGGTTACACGCTATGAGAGTGTTGCCAGAATTTTGCTCAGTACTGATGGAAAACGTCAGGAGTTACGAGAGCTTGCCCAACATTTCGAGCGTGAATTGCTAGACCGCGGAATTTCTCGGGTAAATATCACAGGTTTGCCTGAAGAAGAAATGGCCATTCAGCTTAGTAACGCTGACCTATCAGCATTAGGCATGAGTTTTGATGAAGTGGCGAATCGTATAGCCATGCTCAGCCAAGATTTGCCTGCCGGTGAAATTGGAAATAACGAAGCTGCCAGACAATTACGTAGCCTTGACCAACGACGGACAGAACAGGCCTTTGCCGAGCTGCCATTGCAGTCTGACTTTAATGGTGGTTTGTTAAAACTTGGCGATATTGCCGATATCGAGCGGCGACCACTTCGTAATCAAGTTGCGCTTTTTCACGAGGGTCGTCCCGCGGTTGAACTAGAGTTGCAACGTGCAGAAAATGCCGACTCGCTTAAATCTGCAAGAATTCTGGAAAACTGGCTCAATGAACGGCAGCAACAATTGCCATCTGGCGTACATATGCAAGTTTATGATGCCAGTTGGCAACTAATTGCAGAACGTATCAATTTATTATTAAAAAATGGCTTAGGCGGCTTGGTGTTGGTACTGGCGACACTGTTTTTATTTCTGCATGGCCGTGTTGCATTTTGGGTTGCAGTTGGCATTCCTGTTTCATTTATGACGGCGTTATTTGTGTTGTACCTGCTTGGCGGCAGTATCAATATGATTAGCTTGTTTGGCCTCATTATGGCACTAGGTATTATTGTTGATGACGCCATCGTTGTTGGTGAGGATAGCTTTACTCACTACCAAAAAGGCGAGGGTTCTTTAACTGCCTCGGAAGGTGGTGCAAGACGAATGTTGGCGCCGGTTTTATCGTCATCATTAACTACCATCGCTTCTTTTATACCGCTTATGCTGATTAGCGGTGTGATTGGCAATATTCTGTTCGATATTCCATTTGTGGTTATCTGCGTCATCATTGCCTCATTAATTGAATGCTTTTTGATTTTGCCTGGGCATTTACGCCATAGCTTTTTAAAAATGCATCATACAGAGCCATCTAATTTTAGACGGCGTCTTGATAATGGCTTTGACTATATTCGTGAACAGCTCTTTCGACCAGCCGTCACCAGTGCCGTTAAAAATCGTTGGATAACCGTTAGCATCGCACTATCTATGCTTATTCTGGCCGTTGGTTTATTGGTAGGTGGCCGAATCAGTTTTACCTTTTTCCCATCGCCCGAAGGCACCACCGTACTGGCTAACGCCCGGTTTGTTGCTGGTACACCGCAGTCTGAAGCTACAAAGTTTCTTCAGCATCTAAATGAGTCACTTGATGCGGTCAGAAAAGAGTTACCTCAAGATGTGGTTGAATTAGCCGTTAGTAAGTCGGGTACCGCAGAAACAGCGGGGGGAATGAGCAGCGGTCAAAACGATGAGCGTTTTGTGTCCATGCAGCTCGAACTGATTTCACCTGACCAGCGCGAGATGCGAAATCAGGAATTTATCAATCACTGGCGTGAGCAAATTCAGATACCGGCTGGTATGGAAACCTTTACGATTTCAGAGCGGCGAGGGGGACCTCCTGGCAGTGATATTGATGTTCGTTTAAGTGGCGCAGATGCCCCAACGTTGAAACAAGCGGCTCAGGATGTTGCGCGTCATCTCACCAGTTATGCCGGTGTTAGCGCAATTGAAGACGATATGCCATTTGGTCAAGAACAATTGATCTATCAAATTAATGGCCAAGGCGCCGTAATGGGGTTGACGGTTGATAGTGTCGGGCGTCAGCTACGTGCGGCATTTGATGGACAATTGGTACAGATCTTCCAAGATGGTGATGATGAAGTTGAAGTACGGGTCATGTTGCCTGAGATTGCTCGAAATACGCAGGCATCATTGGAACAATTTCAAATCCAGTTACCTAACGGCAGCAATGTGCCGCTTGGTTCAGTCGTTGATCTCAGCTCTCAACGAGGCTTTGATGTATTGCGCCATACCAATGCGCAACTGGCAGTACATGTCACCGCTTCCGTTGATGCATCAGTCAATAATAACAACCGTATTTTGGCCGATCTGGAAGCGAACTATTTACCGCAACTAATGGGGCAATACGGCATTCAGTATGCGTTTGAGGGGCGTGCGGAAGAGCAGGCTGATACGCTGACTGATATGCGTCACGGCGTCATTTTAGCGTTTGCTCTGATTTACATCGTATTGGCTTGGGTATTTGCATCCTATGGTTGGCCATTGGTGGTCATGACAGCTATTCCATTTGGTTTAATTGGCGCTGTAACAGGTCATTGGTTAATGGGCTTAGATCTGACCATTTTGTCTTTATTCGGGATCTTTGGTTTAGCGGGCATTGTGGTGAATAACGCCATTATCTTGGTGACTTTTTTCAAAGAACTTCGCCAACAGGGGTTTGAAACTGATAAAGCGATTGTCGAAGCTGCTGTTCTACGGCTTCGCGCTGTATTACTTACCTCACTTACGACTATCGGTGGTTTAGGCCCTTTACTCTTTGAAACATCACGACAGGCACAGTTTTTGATTCCGATGGCGGTATCGATTTCATTTGGGTTGATGTTTGCAACGGTACTGGTGTTATTGGTTATACCGGCATTACTGTCTATCCATGAGTCGGCGGCAGGTAAACTAATGCCTGAGAGAAATTAAGCTGCTAGGCTATCAACATAATAAAAAAACGGAACTTACTATGCGCTCGGCACTATTAATGACGGCATTTATGGCTGTTGCAACTCCCCTAACAACCTCTGTTGTCATGGCAGATACGCCAATCACACTAAAAACGCTGACGACGTATGTTTATAACCAAGCACCGGCAAAACAGGGTGAGGCAAGTTTGCAGCAGTTAAGTGACGCACGTAAAAATCGCGCATCAACGTTATTTGCCGATGCTGCCACCATTAGCTTTAACCATTACAACGATGGTGTCGGTAGCGGTGATGGTTTACGTGAATATGAAAGTGCCGTTTCCATGCCGCTTTGGTTACCAGGCCAAAAGCGACAGCAACAAAATTGGTCACAAGAAATTGCTAATCAATTACCGTATTACCAACAACGTTTACGCTTACAAGCATCAGGTATTGTTCGTCAGCATGTTTGGCAAGTGATGCAGGCCGCTGCGCAAGTTCGACAAGCTGATTCAACACTCGAAAATGCACAATCTATTCTTGATAGTGTGAGTCTACGTGTTGAGGGTAGTGACTTGCCCGAAACGGAACTTTTGCTGGCTCAAAGCCATTTGCTGTCGATGAAAAACAATCGTCAACATGCACAAAATCAACTTCAACAAGCCATGAACCAGTACTTTTACCAAACGGGTCAGCGTGAATTACCCGCTGATGTTGAAGAGTCGCTCTCTGCACAGCGCAATATCACCGTTGAACATCCCATCCTTGCCGAGTTGAGCCAGCAAGTCACAACGTTAAGAAGTGAAATGCAAAATGCTCGCTATGCCAATGCCGTTAACCCTAGCGTTTCTGTTGGTGTTAAACGTGAGCGTGGCGCAGGAAATGAACCGTTTAATAATAGTCTTGGCCTTGGTTTAACCTTGGCTTTAGGTGACAAGCCTTACAGTGAACCAGCTATTGCCGAAGCGGCAAAAGCGATGTCTGATATTGAAATCGAGCGTCAACAAATTAAGAGACAGTTAGAAGCCCAATTGTTGGCTCAGTTGGATCAGTTGGCCTCACAACAAGCCCAACAAGATATGCTTAAAGCACAATATGACATAAGCTCAGCTTATTTAGAGCGCCAGAAAAAAAGCTTTGAATTTGGCCAGATTGACCTAATGACCTTGCTTAGAGTCGAGGCACAGACCTACAACGATCGTGCACAAATTCAAATGTTAGAAATTTCGATTGGTCAGACAATAGCCGAAATTAATCAAACACTTGGCGTGACTTTGTAATTAAATATTACCTTCACTCATACGCTTTTCGAGATCTTTCCAAAGCGAAAGTCGTGAAGCATCACCAACACGCTGACCTTCACCACGGGATTTGGCTAACCACAAGCCAGCACCGTTAAAGCTGTAAACCGGTATCAAGTCGCCGCGACGACTCGCTGGTTTGATTTCAGTGATGAGGTTATCCAGTACTAATGGGATAGCACGGTTGTTTTCGTAGTAGGTCAAAACCATGTGCGCCTGACCAATCTCTACGGCTTTAACGTAGGTGATACGTAGCTTTTCTT
Source organism: Methylophaga sp. OBS3 (assembly GCF_026319325.1). GTDB lineage: Bacteria > Pseudomonadota > Gammaproteobacteria > Nitrosococcales > Methylophagaceae > Methylophaga. The sequence continues at coordinate 601,812 of NZ_JAPDMU010000001.1, forward strand.
CATCAACACCGAGTTCTTTGAGCGTAAAGTATTTGCCTATCGAATAATCTTCACAGTCACCAGCACCAACGGCCAACATTTCTGCTGGTGTTGCCCAGTAATCTTCTTGCCCCCATAAATTAATGTCATCAATAAACATGACATTACTGTTGAAAAACTTATTGACCACTTCAAGCTTTTCTAACTCGGGTAAATCTTTGGATTCGTTGATTAATTTTTGCCAGTCTTCAAATCGTTGGCGAGCAAAGCGATTATATTTATTTTCAACTTTGGTAAGAAATGCCTCGGAAAAATCAAGCTCCGCCCACAGCGGCCATGACAGCAGTGTAAAACTGCTGAGCAGGGCCACCGCAACAAAGCGTGATGTCCGACTCCGTGACATATTATTTAACGACTAACACCGAACAGGTTAGCTTGTTGGACGTATTCAAAGTCGCCATCGTTACTTACACCTTCAGCAAGCACTTTGATTTCCAGCAAGTTCGCCACTTCCTGAATAATATCTAGGAAGTCAGGTTTACTTGTATGCTGGCGAATATCTGTAGTGAGATCTCTAGCAAGGCGAATGTAGTTAATATGAAGTTCTTTGATACGTTCAACAGGAATGACATCACTGCTGTAACGTTTCAATAGTGTTGTCGCCCCTAAATCACGAACAAACTGACTAAAGCGGGCAAATGTTGCTTCACCTTTGGCAGCGGCATAAGCCGTGACACTAAATGCCAACAAGTTAGTCGGCAATTTAAATTGCTCTAAACGCTCACGTAACCATTCATGGAAATCTTTCGATGCCACAGATTTCATTGAGAGGTTAATAGTCACTGGGCAAGAAACTTTATGTTCTTCCATCGTGGTTAAAATTTTATTCACAATCGTGCGATCTAGCTGTTCAACCAAACCGAATTCTTCGGCCATTGAGAAGAAGGTACCAATTGGCAGTTCTTTACCATTTTCACCACGCACCACAGTAAAGGCTTCCATCATTACCTGAACTGGACTATCGCCGTTGTAGTTATAGGCCTGATTAGTAAAGGTAATTTCCGGCGTATTGTTGTCGATAGCATGACTAATAGCCGCTTTCCAAGCTTGTTCGCTAATTGAGCTAACAGAGTCAGCTTTAATCGCATAAGCATTTGTACCGACCAATTTAGCTTGTTCATAAGCTTCGATAGCTGCGGGCAGCAGTTGATCAAAGTCACTACTACGACCAAAACCAACAATACCGATATGTAATAAGTCTTCGTCGTCGTATTGTTGGCCAAGATTATTGATAGATTGTTTTAAGTCATTAGCAAAGCTAGTAATTTTCGCTTGATCACTGCCGGTATATACAATCGCAAACTCAGAACCATATAAACGATAACTTTGGACTTTCCCTGAAGTTTGCTGTTTCAACATGTCAGCAAAATCCATTAGCAGTTGATCAACGGCTTGTTTGCCTTTATCACGACCAATACCAGCTAGATCATCGAATTTAATATAAAGAATGTGGCCACTTTGACCACCTGATAGCGCTGTTTTTACATCAACAGTAAAGGTTTGTTGGTTAAGCAAACCCGTTAGAGCATCACGCTTCAAACTATCGCTAAGATTTTCAAGCTTGCTATTCAAACGAGCAATCATGCCACCAATCTTGCCAGACATGCTGTTCATAGATTGGGCAACGTTTTTCACTTCACGTGTCCATGGCATCTTATCAATCGTGACAAAATTACCAGCGGAAATTTCGTTGGCTTGTTTTTGGATATCTTTCAATGGCTTAAGCGTCAGTCTTAATACCGCAACCAGTAGGACAATGGCAGCTAAAAAGATCAGCAGTGAGTATTTCAGTGTCGATTTAAATTGTTGATATAGTTTCAAATAACCATAACCAGGGTTACTAGTAACAGAGAGCGTGCCGCTGATATTCCAACCTGAACTAATTTCCGAAACAGCCGTTGCGGTCCGTAATGGCAACATATCAATCAGCCAATTTGGCACACCATCAATTTGTTCTGGGTTGGATAACACCACTAGTGTGTCGCCATCCACATTTACTAAACGCATCTCTTTGTAATAGCCGGTATCAAAGATCGCATTCATCATGGTTCTTAAGATGGGGTCTTGTTCATCAGTCATATGCGGACTGAGTGATAAGCCAAGTGATGTGGCGGTATCTTGCATATGAATTTCAGATTCAACCTGCAGGTAGCTGCGAATATTGCCCATGCTCAAGGTGAAATTCACTGCAAAAACAATAAAGAAGATCAAAGTAACCAGAATTAACAACTGCTTTGAAAGTGACATAGCACATCCCCAAGATAGGCGATTGAAACGACAATAAAAAACCGGCTTTCTGCCAGCGGTATTCTAAGAGCCTAACAATACCTTGCCACCCAACGCAGAGCAAGCAATAAAGGCGCTTTCCAGATTGGTTTCTTTTGTTTTTAATGGTGGATTGCTACGATCACCTTTTTTCTGGCCACAGGTTCATCTAATGCTGACAGTTTTAGCCCAAATGGCGTTATTAATTGCCTGTGGTGCCATCTGGCAAGTGCTTGCCCCAAAACATATCCCGGCACCAGCACATAGACGGGCATTAACCGATCTGGTGTTTTATATTTTGTTGCCGGCATTAATCATTGATGTCATCTGGCAAACAGAATTGTCAGCAAGCTCATTACAAATATCATTAATCGCCATGACAGCATTAGCTGGCGCAATAATGACGATGTGGCTGGTTTTACGTTTTATTCCTGTTAACCGTCAGCAAACGGGGGCGTTGTTACTCGCATCAACCTTTCCGAATGTGACTTATCTAGGCTTACCTGTTTTGGATAAAGCATTAGGTGATTGGTCTAACTCATTGATTTTGCAATATGACTTGTTTGCTTGCACACCAGTACTGATGACCTTTGGGATCTTGCTGGCACGTCACTTTGGGACGTCTGATACATCAATGCATCCTGTAAAAGCGTTACTCAGAATTCCACCGCTTTGGGCCGTTACGATTGCCGTTTTGCTTAACGCATTTGATGTGAGCCGCCCGTTAATTATTCATGACGCATTACAAACGCTTTCGGGCGGTGTGGTGCCGCTGATGCTGATTGCATTGGGGATGAGCATTCGTTGGCAAAGTTTGCATGTTCGGTTATTGCCGTTGTTACTGCCCATTGTTGTTATCAGTTTGTTTGTCGCGCCAGGGATTGTTTGGACAGTAACGCAATTTATCGATATGCCAATGCAGATTGCCCAAACCGTTATTTTGGCAGCCGCTATGCCGACTATGGTATTTGGTTTTGTGATTTGTGAGCAGTACGGACTTGATAGTGAGCTTTATGCCGCAGCGGTTACGTTAACAACAATTGTGTGCCTAATCAGCTTACCTTTCTGGTTTCATGTGGTGAGTTGATCCTGCCAATGAAAACCTTTGGTCATAATGGCGTTTTTCAATAACAACATTGCTTCCAAAACCAAAGTCTCATCACCGCGTAGACTCATTTCGATATGAGGTGGCTCGCCAAGGTGTGGCAAGCTGGATAGTTTAAGCGTCGGGTAATCATGGTCAATTTTCACCATGTCCTCGAGTAGATCTGACTCACGACCACCCACCACATAAATAACCTGTTCGAAAGCAGGGCGTTGATTGGCTAGTTTTGGATATAAATTATCTAAAATCCATCGACACATCGGCCAGGACATTTCAGGGAAGCCGGGCATAAAGTGAAAATCCCCCATGCTAAACCCAGGCACTTGATTCACAGGATTGGGGATTAACGTCGCGCCTTGAGGTAAATGGCCCATCAGTACTCGGTTTGGATAAGCCCGTTCGGCGAATTTATTTTCAATAAGTGCAATCGCTTCTGCATGCGGTGTGATGGGTACGCCAAAAATTTGGGCAACGGTTTGGCGGGTTCTGTCATCAGGTGTCGCACCGATACCGCCAAAGCTAAAGACCAGATTCCCCTCGGTCATGACAAACCGAAGACATCTTTCTAATTGCTCAGGGTCGTCACCAACCATTACCACATTACTGAGTTCAAGACCGCGCTCAGCCAATAAACCTTTTAAATAGTCAAAGTGCTTGTCTTGCCGTTTGCCACTTAAAATTTCATCACCAATGATGAACGCAGTAATATTCATAGTTACTCCGGTCGATTTCGCATAAAGTCTGCTGTTTGTGCAAACGAGCCCATCAGCTGCTCAGCAAACAATTTATCCAAGTTTTGTTTTTTTAATGCTTGAGCCATGCAGTACAACCACTGATCACGTTCTTCGATACCGATAGAGAAGGGTAGATGTCTGGCACGTAGCCGTGGATGTCCAAACTTTTCCACATATAGTTGTGGTCCACCTAACCAACCGCTAAGAAACATAAATAATTTATCTTCACTGCTCTGAATATCTTCAGGATGCAATTTGCGGATGAGATCCGTTTGCGGTGTATCCGACATAATTTGATAAAAGTCTTTTACCAACTGCCGAACAGCCGTTTCGCCGCCGATCCGCTCATAAGGTGTATCAATTTGGCTCATTTATTATCCTCGATAAAAGAAGCAGTTTAGCGGCCTCAACGCCAGTCTTAAAGAGTTTGTAACTTGCGACACTTAATATGGATGGGGATAATTAACCGTTTTACTAAGAAATCAAAGGAGCAAAATCCGATGAGTGACAAGATTGTTATGCGTACTGGTGAATCCCTAGTTGCAGGTGGCCCACCGTTTACCGCTGCAGAACCAGAAGTCGTTATTGGTGAGTTAGACGGTCCATTCGGTACTGCGTTTGCAACACTGATGGGTGACCAAGTTCAAGGTCACTCACGCGTATTGGCATTGATGAACACTGATATGCAAGTACGTCCTGCGACATTGATGGTGAGCAAAGTTACTGTTAAGAAAACCGCTTACACCAACATTCTTATGGGTACTGTTCAAGGCGCAATCGCTAACGGTGTTTTGGACGCTGTTCGCAACGGTACGATTCCTAAAGATAAAGTTAATGATCTGGGTATCATCGTTTCTGTTTGGTTAAACCCAAGCATTACGACTGTTGAAGATCTGGATCATGAAGCATTGTTTAACATCCATCGTGAAGCAACACGCCGCGCGCTGGAAAAAGCAATGAACAATGAGCCAAGCATCGACTTCTTGTTAGAAAATCAAGAAAAACTGGTTCACAAGTACTACCAAAAAGAATTAGACGCTAAAAAATAAGCGCTAATGCTTGATTAAGCGGGCAAATTTAAACAACAAGTTTAAATCTCTCGCTCAATAATTAGACGGTCTGGCCGCTATTGCGATCAGACCGTTTTTTTTGCTGTGTATAATGCCGTTATGACTGAAGCTGCCAAACCCGGTATTGATTTATATTCAATTGATAAACTGATGCATGAAACGCGTCAGTTAGCCGCCCGTTATCGGCAAACCACTGGGACAACATTACCTGTCACAGGTGAAATCGCGCGGTTTGATGCAGCAAAAGCTCTCAACCTCACCTTATTAGATGATGCCAGCCTTACTTACGACGCTATCGGTAATGATGATCGTGAGGGGCAACGCATTGTTATTAAAGGTCGCGCTTTATTTGATGAAAGTCGTTCATCAACCCCAAGAATTGGTCAGATAAACCCACAACAAGAATGGGATCGCGTGGTTGTGGTATTTTTTGATGATAATTACCAGCCTATTGATATTTATGAAGCGACACGTGAAGAAATCGAAGAAGCGTTAGCTGGCAAAGAAAGTAAAAATAAAAAGCGTGGTGCAATGTCAGTTGCTCAGTTTAAAATCATTGGGCAATTAGTATGGACAGCCGAACAGGGCGTAGAAAGCGAAGTTTGGGATAATCAAGCCAGTTAATGGCAAAGCAGGAGAGCACTAAATGGGTATTGCCGAGTTTGTGATTTTGGCGATTATCGCCGTCATTATTGTTTATACCATTGTGGTGTTTAACCACCTTGTTACCTTAAAACATAATGTTAAAAAAGCCTGGTCTAATATTGATGTATTGTTAAAACAGCGTCATGAAGAGCTCCCTAAATTAGTCGAAACCTGCCGTCAATACATGCAGTTTGAGCAACAAACGCTCGAAAAAGTCATGCAAGCACGTAGTGCCGTTTCACAAGCCCAAGCACGTGGTGATGTCGGCGCTTTAGGTTTGGCTGAAACCGAAATGCGTTTAGGACTGGGCAACTTATTTGCCGTTGCTGAAGCCTATCCAGAGCTAAAAGCCAATGAGTCATTTCAGCATCTTCAACAACGTATTAGTGGCCTAGAAAACACCATTGCTGATCGTCGTGAGTTCTATAACGAGAGCGTTAATATCAACAACATCCAGATTGAACAGTTTCCTGATTTAATCATTGCTGGAATGTTTCGTTTCCAAGCTTTTGAATTACTTGTATTTAGTGAAAAAGAAACGGCTGACGTAGATATCAAGTCATTATTCCAGAGTTAAATGCAGCAATTTATAGAAAACCTTGCCGGCATCATTGCTCAGCTAGATTTCGGTGAGTTTGTATTTTTTTCCCTTTTTATTCTCGCGATTAGCGCTTATGCCTTTTATCGGCTTGTTATTGCATTAAAGCGAGGCCGCCTCATTTCCGGCCAACCCACTGCAAAAATCCGTTCCGCCACACAAGGTTGTGTCGAATTAAATGGCCAAACCGAGTTAATGCCAGGCCCACCCATCGTGTCACCGATATCGGGCAGACATTGTGTCTGGTTCCGCTATGTCATCGAGCAAAAACAAAGCTATTACGATGGCAAACAACAAAAAGAACGTTGGGTTGTCGTACAAAAATACCGAAGCGATGCCTTGTTTCATTTACGTGATGAAACTGGCGTGTGTATTGTCGATCCCGATGATGCTGATATTTTGCATGCTGAAAAGCGTAGTTGGCATGATCCAATAAATCGTAACCGTCGCTATCAAGAGTGGTTTATCACTGAGCGCCATCCAATTTATGCCTTGGGTTGGTTCCGAAGTATCCAAACCGCCAGTCAGCAAATCATGCGTGAACAAGTGAGCCTTTTATTAAGAGAATGGAAGCAGGACTTTCAAAGTTTGTTAAAACGTTATGATCGAAATAATGATGGTGATATCAGTGAACAAGAATGGCAACTCGCAGTAAAAGACGCCAATGACCAGATCCGAAGAGAACATTTGGCACAACCAAGCGATGCCGTTCATGTGCTCGGTAAAGGGCCGAGTAATAAACCTTTTATTTTGTCTGCTGAGCCAGAGTGGCGTTTACTTCGTCATTATCAATGGCAATTTTATATTGCGTTAGTTGGCTTTTTAGCGACTGGCAGCATTTGGGCTTGGGCACTAAACATTCGTCAGGGTTGGTAATGCATTCAGATATTCAGGCCGTATTTGCTGATGACGGTTTACTAGCAAGACAGATCGATGGTTTTCAACCTCGCACACCTCAGCAGGAAATGGCAGAAAAAGTTGCTGAGGCATTACAAAATGGCACGATACTGATTGCCGAAGCCGGAACTGGCACAGGCAAAACATTTGCTTATCTAGCACCCGCAATTTTGTCCGGGCAAAAAGTATTTATCTCAACCGGTACCAAAAACTTACAAGACCAACTATTTAATCGGGACTTACCGACTTTACGTAAAGTGCTGGGTGTACCGTTTCAGGCTGCTGTTTTAAAAGGGCGTAGTAATTACCTTTGTCATCATCGCTTAGGCCTCGCTGAACAAGATGATGCTTTGCTCTATCAGAGACCACTACTTCAAAACATTCGTAATTGGGCTGAACAAAGCCATAACGGTGATTTGAGTGAAACAACATTATTAGATGATGCAGCAAGTCTATGGCCAAGAATTACCTCAACAGTTGAAAACTGTTTAGGTCAGCAGTGCCCCGAATATCAAGACTGTTTTATCGTCGAAGCTAGACGCCAAGCGCAAGAAGCCGATTTAGTCGTCATCAATCATCATTTATTAATGTCAGACTTTGCTTTAAAAACTGCGGGGCAGGGTGAGGTTTTACCTAATGCAGATGCTTTCATCATTGATGAAGCACACCAACTGCCAGCAATCGCCGGACAGTTTCTTGGCCATCGTTTTAGTAGTCACCAACTAGCTGAATTGGCGCGGGATGTCAGTCAAGAAATGCAATCAGCAGCGGCTGATATGTCAGCGCTTTCGGAAGAATCTGAAGCATTATTAAACAGCTTACAGCGTTTACGTATTTCTATTGGCTCACAAGAGCAACGTAGTCCTTGGCAATACTTTGTTGAGAATGCTGAAACGCGGGATGAGTTTGCCAAAGTCATGGAAAAACTCGACCTACTCAATGAGTCATTAAAACTGGCTGCTGAAAGAAGTCAGGGGTTAAAACAGTGTCAGCAAAGAGCTGAAAACCTATTGAATTTAATGGATTTGTTTTACGACAATCAAAATGATGAGACTCTGGTTTTTTGGTTAGATAATCGATCATCCGGATTTGTCCTACACGCCACACCATTTGAAATCAGCGGACACTTCCAAAACTGGTTAGAAGAAAAACCAGCTGCATGGATATTCACCTCTGCAACCTTAACTGTGGCAGGTCAATTCAATCACTTTAGTCAGCAATTAGGCATTTTTGATGCTGAAACAGCACGCTGGGACAGCCCGTTTGATTATCAAAAACAGAGCCTGCTTTATATGCCGACAGTACCGGTTGAGCCATCATCGAGCCAATATAGTCAGCATATTGCTGACATCGCTAAAGATGTTATTGCGCTAAGTGAAGGACGAACATTTTTACTGTTTACCAGCTACAAAACCATGCATGAAGTGGCCGCATTATTAGAGGATTCAGAATATCCGTTAATGGTGCAGGGGAGTGGGGGCAAAGCCCAACTGCTTGATGCATTTAGAGAACATGGTAATGCGGTATTGCTTGGTACAAGTAGCTTTTGGGAAGGTGTTGATGTTCGCGGCGAAGCATTGAGATGCGTTTTGATAGATAAAATTCCTTTCGCATCACCCGGTGACCCGGTACTTGAAGCCAGAATAAATAACTTAAAAAACCGTGGTGGTAACCCTTTTAGAAGTATTCAAATACCATCAGCAGTCATTCAATTAAAACAAGGAATAGGCCGGTTAATTCGTGATAAAGCAGATTATGGTGTTTTGGTGTTGTGTGACCCACGCTTTTTAAGTAAACCTTATGGCAAGGTCTTTTTGAGAAGTTTACCGGCTATGCCAATCACACAAGATATCGAAACAGTCGCTAATTTTTACCAAAATATCGATGACAACCTAGCATAGAAAAACTTTAGATTAATCAAATAACGCTTTGTAATTACTAGTTTAAATCTATCGCATATTGCTTTAACAAATCGAGCGGTACTATTTCAGTGGCGCGCTGATGCGTACTAGCTAAATAGACTTTTGGCGCCATTTCAAAACGTTGAGCCTCAAGCCAGCGGGCAGCACATAAACACCATCTATCACCTGCTTTTAAACCAGGAAAACCAAATTCTGGAACGGGTGTTACTAAGTCATTACCACGAAAACGAGAATACTCAAGAAACTCAGACGTCACAGACACACAAACCGTATGTGAGCCCAAATCACCATCACTTGTATTACAACAACCATCTCTGAAAAAACCAGTCATTGGCTCTGTACCACAGGTTTCGAGCTTTTCGCCTAACACATTAAGGGCAGGGGCTTTATCTAAAGTTTCCATATTTAACTCAGTTTAATTTGGCCAGAGATATGATGGTGCAAATCCAGATCGGGTATGGACACGGAAATCTTAATGGGGAGCGTTTCATTACCAGATAATTGTTGAGTATCAATCGCAGCAAAAATGGTTTGTTCAATTTCACGCTTCGCACTGACACTTACTTTCTTGAGAAACTGACGAATCTCACTATTTAAGATTTCCTCGTCCATGTTTACCTCAGATTAATCGTATTTCAGATATTTAAAACGAGCGTCATCGGGCGTGCCAGTTAATGCGCCACCTTCAGTTCCTGGTTGCCACATGACAACATCTTCGATTTTACGAGCAAGTTCGAAATCTTTATCGGTAATACCTTTGGCAGCATGATTAGTGAGCTTCACAATCACAAACGCGTATGAAACCGTAAGGTCAGGGTGGTGGAAAGCAGCTTCTGCTAAATGACCAACAGTGTTAACGACCATCAAAGTACTTTTCCAACCACTGGTTTTGTATTTACGACGGATCCAACCATTTTCAAGATGCCAGTTAGGTAACTCCTCAGACAAACGTTTCTCGACTTGCTCATCGGAATAGGTGGTTTCGTTTTCTTGTTCACGCCAGCTCATAGCTAAACTCCTTAAAAGATAAATCTCAGTGTAAAACCGCAAGGTATTAATTGGAAGTAATTACCCAATGCAAGCACTGGTAAATTTGTTTCAAAACGTAAAATCTGAACAGAAATAGGACGTCCATCCCCTTAGATTTCAAATTTCGCTTTGTGAATACTTACATTGCTTATTGAATATATTCTTCCTTTCATTATTTAACATAATATATATTATACGAATAAACATACTGGAGGTTAATGAGGTTCAAATTGACCCGATTTTGGCTTTTAAATTGATTGTGCGATTTCTATTAAATCACAAGAAAATTGATGAATGCTTTGTCTAAAACGCATGTTCAGAATTTAAAATCTGATTGTCTTTTGAGTGCCAGCATCTTCAATAATTAATTTTCAAACAATTAAGGATGCTTTGAAATTTGGTTGTGGATGTTTACCTATGTCTAAAAATAAACTTTGTTTGCTCAATCATTTTAATTAGGAAAACACCTCGAATGAGATAAGAATTCGATATTCTTGATAACTCACTCGGTTCTAAGTCGCCATTAACATTATCGATGGCGATATAATTATTAGGATGGACTTAACTGCTTTTTAAGTATATTTACCGCATCTACTATCTGCTGTTCATCTGAGTACCGGCCCAGACTAAATCTAATAGATGACAATGCATCATCAACACTTAGCCCGAGCGAGGTTAAAACATGTGATGGCAAAACCATGTCACTATTACAAGCAGAACCAGTAGATGCAGCAATATTTGGCTGAATACTATCCAATAAATCAGGTGCAATAATACCGTTAAATTTGACGTTGATGTTGCCAGGATGCCGCTGTTCGGTATCACCATTTATCAGGTAATCGATACCTGAAAGGTTCAGTTGTTCGATGAACTTTTCACTTAGCATTTTTAGTTTTGGACGATTAACAGAAGATTCATCCGCAGTTATTTTCAATGCCTCAGCCATGCCAACACATAAATCTGTTGGTAATGTGCCTGAACGTGCGCCACCCTGCTGGCCACCGCCATGTATAAAAGGTGGCAATTGGGCTTGAAGTAAGGTTTTGATATACAAAATACCAATGCCTTTTGGTCCATAAATTTTATGACCTGACAAACTTAAGGTATCAACGCCCCACTCTTTTACTTTGATATCAATGGCTTCTGGTGCTTGTGCGGCATCACAGTGAAATAAGGCACCAACGTCATGTGCTTTATCAGCTAAGGACTTAATATCCTGAATAACCCCAATTTCGTTATTGACTGCCATGATGCAAACCAAAACAACATCATCAGATAGCAACGATTGATATGCATCGAGATCAATCAGACCCGAAGATAAAACGGGAATTTCTTTTACGATGTACCCCAGTTTATTGGCATAAAAATACGCCGCATTTTTAACGCATTTATGCTCAATGGCACTAATTAAAACGGTCTTACGGCCACGATTTGCGTTATCAAATAAAATACTGGCGATTGCATGATTGTTTGACTCCGTAGCGCCAGAGGTAAAAATGACCTCTTCTGGCTCGGCGCCAATAATCGTTTCGATAGTCGTTCTGGCTTTATCGACAACCGTCGCAGCTTGCTGACCAGCTACATGTTGGGCTGCGTGAGGGTTGGCAAAATAGGTATCGCTGCATTGCTGCATTGCTTTTTTGACTCGCTCATCCACTGGTGTAGATGCTTGATAATCAAGATAAATTAAATCGCCAACTCTCACTCAAATTTCCCACGTTAATACTTTAGTTGTCTAAGGTGTCATAAAAATAGTGTCATAACTATCTAGCACCTCTGATGCACCAATCTGTTTGGCCGAAAATTGTATGGCATGAAGTTGCTCATCAACTTGATAGCCCTCGGGTAACCGAACCAGTGCTGTTACAGGCACAATTCTACCCGGTTCGACGGTAAACGTTTCGTCCAATCCTGTGGCATAAGCACCATTTAGTCCTGAAATTTGATATCTAACTCTCATTGGTGCATCAGTTTTATTAAGTAATTTTAACGTGTATTTGTTTTGAATATCGCCATTACTCATTTGGATATACAAGGGTTTACGTTCTGGTACCACAGTAAATTCTGTATCCGAAAAACTGGTAAAACCATAGACAACACCAAACACCGTACACAACATGATCATTCCATACACTAATGCCCGTGGTCGCTTCATTAGTGGCACTGAAGATTTACCGCGATGTAATTCTTTATATGAAGCATAACGAATCAAGCCGCGTGGTTGTTTGATCTTATCCATGATGCTGTCACAAGCATCAATGCATAAACCACAGGTGATACAGCCTTCTTGTTGGCCTTTACGAATATCAATGCCCGTTGGACAAACCGCTACACACAATTTGCAATCAATACATGCACCCTGACTTGCTGATGCTTGGCGAGAGAGTTTGCCTCTTGGTTCACCTCTATCTGCATCATAAGCAGGTAAGACAGTGTCTTGGTCATACATCACACCTTGTAGCCTTGCATACGGGCATAACCAAAAACACACTTGCTCACGCATAAAGCCGGCAAACCAATAGGTAAAAAAGGTAAAAATGGCTAAAGCAACCCAAACCGGCGTTGCGACATCAAAGTTAATAACATTTCGCCATAACTGAAATGCATCGGTAAACCAGGCAGAAAATGTTATACCTGTTAGCATGGCAATCGCTAGCCAAAGAATGTGTTTAGTGAATTTTCTCGCTACCTTATTTATAGACCAAGACGAGGCCTGAAATTTCGCACGTTTTTGCGGTGTATCACCTTCAAGTTGGCCTTCAATAAAACTAAACACTTCCGTCCAAACGGTTTGAAAACAGAAATAGCCACAAAATACTCGGCCCGCAATGCTGGTTGCAGCCGCCAGTAAAATGGCGAAGAACAATAACGTCAGAGACAACACCCAGATATCTTGTGGAAAGATAGTAGTGCCAAAGATATGGAATTGTTGATTCGGAATATCAAACAAAACCGCTTGTTTGCCATCCCAACGAAGATATGGGCCTAAGAAATAGATTAACCAAACACTCATGCCAAAGTTTTTCAGTGTCCGATAGCGACCTTTCATGCGTTTAGGGACAACTCTGCCCTTTTCACCTGTATTTACTTCCCACTCAGCAAGCTCGTCATAGACTTCAACTTTAATAGGAATATCAATTAACTTAGTCATGTGTTTTCCTTCTAACCACGCTGGGCAGAATGTCTAAATAATGAATTTCGAAGTGGGTAATTTGCTGTCGTATAGCTCTGCCAGCAGTGATAACCCACGACTCAGCTCGGCATGTTCACAAGGCCCACCAAGCGAAACCCTGACAGCTTGAACATGACTTCGCGTGCTAACAAAAGCCGTAGACGGAACAACAGACACCCCTACTCGCTTAGCTTGTTCTGAAAAATCTAAAGCACGCATCCCTTTCGCTAATGGCAGCCAAAAATGTGGCGCAGCATGATGTGTTTGTAATGCATTACGTTTGAAAATACTGGCTGCTAACTGTTGGCGTTTTATGTTTTCAGCTTTTACAGCTTGAGAAATTGCATTGATACGACCACTACGTATCCAATTGGCCACCACGGCACTCATTAAGGGGGGTGCCATAATGCTGCTCACCCTAATTTCTTCTGTCAAAGCCAAAATATCACTGACTTCAGGCGCGACAACATAAGCGACACGAAGTGCGGGGGCTAAACACTTTGAGGTGGTTGCTATATGCCAAGTGAGTTCTGGTGCAAGACTATAAAAGGCTGGCAATGACTCATCTAAAAAGGCGTAGTAAGGATCATCCTCAATTATTTTCAGCTGATGATGCTTAGCGAGCTCAGCAAGATCCATCCGCCTATCAAGTGTTAATGTTGCTGTCGTGGGGTTATCAATATTCGGTGTGAGATACAGTGCATCAGGATGGTACTTATGAATAATGTCTGACAATGCATCAGGCACAATCCCTGAAGCATCCATTTCGACACTAAAAACATCCAATCCCAACTGATCGGCAATAGAGATAAAACCAGGATAACAAAGCTCAGGTGCAACTATCGATTTAACACCTAAGCGTTTGAAATGACTTAATATTGAATAAATCGCACTATGTGCGCCGCTGGTAATCAATACATTATCAGCGTTGATATCAGGCAGCTTTTGACTCAGCCATAGTTTGGCGGCTGCACGATCTTCAGGATGCCCAGCCGTTTCTTGATAACTTAAGTGATGCAGAGGTTTTGTAGATACAGCCGCTAAGTCTTGTAGTGATTTGTCAATTTCTAGTTCAACTTTGATATCAAGTGGGCTTGATGGATTATTCATGCTCAAATCCAGCGGTTTGCCTTTTATTAGCTGCGTTGAGCTGTAATGACTAAACGCTGTCTGAGCAATAAAAGTACCGCTACCCGTTTGGGCTTCAATCAAACCACGTCGTGCCGCTTCTTTCATAGCCCGCGTTACGGTTGTCAGATCAATCCCCAAACTATTAGCGATCTGACGTTGTGGTGGCAAACGATCGCCAGGCTTTACAACGCGGTTTTTTATATCCGATTCGAGAGCTTCAACAACCCCAATGTATTTCACACGGGCACTGTCAATAATATGTGGCTGCCATTCGGTCATTTTGTACCTCAAATAAAGGCAAACAAGATGACTAAAAGCTATTCCCCAACGCTTATGTATGCAATAAAAACATACAGAATTTGTAAAAATAAGCCATTGTATGGATTGTCTTTTTGCTTTCTACCTACAATTTCGCTTTATAGTCTCTCTGCGAAAAATGCATTTGCGCAAATACTTCCTTAGTTATTCTTAAAAAATATCAGCATGACGATAGTCGTTTTTACTAAAGTTTAAAAGAAAGCCTCTATGAAAACGTAAGTCACTATTTCTAAAAACTAAAACAGAAAGCCATAACTATTTAAAAAGCGTTTACGGTTTTACATACCACCTTTTTGATTAAGATCATTGATCAATAACCCACTGTTTAATATGCTCCTAATTAAGCACAATAACAGTCCGCAGTACCGAATTCATTGAGGATAGTGGTATGGGTGATTCAGCAATCATGACAACTGAGCAACAATCACGTCGTAAATTTTTAAAACGTACGTCTAGTTGTGCTGGCGCCCTGTTACTCTCAAGTAAAGCACCATTTGTTTTTGCCAAGAAAAAAACCACACTTCGTGTGATGGGAACCCACGTAACGCTTCAAGAAGAGCTTCGTCAGCAAGCAATGTCAGACTTGGGTATTGAGCTGATTTTTGAGCCAGGTGGTGAAGCAGAGTTGATTCAAAAAGCCACCACACAGCCAGAGAGTTTTGATCTTTACGAACAATGGACTGATAGCATCAGACAACTTTGGCAGGCCAATGCCATCCAAGCAATAGAAACAGACAGGCTTACTTACTGGGACGAAATCAATAACATTTCGCGAACCGGACGTATTCAACCCGATGCCAAGACCGGTCTTGGTGATGCGCCGTATAAAATCCTAAACATTCAAGATGACGGCAGTCTTGGCGAGAAATTTACCGGTAAAATCAGCTTCTTACCGTATGTTCATAATGTAGATTCTTTTGGCTATAACACCGATATTATTCCCCAAGGTACCGCCTACGATACGGAAAGTTGGTCTTGGTTGCTCGATGAAAAATGGCAAGGAAAAGTCGGTATCGTCAATGCCCCAACCATCGGTATTTTTGATCTGGCATTAGCGGCACAGAGCAAAGGTTTAATGCAGTTTCAAGATATGAGCGATATGACTATTTCTGAAATAGACACATTGTTCTCAATATTGATGGAATACAAAAACCAAAATCATTTTTCAGGGTTTTGGAATTCTGTTCCTCAGTCGGTTGATTACATCACAAGTGGCCGAGTAGCCATTCAAAGCATGTTTTCTCCCGGCGTTTCTGCAGCAAACGGTTTAGGCACTCCCGTGACTTATGCTGCACCAAAAGAAGGTTATCGTGCTTGGCATGGCGTAATGTGTATGTCACGTGCTTGTGATGGTCATGTTAAAGATGCCGCATATGAATATATGAATTGGTGGTTAAGTGGTTGGCCTGGCGCTTTTATTGCCAGACAAGGGTATTACATTAGTAATCCAGAGCGTTCACGCCCCCTACTTGATGACAATGAATGGGGCTATTGGTACGAAGGCAAAGAGACAAATGTCGCCTTAAAAGGCACTGATGGTCGTATCTCCGTAAATGCAGGGGAAGTCAGAAATGGTGGCTCTTACACCAAACGATTTAGTAATGTCGCTATTTGGAATACCGTCATGCCTAACTACGACTATTCATTACAAAAATGGTATGAGTTTCTTTTGGCTTAACCCAAACTTTACATGCTAAAAAACATAGACAACTTGAGCTTAAAACAACGCATTTTTTTGGGTTTTTTTAGTCTTGTCACCATCAGCATTATCATCGTTGTGCTGAATACCATTACCTTAAATAGTACGAAATTACTTTTTGACACCTATAAAAAACATGCAGATTTCAACCAATTAGTCAGCTTAATTCAGCAAGACATTACTGAGCTTAACCGCAAAATTCTCGCCTTCAGACTAATCGAATCCTCATCAACTGATGGCATCAACAAGCAACTAAAAAGCTTAAATAATAAAATCGAGCATATTTCTACTGAGTCCAGCTATACACAACTGGCATCTAGTTCAGATATCAAAATACTGACTCAAAGAACCGGCGACTTACAAAGCAAAGTTTCACGCCTGGGGATTGAAAAACAAGCTCTTAAATCCAACCAGACTGCGCTGTTTGAGCAACACAATCAAGCGATTAGCTTAATCAAAGAAGCTATCTCCAAGCCTATTAATCAAAATGAGGCGCAGATCAAAGCCCTGCTGTTAGAAGTTAAAGCACTCATTTATGAAATTCGTGCTTTGGAGATGAGTTATTTTAGGAGCCGAGAAAATAACATTAAAGAGTCGCTGCAAGACCGGTTTGATACCTTAAAACCTATTGCAGCGGAATTGGCATCACAGCATCAAAACTTACCATCATTGTTACCCATTTTAGAGACGTTACAGGCGTCTTTTTATACCGCAGTACAAGCCGATAGAAATTTCGTCTTTTTAGTAAATGTGGTTATTGCTAGTGATGCAAGTGAGCTAAGTCGGGTTGCCGAAAAGCTTGTAAATGAGTCGATATTTCATCAACAGTCATTTGCTATTAATACTGAGAAAAATTATCAAAGCTATCAATGGCTAGCGATTATGGCATCGATCATTTTGGTCATCATTGCCTTTATGATTACAGGCCGTTTAACAGGGGCAATATCCCGACCAATCAGCAAGATAACCAGTACTTTTGATGATATCTCAGCTGGCAAAAACGTTGAGCAAATCCCGGGGCAAGATCGCACAGATGAGATAGGTAACTTAGCGCGTTCAGCTGCATTATTTAAACAAAAAGCCGATCAAACGGAACGCTTAGCAGTGACGCTACAATCACGGGAAAAAGAACTTGAGCAAGCTCTAGACAAAGCCAGCAAAGCCACAGAAGCAAAAAGCCTATTCCTAGCGAATATGAGCCACGAAATTCGCACACCAATGAATGGCATTATCGGCATTTTGACTTTACTTAAAGACAGTCGGTTAGATCTGCAACAGCAGTCTTATATTGAGCAAGTAAATCAAAGTGCCGCCGCCCTACTTCGTATCATTAATGACATCTTAGACTTTTCTAAAATTGAGTCCGGTAAGTTAGAAATCATTGAATCTGAATTTGATTTAATTGAGACCTTAAATGACATCGCCAAAATTATTGAGCCGAATGCAAATACCAAAGGTTTGGAATTTGTCTGTCCAAATGGTCATATAAAACCGCTTCGATTATTAGGTGATGCCATTCGAATTCGGCAGGTTTTGATGAACTTATTATCGAATGCCGTTAAATTCACCGATACAGGTGCTATCCGACTTCATATTGATTTGGTTGCAGAAACTACCGACATAATTGATCTACAGTTTTCGATTATTGACACAGGCAACGGTATTTCGGCCGATAAACTGGACAAACTCTTTCAACGTTTTAGCCAAGTTGATGAAAGCCTGACTCGAAAAGTGGGTGGCTCAGGGCTTGGACTCGCGATTAGTTACCAGCTCGTTTCGTTAATGGGTGGCAATCTAAAAGTAAAATCTGAACCTAACATCGGTAGTGAGTTTTATTTCCAGCTCAGTTTTAACAAAGTTACAGAATTGGCTCAGCCAAAACTACCGAATAAAGATTGGCAGTTTTATAGCTGCACCCACGCTAAGACCTTATCGGAATATCTTGCATCACTTTTCGAGAATTGGGGCATACCTCTAATCCATAATGATTCCGCCAAAACCTTACTAATAACTCTGAATGATAGTGACCGCAATGTCCTACTTTTGGATTCTAAGGTGCTTAATGAACAAGCAAATCAAGACGAGCTTATGGGGCTGGATAAAACCAAAACGAAGGTCATTATCCTGC
The DNA here is from genome assembly GCF_026319325.1 of Methylophaga sp. OBS3. Lineage (GTDB taxonomy): Bacteria > Pseudomonadota > Gammaproteobacteria > Nitrosococcales > Methylophagaceae > Methylophaga. The sequence continues at coordinate 620,564 of NZ_JAPDMU010000001.1, forward strand.
ACTCACTTGCTGATACAGCCAACGCTGAGATAATCAATAAACTCGCTGATAAAGTGCTGACCAAACCCGCCAGCCAAATTGAAGTACTGAACGCTCTTAACAGCATCACACATCAAAATGTTGAAGCTAAACCCTCAGAAAATAACCTTAGCGATAAATTACCAAGATTAGATTTAACAATCCTTCTGGTTGAGGATGACTTTATAAATCAAACTGTTGCTAAAGGTTTATTACAAAAAACTGGAGTCAACCTCACCATCGCCAACAACGGTATTGAAGCCTTATCGATGCTTAGCGAAACCAAGTTTGATCTGGTTTTAATGGATTGTATGATGCCGGAAATGGACGGTTACCAAGCCACACGAAAATTACGCAGTGGTGATGCAGGCAAGTTAAATAAAGACGTTACCGTTATTGCCCTTACTGCTGATGCGATGCGCGGCGCAAGAGAAGCGTGTATTCAAGCGGGTATGAACGACTATATACCTAAGCCAATTGATATCATCGCGCTGACCGATATGATAAAAAAATGGCAATGAGTTTTTGATTTCACTCAACGCTAAAAATTAACCTTAACAAGGACGTTAACATGTCAACTGTTGAAAACAACACAACACCACAGGCAAAAGTACAAATGTTTTTGGTGATGGCAGTCGTGTTATCGAATTTGGTCACATTCGGCATTTTATACTGGTTTAAAATCAGTATTTTTGAGCATTTGGCCATCGCATTTGCTGGTTTCGTATTACTTTCTTTTGTTGAGGTGGGTTATCTCAACTTTATTCAAAAGTTACGCCAACGAAATGCTAATAATCTTAGTGATAATGCCTAAAAAGAACGCTTAAGCCATAACGCCATCAAAGCAGCACGACTGTTCACATTAAACTTTCGGTAAATACTTTTGACGTGATTGTGTGTGGTTGCTGATTTCTGGCCAAGCGATTCGGATATTTGTTTTTCGGTGAGTTCACTTAACAGTAAATGCATGACCTTACGTTCGGTGTGGGTCAGTGGTTTTTCAGCAATCACCAAGCCATGACTTAAAGCCAATTGGCTGTAAAACCACTTAAGACCGCGTAATGCATATGCGGCAGTAGCGATATCTTGTTTATTAAATGCAGGCGCATCACCAATCCGATTAAAGCAAAAATGCATTTCTAGATCTTGATTGATAGGTGTTGAAATAAACAAAGCGTCAGTCACATTACGGCTTTGGTAATAAATTTTGTAATGGATACTGTCAAAAAAAGCCGGCGATACTAACTCTCTTAATAGAACACTTCGAAACTCACCCGCCCCTTCGGTGTGTTTGATAGCCACTTCACTAATGGCATTCATATCACCCGCATTCATATTACGTTTTGCGGATTCATAGATCTCATTATCAACTGGCAGTTCTTTATAAAAATAAACTGGACCAACACGCCAGCCTCTTAAGCTATCGATCGTGTGATCGACATCATCTAATCGAATACTGGAAAGCCAATAGCCATGATCGGCATTGATAAGAGAACTAATCGAACTTAATAGCACTTGTAGTGCTTCTTCGGTATCACTAATTGGAAAACTAACTAAGTTATCCCAAAGTTCGTGGACTTGTTCTTGAGCTGTTTTGTGTTCTAGAGACTTCATAGGTTTGTTCTGTATTAGCACTTCGGTCAAATTGCGTTCAACAAACTGATTTGTTGAAGTGCAATAACGTGTTTCAAACATAATGCCTCCATGCGTTTAACTATTTCAAACTCTCTTTGCATGGTGTTTAACTGCAGACAAAATAGAGTAATTCAGATACGACTTTGCATCACAATAGCCAATCTAACGATATTGTCAATAAATATAACGACCTAGCAGAAATAAACAAGTTTCGTTGTTTTCTATAAAATCCTCCAGAAAATATAGCTACATTCGATACAAAAAAAGAGCATGCCACCGACAGCAGTGAACATGCTCTTTCTGTAAAAATTTATTTATTCTGAATCAATAAGTTAAGCCAGAAACTTAAACTGCTTCAAGTGAGCTCATATCGATAACAAAACGATGTGAGATATCCCCTTCTTCAAGCTTTTTGTAAGCATTATTGATTTCATCGATTTTGATCATTTCACAATCTGGGTGGATGTTATGTTTGGCACAGAAATCCAATACTTCCTGAGTTTCAGCAATACCACCAATTAAAGAACCAGCAATACGACGACGACCAAAAATCAGAGGGAAAGTCATCGGTTCGTTCAGCGGACCAACCTGACCAACGATAACCAACGTACCATCTACATCTAACAATGGCAGGTAAGATGTCACATCATGTTTCACGGGAACAGTATCAACAATCAGATCAAAATGATTAGCCGTTGCGGTCATTTCTTGCTCATCACTTGAAGCTAACATTGATTTAGCCCCAATACTTAGTGCTTCTTTTTCTTTAGATTTACTACGACTAATCACGGTAACTTCAGCGCCCATTGCCACAGCAAGTTTAACGGCCATGTGACCCAAACCGCCTAGGCCAATAACACCAACACGGCTACCTGGACCAACATTCCAAGTACGCAGCGGTGAATACGTTGTGATACCAGCACAAAGGATCGGTGCCGCTTTTGCCAAATCTAATTTGTCAGAAACACTTAAAACAAATTCTTCACGAACAACAATGTGTCTAGCATAACCACCTTGGGTGATTTCCCCAGAAATGCGATCTGGCGCACCATAAGTTGGCGTCATACCTTCACGACAGTATTGCTCTTCACCATGGTCACATTGATCACAGTGTTGGCAGCTATCAACCATACAACCGACAGCAACATGTTGTCCGACTGAAAATTTGGTTACTGCTGAACCAACTTCAGTCACCCGTCCGACAATTTCATGTCCCGGGATCAATGGATAAGATTGTGGGCCCCAGTCACCGTTTACAGTATGTAAATCGGAGTGACAGACACCCGAGTACAAAATCTCCATAGCAACATCATTTTCACGTAATTCTCTACGTTCAAAATGAAATGGCGCTAACGCTGCGCCTTCAGATGGTGCGGCATAACCAATTGTTTTCATAGCATTTCCTCTATTCGTTGAAAATTCACGATATCGACTGTGATTCCCTGCCTAATCAATGAGCTCAATGGTGACATCAAGACTACCTGACTGACTCAGCACTTGGAGATTGTTATCAATATGTCCCAACCGAATTAAACCAGCTGAGTGACCAAAATCTTTATAAAAAATGGCGAGATTACCCCAGGGTTTGTAATAGGCAATATCCCCCTTACGTGGTGAATAACCTGAAGCTGCGCCATCGGTTGATAGGGCCTCAGGCAACACCACAATTTTTTCGGTTTGATGAAAGTCATCAAGGGTCACTGTCAACGGCAATAGTTTGATGAAATCACGCGATGCAGCACTGTCATCTAAACTCGCGACGAGTGATGATGTGCCTGTTGTGATTTGAACTTTCGTCAAAGCCTTGTCTCCAGCAAATGTATTTGTGGCTGTTAATGACATACCAGTGATAATGACTAATTTTTTAAACACTAACGTTACTGTAAATACTGTTCGTCAGTTACGGGCTCAAGCCATTCGACATTAGTACCTTCAAAGACTTCTTGTACCGCGATATGACTCATACCTGTAGTGCTTGTCGCGCCATGCCAGTGTTTATGATTCGGTGGACACCAAATCGAATCACCCGCATTGACGATGACTTTTTCACCATCTTCACATTGTGTCCAACCTTGGCCAGAAGTCACAATTAATAACTGCCCTTTGGGATGGGTATGCCAATTTGTGCGAGCGCCAGGCTCAAATGTGACTAATGCTGATGTGATGCTTGATGGCTCTTGAGCTTGCAATAAAATCGGATCAATTCTGACATCACCGACAAACCATTCTTTCGGCCCTTTCACAGATGCCTGAGAACCATTTTTGTTATGAATCATGTGTTCCTCCTTTGCTGCTTTATGCGTATCGGCCATACCAGACAATGGTATGAAGATGCTCAAACCTAATAATACGCCGAGCGTTAACGATTTACTTTTCATGCTGATGACAATTCCTTTAGTTGATTCTGCTTAATTTCAATCGGCTTAACTTATCTTGCTAGTGATCTTAAGAGGTAGTTAGCTAGCTAACAACCATGTTTAATTCATTGAATCCATGAATTAAAAACATCAATAAACTAATAAATAGCGTTTTTAATATGTTTTAATAGCAAAACACCTTGTTGGATTGATAAATGAAACGCGAAGAACTCAGTGACTTGATGTTATTTATGTGTGTTGCCGACGAGAAAAGTTTCACTCGTGCAGCAGTTCGTCTTGATGTCTCCCAGTCAGCCGTCAGTCATGCTGTAAGACGGCTCGAAGCATCGCTCGGTTTAAAGCTACTCAACAGAACCTCAAGACGTGTATCCACAACCGAAGCCGGTGAAAAATTACTAGCGACGCTACGCCCAGGCTTTAGTGATATCAGTGCCCGTATAGAAGAATTAAAAATGCTGGGCGATGCACCCAGCGGGCTCGTTCGGATAGCAACCAGTAAACCGGCAATGCAATCAGGCTTATGGTCAAAAATCTCGAAGATCTCGCGTGATTATCCAGAAGTACAAATTGAATTAAGCCTTGAAAGCAGACTGGCAGATCTAACGGCAGATAGATTTGATGCCGCGATTCGATTAAGAGAGTTTATTAGTCCAGATATGGTGGCAATTAAGGTTGGCCCTGATATACAAATGGCCGCTGTTGCATCACCTGATTACCTAGAAAAACACGGTATCCCAGAAACACCAGCCGATCTCGATAATCATGCATGTCTAATCTTACGTTTTAGCCCAAACGCGTCGCCTTATGACTGGGAATTTGAAAAAGACGGCGTGAGTATCGAAAAGAAAGTAAACGGCCCGTTTATTTTTAGCTCAAGCGGCATTTGTGCAGAAGCGGCCAAAGAAGGCCATGGCATTGCTTTTGTGACCGAGCCAGAAGTCAGCGAGGATATTAAAAAAGGTTTACTCAGAAGAGTATTAGCGGATTGGTGCCCAAGTTTTGATGGGTATTACCTATGTTATTCAGGACGCCGTCAGGTAAGTTCAGCACTGCGTTTAATCATTGATAGACTTCGCTATACCGAAAACCATTAATTTTATTCGGGCGCTAACTGCCCTTCTTTATTAATGGCACGAATAGCAAATGCATTTCGGCCATTATTTTTAACGCGATATAACAAATCATCAGCTAACGTTAGGTATTTATCAGTACTAAAACGTGGGAGTTGATTGTTAATGACAAGGCAACCAAAACTCATGGTCGCCGACACGAGTTCCATCTCATGATGAATCACTAAACTCCTAATCGCTTTCAGTAAACGTTGGAGTATGACTTCAATTTCGTGACGATTGGCTTCGCAATAAATCAAAAACTCTTCGCCGCCTAATCGTGCCACTGTTTCAAATGGACGCACTAGGTTTTTTAATGTTTTGGCGACCATCAGCAATAACTCATCACCTACACTGTGACCGTAGTTATCATTGACCTTTTTAAAGTGGTCAATATCACACATGATGAGACAATGCTCTGTGTTGGGCGAAGCACGAAACAGTCTTGCTATGTGATTATCAACATCGTTAAGCCCAGCCCGGCGATTTAATAAACCGGTCAATTCATCTGTATGCGCCAGCTGAATATATTTCTTCTGGGCATCAACCAAACGTTTTCCGACTTTTAGCCGTGCCATAAAAAGGCTGCCATTGACTGGCTTTTCGATAAAGTCATCGGCCCCGAGGTCAAGCGCAGTTAACTCAATATTTTCTTGATGACTTGAAGTCACCATGATGATGTACGGACGAGGAATACGCTCTTGCTTACGTATTTCTGCACACAACTGTAAACCATCAATCTCTGGCATCATCCAGTCGATGACGATGATTTCAGGTGGCGTTTCTCGCTTGGATAATAAAGCTAACGCCTGTTCGGCACCATCGGCAGTGATTGGATGATAGCCAGCCTTTCTCACGAAAGCGCTTAATATCTCTCGCTCAATGGGGTTATCGTCAATGATCAAAACATCCATTATTAGGCTCTATTTGAGTTAGCAAATTCGGCCGACATAATGCTCTATGCCGTTTCAACTAAAAAAGTATCAATTTCAGCAGTTAGCTGGGCAAGCTGCTCTGAACTTGCGAACGCATTGTCTTGCCTTGCTTCTTCTTCAATGACTTTTGCTAGGCAAGCGACTCTCAATGCCCCAACAGCTAAAGCACTGCCTTTAATTTTGTGCGCATGAAGTTGTAATGCATTAACATCATTTTCTTGTGAGGCCTGCTCTATTTCTTGCACTGTCAAAGGTGCGAGTTCTTTAAAGTGAGAAATTAAGGTACTCAACAATGACTCATCATTCATTAATCGAGATAAGGCTGTTTGTTTATCCCATACCACCAAGTTTGGATCATCCATTCACTTCCCCTCCTTTAGGTACTTAGCCAGCATATTAAATAAGCTCTCTGGCTCGATTGGCTTAGATAGATAATCATCCATACCCGCAGCGATACACAGTTCCTCATCCCCGCGTAAGGCATTCGCCGTAAGTGCGATGATAGGTATTGATTTCTTTGTTTCACCTGCACTCCCTGCTCTCACTTCTCTGGTCGCGTTATAGCCATCCATTACTGGCATTTGGCAGTCCATCAAGACCAAATCAAAACTATTTTGGCTAATCATGTCGATTGCTTCTTGACCATTTTTCGCATTCGCCACCGTTAAGCCATTTTTCATTAATAGTGCATTCACCACTTCGCGATTAATCAAATCATCTTCAACAACCAACACATGGCCTTGTAATGCCGTTAATGACAAGGAGGCCTGATGAGGTGTTGCCGACAAGTCACCATTGGCAATCTTATTTAAGGCGTTAAATAACTCTGATGGCGAAACTGGCTTAATTAAAATGCAATCCGGTAACTGCATTACCACGTCAGAAGGGTCGAGATTAGAGGACTGTAAGAAAATAAGCCCTTTTAGCGATGCCTTTAATTGGTTTAATAGTTTGATATTAGCATCGGTTAATAATGTTAAGTCAGCTAATAAAATCACATTGTCTAATGACTGAGATGAGAGCAAATCAAGGGATTCAACTCGTTCACAATTGACCCGCCATGATGATGCCATTTCATGAAGAATTTCAAACTGAACACCTGTTTTCACCAGTGTCACTAATTGAATATCCGAATCAAACTGTGGCAGCGGTTTCTTCGTAACACTTGCCAGGTCAAATTTTAGCTGGATGGTAAAGGTGGTGCCCTCACCGACTTTAGACTCAAGTGCTACCGTGCCATTCATCATATTGACTAACTCACTGGTAATGGCAAGACCCAGACCTGAGCCAGACTTTTCACGCGTGGTAGATGAATTAAACTGAGAAAAACGCTCAAAAGCTTGCACCACAAATTCATCAGTCATACCAATTCCGGTATCGACAATCGTCAACGTGGTATAGACAATATCGTTATCATCGACAACAAAATCCGCTCTAACGATAATGTGACCAGACTCGGTAAATTTAATCGCATTCCCTACCAAGTTAATCAAAATCTGTCTTAGACGAACAGCATCACCGATGATTTTCAACGGTGAGGAAATACCACTCGGACAATGCAGCTCAATCCCTTTTTCTTGAGCAAGAGGCTCTAAGGTTCTTCCGACATCAAGCATGACCTCTTCCAGATCAATTTCTTGCTCAATTAACTCAAGTCGACCGGAGTCAATCTTAGAAATATCAAGAATGTCGTTGATGATTCGTAGTAAAGCTTCGGCACTCTTTTTAGATTGCTGGGTAAAGTGTTGTTGACGTTCATCAAGTTGCGTATCCGACAATAAGTGCAACATCCCCATAATGCCATTAATCGGTGTGCGTATTTCATGACTCATATTCGCTAAAAAGTCAGCTCTAGCCTTGGCATTTTGCTCTGCTTTAATCAGTGCATCTTCTTTGAGTTGCTCAATCGCTTTTAATGACGACACGTCACGGACAATAGCCAAGCTATTTGTCACATTACCCACTGGGTAAATACTTAAATTGATATCAACATCCAGTAGTGCGCCACTTTTACACAGTGCCTGGAAACGTGAGCCAGTCCCCATGGGACGTACGCCTGTTTGTTTACTCGCTTGCTCTCGTTTGTTGACGTGCTCTTTTCGTTTATCTAGCGGCACCAACTTTTCGATTGGCTCACCAAGCAACTCCATTTCAGTGTAGCCAAACATATGTTCAACTTGATTATTCACATAGGTGATGATCCCTTTGTCATCACAAATCAAAATGGCATCTGGCGCCGCCTCAAACATAGACAGCATTTTATTCTTTTCTTCGGTTAACTGACGCGAAATGCGTATCCTCGTTAACACCAAGCGTCTAAATAACAGCGCTAGTACGATACTGATAACGCTAATGACTAAAAATACTTTATTTGCTCGATGTGTTATCGCTGCTAAACTTTCGTTTAACACTTCGGGGTCTTTAACTGCAAGAACATTGATATAAGAAGACCGTGGAGAAAAAACAACAGATTCAAAGCCTTGCAGCTCATTATTAATGCGAAGCGAGCTTACGAATAAATCATCAACAAGCAGACCATCAATTTCGGTACTTAATAACAATTCAGCGTACAAATCGGGATACAATTGACCTAAGGTCATATTTGCCCTCTCTGTATACATAAAGCCCCAAGTGACATCATCAGGCCCCATCAACCAATATCCAGCTTCATTCACCAGCCAAATATTCATTTTTCGTTTTAGCTTAGTTCGTATCTCACTGATATCGTCAAAGATTTTGGTCAAATCGACATTTAAAACAACAAAACCAAGTTGTTGTTGATTTTGATCATGAAACGGCATTATGACGCGAATGGTGGGTTGATAAGGTATTTCAATCTCACCATTTTCAACATTCAAATCAATGTCACTGATCCAGATTTGTTTGCTGCGTAGTTTAAGTGCTTCACGTACGTAGTAGCGTCCCGCTTTGTTTTGTAATAACGCATCTTCAATGATCTTAGCGCCAGAGGGTGTTTTATCAACACGTAAAACTTCTTGACCGCTATTATCCAAAACCCGAATCTGGTCATAAAAGCCATTTTGCGAATCGATCAATGACGCAAAGTGCAAGCTATCGACTTTTGGGTTTAAGCCCCCACGCTCAACGAGATCGACAATATATTTAATATCTAAAACAGGTTTTTCGAGAGATTTAGTCAGGATGTGACTGGCTTGCGATAAGAAGGCTTCTTGGCTGAGTTCGATATCAGAAAATAGTTTATTTTTTTCGTTCTGAAACCAAAACCAAGCAAATAAAAAGTTAACGGACAGGATCGCAATTATTAAACCAACAATAGTGGTATAAGACCTTGAGCGACTGGTCAGATCAGTTTTCAATGGTATTTGCCATGGGTTCTCATAAGTTCATTTATACCTTCCAAATACGCCATATAGCAAGTAATTCAGGGAGGTATTCATAAATAACTTTTTATATTCTTAAAACGCCAAGATCCATATCCATAAAAGTTATATCTATATGGAAATTCATATTTTCAAATGTGATTAACGTTAGTGGCATTATGTGCCAATTTTTATAGGTAACATAAAGTATGGATTGGCAGGGTTGGTTCACCATTGCAGTGACAATTAGTGTTTTATTAACACTGATCTTGAGCAAAGTTCGCCCACATATTGCGATGCTTTGTGGTCTTACCGTATTACTTTTGGCCGGTATTATTAATGATACGCAGGCTTTTGAAGGGTTTAGTAATAGTGGTCTAATTACCGTGGCAGCGATGTTTGTTGTTGCTGCTGGTCTTCATGCTTCGGGTGGCGTGGATATATTTGTTAATTCGCTTTTGGGTAAACCCAAAAAACTCCGTCATGCCTACTTGAGAATCTATGCACCAGTTATCGTCTTGAGTGCTTTTCTCAATAACACCCCTGTCGTTGCCACATTGATTCCTGGCTTATTGGCATGGTGTAAACGTATTAACATCAATCCATCCAAAGTCATGATTCCGCTGAGCTATGTGGCGATTTTAGGGGGTACGTTAACGTTAGTCGGTACTAGTACAAACCTAATCGTAAATGGCCAATATGTCGCCTTAACCGGCGAACAAGGTTTTTCCATTTTTGCCATCACGATTATTGGTCTGCCCGTCGCTATCGCAGGTCTGATTTTTATGTGGCTGTTTTTTCCTAAATGGCTACCTGACATTAGTAAAAATCATGCTTTTGAAAATGTCCGTGAATTTACTTTGGAAGTGATGGTTGAGCCTAATGGCCCGCTGGTTGGTCAGAGCGTACAAGCTGCCGGTTTACGTGATCAAAAAAGTGTTTACCTAGTTGAGATTGAACGAAATGGCACGTTATTAACCGCTGTTTCATCCGAACAACGACTTGAAGGTAGTGATCGATTGGTCTTTGCTGGTGATACGCAAGGTATCACTGACTTACTGCGTATACGTGGGATCATAGCTTCGACGTCAGAATCTGAATCCAGTGTTTTAGCAGCCGAAAGACCAGAGCGTAGTTTGGTAGAAGCCGTTGTCTCACCGCATTGTGCGGCAATTGGTGAAACAGTACGTAATGCAATGTTCTTAGAGCGCTACGGTGCCGTCATCATGGCCGTTGCACGTAATGGTGAACGGATCCCCGGCAACTTGAGCAATATCAAATTACAAGCAGGCGATACCTTATTACTGGAAGCCCGCCCTGCTTTTGTTACAAGGCAACGCTACAACAAAGACTTTTTATTGATTAATGATATGGGTAAAGAGTCGCCCAACCACGATAAGGCGTATTTAGCATGGGCAATTTTAATTGGTGTCATTACCGCAGCAGGCTTTGGTGTGATTAGTATGTTAACGGCATCAATGGTTGGTGCCACATTGATGATTTTGACTGGCTGCTGCTCTGTTAACCAAGCAGAGCGTAGCTTGGATTTAACGGTAATTCTAACGATAGCTGCATCATTTGCCTTGGGTACGGCATTACAAGAAACCGGGGTTGCCAGTTATTTAGCAAGTGGCATTGTTTCGTTGAGTCAAAATCAGGCATGGCTGATGTTGATCATGACTTATATCGCCGTATCGATTTTGACCGAAGTGGTTACCAATAATGCGGCAGCTGTTTTAATGCTGCCGATTGTCTTGGGTATTACCCAACAGGCTGGCATTAACCCAGAGCCCTTTGTCTTTGCCATCATGATGGCGGCATCAGCAAGCTTTGCGACGCCGCTTGGATATCAGACTAACCTGATGGTTTATGGTCCCGGTGGTTATCATTTCCGGGACTTTATTAAAGTTGGTCTGCCGATGAATATTTTTATTGGCGCTGTAACAATCGCGACCATCTTATTCATCTGGCCACTTCATTAAACGGCAGTATTAGTGACAACGCTTTTGACGAATATTTCATCTCACGCCATTTAGGCTATATCCAATTTAAAGACTTGGAAATGAGGCATGTCAGCAAGCGTTACACCAATAACTGTCAGTGCAACAAAACGACTACCCTGCAGGGGATGCACTAAAAACTGTTCAAACTATTCAATTTGTGAGGGCAAGCCTTGGCGTTTAGCTGAAACCAATCCAAAGCCTGCCCAGCAGGGAAAATAACAATAATTAAACCTTAAATTTTTGTAACTGTGCTTGTAGATCTTTTGCTAGCAAAGACAGGTTATTACTCGTTTCGGTAGTTAGTTTCGTGCTTTGGGCGTTTTCTTCAGCCACACCAGCAATACTATTAATATTACGATTAATTTCTTCTGATACTGCTGTTTGTTCTTCGGCTGCACTGGCAATATGCGTATTCATGTCACTGATAGCATTTACCGCCTCAGTAATTTCATCTAAAGACTGACCGGCAATTTCAGCTTGTTTAACGCTGACTCTAGCCTGCTCTGTGCCTGACGCCATTACACTGACAGACTTGTCGGCACTACCCTGCAGTTTCTCGATGATTTTTTTGATTTCTTCAGTCGATTCTTGGCAGCGTTGCGCCAATACCCTGACTTCGTCAGCAACCACAGCAAAACCACGGCCAGACTCACCGGCTCGAGCTGCTTCAATCGCTGCATTCAGCGCCAGTAAGTTGGTTTGTTCAGCAATGTTTTGAATAACGATTAACACACTCCCGATATCATTACTCTCTCTTTGAAGATCTCTGATTGACTCGGCACCAAACTCAACTTGCTCTGCCAGCTTTTTGATGCCCTCAATCGCTTCACGAACGACGTTTTTACTCTTAAGCGCTTCCTGTTCGGCAGACTTGGACGCATCGGCAGCTTGGGCAGCATATTGGGCAACTTCTAATGCCGTCGCTGACATTTCATTCATTGCCGTTGCCACTTGCTCACTGTCACTTTGCTGCTGAGTAACACCTTGCTTGGTTTGCTCACTGACGACAGCCAATTGCTCAGCCGACTTTTTAACATCATTTGAAGAAACGATGACACCACGAATGACATCGGTGAAAGCCTGCATCATGTTGTTAAACACTTCTGACATCTCGACAATCTCATTATCACCATCAAGATGTGAACGAACAGTCAGATCGTTGTTCAACCGAGATTGCTTCATGATATCTGCGAGTTGCTCAATTGGCCGATTAATACTTAAACCGATCCAGAAAAGAACACTCAGTAAAACGGCAATAATAACTAGAGCAACAACAATACTTATTAAAATAATGTTATCAATTTTAGCCGCAGCGACCTCTGATAAATGGTTTGAGATGTCGGTTAGATGTGCTTCGCTTTGATGAATAATGTTGCGTAAATCACCTAATAAACCTGATTTACTATCAATGCCCTTTTGCTCAGTAGCTGCAACCAAAGACATAAAATCATTTCGATAAGCGGTCATCAGCTCGGTTAAATTTTTCTGTTCATATCTACCAATATCACTGGAGATTAGGCTGTTTTGAAATACTTGAAAGTTTTCTACAAAAGCTGTTTGGTATTTCAAATCAAGGCGCAACATAAAATCTTTTTCGTTGCGCCTTAACGTCAACATGTCTTTTATTAAGGTATCGTCACCTATGTTATTGAGCCTTGTCTCAGCGACATGAACTGACTCTCTTAGATTGCCATAAAGCCCATCTGTAGGGGTTAAGCCAATTTGGGTTTGTAACGTAACTAAGCTATTAAAGACAGACTGATATTGTTCAAATATTTCAGCTAATTCAGTTGTTTTATCATTGGCAATATTTTGGTCAATCAACGTGGTATGCAACTCATGAAGCTGTTGCTCCATGATGTCAAAGTGTTTGTTGAACTCTTCCTGATACTGCAAATCATTACGTGCCAAGAAGTCTTTTTCGTTGCGACGTAAGGTCAGCATGGATACTTCAACCGACTTATTCAATACGATGGCATTTTTTATGGCAACAACGTCACGAATGGAGATTTCCATTAATAGAATTAACGTGATAATTCCAACAGCCACCAAAGCACTTACCAGTAGTAATCTGGCTTTAATTGAAATTTTATTCACGATATTTCTCCACCCAAAAGAAATTGCATGTAATGCCTAAAAATTAGCGGCATTTAACATGCAAACTTTAAATATTGCTACAACTTTATTGTGACAGTTTGGTGACGTTTACAGCGCCTGACTCGGCGAGTTTTTCGAGAATTGCTTGTGCCATCATTTGATAGCCATCAGCATTGGGATGGATGGGATCAGATTTAAGCTTTGGTGAGCTCAACACATCGGAAACGATGTTTTTCACAAGATTTAGCTGATAAGTCTCAGCGAGTTCCTCGTAAAATGCTGGTGGACTGAGCAAAATACTAGGTTCTGGAACAGAAACAAGTATCACTTGGGCGCCACTGGCTTGGATGGTTTCAATCATGTCAATCAGATTATTTTTGGTCTGCGCCTGATTTAACTTACGGATTAAATCGTTACCACCATGACATAGTATGACCAGTTGTGGCTGAACCTCTGTGAGAACTTCTGGTAATCGATTTTTACCTTCTTCACTGATTTCACCTGGAACACCCGAATTAACGACAGTCATGCTCAAGGCATCAGCTAGCAAAGCTGGATAACTCTGCGTTTTATCAGCGCCAGTGCCGTAAGTCAGGCTATCGCCAAAGGCCAGAATAGTCGCATTACTTGGCAAACTGGGTATGGGATGCGAAGCTTCACAACCAGCAACAAATGCAATTAAAAACAACCCGTATGCTATTGTTTTTAATTTATTTTTCATTATTTAAGCTGCTTTAGTTGATGGAAATAACTGATAAAAATTCTGCGTGGTTTGTTCAGCAATTTGAATAACTGGCTCACCTCGTAAGTCAGCCAAAAACTCTGCAACATGCGTTACAAACACTGGTCTATTGGTTTTGCCACGGTGAGGGACCGGTGCCAAATACGGCGAGTCGGTCTCAATCAAGATACGATCTAACGGCAGTTTTTTTGCCACATCTTGTAATTCTTTAGCACTTTTAAACGTGACAATACCTGACAGCGAAATGTAAAAGCCAATATCTAAAGCACGTTTGGCTGTTTCCCAATTTTCAGTAAAGCAATGAATAATGCCACCGGCATCACGTGCATCATGCTGTTCGAGCATCGTCATCGTGTCTTCGCGAGCTTCACGGGTATGAATAATCAATGGCTTTTGGGTTTGTTTTGCCGCTTCGATATGCACTCGGAAACGTTCACGCTGCCAAGCAAGATCGCCTTCTGAACGGAAATAATCCAACCCAGTTTCACCAATAGCAATAACTTTCGGGTGGCTGGCTACATTCACCAGTTCTTCAATGGTGAATTGTTCGTCGGCATCAACATTTGGATGAATACCAGCACTTGCTGTAACCGTTGGGTATTTATCAGCAATTTGCTGGACTTCATCACAGCTTGCTTTATCAATTGCGATACACAGAATGTGTTCGACTTTATTTTCGATAGCTTCAGCAACCATAGCGTCAATGCCGCCCGGCTCATCTGCCAACAAATTTAAGTGACAATGGGAATCTATAAACATATTTTTGTGAGCGTCAATGTAGCGGAAACTACATTGAGTATGTGGCTTTATCTGATTTGAGTTTATCAACGAGGTAGTTTTCGATTTTGCCGCGTACCACACTGGCACTGCCATCAATATCACTGAAGTGCACACCAATACCAGCAGCTTGATTGCCCTGTGCGCCAACAGGTGTGATCCAAGCGATGGTACCAGCAACAGGGATTTTTTCAGCTTCGTCCATCAAGCTCAGCAGAATGAAAACCTCTTCTCCCATCTGGTATTCCTTATTCGTAGGAATAAACAGACCGCCATTTTGTAAAAACGGCATGTAGGAGTGATACAGCATATTATGGTCGCTGATTTTCAGTGAAAGTATGCCTTTTCTTGGATTCATGCTCATAAAGAAACTCGACTCAGCGATGTACTACTTGCTTGACCTGTACGACCAATTCGCATTACGGAAATCATAAAATCTTCTATTAACAAGGTCTTGTTGTAGTTATTACTGGAAGATACTAGCTTTATTGTTTGTTGTATGCAATCCATAATCTGCCATAAGCCGCGTGAATCTTGAGATTCAGGCTGCGAAATAAGCTTATTTTTCATGCTGTACTGCAAAATGTTTAAGACCGTCAGCAAATCATGCTCTTGCCAAAGACTACTCATTTGAATCGGATTGGCTTTTCCAGTCAATAATTGCTCAAAATCTGCGTTAACCTGCGCACATAACTCGTCATAATTTGCTTCAAGCATTTGCTTAATCATCAACGGCGCGCCCTGAGATAGAGGCAGTAGCTGTTGTAACTGCGTTTCAGAAATCGCTATCTGTTCCCCTTGAAGCCAAGATTTTGCTTGTTCAAGTGACGGTGATTGCATTGGCCATAATTGGCAACGACTTCGAATCGTAATTGGCAACTGCTGCGGTTGACTGCTCACTAAAATAAATAATGTTTGAGCGGGTGGCTCTTCGAGCAACTTTAGAAGACTGTTGCTGGCATTGTTAGTCATCTTATGGGCTGGGTGTAAAACCACGGTTTTCCATGCAGCGATATTTGAGGTCAAAGACTGCTTCTCAATCAATGCACGAATCTGCTGGATTTTGATGGTTTTGTCGCCCTCTTCGGGCTCAATCAGCAGATGATCCGGGTGTGCCTGTGCAGCAAACAATTCACAACTATGACAACGACCACAAGCCTCTGTCTCAGCTGGAGACTGACACAAAACATATTTAGATATCGCTAACGCTAGCTCTGTTTTGGCTAGTCCTTTAGGACCTGTCATCAAGATGGCATGTGGCAGACGTTGAAGTTGCCGGATATTGAGAAACTGCTGCCATAAAGGCTGATGCCATGGGTAATTAATCATGCTTTGGCAGTATCTAGCAGTTGGTCTAATTGAGTTGATAACTGTGCTTGAATCGCTTCAATCGTTAACGCAGCATCAATGATCTTAATACGGTTTGGTTCTGCTTCAGCAAGTTGTAAATAGTGTTGACGGACTTTATCAAAGAAGCTGTGTTTTTCTTGCTCAATACGATCTTTGGCATTACCGCGGGTTTTGACACGCTGCTGTCCGGTCTCAACAGGCAAATCAAACAGGAAAGTGATATCTGTTGAAATTCCTTGCAGACTCCAATCAGCTAGCTGCTGGATACGATTACTATCAATACCGCGGCCACCACCTTGGTAGGCGTAGGTGGCATCGACAAAGCGATCTGATAATACCCACTGTCCACGCGCCAAAGCTGGCAGAATTTTGTGTTGAATATGTTGAACACGTGCCGCAAACATCAATAATAGTTCAGCATCGTCAACTATAGGTTCGTCACTTGGTGTTAACAAAAGCGTACGGATTTTTTCACTTACTTCTGTTCCACCCGGCTCACGAGTAACGACAAGATCAACACCACGCTGACGTAAATACTCGGCAATAAAAGCAAGCTGTGTGGATTTACCCGCCCCTTCTATGCCTTCAATACTGATAAATTTACCGTTCATCGATTTAACTGGTACTTGCGTACGGCTTTGTTATGTTCACTATAGGTTTTGGAAAACTTATGACGGCCTTCTTCACCTGTCGCCACAAAAAATAAATACTCACCATCTTTAGGGTGTAAAGCCGCATGGATAGCTTCTTTACTTGGTAGGCAAATCGGCGTTGGCGGCAGTCCATGACGGGTATAGGTGTTATATAAAGTATCGGTCCGTAAATCTTTACGGCGAATATTGCCATCGTAACTTTCACCCATACCGTAAATCACGGTCGGATCTGTTTGTAAACGCATGCCTTTCTCCAAGCGTCTAACAAACACACCACTGATTTCATCCCGCTCTTCTGGCACGCCCGTTTCTTTTTCGATAATCGATGCCATTATCAAAGCTTCGTAAGGACTATCGTAAGGTAAGTCGTCAGAACGTTCAGACCATGCAGAATCAAGCTCAGATTGCATATTTAGATAAGCACGACGTAGAAACTGAATATCGGTGGTGCCTGCTGGAAATTTGTAAGTTTCAGGTAAAAACCAGCCCTCAGCGTGGTCATCGGGAAGGTTTAATGCAGCGGCCACAGCAGGCAAGTCAGCCAGTTCCTCTGTGGTGACGATTTTGGGGTGTTGACGCACTTTCAATAACAATTGTTGTGCCGTCATTCCTTCAACAATAGTCAGGCCATATTGGACAACTTTACCATCGACAAATTGTTGTAATAACGCGGGCAACGTCGTACCACTACTAATGGCATATTCACCTGCTTTGATTTGGTTTGCAGTACCTTGATAACGACCGTATAAATCTAAATAGATACTTGGCGTAGGGCTTAAACCCTCTTGAAATAAACGCTGGCTAATACGGCTTAGGTTATCACCAGGTTGAATGGTGAAAATCGTTTCTTCATCCACTGAGGTTTGAATTGGCGTATTGAGAAATCGTTGATATTCACTCCATGCATAAAGCAATGGCAGGCCCAACAAAAAAACAATAAAGAGTAATTTAAGCGAAGCAGAAATTTTCATGGGTGCATTATTGCTTGTGACAACCAATGCTGCAATTTTTGTGTCACTAAGCCATGAATCCAAGTCTTATCGATGCCAATAATTTTTGTTACGGGCCAGATACCTATCACACTATTACAAAGGAATACTTCATCAGCATGAAGTAAATCATCAAGACTTAATTTGCACTCTTTTACGCTAATACCATGGGATAAGGCAACATTTATTATGTTTTGACGCATCGTGCCACGAATTCCGCATTCACTTAAATCAGGTGTAAATAACTGACCTTTTTGCACCAACAAGATGTTGCTCATGGTGCCTTCAATGAGTTCACCTGCTGTATTAAGCATTAATCCTTCAGCAATGGTCGGATCACGCCATTCATTTCGTGCTAACACTTGCTCCAGACGATTTAAGTGCTTGATGCCAGCGAGTTGCGGGTTAATTGCTAATCGCTGCTCACAAAGGCGCACAGTCACACCTGATTGATGACTTTCCGGATAGATTGGGAATGGATGACTGCTGACAATTCGTGTTACTTCAACGTTTTCAGCATATTGATAACCGCGACCACCAACACCACGGGTAATGATTACCTTAATAACAGCGTTATCTGTGAGATCTGCCGTGACTTGTTTAAGGTCTGCTTGGATTTGAGTTAGATCAACGTCTTGTAATGGTAAATTCAAACGTTGGCAGCCACGTTCTAACCGCTGCAGGTGTGCATCTACCCATTCAAGTGTTTGATTACGATAGGCGATGGTCTCAAAGAGTCCATCGCCATATTGTAAACCTCGGTCCCCTACTGCGATTCTGTCTTCGGGTTGCCCGTTAATCAGAATCATTACTTCAGGTTTAGCTAAGTTTGCGGAAAATGACAGTACCGTTGGTGCCACCAAAACCAAATGAGTTTGACATGGCAACCTCGATCTTCATTTGACGAGCAGTATTTGGAACGTAGTCCAAATCACAACCTTCGTCTGGGTTTTCCAAGTTAATTGTTGGCGGTGCAACTTGATCACGTATGGCTAATACTGAGAAAACAGCTTCAACACCACCTGCTGCACCTAATAAGTGACCAATCATTGACTTGGTTGAGCTTACTGCAACAGATTGTGCAGAATCGCCTAATGCGGCTTTAATCGCCATAGTTTCTGCGATATCACCCGCTGGTGTCGAAGTACCGTGGGCATTGATGTAATCAATTTGATCTGCATTCAGGCCAGCATCATTCATCGCATTTCTCATACAACGTGCTGCACCCTCACCACCTTGTGATGGCATCGTCATGTGGTAAGCATCACTGCTCATACCACTACCTGCCAATTCAGCGTAGATAGTCGCACCACGTTTCACGGCATGTTCGTATTCTTCAAGAACCAAAACACCGGCGCCATCACCCAGTACAAAACCATCACGGTCTTTATCCCATGGACGGCTCGCAGCTTGAGGATCATCGTTACGAGTAGATAATGCACGTGCAGCAGCAAAACCACCTAAACCAGTACGTGAAGTAGCCATTTCAGCACCACCCGCAATCATGACATCTGCTTCACCATACTGAATCATACGACCAGCAGCTGAAATACAGTGTGTACCTGTAGAGCAAGCGGTAACGATGGCTGTATTAGGACCTTTCATGCCGTACATGATCGACAGATTTCCCGAGATCATGTTGATGATGTTACTTGGCACGAAGAAAGGTGAAATTTTACGAGGACCGCCACTAAGGAAGCTGTCATAACCAGATTCGATACCCGGTAGACCACCGATACCAGAACCGATTGCAACACCGATACGTTCGGCATTTTCATCAGTGACTTCCAGACCAGCGTCTTTAATCGCTTCTACTGCCGCAGCAATACCATAATGAATAAAGGTATCCATTTTTTTAGCATCTTTGCGAGAGATGACGGTTTCAACATCAAAATCTTTGACGCTAGCACCAAAACGAACTGAGAAGTCACTGACATCAAAACCAGTAATAGGATTGACGCCACTTTTACCAGCAACGATATTGGTCCAACTTTCGGCAACTGATAAACCGACAGGTGTGACAGCACCCAGGCCAGTCACAACGACACGTCTTTTAGACATTTGCTTTCCTCATGCAAATCGGGTGTTCAGATATAACATAGCCGCCTAGCATGCTTGACACACTAGACGGCTATAAAAGAAGCGCTGTAACCGTATTAAGATTGGTTAGCGTTAATGTAAGCGACGGCTTCTTTAACTGTTGTGATTTTCTCAGCTTCTTCGTCTGGGATTTCACATTCAAATGCTTCTTCAAGAGCCATTACCAGCTCAACAGTGTCCAGTGAGTCTGCGCCCAGGTCATCGATGAATGAAGCATCAGCAGTTACTTCATCTGCATTGACGCCAAGCTGTTCGACGACGATTTCTTTTACGCGAGCTTCGATATCACTCATAACTAAAATTTCCTTTGGTAGTTAAGTACAAACAACGTGCAGGCATTTTATAGTGCACGCATCGCAGAGACAAGCCAAAACGCTTTTGCTATATCATTACTGCGTTTAAAAACCGCAACCATTAATGGTTAACGGCGCTTAATTCATATACATGCCGCCATTAACGTTCAATGTTTCACCGGTAATATAACCGGCTAATGGGCTGGCTAAAAAGCTTACAGCCGCGGCAATTTCTTCAGCTTCACCTAAACGTTTCACTGGAACATGGTCCAATAAAGCCGCTTTGTGCGCTTCTGGTAAATCTTTGGTCATATCCGTATCAATAAAACCTGGTGCAATACTGTTAACCGTAATACCTCGTGCGCCAACTTCACGCGCTAATGATTTACTGAAACCAATAACTCCGGCTTTAGCCGCAGCATAGTTGGTTTGACCAGCATTACCCATGACGCCTACAACTGATGTAATGTTGATGATACGACCCCAACGCGCTTTAGTCATCGCGCGCATGCAACGTTTGCTCAGTTTGTAAATTGGTGTCAGGTTAGTATCGAGGATGTCATTCCACTCCTCGTCTTTCATACGCATCAATAAATTGTCGCGAGTAATACCAGCGTTATTAACCAAAATATCTGGTGCGGCAAACTCTGCTTCTACTTCACTGACAACACTTTCAATTGCATCAGCATCAGTCACATTTAATACAACACCCTTGCCTTTGATACCTGCTTCTTGCAGATAAGCAGAAATAGTTGCTGCACCGTTTTCAGACGTTGCCGTACCAACAACCGTCGCGCCTTGTTGACCTAAGCTCAAAGCGATTGCTTTACCAATGCCACGAGTAGCACCTGTTACCAGTGCTGTTTTTCCCTCTAAACTCATGCGCTCTCTCCTGCTAATTGTTTTGTTTTTTCTAAGCTTGCCACATCAAATAATGGCTGCGCGTTAAGATTTTTATCAATACGTTTTGCAAGGCCTGCCAAAACTTTACCGGGACCGCACTCAACTAATGTATCAACACCTTGCTCCGCCAGATAAGCAACACTTTCAACCCAACGAACAGGACTGAAAAGCTGTTTGGCTAATAAAGAGCGGATTTCGTTAACATCAGTTGTGCTAGTGACACTGGCGTTATGAATAACAGGAGTTGTTGGTGCTTTGACGTCGATAGCGGCAAGTTCAAGGGCTAACTTTTCAGCCGCTGGCTGCATTAATGCACAGTGTGAAGGTACGCTAACAGGCAATAATAATGCACGTTTTGCGCCAGCAGCACTTGCTAAATCAATTGCTTGATTGACAGCTGTTGCCGCACCAGCAATGACAACTTGCCCCGGTGAGTTAAAGTTAACCGCTTCTACAACCCCGTGAATGCTTGCTTGTTTACACAAGTCGATAACTTGCGCATCTTCCAAACCAAGAATAGCGGCCATAGCGCCTTCACCAGCTGGAACAGCTTCTTGCATTAATTCGCCGCGTTTGGCGACAAGTTTAATGGCATCTTGGAAATCAATAGCACCCGCTGCAACTAAAGCAGAATATTCACCAAGGCTATGGCCAGCTAGGAATGTCGGTTGAAAACTGTTTTCAGCTTGCCATACACGCCAAACAGCAATACCCGCAGCTAACATCGCTGGTTGCGTTTTATCTGTTTGGTTGAGATCTGATTCGGGTCCATTTTGGACTAATTGCCAAAGATCGTAGCCCAACACTGCTGACGCTTCAGCAAAGGTTTGTTCAACAATTGGGAAACTAGCGGCCAAATCAGCAAGCATGCCGATTGATTGGGAACCTTGACCGGGGAAAACAAAAGCAGATTGCATGTTTACGTCCTAACTCTTTAAAACTGGATTAAAGCTGAGCCCCAGGTAAAACCGCCACCAAAGGCTTCGAGCAACAGTTTTTCACCGCGCTTGATTCGGCCATCGCGGACAGCTGTATCTAGAGCTAAAGGTATAGATGCTGCCGAAGTATTACCGTGCTTATCAACCGTAACGACAACGTTATCCATAGACATATTCAGTTTACGAGCCGTCGCCGCAATGATACGAACGTTAGCTTGGTGTGGCACTAACCAATCAATATCGTGTTTTTCTAATTGGTTGGCTTCCAGTGTTTCATCAACAATCTGGCTCAATGTTTTAACGGCAATCTTGAATACTTCGTTACCCTGCATATCAATATATGCGGCATCTTCAGTAGGTACAGCACCAGGACCTTTCGGCACGTGAAGTAAGTTGTTGAAGCTACCATCACAATGAATATGTGTAGATAAAATACCAGGCGTTTCTGAGGCTTGTAAGACAACCGCACCAGCACCATCACCGAATAAGACACAGGTATTACGATCAGTCCAATCGATAATGCGTGAAATTGATTCAGCACCGATGACTAATACGTTTTGTGCGCTACCCGTTTTGATAAATTTATCCGCAACGGTTAATGCGTAGACAAAACCGGTACAAACCGCTTGAATATCAAATGCAGGAGAACCATGGATACCTAATTTTTCTTGTACCAGCGAAGCTGTACTAGGAAAGGTTTTAGTCGGTGTGGTTGTTGCGACAATAATCAGGTCAATATCCTGATTAGAGATCCCTGCAGCTTCGATAGCTTTCACTGCTGCGTTGTAGGCCAAATCCGTTGTTGTTTCATTATCAGCAACAATGTGGCGTTTGATAATACCTGTGCGTTCTCTAATCCATTGATCACTGGTATCGACCATTTTCTCTAGATCTGTATTACTCAGCTCTTTTTCTGGCAAGTAACTACCGGTACCAATAATTCTCGAATACATCAAAGCACTTGCCCTTCCTGCAGTGTTTCTAAATGACGGCTAATATGCTTGGGAACATCTTTGCGCGCTTCGATAATTGCGATATCAATCGCATTGGCAAAAGCGAAACTATCTGCACCACCATGGCTTTTGATAACGATACCTTGTAAGCCGATAAAATTGGCACCGTTATATGCACGTGGGTCTAATTCTTTACTAAAGTGTTTGAGAACAGGATAAGCAACTAAAGCAGCAAACTTGGTAAACACATTACGTTTGAATGAATTACGCAGGTAATGACGAATCATGTGCGCAACACCTTCACTCGCTTTCAGCAATACGTTGCCAACAAAGCCATCGCAAACCAGAACGTCAACTTCACCTTTATAAAGGCCATCGCCTTCAACAAAGCCAATGTAGTTGAGATCGGTATCAGCTAATAAACGTGCAGCTTCTTTGACACGTTCACTACCTTTGATTTCTTCAGCACCGATATTCAGCAAACCGACAGTAGGCTGTTTTTTGCCATCAACAAGCTCGGCAAGCACAGAGCCCATTAATGCAAATTGCACTAAATGTTCGGCGCTAGAATCAACGTTGGCACCCAAGTCCAACACATAAGTGTGGCCTTTCATTGTCGGCAACGCGGTAACGATAGCGGGACGTTCAATGCCAGGTAATGTTTTTAACACAAATCGTGCTGTGGCCATTAAGGCACCAGTATTACCGGCACTGACACAGGCGGCTGCAACATTCTCTTTAACAAGATTGATAGCAACACGCATGGAAGAATCTTTTTTACTGCGTAAAGCGCTCTGTGGTGCCTCATCCATTGCCACAACTTGAGAAGCGTGGTGAATGGTAACTCTGTCTTTATCTACAGTAGATTGCTGCGTCAATGCAGCTTGCAAAGTGGCTTCGTCACCAACCAAAATCAGTTCTACATCATTGTGCTTTTGTAGGGCTGATATGGCAGCGGGGATCACAACCTGAGGTCCGTGATCCCCGCCCATTGCATCAATAGCAATTTTAAGCGTCAATGACTTACGCCTTATTCACTCTTATCAGCAATAACTTTACGACCACGGTAGAAACCGTCTGCAGTCACATGGTGACGACGGTGCAGTTCACCTGAAGTGCTGTCAACTGACAGTGTAGTTGCGCTCAGTGCATCGTGTGAACGACGCATGCCGCGACGTGATTGACTCTTTTTACTCTTTTGGACAGCCATGAAGGTAACTCCTAACCTAAATCTAAAAAACTTACTTTTTGTCTTTCAATGCAGCTAATACTGCAAATGGTGAAGCTGCTTTATCAGCTTCTTTTTCCTGCTCACCTGACTGCCAGACATCTTCTGGCAAACAGGCATTTTTATGTTTTGGCACAATCGGCAATGCCAAAATTAATTCATCTTCAACCATTTGGGCCAGGTCGACATGCTTTGCATCGTCGATGATCCAAGGCTCATATTGTTCAGCTAAGCCTTCAACTTTTCCTTCATGGCGGATGATGCCTAATAATGCTGGTACATCTAAATCCAGCGTCATTGGTGACATACAGCGTTCACAAATTAATTGAATGCTTGTTTTGAAACGACCTTCCATAAATGGTAAGCCTGTTTCATCAATATCAAACAACAAATCGACATCAACCATACCTTCATCTGTCACCAAAGACTCAGCTAAACGAGGCATTGATGACAATGGAATTTGTCCGCTCAAACGTAGGCCGTTATGGGCGAAACGAAACGGATCAATTTCTTTGGGCAATTGCTGATGCATAATCGACGGGATTATATAAGAATTCGCTGTAAACAGCAAAGCATAAGCTGCTTAAAGTAGCAGCCCTGCTTTGCTGAATACAAAATAGGACATTTAAGGTTTAAGCATCATTGTGTAATTCAATGATGGCATTCCCTTGATTGCTTTTATGTTTAGAAGAATCATTACGTAACGCATCGATATAGTAGAGATAATCTGCATCAATATCGCCAGTGATGTACTCACCATCAAAGCATGAAGTATCGAAGCGTTCAACATCACTCTTCTTGTTAATCGCAGCGACCAAATCTGCTAAGTCTTGATAAATCAGTTTATCAACACCCAGTTCTGCTGCGATCGTATCAACATCACGATTATGCGCAACGAATTCATGTGGTGATGGCATATCAATACCATATACATTTGGAAATCTTACTGGCGGTGCAGCAGAGGCTAAGTACACTTTCGCAGCACCCGCATCACGCGCCATTTGAACGATTTGCTGTGAGGTTGTACCACGAACAATTGAGTCATCTACTAATAAGACATTCTTACCACGAAACTCAAGGTCAATCGCATTAAGCTTTTGTCGAACAGATTTCTTACGTTGTGTTTGACCCGGCATGATAAAAGTACGGCCGATGTAACGGTTTTTAATGAAGCCTTCGCGATAGATAACACCTAAATCATAGGAAAGCTGTAATGCCGCACTGCGACTGGTATCTGGAATAGGAATAACTACATCAATATCGTGATCAGGCCACTCACGTAAAATCTTTTGCGCTAACTTTGTCCCCATCCGCATACGGCTCTTATGAACAGAAATGCCATCCATCATTGAGTCAGGACGTGCAAAATAAACGTACTCAAAAATACACGGTGACATCACTGGGTTTTCAGCACATTGCTGAGTGTGTAATTGTCCATTGGTATCAATAAATACACACTCACCCGGCGCGATATCTCGCATCAGTTCATAATCAAGCGTATCAATAGCGACACTTTCAGAGGCAACCACATATTCTTTGCCCTTATCTGTATCACGTTGACCGATTACAGCAGGACGAATGCCGTATGGGTCACGGAATGCCAGCATACCAACACCAGCAATCATCGCAACGGCAGCATAGGCACCTTTACAACGTTTGTGCACTTCACGAACAGCGTTAAAAATATCTTCTGGTTGTGGCTGTAATTTACCGGCAGTTTGTAACTCGTGAGCCAATACATTTAATAAGACTTCTGAATCAGAGTCAGTATTTAAATGGCGACGATCACTTTTGAATAATTGATCTTTAAGTGCTTTGGTATTGGTTAAGTTACCGTTGTGGGCCAAAGCAATACCGTATGGTGAGTTGACGTAAAACGGCTGTGATTCAGCTGATGTTGAACATCCGGCCGTTGGGTAACGAATATGACCAATACCCATATTGCCTTTAAGGCGAATCATATGTCGTGTATGGAATACATCTTTAACTAGCCCGTTATCTTTACGCAGGTAAAAACGGCCTTCATCATCACAAGTCATGATACCAGCAGCATCTTGTCCACGATGTTGCTGAACTGTCAGACCATCATAGAGCGCCTGATTGACCTCTGAATGTCCAACGATACCAATAATTCCGCACATATATCAGTCCTGCCAGGATGAGTTGAAGTTAATATGAGTTGCAATGTCGTCCGGCAATAAGCCAACAACCCACATTGCCAGTTGTTCGAAGTGTTCAATTAATAACGCGTTTTGCCACCAATCATCTGATGGCATTGGTGTCAGACCTGCAATCAGTACGAGCAAAGTAACAATTGCCGCACCACGCAATAAACCAAAAATCACACCAAGGGCCCTATCTGTTCCCGTTAAACCTGTTTTTTCTACCAACTGTGAAATTAAGTGATTTACTAGTGCACCCAGAATAAGTGTCACTACAAATAAAATAAAAAATGCCGCAAACATCCTGATTGACGGCGTATCGACGTAAGGAATCAGTAAGCTTGCTAAGTGCGCATGAAACATCAACGCAACCCAAAAAGCTAATATCCAGCTAAGCAGTGACAAAACTTCACGAATAAAGCCACGTACGATACTTATTGTGGCAGAGAGCAAAATGATGCCGATGATCAGAAAATCAACCCAGTTCATAGATACTCCGCGCCACACTGCGAATTAAACACGGTATTTTACCAGATTGTTTCAGTCGTACCCAACAAGCTTTAACACTAAAAACCTTGAAAAATGGACTTTCGTTATTGGGTAAGAACTTGCGCATTCATACCTTGTTGTTTGATTTTTGCAGCAGTTGCATCGGCTTGACTACGATCTGATACCGCAGGTAAACGAACCCGATAAATCTGGCCGCTAGAAGTCTGACTGGTTTCGATATAGGGTTTATAGCCCATCTGTTCGACTTTGGCTTTAAGTGCCTGCGCATTGGCTTGAACAGAAAAACTACCTAATTGTATTAGCCAACTATCACCGGATTTAGTCGGCGTACTCGTTGATGTAGGTTTAGGTGCTTCAGGTGCTGGTTTAGGTGCCGGTGCGACCACTTCAGGTTTAGGCTCTGGCTTAATAGTTTCAGGAGCTGGTTTTGGGGCAGGAGCAACCTCAGGTTTAGGTGTTGGTACTGGCTCAACTACCGGCACTGATGGCACAGCAACGATACTTTGCTGTGTATCTGCATCAACCATGGTTTCACCATCATCGACAAAGGTTTCGACTTCGTCATCAATAGGTTCAATAACAGAAGAAAATTCGATGGGCTCCGGAATCTCAAGCGTTTGTTGACGTTCATGCTCACCAACTTTGCTCAATACTAGATACGCCAACACAGCGATAAACAGTATCAGTAAGCCTGCACCAATTAGACGTTGTTGTTGAATCGGGCTCATCGAATTCTCCGTTTAGAGATTAATGCCTTTTTTGAGTATTCACTTCGTGAAAACCTGATTTTTCATTCGCCATTACAGCGGGAGACGCTTCAGGCTCCGATCTTGGTGATGGCATTGATTGTAATGCAACTTCAAGTACTTCATTAATCCAGCGGACCGGAATAATAGTTAAGCCCTGCTTAACATTCTCTGGTATCTCACGAAGATCTTTAACGTTATCATTTGGAATCAATACCGTATCGATACCACCGCGGTGTGCAGCAAGTAACTTTTCTTTCAAGCCACCGATTGCTAATACTTCACCACGTAAAGTGATTTCACCGGTCATCGCAACATTTGCTTTCACAGGGATACCGGTAATAGCAGACAGTAACGCTGTACACATACCAATACCGGCACTTGGACCATCTTTTGGTGTCGCGCCTTCAGGTACGTGAATATGCAAATCATGGTTTTGCATATAGTCATCAGCAATACCCCAATCTGCAGCACGTGAACGCACGACTGTTGTTGCAGCTTGAATTGACTCTTGCATAACATCACCCAGCTTACCGGTATAGCTTGCTTTACCTTTACCCGGCATGATGGCTGACTCAATCGTCAATAACTCACCGCCCACTTCAGTCCAAGCAAGACCAGTCACTTGACCAATGCGGTCTTTTTCTTCTGCAATACCATATTGATAATGGTATACACCCAGATAGTCTTCTAAATTATCTTTGGTAACTACGATCTTATCTTTTGGTGAATCAAGTAGGATCTGTTTCACCAATTTACGGCAAATCTTAGAGATCTCACGCTGTAAATTACGCACACCTGCTTCACGGGTATAACGACGGATAATTTCCATCACCGCTTCGCTGCTAATTTCTACCTCATCCGCTTTCAAACCATTATCTTTAATAGCTTTAGGCAGCAGATATTGCAAAGCGATATTCAATTTTTCATCTTCGGTATAACCAGCAAGACGAATAATTTCCATACGATCGCGAAGCGCATCAGGAATATTCAAAGTGTTTGCAGTACAAACAAACATGACATCTGATAAATCGTATTCCACTTCGAGGTAGTGATCAGCAAACGTCGAGTTCTGTTCTGGATCCAATACTTCTAATAATGCTGATGCTGGATCACCACGGAAGTCTTGGGCCATTTTGTCGATTTCGTCTAATAAGAACAGCGGGTTTTTCACTTCTGTTTTTGAAATGTTTTGAATGACTTTACCTGGCATAGAACCAATGTAGGTACGACGGTGACCACGAATCTCAGCTTCATCACGCACACCACCCAAGGCCATACGTGTAAATTTACGGTTCGTTGAACGGGCAATTGACTGAGCAATAGAGGTTTTACCTACACCTGGTGGGCCAACTAAACACAGAATTGGGCCTTTTAGTTTTTTAACGCGTTTTTGTACCGCTAAATATTCAAGAATACGGTCTTTAACTTTCTCTAAGCCAAAGTGATCTTCATCAAGCACTTGTTGTGCTTTTCCAAGATCTAAGGTGACCCGTGAACGTTTTTTCCAAGGTACTTCAAGCAGTGACTCGATGTAATTACGGACAACAGTTGCCTCAGCCGACATAGGCGACATCATGCGCAGTTTTTTCAGCTCAGACTCAGCCTTTTCACGTGCTTCCGTTGTCATCCCAGCATCAGCAATCTTTTCTGCCAGATCATCAGCTTCATTACCTGACTCATCTAACTCACCAAGCTCTTTCTGGACAGCTTTGAGTTGTTCGTTCAGATAATATTCGCGCTGACTTTTTTCCATCTGTTTTTTGACGCGGCTACGAATACGTTTTTCGATTTGTTGGATATCAATTTCTGACTCGAGGTACGCCATCAGTTTTTCGATACGCGCTTTAACTTCAGCCATTTCTAACAGCTGTTGCTTGTCTTCCAGCTTTAAAGTCATATGCGCTGCAACGGTATCTGCCATTCGAGCAGCTTCTTCAATGCTTGATAAAGAGGCAATAACTTCAGGTGGGATCTTTTTATTAAGCTTGACGTATTGCTCAAACTGGCTCAGCAACGTGCGCATTAATACATCTGCTTCACGCTCTTCAGGTTGTTGATCCTGTATCAACGTGACTTCGGCTTCAAAGAAATCATTGCTGTTATCGTAAAGTACGACTTGGGCACGCTGCGTACCTTCGACTAATACTTTTACTGTGCCGTCAGGCAGCTTAAGGAGTTGTAAGATGTTAGCCAAAGTACCTGTTTCATATAGATTTTCAGTACTCGGCGAATCTTCACCAGAATCTTTTTGGGCAACCAGCAGAATTTGTTGATTGTCATCCGTAGCTGCTTCCAGTGCTTTAATTGATTTTTCACGACCAACAAACAACGGAATCACCATGTGGGGATAAACCACCACGTCGCGCAGCGGTAAAACTGGGACTTTACTCAAAGAATCTTCGGTAACAGTGGTTTTTGATTCATTTTCCATCAAGCGGACCTCACTTAACATGCTAAATAGCATGATTGATTACATTTGCTGTTTATATGGGGACAGCCAAATAGAAATCAAGCAATCAATTTAACGATTGCTTGATTTCTTAAGCTTTAAAGAACGAGGCGTTTATTTTTCGCCTGCAGCAAGGTCTTTGCTGTGATCTTGATACATCAAAATTGGTGAGTTTTCACCATTAATAACGCTTTCATCAATGACCACTTTACTAACATTTTCTAACGATGGCAGGTCAAACATTGTGTCTAACAAGACATTTTCAATGATAGATCGTAAACCACGGGCACCAGTCTTACGCTCCATCGCTTTGCGGGCAATGGCACGTAATGCATCGTCACGGAACTCAAGTTCACAATCTTCTAACTCAAACAGTTTTTGATATTGTTTGGTGAGAGCATTTTTCGGTTCGGTCAGAATTTGCACCAATGCAGCTTCATCAAGTTCATTCAGTGTTGCTACAACAGGCAAACGACCAACAAACTCTGGAATTAAGCCATATTGAATCAAATCTTCTGGCTCTACCGTACGTAACGCTTCACTAAAACTCTTTTGAGTTTCAACACTTTTCACATCAGCAGAGAAACCGATGCCACCTTTGTGGGTACGGTTACGAATAACCTTATCAAGCCCAGCAAACGCACCACCACAGATAAACAAAATCTTGCTGGTGTCAACCTGCAAAAACTCTTGCTGTGGATGTTTACGACCACCTTGTGGTGGTACCGATGCAATCGTGCCTTCGATCAATTTCAAAAGCGCTTGCTGCACGCCCTCGCCTGATACATCACGTGTAATTGATGGGTTGTCAGACTTTTTAGAGACTTTATCTATTTCATCGATATAAACAATGCCAGTTTCTGCTTTTTCGACATCGTATTCACATTTCTGTAACAGCTTTTGAATGATGTTTTCAACATCTTCACCGACGTAACCGGCTTCGGTTAATGTCGTGGCATCAGCCATAGTAAACGGCACGTTAAGTTGTCTAGCGAGAGTCTCAGCTAATAACGTCTTACCACTACCTGTCGGGCCGATTAACAAAATGTTACTTTTTGATAACTCAACATCGTCAGTTTTTTGACCATGACGGAGACGTTTATAGTGGTTATAAACCGCAACTGACAAAACGCGTTTAGCTTTTTCTTGGCCAATTACGTAATTATCTAACGCCGTATTGATCTCATGTGGTGAAGGTAACTTAGCTTCTGCAGGGTCAACCTTCTGCTCCTGCATTTCTTCGCGAATAATATCGTTACATAGTTCGACGCATTCATCACAGACAAACACAGATGGGCCAGCAATTAACTTTTTAACTTCATGCTGACTTTTACCGCAGAAAGAACAATACAGTAATTTATCGTCGTTTTTCTTGTCGTCACTCATCGCGTTACATTCCTACTGTTGGGTTTTCAAGCTTTTTCGTCAGGACGTTTCGTCAATACCGAATCAATTAGACCATAATTTGCGGCTTGTTCACCATTCATAAAGTTGTCACGATCGGTATCTTTTTCGATTGTCTCAATATCCTGACCAGTATGATCCGACATAATTCGGTTCAAACGGTCACGAATACTCAGAATTTCTTTTGCATGAATATCAATATCCGATGCTTGACCTTGGAAACCACCTAATGGTTGGTGAACCATAATTCGTGAATTAGGTAATGCAAAACGCTTGCCTTTTGCACCAGCAGTTAATAATAAAGCCCCCATGCTCGCCGCCTGACCAATACATAACGTACTAACATCAGGTTTAATAAATTGCATGGTGTCATAAATTGCCAAGCCCGCAGTGACAGCACCGCCCGGCGAATTAATATACAAATGAATATCTTTGTCAGGATTCTCAGACTCTAAAAACAGTAACTGTGCGACAACTAAATTGGCCATGTGATCTTCGACTTGGCCAACCAGAAAAATCACCCGCTCTTTTAATAATCTTGAATAAATATCGTAAGAACGTTCGCCCCGAGAAGTTTGCTCGACAACCATCGGTACCAGCGCATTGCTAACTGGTTGGGTTTCACCGGTAAAGATTTTGCTCATAAGAATCCTGTCATTAAGCCAAAAAAATAAGCCCGTGCCCAAATTGGATGAGCACGGGCTTCTTCTGTCATTTTACGGTTACTTTAATTATTTCGCCGCGTTCATTACTTCGGTAAATGAAGATGTGCTCTCAGTTACTTTAACATGGTCGTAAATCCATTCAACAACCGCGTCTTCAACGACCATCATTTGGATTTCAGAAAGTTTGTCCTGATTGCTCGTGTAGTAGTTCACTACATCTTCAGGATCTTCGTAACTCGCAGCAATAGCATCAATCGCTTCTTTTACCTTGGCTTCATCTGGTTTGATGCCATTGTCAGAAATGATTTTGCCGATTAACAGGCTTAATTTGACACGTTTTGAAGCACTGTCTTTGAAAGTTTCAACTTCAAATGGCAAGCCATCAACGTTAACACCTTGTTGGCGTAAGTTGTTTTTCGCTTGTTCCATTAGATAATGTGCTTCACGTTCTACTGGCGCTTCTGGCAATGCAATTTCGTTGTTTGCCGCAACTTCATCCATTGCTTTACGTTTGTTAGCAGCTTTCAATGCAGCAGCTAATTCGCGTTCCATATTGGCGCGAACTTCTTTTTTCAGTGCAGCAAGACCACCTTCAACACCACAAAGCTCAGCGAAATCTTTGTCTAATTTAGGCAGTTTTTTCTTAGCAACTTCTTTAACAGTAACCGCGAACTCAGCTTTCTTACCACGCAGGTGCTCTGCACGATAATCTTCTGGGAAAGTCATGGTAACCGTTGTTTCTTGATCAGCTTTAGTACCAATCAGTTGCTCTTCGAACTCAGGCAACATGTTGCCACTACCGATGATGACTTGAACGCCTTGGCCTTTACCACCTTGGAACTCTTCACCGTCGATGCTGCCAACGAAATCAATCGTTACGCCATCTTCTTCTTTGGCTGCGCGTTTCATTGGTTCCCAAGTCGCGCGTTGCTCACGAAGAGTTTCAAGCATAGTGCTGACATCATCTTCAGTGACTTCAGCAACTGTTTTTTCTAATTTGATGTTGTCTAGCTTGAGGTCGCCAACTTCAGGAAAGATTTCGTAGTTCAACGTATAAATCAGTGCTGAGCCTTCTTCTTTCATACTGTCAATGTTAGGGGTGTTAGCAGGATTCACTTTTTCCTGATTAAAAGCTTCACGCATGCTTTCTTGAACCACTTGGTCAATCACTTCACGACGTGCAGCTGGACCGTGGGTCTTAACAACCATACTCATTGGGACTTTACCAGGACGGAAGCCTGACATTTTGACGTTAGGGCGAATTGACGCTAAACGTTGTTGAACAGCTTGTTCGATGTTTGCGTCTTCAACGGTGACCGTCATTTTACGGCCTAATTCGCTGACATTTTCTACAGTAACTTGCATTCTTTACCTCAAACATGGGGGATCAGAATATTGTTGGTTGAGACCAGCAATTTCAAAATGGTACGAGAGGAGAGACTCGAACTCTCACAGGTTGCCCTACTGGAACCTAAATCCAGCGCGTCTACCAGTTCCGCCACTCTCGCAATGTGTTATCAGATATACCGTAATATCTAAACAAGTCGGCTATTATAGCCAGTTCAACTTGGCAACACTAGCCTTGTTGATTTAAAAATCAAAATCCCATATTTGACTGCCGGCAAAATAATTGAAAGTGTTCAATATTTACTAGCAGCAAGAACGCTGAAATATTAACTTTCAGCAAACCTTGCGTTTGCCAAATCAGCGATATTGGCCGGCATTATTATGGATGTTGGCATGCGAAGCAAGTTTTAATGTCACGATAAAAACATACTTAGCCTTATCTTACTGCCAACATTACAGTTTTATGAATTGTTTTGTGTCTTAGTTTGGTTAGCAATACCGTGAGGAACATGTCCGGTCGCGACATGGGCTTTTGCTGATTCACAATGTTGCTCTTGGTCATCGAAAAAAATATCGGCACCAAATGACTTTAAAAAAGGCCCTTTTTCCATACCACCTAGGAATATCGCTTCATCAATACGAATCCCCCACTCCCTGAGTGTGCGAATAACGCGCTCATGTGCTGGTGCAGAACGTGCTGTAACCAAGGCAGTTCTAATTGGCGCTTGGTTTTCAGGGTATTCGGTTTGGATCCGGTTTAGCGCAACCAAAAAATCTTTAAATGGGCCACCCGACATCGGTTGTCTTGCCGTCTTTTGCTCATTTTGGGTGAAAGCTTCTAAGCCTCGTTCTTTGAAGATACGCTCTGACTCATCAGAGAACAGAACTGCATCACCGTCAAAAGCAATACGCAGCTCTTCGAACTCAGAGTTGTTACCAACATTACTCGGAAATATTGTAGCAGCAGCGATACCCGCATCTAGTGCCATACGTACATCTTCAGGACTTGTTGATAAAAACAAACTCGCACTAAACGGCGCAACGTATCGATATGGACTGCTACCAGAGGTGAATACTGCTCGACTAATTTTCAGTTCGTGGTGCTGAATAGAATTAAATACACGTAGCCCAGTATCGGCACTATTACGGGACAACAAGATGATCTCGACACGCGGTGTTTTTGGATTGTTGTCATTAAGCGCCAGTAATTTTCTAACTAGATTAAAGGCCCCGCCTGGTGCTAATGGTACATCTTCATTTTCAATTTGATATCGGCAATAGGCTTCAGTGCCCTCTTCCTCATAAATACGATGACTTTCATCAAGGTCGAACAAGGCACGAGAAGAAATAGCAACAACTAATGGTTTTGCGGCTTCACTCAATGGTGGGCCTCCCAATAACTATGAATGATGATTCGCTATATTCAACAATGATTGCCAACTACTTTGCAATGGCTGTTCTGGTAAAGCAGCTTGTTTAAATAGCGGCTGGAGATCGTTATCTAAAGTACTCAGCGACGAAACGTTATCTGGCTTACCTTTTGGAAAATTACAGTGTCCGGTAAAAACGACATGGGTAAAAATCGGCGTTTTCGGCACAAGTAAAGACAGAGACTGCTGCACATGTAACAAATGCGTTAAAGGATTAGCAAATTTATAACTGCGGCCGCCTACCAATTGAGTCCATTGTTCAATTTTTTCAGCGCCAAATAGATGGCCATTAACAGAATATTGGTGAAGGATTAGCAAGCCTTGTTTTAATTTGATAAGTCGTTCGATTTCTATCAAACCACCCATTCCATCAGGAATAAGAATGCTATTAGCCTCATCAATCTGGTGGGGTTTCAAAATTTTCTGAATTTTTTGTTCTGCACTTTTATTGCGTGTTTTGATTCGAAGGAAAAGCCAGGCAACCAATAAAATCAATAGTGCAATCAGCACGATACTTTCAATCAACCATGAATCTAGCAAGCAACCACCTCCTTAATCGAGCCGGGATTATACGTTTTTTGCCGCTTACTGTGACGTTTTGATGACAATCAATACGAATAATTATGCGTTTTCAGCATGCGGATAAATCATGACTTCCGTATTTTCTAGATGCCCCAAAAGATCTGACTCAATTGCAGTACAAACATCACTCACCTGAGCCAGTGGCAGATCACCTTTCATGACTATATGCATTTGGATAAAAACCTGTACCCCTGCTCTTCGTGTCCTCAAGTCATGTACACCGATAACAAACGGATGCTTCATCACCAATGTTTTGATTTCATCACGTGTGGCTGATGAAAGCTCTTTATCCATGAGTAAATCAATGGCTTCTCTGAGTATCTCCCATGCACTGTGCAAGATATACATCGAAATCACCATAGCCATGATGGCATCAAAGTATTGCCATCCCATTGCCGTCAAGCTAATAGCGACAATGACACCAATATTCAATAAAAAATCAGTCCGATAATGCAGGGCATCAGCGCTGATGGCTGTTGAGCCAGTTTTTTTAACAACATAGCGTTGAAAGAGTAATAACAAGCCGGTCACAACAATACTTAACAACATTACCCATATACTTGCCTCAATGGCATCAGATATGGGGTGTGGATGAAATAAACGTTGCACCGAACTGTAAAACAAGAAAATAGCAGAGAGACCAACAATACAAGCTTGGCAAAACCCCGCTAGTGCTTCGGCCTTACCATGACCAAAACGATGTTCAGTATCAGCTGGCTGTAATGCATGATAAACAGCGAACAAGGTAATAACCGACGCTAACAAGTCCATACTAGAGTCAGTTAATGTCGCCAACATACTGACCGACTCGGAATACCACCATGAAAGTGCTTTTGCAGTGATCAAAATCACAGCCGTTAGCACCGAAGCATAGGTGGCAAGCCGCATTAAGCTTGCTGAACTGTATTGAGTGGTTGCCATGTTGTCAGTATAGTGCTGATTAAAAGATATGCATCCAGCATAACCAAAAATGACGCATTATGTGCAGCTAACTTTGCCACAGGAATACCATGAATATACGCACCGTTAAGAGCTCAGCATTTACTGATCAACGTCCCGGTACATCTGGTCTGAGAAAAAAAGTGACTACCTTTCAAACACCGCACTATTTAGAAAACTTTGTGCAGTCGATGCTTGAGTCGGTTGGAGATGTTAAAGGTAAAACATTAGTTGTTGGTGGAGATGGTCGTTTCTATAACGAAACAGCTATTCAAATCATCGTCAAAATGGCAGCCGCCAATGGCGTTGGCAAATTGATAATTGGTCAAAATGGTCTGTTATCAACACCTGCTGCATCATGTGTGATTCGAAAAACCCAAAGCTTTGGTGGCATTATCTTGTCAGCCAGTCATAATCCTGCAGGTGAAAATGGCGACTTTGGTATTAAATTTAATGTTGCAAATGGTGGCCCTGCCCCAGAAAAAATCACTGAGGCTATTTTCCAGCGAAGCCAATCTATTAGTGAGTATTACATTCTTGATGCAGACGATATTGATTTAACGAATATTGGCCAGCAACAAATTGCAGATTTGAAAATCGACATTGTTGATCCCGTTGCGGATTACGCGGATTTGATGGCTGAGATTTTCGACTTCCCTGCCATTCGCGCCTTAATTTGTAATGGCCGCTTCCAAATGCGTTTTGATGCCATGCATGCCATTACAGGGCCTTACGCTAAAGAAATCTTGGAAAAACGACTTGGTGCTTCTTTAGGTGCGGTTATGAATGGCGAGCCCAAACCAGATTTTGCGGGAGGGCATCCTGATCCAAACCTGACTTATGCTGAAGAGTTGGTTGAAGTTATGTACGCAGATGACGCACCTGACTTTGGTGCTGCATCAGATGGTGATGGTGACCGTAATATGATCTTGGGCAAACAGTTCTTTGTAACCCCGTCTGACAGCCTTGCCATTATTGCTGCGAATGCCAGCCTGATTCCAGGTTATCAAAAAGGTTTAGCGGGTATCGCACGCTCAATGCCAACCAGCCAAGCCCCAGATCGTGTTGCTGAGAAGCTCAATATTCCATTTTTTGAAACGCCAACCGGCTGGAAATTTTTCGGTAATTTATTGGATGCGGGTAAAGCCACTTTATGTGGTGAAGAAAGCTTCGGCACTGGCTCTGATCATATTCGTGAAAAAGATGGTTTATGGGCAGTGTTATGTTGGTTAAATATCCTCGCTGCAAGACAACAATCGGTCGCCGATATTGTTGAGCAACATTGGAAAAAATACGGCCGTAACTACTATACCCGCCATGATTATGAAGCCGTTCCATCAGAAAAAGCGGGCCAAATTATTCAACAATTGACTGATAAGTTACATAAGTTGCCTGGCAAGATTTTTGGTAATCGCACTGTGAGTTACGCGGATAACTTTAGTTACCGAGATCCTGTTGATAATAGCCTGTCTGAAAAACAAGGCCTACGTATTGGCTTTGATGATGGTGCCCGCATCATTTTTCGCTTATCTGGCACCGGCACTGAAGGCGCCACCTTACGTGTCTACATTGAAAACTTTGAAGATGCCGAGGACAAACTTGGTCAAGATACCCAAGTCGCTTTAAAAGATCTGATTCAACTTGCTGATGAGCTTGCACAAATCAAAGTCTTAACTGGCCGCGCTCAACCTACTGTTATTACCTGAGGGATTATGCAACCGATTATTTTAGGCTCGAGCTCACCTTATCGAAGTGAGCTGTTAGCCAAGCTACAACTGCCATTCACTACTTCATCGCCAGATATTGATGAATCTCCATTAGTTGGCGAATCACCGGCTCAGCTGGTTTTAAGATTGGCAGAAAGCAAAGCAAGAAAAGTAGCCGAAACCAACCTATCAGCATTAGTTATTGGTTCCGATCAAGTCGCCCTTTTGGATAACACCGTGTTAGGTAAACCTGGCAGTGTTGAACGTGCAGTTGAGCAGTTAAAAGCCGCCAGTGGTAAAACCGTGACGTTTTTAACCGGACTTGCACTTTACAATGCTGCTACGCAACAAATGCAGTCTTTGGTAGAGCCGTTTGAAGTGCAATTCAGACAACTGTCAGAAGCACAAATACGACGTTATATCGAATTAGAGCAGCCATTAAATTGTGCTGGCAGTTTTAAATCGGAAGGTTTGGGCATCAGTTTGTTTAATGAATTGAGAGGCAGCGACCCTAATACATTGATCGGCCTACCTCTCATCAAGCTGACGGATATGTTGGCTACGCAAGGCGTAGAAGTTTTGGGTTAATCCCTACTCAGCGGCTGGTTCAGCATTACTTGCTGCCGCAGCTTGGGCAGCTAAGTTGTTCATTGTTCTTGCCATTAATTGGCGTGCAGCACGTGAACGCAGGCTTTTTTTCATACCTTGGGTTAAGTTTTCATCTACTTCGTTTTCAGCGAGTAGTGCTTCTAATTCATCAAGATGTGTTTCACATGAAGACATTATCTCATCGGCATTTTGTTGTGCATCTTGACCATTTTGGCTAGCGCGTAGGCGGCTTTCCATCATGCACTTGTTATAGCCTGTAATGTGCGCAGACATTTGTTGCTGAGCTTCTGCTGGCATATCGCCAGGGATTTTATTTGCCTCTGCTTGGGCAAATATTGGCAGACTCATTAAAACGGTAAGGCTTGCAGTAATAACAACTTTTTTCATGATTCTCTCTCAATTATGACTGGTTCATTAAGACAGTATTTATTATCAAAATTATCCCCGGACTCGACGATACTATACACTTTGGCCTTTATTGTCTGCCGGTCAAAAACTGGTCACGTAGTAATTTAAGGTAATTATGTCGGTTTCAGAAGATAAACGTTATTCACTGCTGCACAACTGGTTAGAAACACAATTTTCTGGTCAACCTTTTACGTTAACCACTGCATCTAGTGATGCCAGTTTTCGACGCTATTTTCGTGTCAGCAGTGATAACAAAACATGGATTGTTATGGATGCACCGCCTGAGCACGAAGATGTTGAACCGTTTATTCGCATCGCGACATTACTTGATGATAACCAACTACCTGTTCCTAAAATTTACCAACAAGATTTAGCTAATGGTTTTTTGCTTTTGAGTGATCTTGGTAGCACGCCCTACCTTTCTGTGCTCAATACGAAAACTGCCGAAATGCTTTATCAAAAAGCGATTGATTGTGTTATCCAAATGCAATTAATCGATAAACCTAACGATTTACCTGATTACGATAACGCCTTGTTAAAACGTGAGTTAACGTTATTTGATGAATGGTTTTTAGATCGTCACCTGAGCTTAACAAAACCAACGTTTGTAGATGACTTGTACCAATTTCTAATCGAAGAAGCGTTAGCTCAACCACAAGCTTTTGTCCACCGTGATTATCATTCGCGTAACCTCATGCTTCAGGCTGATGAAACGCCTGGAATTATTGATTTCCAAGATGCTGTTTGGGGCGCCGTAACTTACGATTTGGTTTCTTTACTTCGCGATGTATATATCCAATGGCCAACAGATTTCGTGAAAAGTTTACTTGTTTACTATTACGAGCAAGCCATTGAACATGGCATTTTAGACAAATCGACAAGCTTTGAAACACTACAACGTTGGTTTGATTTAATTGGCCTTCAACGTCATTTAAAAATACTTGGTATCTTTTGTCGTTTAAATTATAGAGACAACAAACCAAATTATATTAATGACTTACCACTTACTCTTAATTATGTTTTTGAGGTATGTGAACGCTACCCAGAGCTCAGTGAATTACTAAGCCATCTCCAACAACCAGCAATCAAAGATAGAATTTTATGAAGGCTATGATTCTCGCTGCTGGTCGTGGTGAAAGACTACGACCACTGACAGACAAGACGCCAAAACCACTTTTAAAAGCAGGTGGCAAACCATTAATTGTTCACTTAATTGAGCGACTGGTTGCGGCAGGTTTTGATGACATTGTCATTAACTATGCTCACCTTGGCGAGCAGTTTCCAGAACAGCTTTCAGATGGTGCACAGTGGGGAGCTAACATCAGCTACTCACCAGAGTTAGACGGCGGACTCGAAACAGCCGGCGGCATTATTCGCGCCCTACCGCTTCTTGGTAATGAGCCTTTTTTAGTGATTAATGGTGATATTTGGACAGATTTTGATTTTGCTTCACTACGTAATAAATTAGCTGACAAAGCGCTGTGTCATTTGGTTCTAGTGCCAAACCCACCACAACATCCTAATGGTGATTTTCATCTAACTGATGACAACCAAGTCGAACCTGTTGGCGACAATCAATATACGTTCAGTGGGATTGGTTTATATCGGCCAGCGTTATTTGCGGGCTACGATGATTCAAAAAGACCTTTAAAGCCTTTACTGCTTGAAGCGATGGCTCAGTCCCGAGCATCGGGAGAGTTACATAATGGTGAATGGTCTGATATTGGCACTGCCGAGCGCTTAAAAGCGCTCGACGACCAGTTAAAACTTTAAGCGCAAAGAAACTCTAATAACGCTTTTTGAGCATGTAAGCGGTTTTCAGCTTCTTGCCAAACAACGCTTTGCTCACCATCAATCACTTCAGCAGTCACTTCTTCACCGCGATGAGCTGGTAAGCAGTGCATAAAGAGTGCATCGCTTGCCGCTAAAGCCATTAACTCACTATTCACTTGGAATGCAGCAAAAGCTTGCTCGCGTTTACGTTGTTCTTCCTCTTGGCCCATACTTGCCCAAACATCAGTTACTACTAAGTCAACATCTTTAACGGCTTCGGCAGGATCGTTAAATAGCCGAATTGTAGCGTCCACTGAGTCGACAACTGATGCTTTTGGTTCATAACCAACAGGCGTTGCAATATTCAGGGTAAAGCCAAATTGTTGCGCCGCGTTAATGTATGAATGGCACATATTATTACCATCACCAATCCAAGCAACCGTTTTACCTTTAATATCACCACGCAGTTCAAAATACGTTTGCATATCAGCTAATAACTGACATGGATGAAAATCATCAGTTAAGGCATTGATAACAGGTACAGATGAATATTTTGCAAAGGTATCAATCTTGGCATGTTGAAAAGTACGGATCATAACCGCATCAACCATGCTTGAAATGACGCGAGCAGAGTCCTCGACTGGCTCGCCGCGACCTAGTTGCGTATCGTCTGGTGATAAAAAGATAGAACCACCACCAAACTGAATCATTGCTGACTCAAAAGAAACACGCGTACGAGTAGATGACTTTTCAAAAATCATCGCCAATACTTTGTTTTTCAGTGGCTCATAAATTTCACCACGATGCTGCATCTGTTTTAGTTCGATTGCCCGGTAGATCAGGGTATTTAATTCTTCAGGGCTTAAATCCCGTAGGGTTAAAAAATGTCTCATTTTCAGGCAACACTCTCAACTGCATGTTCAGCCAGAAATGCTTTCACTAAGCTACTGACTTTATTAACTATTAACTCAGCCTCTTCATCATTAATGATCATTGGCGGTAATAAACGAATAACTTTCTCTGCCGTCACATTAATTAATAAATGCTCGGCTAACGCGGCTTTTATTAATGGCCCACAAGGCTGGTTTAACTCAATACCAAACATAAACCCCGCTTGGCGAATCGTTTTAACACCTGGCAATTTGCCTAATTGTTCTTGGAAACCGGCCAGCATTTTGGGAGCAAGCTTGTTAACGTTATCTAATAACTTTTCAGACTCGATGGTTTCTAAAACCGTTAATGCCACTCTTGATGCGAGTGGGTTACCACCAAAAGTAGACCCGTGATTACCAGCTTCTAAAATGCCAAGTGCAGGACCTGCAGCCAAACACGCACCGATTGGCACACCGTTACCTAAGCCTTTTGCTAAGGTCATGACGTCAGGTATGACATTTTCACTATGTTGGAATGCAAACCACTTACCAGTCCGGCCAATACCTGTCTGAACTTCATCTAGCATCATC
The DNA here is from genome assembly GCF_026319325.1 of Methylophaga sp. OBS3. GTDB lineage: Bacteria > Pseudomonadota > Gammaproteobacteria > Nitrosococcales > Methylophagaceae > Methylophaga. The sequence continues at coordinate 663,202 of NZ_JAPDMU010000001.1, forward strand.
AACAATTTACGTTGCGTACATAACGCTCTAACTTGTGACAAATATTCTGGCTCAGGGACTTTGATACCACCTTCACCTTGAATTGGCTCAAGCAAAACGGCAACAGCTTCTGGCCAATGGCTAATTGCCATTCTCAATGCATCAATATCGTTAAATGGGACACGAACAAATCCCGGCACTAATGGCTCAAAGCCTGCTTGAACTTTGACATTACCCGTAGCGGTTAACGTTGCCATGGTCCGGCCATGGAAACTACCATCCATCACAATGATAACGGGCTTATCGATGCCTTTACTGTGGCCATATTTACGTGCCAACTTAATCGCTGCTTCATTGGCTTCAGCACCCGAGTTACCAAAGAAAACCTGATCCATGCCCGATAAACTAACTAATTTGTCAGCCAGTTTTTGCTGCATTTCGATGTGATAAACGTTGGAGGTATGCACCAAAGTTTTAGCTTGATCAGTAATCGCCTCTGTAACTTTAGGGTGACAATGCCCTAAATTACACACAGCAATACCACTAAGCGCGTCCAAATAACGCTCACCTTGGTTATCAATCAGCCAGGCACCTTGTCCCTGCTTAAACGTTACATCTAAACGACCATAAGTCGGCATGACGCTATTTGTCATGGCTTGTACTCCCTGCCTGCCGGCATTGCATCACGATATTTTTTAACCACTAACAAACGAAAAATGGCAGCTTCGCGAGAAACTGCCATATCCGGTAACACTTGTTTTATTAACGGCGCATCATTGCGCCTGTTATTTATGCCGCGAAGTTAGCGGCAACAAAGTCCCAATTAACCAGTGCCCAGAATGATTCCAAATATTTTGGACGGGCATTACGGTAATCGATGTAATAAGCATGTTCCCAAACGTCACATGTTAATAGTGGTGTTTGACCAGCTGTTAGTGGGCAACCAGCGTTGCTTGTGTTAACAATTTCTAAACTGCCATCTGCATTTTTGACTAACCACGTCCAACCTGAACCAAAGTTAGTTGCTGCAGATTTTGTGAATTGTTCTTTGAACTCTGCAAAAGAACCAAATTTACTGTTAATTGCATCAGCCAATGCACCGTCAACAGCATCTTTGCCGTTAGGTGTCATGCTGTTCCAGTAGAACGTGTGGTTCCAGATTTGTGCAGCGTTGTTAAAGATGCCACCACTAGATTTAGTGATGATATCTTCTAATGTTTTACCTTCAAACTCTGTGCCAGGAACAAGGTTGTTCAGGTTAGTCACATAGGTTTGATGATGTTTGCCATAGTGAAATTCAATGGTTTCGGCGGAAATATGTGGTTCCAGCGCATCGTTAGCGTATGGAAGTGGTGGCAATTCAAAAGCCATGTTAAATCTCCTCGATTAAGTCCGAAAGTAAACGTTCAAGTCTAAGGCAGGCGCGGTGTTATGGCAAGTTTTAAGCGGGAATGTTTCCGCTTGAAAAAAAATTTTCGTCATCGTTAAAAAGCATCATTCCCATTAGAACAGCATCTTCCCGCCCCTGCACTGCTGGATAATAACCGCGTCTTATGGACATTTCGTTAAACCCCATAGATAAATACAATGCCTGAGCGCGGCGATTACTACTTCTAACCTCTAACACCATTAAGTTAGATTGTTGCGAAACTGCTTTATCAATCAAACCATTAAGCAACCTTCTACCAATCCCCTGCCCTTGCCGATCAGGTCGAACGCAGATATTTAATAGATGTGCTTCATCCAAAACCTTTTGCACTAATGCAAAAGCAATTATTTGTTCGTTATCCCTAAAAACCCATGCTTGATGGCCTGCCTCCAAACTATCTTGAAAGTTCTTGAGGCTCCATGGGAATTGGTTCGATGCAGTTTCAATTTTATGGACAGCTGGCAAGTCCACTTTGCGCATTACTTCTAGCTGCATTTTGTTAAACAGCCAACTCTTTCAGACGACACAGTGCTTGCCAAACTTGCGACTTCTGTTCGGGATTCGCTAATAGAGCTGATAACGCTGGCAACTCTAGACTGACGTCCTGTAAAACATGGCTTTGTACTACTGAGCTATCACCAAAAAACCATAGCTGTTTCGGCACTATTACCTCACCAGCACTAACGTTAATATCTGCCATGCTTACTTCACGAATCGCTAATGCCATATTTCGTAAGACATTCATGATATTTCGCATCAATTGCTGCTCAACAGGCGATAAAGTGGATGGGCTACAAAGCCAAATTTCTGAAGACGTTGTTACACTTACGTTTTCAGCTAGTTCATTAATTTCGACAGCTTCAACCGTGCGCTCACGCCAAACAGGTATACCCATTTCAGCTAACGCCCAATGTTGTTGTTTTGACAACTGCATCCAGTATTAAACCTGCGGGTGCGCCCGCTCAGTACCTAATAAAATCTTATTTAAGGCATTGATATAAGCTTTGGCTGAAGCGATAACAATATCAGTGTCCGCGCCTTGACCACTGACGATTCGACCACCTTTTTCAAGTCTGACACTTACTTCGCCTTGCGAGTCAGTACCACTAGTGATGTTATTCACAGAATACAGTTGTAACTCAGTACGGCTTTGCACAATTGACTCAACGGCTTTAAATACCGCATCAACTGGACCACCACCAGACATTTGCGTTTGCAATTCCTTACCGTCCAATTCCAACGTTACGGTGGCAGTCGGTGTCTCGCCTGTTTCACTGCATACTTTAAGTGCAATTAAACGGATACGCTCATTGTCTTCAGCAAGCGTATCACTCACTAAGGCCTGAATATCTTCATCAAATACTTCGTGCTTTTTATCGGCAAGCTCTTTAAATCGAGTGAAAGCAACGTTTAATTCTGCTTCTGATTCTAATTCAATACCCAGCTCTTGAAGGCGTGAACGAAAAGCATTACGACCAGAGTGTTTACCAAGAACCATGCGGTTAGTATTCCAGCCAACATCTTCGGCACGCATGATTTCATAGGTTTCACGGTTCTTTAACACACCATCTTGGTGAATACCTGACTCGTGGGCAAATGCATTGGCGCCAACAATGGCTTTGTTGGGTTGAACCACAAAGCCCGTTACGCCAGACACTAATCTAGATGCAGATAAGATCTGTGTTGTATCAATACGTGTATCGCATTGGAAAACGTCTTGGCGCGTACGAACAGCCATGACGACTTCTTCTAAAGACGCATTACCAGCACGCTCACCTAAACCATTGATCGTACATTCTACTTGGCGTGCACCATTCATAACCGCAGATAGTGAGTTTGCAACAGCAAGCCCTAAGTCATTGTGACAGTGCACAGAAAAAATGGCCTTATCACTGTTTGGAATACGTTCACGAAGGTTTTTGATCAAATCACCAAATTGGTTTGGCAAGTTGTAACCAACCGTATCAGGTATGTTTAGCGTTCGTGCACCTGCATCAATAACAGCCTCTAAAACACGACACAGAAAATCTAAATCACTGCGACCTGCATCTTCTGGAGAGAACTCAACATCATCGGTATATTGACGAGCGCGTTTGACCGCTTTAACTGCATTTTCAACCACTTGGTCAGGCGTCATACGAAGCTTCATCTTCATATGGATTGGTGAAGTTGCAATAAAGGTATGAATACGCGAGGCATTTGCCCCTTTTAATGCTTCACCAGCACGATCAATATCAGCATCTAATGCACGTGCCAAACCGCAAACACGACTGTCTTTAACGGTATTCGCAACGGCTTGAACCGCTTCAAAGTCACCAACACTGGCGATAGGAAAACCTGCCTCGATAATATCGACACGCATACGCTCAAGCGACTTAGCAATACGGACCTTTTCATCCTTGGTCATTGAGGCGCCAGGGCTTTGCTCACCATCACGCAAAGTGGTATCAAAAATAATCAGTTGTTCGCTCATGTTCTTCTCCGCCACGCAAATGCATCCATTCTGTGACTAAAAATTGTTTTTATTAGTTGTTATTTTAACGTAGCTATTTGCTCTGTGCCCGCTCATTACGGTGTTTACGCAGTTGAATAAGTGTCAGAAGTGGGCCTGACAAAACATAAATCATAAATGCCGAAAACAATACAATAGGTGGGTCGATAGCGATTAAAGCGAATAGTAATACCAGCCCTAAAATCACCATAAATGGGACTTTGCCGCGTAAATCCAGTTCTTTAAAGCTGTGATAACGCACAGTGCTTACCATTAAAATTGCTGTTGTAAACGTCAGTGGTACGGCAACAGTGGTCAATAAACTCATATCCAAAGTGTATTTGTGGCCCAACCATACCCAACCGGCAATGGCCGCTGCGGCAGCAGGACTGGGTAAACCTTGGAAATAACGTTTATCGGCAATACCAACTTGTGTGTTAAACCGCGCTAGTCTTAATGCACCGCACGCTGCATAAATGAAGGCAATCATCCAGCCGAATTTACCCATATCGGATAAAGCCCACTGAAACATAACCAAGGCAGGTGCCAGTCCAAATGCCACCATATCCGTCAAACTATCGTATTCAGCGCCGAAAGCACTTTGGGTATTAGTTAAACGAGCAATACGACCATCAAGACCATCCATGATCATGGCAACAAAAATCGCAACTGAGGCAGTCGCAAAATCGCCACGAATGGCAGCGACAATGGCATAAAAACCAGCAAATAACCCTGCCGTTGTAAATAAATTAGGCAACAAGTAAATACCGCGATTTTGTTGTTGGTCAGCGTTAGCCATGAAAACTCCCAAAGTTAACTGAGGATGTGTCTACGTATTATGACAGTGGCAACCCGTAGATACAAAAAAGGCCGGTGGCTTACGCGACCGGCCTTATTTGATGACTTAAACGTTAATTAGTTTTTGCTCTTATCAACGATTTTTTGAATCCAAGGCATCATTTCACGCAATTGAGCACCAGTTTGTTCAATTGGGTGCTCAGCGTTAATGCGACGCATTGCAGTCATTTCTGGATATCCAGACTGACCTTCCTGGATAAATTGTTTAGCGTATTTACCTTCCTGAATATTTTTCAGGGCTTCACGCATTGCCCAACGGCTTTCGTCGTTGATAACACGTGGACCAGTAACATACTCACCATACTCTGCATTGTTAGAGATTGAGTAGTTCATGTTGGCGATACCGCCTTCATACATCAGGTCAACAATCAGTTTTAATTCATGCAGACATTCGAAGTAAGCCATTTCTGGTGCATAACCTGCTTCAACCAGTGTTTCGAAACCTGCTTTAACCAGTTCAACCGCACCACCACACAGAACTGCTTGTTCACCAAACAGGTCAGTTTCAGTTTCGTCGCGGAAAGTTGTTTCGATGATACCAGTACGACCACCACCAACAGCTGAAGCGTAAGACAATGCGATAGCTTTGGCTTTGCCAGATGCATCTTGTTCGATAGCGATCAAATCAGGAATACCACCACCTTTAACGAATTCACTACGTACTGTGTGACCTGGTGCTTTAGGTGCGATCATGATGACATCAAGATCTTTACGTGGAACAACTTGGTTGTAAACAATCGCAAAACCGTGAGCAAATGCCAAAACAGCACCGTCTTTCAGGTTTGGTTCGATTTCATTTTTGTAAAGTTGCGACTGGAATTCATCAGGCGTCAGAACCATAACTAAGTCAGCAGCTTTAACTGCTTCACTAACGTTGTCAGAAACGTTCAGACCAGCGCCTTGTGCTTTAGCAATAGATGATGAACCTGGACGCAGTGCAACAGTGACATCGACACCAGAATCTTTCAGGTTACATGCGTGGGCATGACCTTGTGAGCCGTAGCCGATGATCAACACTTTCATGCCACGGATAATCGACAGATCACAGTCTTTATCGTAATAAATATTCAAGCTCATTTTTGGTTCCTTAGTTTAAATTTTGCGTCGCTTACGCGTGCAAGCTTCTGTCACCACGTGAAATACCAGAAACGCCACTACGGACAGTTTCCAGAATTTTGTGCTCTGACAAAGCTTCGATAAATGAATCAAGTTTGCTGCCTGCACCTGTTAATTCAATAGTGTAAGCAGTTGATGTGACATCAATAATTCGGCCGCGGAAAATATCACTTAAACGTTTGACATCTTCACGCTGATCCATCGTGGCCGCTTTGACCTTGATCAACATCATTTCCCGTTCGATATGTGGCCCTTCACTGAGTTCCATCAATTTCACCACATCAACCAGCTTGTTCAGCTGCTTGGTAATTTGCTCAATAATACGATCAGTACCCGTGGTCACAATCGTCATTCTTGAAAGAGAAGCATCTTCTGTTGGCGCGACTGTCAACGACTCGATGTTATAGCCACGAGCTGAAAACAAACCGGCTACACGTGATAAAGCACCGGCTTCATTTTCAATCAAAATCGAAATGATATGGCGCATTATGACAACTCCCGCTCTGGATCTTGTGGTGGCTCACAATGTGGAGACATATGCATCTCATTGTGCGCTTTACCTTGGGCAATCATTGGATAAACATTTTCCGTTTGATCGGTCACGATATCGAGGAAAACCAAACGGTCTTTCAACGCAAAGGCTTCTTCAAGTTTTGAACGCAGATCTTCAACGCGCTCAATGCGAATACCAACGTGACCATATGACTCAGTTAATTTAACGAAGTCAGGTAATGATTCCATGTAAGAATGCGAGTAACGGTTTTCGTAGAAGAATTCCTGCCACTGACGAACCATACCCAAGTAACGATTATTTAAGGCAACAATTTTAACTGGTAGGCCATATTGCAAACAGGTAGATAACTCCTGAATACACATTTGGATACTACCTTCACCAGTTACACAGATAACGGTTTCTTTGGGAAACGCTAACTGAACGCCCATCGCAGCCGGCAAACCAAAGCCCATCGTGCCCAAACCACCAGAGTTAATCCAGCGATTAGGTTTGCTGAAACCATAGTACTGCGCAGCCCACATTTGGTGCTGACCAACGTCTGAAGTTACATAAGCATCACCTTTGGTGATCTCATGAACCATTTCGATAACAGCCTGTGGCTTAATTTTGCTGCTATTACGATCGTAGCTCATGCATTTCTTGCTACGCCAATCGTTAATGAGCGCCCACCAAGCATCAATAGCATCTTTTTCTGGCTCGACTTTGCTGAGTTCTAACAGATGATTCATATCATCTAAAACATCAGCTACACCACCAACAATCGGAACATCTACCGTGATCGTTTTTGAAATTGACGATGGGTCAATATCAATATGAATAATTTTAGCGTCTGGGCAAAACTCAGCGATCTTGCCGGTTACACGATCATCAAAACGTGCACCGATGGCAATCAAAACATCGCACTCATGCATTGCCATATTGGCTTCATAAGTACCATGCATACCCAACATACCAAGGAACTGTTCGTCGTCCCAAGGAATTGAGCCCAAGCCCATCAGCGTGCTGGTGACTGGATAACCCAGCTTTTTAACAAATGCACGCAGTTGTTCTGCCGCATTCCCCAATACAACACCACCACCGGTGTAAATCATTGGTTTTTTAGCAGACAGCAATAGATCTACCGCACGTTTAATCTGACCCGGATGACCTTTGGTTGTTGGCTGGTAAGAACGCAGCGAAACACTTTCAGGATAAACGTAAGGGATCTTGATGTTTGGATCAGTAATATCTTTAGGTACGTCAACGACAACAGGCCCTGGACGGCCAGTCGTTGCAACATAAAAAGCCTTTTTAACTGTCGCAGCCAAATCGTTAATGTCTTTAACTAAAAAGTTATGTTTAACGCATGGACGGGTAATACCGACAGAATCGACCTCTTGGAATGCATCACTACCGATGTTTGCTGTTGCAACCTGACCGGTAATAACAACCATAGGAATAGAATCCATATAGGCTGTTGCAATACCAGTAACGGCATTTGTTGCGCCAGGACCTGACGTAACAAGCACGACACCTGGTTTACCTGTCGCGCGCGCATAGCCATCAGCAGCATGCGTTGCAGCTTGTTCATGACGCACGAGGATGTGCTTGACCGCATCCTGATTGTACAGCGCATCGTAAATATGCAGCACTGCACCACCCGGATAGCCAAACAAAAACTCAACGCCCTCGTCTTTTAGACAATGGACTAGAATCTCGGCACCGCTTAATTCCACGTCTTCCTCTCTCGAACCGCCGTCGCGATCAGCTTCAAAATATCAAACGGGTAAAGTTACTTTGTCTAGTGTTTAAGGTCAAGAAAAACTGGCTCTAAAAGCAGTCATGCCGCCATTAACCGATTAATTCTCTACTATGTAAACTCAACGCTATGGCATAATGCTGAGCCATGAAATCAACACCACAAAAAACACTCACACTTACTCGCCCTGACGATTGGCATTTACATTTGCGCGACGATGCGGCACTAAATCGCACCGTAAACGATACCGCGCGCCAATTTGCTAGAGCGATCGTAATGCCAAATTTACGCCCTCCGGTCACTACCACGCAAATGGCGTCTGAATACCGTCAGCGTATACTCTCTGCACTTGACGTTGCGGCTGATTTTGAGCCGTTAATGACACTCTACTTAACTGACAACACCCCTGCTTCAGAAATTGAATCTGCGGTAAATAGTGGTTTTGTAAAAGCCGTTAAATTATATCCAGCAGGTGCGACAACCAACTCCGATGCTGGCGTAACTGATTTAAAACATTGCGCTGCAACATTAGAAATGATGCAAAAGCTTGGTCTGCCGTTACTGATTCATGGTGAAGTCACAGACCACGATATCGACATCTTTGATCGTGAAAAACGTTTTATTGATGACAAACTCATCCCACTACGACGTGATTTCCCCGAGCTCAAGATTGTCTTTGAACACATAACCACTGCAGATGCCGCGGAATATGTAGCTGAAGCGGATGAATATCTTGCTGCGACCATTACCCCACATCATCTGCTTTATAACCGTAATGACATACTGGTCGGTGGTATCAGACCGCACTATTTTTGCTTACCAATTTTAAAGCGTAATGTTCATCAACAAGCTTTGAACAAAGCGGCGACCAGTGGCAGTACAAAATTTTTCTTAGGAACTGATAGTGCACCCCATGCGCAAAATGCCAAAGAAAATGCCTGTGGTTGTGCCGGTATATACAGTGCACACGCTGCCATTGAACTTTATGCAGAAGCTTTTGAAGCGGCTAACGCCTTAGATAAATTAGAAGCCTTTGCAAGCTTCCATGGCCCTGATTTTTACGGTTTACCTCGTAATCAAAGTCAAATCACTTTGCACAAACAACCGTGGAAAGTGCCAGATTCATTGGCGTTCGGTGATACACAGTTAATTCCGCTTCGGGCTGGCGAATTAATTAGCTGGAAGCTTGCTGACTTGTAATTAATTTAAGCATCCCCACCTTCCCTAAAACAATAATGTTTTGGAGGGTTTATGAAAATCTTGATGGTATTAACTTCCCACGACAAGTTGGGAGATACCGGTGAGAAAACCGGTTTTTGGCTGGAAGAACTGGCAGCGCCTTATTATGTTTTAAAAGATGCTGGTGTTGATATCACGCTGGCCTCACCGAAAGGTGGCTTACCACCGCTTGATCCGAAAAGTGACTTACCTGACTTTCAGACAGAAGACACGAAACGATTTGTTGATGATGCGATTGCACAACAACAATTAGCCAACACGGTATCTTTAGCGAGTATTGATGCTAGCGCTTTTGATGCGGTGTTCTATCCCGGTGGTCATGGTCCATTATGGGATTTAACAAACGACAAACATTCGATAGAGCTAATTGAGTCACTTATCGCAGCAAATAAACCTGTTGCCAGTGTTTGCCATGCACCAGCGGTTTTATTGAAAGTGAAAAATACTAATGGCCAATCACTAATTCAAAACAAGAACATCACGGCTTTTTCTAATAGTGAAGAAGATGCCGTGGGTTTAACAAACGTGGTGCCGTTTTTATTGGAAGATGAAATTAAACAAAGTGGCGCGGTGTATCACAAAGGTGAAGACTGGGCATCATTTGTCCAAGTTGATGGACTCATTATTACCGGCCAAAACCCTGCTTCCTCAGCAGAAACAGCTAAAGCTTTACTTCAACTGCTGTCTTAAGAACAGCTTATAACTATAGGAATTAAAATGACAAAAGCAACAGCACGACACATCTTGGTAGAAAGCGAACAGATCTGCAAAGAACTGAAACGTGAAATCGAAGAAGGTGCAGATTTCGCTGACGTTGCAAGAGAACATTCTTCTTGCCCATCTTCAGCTCAAGGTGGTGATCTGGGTGAATTCGGTCCAGGCATGATGGTGCCAGAATTCGACAAAGTCGTTTTCTCTGCGCCAGTTAATACTGTCCAAGGTCCAGTCAAAACTCAATTTGGTTACCACTTGTTAGAAGTGACAAGCCGTAGCTAAGAAATGGTTAAACCATTAACAAAAAGCCCGCTTTAAGCGGGCTTTTTTATGTCCTTTATTCAGTGACCAGCTGATAATCGGGTAAATTCTCTAACAGTTTTCGACCGTAGCCCTTAGTCAGTAAGCGTCTATCCAATATCGTGATATGACCAGAATCGGTCTCCTTACGCAGCAAACGACCGCATGCCTGAATTAACTTCACGCTCACTGCAGGCAAAGATAAAGCCGTAAACGGTTGGCCACCTTTAGCAATGATCCATTCTTGTCTGGCCTGCTCAATAGGTCGGGTAAAGACAGGAAACGGTAACCTTGTAATCACCACATGCGTACACAAAGATCCTGGCAAATCGACACCTTCAGCAAAACGGTCCATGCCAAACAAAACACTACCCTTACCTGCTTCAATACGTCGACCATGTTTTTCGATCATCTGCTTTGGTGATAAACCATCACCTTGCATCAAGGTAATACCCGTCAATTGTCTTGGTAAACGCTGATAAACAAACTGCATGACCTCTCTTGAGGTAAATAAAACAAGCGTTGCTTCATCAGGATCAATAATGTCAGCCAACTTTTCTGCTAATTCCTTTTGCCAAGCGAGTGGCGCTTGATTGGGTAAATACCGCATTTCCGGAATGTGGAGTTTTGCCTGTTTCTGGTAAGCAAAAGGTGATGGCACAGCCAAAAAGTGACTTGCATCAAAAGCTTGCAGTCCACAATCAATACGAAAACGTTGAAAGCGTCCTAAACCACGCAAAGTTGCAGAAGTAATCACCACCCCATAGGCCCGTTGCCACAGGCTTTTCGCCAGAAAGCTGGCAGCAGTCATTGGTCCTGCGTGAATCAAAACTTGCATTTGTTTTTCATTTTTTTGTAGTGCCAGCCAACGCACATTGGGTGGTTTATCCTCGGTGTCTTCTGTTAAGAATAAATTTAGAAAGTCGATTAAATAACCAAAGATATTTTGTACCGTACCGACTTGCGGTAATAACGCTTCGCCCAGACGGTTAGGGATTTGCACTTTCTCAATCCCCTCACGCAGCCATTTACCCAATAAGGTGTAGTGTTTGTATATCGTATTGGCCTGCTGCACTAGAGCCACCATCGGCACTGTCAACGCTGCAAATAACTCACCATTAGGAAAAATCCGTGGTTCAGAGACTTCACCTGCACTCATCGCACCGACAATATCGGCAGACTGTAAAAGCGTTTCCGTTTGCTGCAAAACACTGTAACAAGCCGGTAAATCTCGACGCAGATCTTTGAACATATAGCCAAAATCTTGCTGCCGAAAAGCCAAAGCTGAGGGTAATTTTTTCAGCGCTTTGTCAGCAGTTTCAATTGTTTGATAAAGCTGCAAAAAATCTAGCACTTTTGCCGCATGATCTAGCGCTTTTCGCGGTAAGTTATGTGCTTCATCAAGAACCAGAATGGTTTCTTCAGGGTTGGGTAGAACTAATCCCCCGCCCAAATCGGCGTCACTTAATAATACATCGTGGTTAACCACCGCGACTTGCGCATTGGTTAACTCACGCCGTAATTGATAATAAGGACACGGTTGATAATAACGACAGCTCTTACCCACACAGCCTTCAGAGTCTGTAGAAATCTCTGACCACAACCCAGGATTGATAGGCTGATCACAGCTATCACGATCACCATTCCAAAGTTGTTGCTGCCAGTCATCCCATAAACTTTGACCTTGCGCCTGCCATATTGCTTGCTGGTATTTATCATCAATATCTAGGCTCAAATCCCCTTGCTGCGGGCTATTTACCAACTGATCTAACCGGCTTGGGCATAAATAACGGCGGCGCCCTTTAATTTGTACAAACTTTACAGACTCCGGCATGGCTCGAGAGAACTGCGGTAAATCTTTAAAGATCAACTGTTGTTGTAAGTTCACCGTGGCAGTACTGATAACCAACAACTTTTTTTGTTTGAGCGCCGTATCGATGGCACCACTCAAATACGCGAGCGTTTTACCAACACCAGTAGGCGCCTCAACGACAGCCATTCGCTTGCCAGCAGGTCGCTGTAAGCTCTCATCAATAAAACTGGCCATTTGTTGCTGTTGTGGACGAACATTAAAATTCGGGATCTGTTCGCTTAGTTGTTGATAAACGGTACTCATGAATCAACTGGCCACACAGTATCTACTAACAACTGCAAACTTTGCTGCTGACGAAACTCATTGATATCTAGGCGATAAAGCAACATCACTTTTTGGTTGATTGTCATCCAAAATGGCGCAGTTTGTTTAAATGCCATGGCGGTTACAACACGACCATCAACTAGGCGAATGGTCATTTTTAAATGATCTTGTTGTTGTCCAACATGACGAAAATCAATAAGCTCAAACTCACCATGAAATTGCGGCTCTGCAAAAAGCTGCCCCCATGGAGCCAAAACAGGCAGACGTGCAGCCAAATCAAGATTCATATCCGTAATTGCTAATGCACCATCACTAAACCGTTTTTGGGTAAAGGTATCTTCATCCACAAAGCGCTCAATGGAATGGTGTAAAGCCTTTTGAAAGTCATCAAAGTTCGCTTTATCAATGGTTAAGCCAGCCGCCATAGCATGGCCACCAAATTTATTAATCAGTCCTGGCACCTGACTATCAACATGGGCTAATACATCACGAATATGAATACCGCTAATCGAACGTGCAGAGCCTTTTAACTCGCCGGGCTCACCCTCTGCAAAAACAATTACAGGTCGGTGTAGTCGCTCTTTGATACGCGATGCTAATAAGCCAATCACACCTTGATGCCAGTCGGCTTGATATAAAGTAATAATTGGCAACTGCTCAGCGTCTGGCAATGCAATGTGATCCAACATTTTAAGCGCCTGTTGCTGCATTTCTTGCTCAACATCACGTCGTTGCAGGTTGATATCGTCTAACAATCGGGCACTTTGTTCGGCAAAAAAACGATCATCGGTCAGAAGAACTTCAATGCCCTGCCCCATGTCTTCCATCCGACCAGCCGCATTTAACCTAGGCCCGATTGCAAACCCCAAATCTTGAGCAGACAGTCGTTGCCTATCTTTACCTGAAATCGTTAACAATGCCTGAATACCTGCGCATGCTTTTCCTTGCCGCATTCTGGCTAAACCACGCATCACCAAACTTCGATTTAACTTATCCAATGGCACCACATCCGCAACGGTTCCTAGTGCTACTAGATCAAGTAACTCAATCAAACGTGGTGGTGTTAACTGCCGCGCAGAAAACCAGCCCTGTTGATGGAGAAAGTTGCGCAAACCTAACAACAGGTAAAACGCCACACCAACACCCGCTAATGCTTTTGAAGGAAAAGCGTCGCCCTGTTGATTTGGATTAAGGATCGCGTCAGCATCAGGTAAATCTTCACCAGGTAAATGATGATCGGTAATTAGCACGTGCATACCGCGCTGCTTGGCAGCATGCACACCGTCAATACTGGCAATACCATTATCTACTGTGATCAATAAGTTTGGTGTATTTTCGCTGGATAATTCATCCAAAAGTACCGGGGTGAGCCCATAACCATGAATAAAACGATTCGGCACTAAAAACGATAATTTAGTTAGGCCAAACTGCTTTAATCCTCGCATTAAGACTGCTGTACTGGTCGCACCATCAGCATCAAAATCACCAACGATGAGGACTGACCAATCAGATTCAATGGCTTTTTGTAATAAAGCACAAGCGGCCGGCATACCTTTCAGTAAATCAGGCGATGGCAATTCTGCTAAATCAAACTGTAAATCACTCTCGCTGTAGACGCCTCTTGCTGCAAATACACGACGTATCACTTCAGGCCAGTCATCAGGCAGTTTTTGCCAGCCATCACTATTTCTGACTTCAATCATAACCAGCTTCGCCAACGACTTAATTGAAACTGCCCGAGTCTTGGCACCTTAATACTGAGACTTTTCAGGCGGAAACGTCTTAATTGTTGCCATAGCGGCGAAAATATATCTGCTTCCAGTTTGCTTAATTGCGTATGCCAGTCAGCATCAATATCAAAGGCCGGAAGTACGATTAGGTTTTGCCCTTGTGATACTGCTGAAGCTGTCTCAGCTATGGATGACTGCCATGACGTTTGCGTTTGTTTGGTCAGCACAGATAACAGCGGATGTTCACCGCTTACCAAAGCCCAATGACTTTCCAGTGCCAATGGTTTAGCCCCAGAAAACCACACAGCGTTGATAGGTAATAGTCCATTCGCTTCACGGGCTTGATTCACCGGATGTTCAAACAAGGTCATTTGAATTTCATTCATTAACCGGCGCCAGTCACCTTGATTATCACCAACCGGTAATTTGTCATTGATGGATTGCCCTTCGAGTTGCTCAATTGCAAACCATTCAAGGTTTGGCAATTTTGGTAACTGTAATCCCCAATGCTTAGTGGTGCTCGTCAGCCATTGCCCTTGAAATGTTTCGACTAGAGGCAGTATCGCAGCCTGTAATTGTGTTGCTTCATCTATCGTCACATCAATATCTTGATGAAACAAACGTAAGCAATCACGATCTGGGTGCAAATAACAAAGATCGGCACAGAGCGCGATTTGATCTGAAAAGCGTAATTTAGCGAGCGGTGAGTCTTGTTGCTCCGGTTGACCGAAGCATTCAAGCATTAAACTGGTTTCGTCTTTGGTGTTTGCCAAAAAACGACTTTTTCCGAGTAACTTGGTTAATGAAGCTGGCCAAATACCCCGATTGATTTGCTGTAAAACACTTGAAGCGCCCGGCCAAATAACGATGACCATGGCATCAGTTGCCATGCTGCATCACCTCTTTAACAAACGGGATAGTCAAACGACGCTGTGCTTGCAGAGAAGCATGATCAAGCATTTGAAGGACATTAATTAAAGACGGCATATCACGGCCATAATGCCGTAATAGATATTGTGCCACCTCTTCAGACAAAATGAGACCACGACTCTGCGCCTGTAAAATCAGTGCTTGTTGTTTTAAGTCATCATCCATCATTGCTAATTGGAAAACTAACCCCGTCGCCAAGCGCGAACGCAAATCAGCAAGCGTAATGGTAGATTGAGCCGGTGGGTTTTCCGCCATGATTAACAGCCGCTTTTGCTGCAACCTCAGTTCATTAAAGGCATGAAACAATGCTTCTTGCCAAGCAATGTCACCTGCAATCGCTTCGACATCATCACAACAGATAACATCAGCATGCATGAGCGACATCAATACACTTGGTTCAGCCGTATCACGAAGCTCACTAAAGTTGAGGTAAGCCACGCTCGTTTGCTGCTGGATTGTTTCGGCAATTGCTAAACAAAGATGTGTTTTACCTGAACCTGACACACCACAAATATAAAGAAAGCCGTGCCCTTCCCCTTGGCAAAACTCATCTACGGCTTCGCGTAATGTCTCATCACTAAACAGAAAGTTATCTAAGCGATAAATTTCTTGTGGCGAAATACGTAATGTCAGTTGTTTATGGGCCATGCTTGCTTTATGAATATAAGTGGCTGTTTACATAACGATCATGTGCATGGCGTAACAACACCATTACCACTGCTGCGACCGGTAAAGCCAATAAGACGCCGATAAAACCAAATAGACTGCCACCTGCCATTACGGCAAAAATAACAGCAACCGGATGTAAACCAATTCGTTCACCCACAAAACGCGGTGTTAACACCATGCCTTCGATTAACTGTGCAAAGCTAAATACGCCAATCACATACAGAATGGGTAACCAATCTTGGAATTGGAGGTAGGCCGCTAATCCGGCCAGAACGATACCGACCAATAAGCCAAGGTATGGGACAAAACTCACCACACCAGCAACAACTCCCAATAAGATGGCAAGGTCTAAACCAATAAAGGTTAAGCCGACGCTATAAATAATTGCCAACGCCAACATGACCATCAACTGGCCCCGTAAAAAACCTGCCAACATTTCATCACACTCCAACGATAACTCAGTGATTTTTTCGGCATGTCTGCGTGGCAAAAGCTCACGAAAACGGGCAACCAATAAATCCCAATCACGTAATAAATAGAATGTGATGACAGGTATCAACACTAAGTTAGTTACAAAGCCAAGTAATGCAATACCCGAACGACTTAGGTAACCAAACACGTCACCGGCCATTTTGCCGGCCTCAGACCAGTAGTTTTTTAATCCGTCTTTGAGCGTATCGAGGTTAATCATCTCTTTAGATAAGCCCAACATTTGCAATAACGGATCAATACTATTTTGTAACTTATCGATGTAGCCCGGCATTTTCTCGAACAATGACGCTATCTGACCACCCAATAATGGGATCAGAATCAGAACTGAAATCACTAGAACAAGAAATAAACTGCTAAAGACAATGACAACTGACAAGGTACGGGACAAATTCCGCTCTTCAAGACGGTCTACGAGTGGATCACCGAGGTAGGCTAATAATGCGGCCACAAAAAATGGCATTAACACATTGGCAAGTTGATAAAACAAAAAGCCAAACAACAATAGAGAAGCCAATATCAGCCATTTATTGCTGTCTGAAATCAGCGGTTGTTTTTCTGTCATGTTTGCCTCAATTATCCATTTTCAGGAGGCTACCACGTAGCCCGTGCGAACCTATTTGCGTTGACGCCACGCACTTAAGCCCCAGACCATGACATATTCACTGCCACTATTTATAACACTGGCAACAACAAGCCAAATTCCGATAGTTGTCACGGCATCAAGCTCTGAAAACCACTGCGCCTGAACCATCACCAAAAGCACCAGCAGGATCTGTAGCAAGGTGTTGATCTTGCTGCTCCAGAGTGGTTTCAACTCAAACTCACCGAAGGCATTATGGTAAGCGAGCGCCCCAATTACAATGACTAAATCACGGCCCATCACTAAAAAAAACAGCCACCAAGGTAATAATTGCAAGTAGCTCAACGTGGCAAAGCTCGCAACTAAAAGTAATTTGTCAGCAATAGGATCAAGAATTGAGCCAAGCCGTGATTGCCAGTGATAATGTTTGGCTAAAAAGCCATCCAAGCCATCCGAGATTCCAGCAATAGCAAACAAAAGTAATGCTAAACGAAAATCAAATTGCAGCATTGCCCAGACGACTGGACCGATCAGTACGATACGAAAACAGGAAATTAAGTTCGGAATATCGCGATAGGTCAAGGCACAAACCGGAATTGTTCAACTTGGCTATCGGCAGGACTGTCTTGCGATTCAAGTTGGCCATCAAACGCCAATAGTTCGCGAAATTTAGTCTCATCACCGCTTAAACCGATGTCTAACGTTAAAACCTCATTACGCATATTAACGACTTTAACTGAATCAACCGCTTGCATATTATTAAAGTATGCAAGTAAGCGACTGTAATCTTGATAGTTTTTAACGTTGGTAATTTGTATCGATAATTGCTGCGCCTCGCCCATTTTCTGAGCAAAACGTTGACCTAAAATATCTGCTAATTGATGTAAACCTTGTGTCAGAGATTGAGTAACATCACCCTCACTTTGCCAACGTTCAACGTCGTTATTCATTAGTGCCTGCCAACTGATACCAGCTTGACTATCACTACCACGTAGCTGTGCACTGACAATAATCTTAGCGCCATAACGCTCAGAAGCAGCCTTTACCGTTTCGTTATTATTGGTCCAGATATCGCTAAAACTGATTTGCGTCAGATCCTGCAAATCCATTACCGGCATGTTCACTGGCAAGCCACGCTTTTCTGAAATGTTGTGAATCGAGTCTGTCAGTGACTTATCATCATTATCACCAATTAAGCGTTGTTGACCACCAATATCCGTTGCTAGCCAGAGTAAAATCTCAGGACGATTTTCACTCCACGTAGGTAAACCGATGGCTTGTAAGGCGTTATCAATTCGTTGCTCATCAAAAATAAACGTGACAGCTAATTCTTCAGGCGTCGTTAAATCAGCATCTTCATTCGTTTGTTGATAAGAATATTGTTCTACATATCTATCGGCATCGGCCAGTAAGGCTGTGATATCCGCGTCGTTTACTGTTTTACGATTACCCACAATCTTAACGATGACTTGTTTCAAAGCTTCTGGCGCAACTCGGCTACGATCTGCCTCACTTTGTGAAGCAACTGCCACTTGAGCTTGATAGAGATTAGGAACTGGTGCGGCCAAGAGCTTGGTCGCAAAGAAAAGGAAAAACAGCACGGTTATTAATCGGGTCATTGTGGTATTCTAGCACGCTGATTTTCTTGTGTGACGCCCATTATTCTCAGGACTTAAGCATGACCAATTCCGTTGATTCTAATAATCCATCAACTACTTCACTCAGCTACCGCGACGCTGGTGTCGATATCGAAGCAGGTAACGCACTAGTTGACCGTATTAAACCTTTGGCAGCTAAAACAAAACGTCCTGGCGTAATGGCGGGCTTAGGTGGTTTCGGTAGTCTTTTTGAGTTGCCATTGGATCGTTATAAAAATCCGGTGTTGGTCTCAGGAACCGATGGTGTTGGTACTAAGCTACGTTTAGCAATTGAGTCTGGTATTCATAACACGATTGGTATTGATTTGGTTGCCATGTGTGCCAATGACATCGCTGTATTAGGTGCTGAACCCCTCTTTTTCCTAGATTACTACGCTACCGGTAAATTAAACGTTGATATCGCAACTGATGTGGTTGCAGGTATTGCTGAAGGTTGTCTGCAATCTGGTGCAGCATTGGTTGGTGGTGAAACCGCCGAAATGCCAAGCATGTATGAAGAAGGCGACTACGACTTAGCTGGTTTTTGTGTTGGTATCGTTGAAAAAGATGGTGTCATTGATGGCAGTAAAGTGGCTGCTGGTAACGCCATTATCGGTATTGCCTCGTCGGGCCCACACTCAAATGGTTATTCATTGATCCGTAAAATCATCGAGCGTAGTGGTGCCAACCTTAACGATGCATTTGATGGTGCAACGTTGGGCGAAAGACTGTTAGCACCAACAAGAATTTACGTTAAACAACTTCTGCAACTTAATGAAAAAGTTGATATTCATGCACTTTCCCACATCACTGGCGGTGGTTTAATCGAAAATATTCCACGCGTTTTACCTGAGGGTGTTGTAGCCGTTATCAATGCAGCTAGCTGGCAGCGCCCTGCTGTATTTGATTGGTTACAAACTAACGGTAATGTTGTTGATCACGAAATGTACCGTACCTTTAATAATGGTATCGGCATGGTCGTTGTTGTTGACGAAAGCCAAGCGCAAGAAACAGTAAATACCTTAATTGCATTGGGCGAAACGGCAATGCAAATTGGTCATATCGAAGCATCTGATGCTAGCGAGCGTGTGATTATCCGATGAAAAAAGCACGACTGGTCATTTTAATTTCGGGTCGTGGTAGCAACATGCAGTCAATCATCCGTGCCATTGAGGCGGATGAACTGTCAGCAGAAATAACTGCGGTTATTAGTAACCGACCCGATGCTGCTGGCCTTGACTCAGCTGCCAATGCAGGTATTGCCACACAATTACTCGACCACAAACAATACGAAAGCCGTGAAGCTTTTGATATTGAGCTTGCCCGTGTCATTGACAGCTACCAACCAGATTTCGTTATTCTGGCTGGCTTTATGCGAATTTTGACGGCTGATTTTGTGGAGCACTTTGCAGGCAAACTTATCAAT
This sequence comes from Methylophaga sp. OBS3, assembly GCF_026319325.1. GTDB lineage: Bacteria > Pseudomonadota > Gammaproteobacteria > Nitrosococcales > Methylophagaceae > Methylophaga. The sequence goes on from NZ_JAPDMU010000001.1 coordinate 683,181, forward strand.
ATCCATCCGTCGCTATTGCCAAAGTTCAAAGGCTTACACACGCATCAAAGAGCCATTGAAGCTGGGGAAAAAGAACATGGTGCAAGTGTGCATTTTGTCACAGCAGAGTTGGATGATGGCCCTGTAATCTTACAAGCCAAAGTACCCGTAATGGCTGATGATACAGCGGATACTCTCGCTGCCCGTGTACTGATTGAGGAACATAAGCTGTATCCAGATGCCATAAAGCTATTGATACAACAAGGCGCTTAACTTTATGAGACAACTGCTGACCGGCTTATTTTTGCTGCTGTTGGCAACGCGTTTATACGCTGAACCGTTGCCTGATTTTCATGCAAATTATCAGGTTGAGTTAAACGGCATTCAAGCTGGTGAACTCAAACAAACCCTAACAACTGATGAAGCAGGACAACGGAAGTTTGTTTCAAAAACCCAAGCGAAAGGCATCTTCGCATTTATAAAGCCCGATATTATTGAAGAAACCAGTCTTTGGGTTTATCACCAAGATAAAATTCGTCCTATGTTTTATCGCTATTCACGTGATGGCGGCAAGAAAGATAAAACGCTCACCATGGACTTTTACTGGAATAAGTTAAAAGTACATATTGATGATCGTGAGCAACCTTGGGATTTAAAACTCAAACGCAATACCCTCGATAAGCTGGTCTACCAACTTCAAGTCATGCACGATTTGGAAAATAATCGCGATAAACTGACCTACACCATTGCCGATGGTGGCAAACTCAAAAAGTATGAAATTATTCGTCTAGGCGAAGAAATCATTGATACCCCATTAGGTAAAATCGCTGCCGTAAAACTCACTCGAGAAAGAGACGCCGATAGCGATCGCAAAACCACATTATGGTGTGCCCCCGAACTTGGTTATTTGCCGGTCAAACTCGAACATATCGAAAAAGACGATAGTCGCTTTACTGCATACCTACGTAAGCTAGAAGGTATACCTACCGACGTTTTCCAACCAGAAGTCACAGCCAATGTCACTCAATAACGCCGAGAAAAAGTTTGAAATCATTGCCGAAGATGCCGTTTTTAAAGGTTATTTTGGCGTTAACGAAGTCACCGTAAAACATACACTTTATCAAGGTGGCTGGAGCGCCCCATTAACCCGCGAAGTCTTTCATCGTGGCGAATGTGTTGCCGTGATTTTGTACGACCCAATCAAAGACGCTGTGGTGCTTATTGAGCAATTCCGTGTGGGTGCACTGCAATTTAATGATGAGCGTGCTTGGTTAATTGAAATTGTTGCTGGCGCAATTGAAAAAGGCGAAACACCTGAAGCGGTCGCCCATCGTGAAGCAATGGAAGAATCTGGCTGTGACATTCAAGCGTTAATCAAAATCAACGAGTTTTTCACCTCTCCGGGCGGCACTTCAGAGTTATTACATCTTTACTGCGGCAAAATTGATAGCAGTCATGTCGGTGGTGTACACGGTCTTGATCATGAAGATGAAGATATTGCCGTGTCAGTCGTGCCATTTGACGAGGTCTATCAATTACTTAATGAGGGTAAAATTGTCTCAGCCATCCCCATTATTGCTATCCAATGGTTATTTATTAATCGGCAGAAGTTACGTGAACAATGGTCATAACACCAAAGTAACAACGATATACCCAAGCCAAACACTCTAGCCCATTTTAAAGGTAAGCAAATGAATAAAGTTTTGATTTCCGTGTTGGGAAGTGATCAACCCGGCATCATGGCCAACGTCGCAACTGTCATTCAGCAACGTCACGGCAATATTGAAAATCTCAGCCAAACTTTATTGGAAAATGTATTCGGGGCATTGCTTCTCGCCTCTTTGCCTGAAGGCGAAACGCCAGCCGAATTACAAAAAGCCATCCAAGAGGCATGTGGTGAGTTGGGTTTATTTATTAATGTGCATGCATGGGATGAACACACCACGGATTGGCAACAATCCAAGCCGGAAACGCAGCCATACATCATTTCTTGCATCGGGCCGGATAGACAAGGTTTAGTGGCGGCTGTTGCCAATGCCTTGTTTAAACACAGCGTTAATATCACCAATATCCAAGCTATTTTCAAAGGCGGTAAAAACCCAATGGATAACCTGATGGTATTTGAAATTGATGTGCCTAAATCAACAGTGATGGATGATTTGCGTGACGATTTAAATGTCATTTCTCAAAAGCTAAATCTTGAGATTAGTGTTCAGCACCGCAAAATCTTTGAATCTGTCAGTAACATCCTCAATTAAATTCGCGAAGCCAAAAAATCAGGAATTTTTATGCTTAATCAAAAAGACATTATTTCAACACTGCAAATGGTTCGCGAAGAAAATCTGGATCTGCGTACCGTCACGGTGGGTATTAACCTAACGGATTGTGTCAGTGATGATATCAACACGTTCAAACGCAAGATTTACGACAAAATTACGCGTTATGCCGGCAAGCTCGTATCGACTTGTCAGCGTATCGAGCGTCGTTATGGTATTGAAGTTGCCAATAAACGTATTTCAATCAGCCCGATTGGTGTTGTAGCCGCGCCCTTCTCTTCCGAACAAATGGTCGAAATTGCGTTAACTCTAGACAAAGCGGCTGATGAACTGGGCATTGATTTTATCGGCGGCTTTAGTGCACTGGTCGAAAAAGGTATGAGCGCCGGTGATCGTGCATTAATTGATGCTATTCCCCAGGCCCTGACACAAAGTAAACGTGTTTGTTCATCTGTAAATGTGGCAAGTACCCGAGCCGGTATCAATATGGATGCCATTAATCGCATGGGACATGTGATTAAAGAAGCCGCAGAATTAACAGCAAAAGATGATGGTTTAGCTGCGGCAAAATTGGTGGTGTTTGCCAATATTCCGCAAGATGTACCTTTCATGGCGGGTGCGTATTTGGGTATTGGCGAAGCTGATGCGGTAGTGAGTGTCGGTGTAAGTGGACCCGGCGTTGTCAAAGCAGCTTTAGAGCGTGCGCTGGCTGAAGATGATCATATGGATTTAAGCCGTGCGGCTGATGTCATCAAACAAACCGCTGCACGTTTAACCCGTGCAGGCGAGTTAGTCGGTCGTGAAGTTGCTCAAATTTTAGGTTTACCATTTGGTATCGTCGATTTATCTCTGGCGCCTACGCCGAATAAAAATGACAGTGTCGGTGAAATTTTTGAAGCAATTGGTCTACCTGCAATGGGCGCACCGGGCAGCACGGCATTTTTAGCTATGTTGAATGATGCGGTTAAAAAAGGTGGTGCGTTTGCCAGCTCACATGTTGGTGGTCTTAGTGGTGCATTTATTCCTGTCTGTGAAGACTTGAGCATCGCAGACTCAGCGAAAAATGGCACATTAAGCCTAGAAAAACTCGAAGCGATGACCGCAGTTTGCTCGGTTGGCTTAGACATGGTTGCTTTGCCTGGTGATACCTCTGCCGAAATGCTTTCAGCCGTTATTGCTGACGAAATGGCGATTGGTGTTATCAATAAGAAAACAACTGCAGCACGCCTTATCCCAGCGCCGGGTAAAAAAGCAGGAGATCACGTTGTATTTGGTGGTCTATTAGGTGAAGGCCCAGTTATGGAAGTTAATCTCGGTAGCCAAGAAAATCGCTTTGTTCGTTTAGGCGGTCGCATTCCAGCGCCAATTCAAAGTTTGGTTAACTAAACACATCAGCGTTGGTCATGGATCACCAGCGCTTTACTTACTATTTATGGAGAACTAACAATGAAATGGATCTTGTTGTTAACACTGTTGGCCAGCCCATTAGTTCAGGCTGACATCACGTTTAGTGAAATGAACTCATATCGCTGTGGCAATAAGCTGATACAAAAAGGAATGACCAAACCCGAAATCATGACAGCTTGCCCACGACTAAAACCAGTGGATAAAAAACAATGGACTCGTACTTACAGTACGTTTTTCAATAGTTATCACCGGCATTATGAAGGATGGGTTTATCAGCAATATGGCAAATTTGATGTCTGGGTTGTGTTTTATCAAGGACGTGTCATTGAAATATTGCAAACAAATCAGCGTAGTTAAGCCATTAATACAGATTTCCACGCTGCCTAACTGAAAAGTGGTTATGATTTGTCGACCTTGCCATCAGCTGAACGTTAGCAACGCAAATGCTGACCGTAGATTTCTGGAAATTTAATTGGAGCTTTGCCGTTGTTAAGTTATCGCCACGTCTATCATGCAGGTAACTTTGCTGATGTGTTGAAACATATTGTTTTAACTGAAATTTTGCAGCACTTAATCCAGAAAAATAAAGCCTTTAGCTATATTGACACGCACTCTGGCGTCGGACTATATAACTTAAGTTCAGAACCGGCAGAAAAGCTACAAGAATACCGAGGTGGTATTGGCAAACTCAACGAAAGTGACTGGCCGGAATTGGCTAACTATTTTTCTATCATTAAGCAGTTTAATACTGCGGGCTCTTTAGATTTTTATCCGGGCTCACCTTTATTCGCACTTAATATGATGCGCTCTCAAGATCGCGCTTGGTTATTTGAGTTTCATAAAGAAGATGTCAGGTTACTTGCTGATAACTTGAAAACGGATCCTCGCGCCCAAGTCTGGCATGAAGATGGACTCAAAGGACTTGGCAGATTGTTACCACCGATATCCCGCCGCGGCTTAGTGTTAATTGATCCATCATATGAAATTAAGTCTGATTATGACCTGGTTTGTCAGACGGTAATTCAAGCCCACAAGAAGTTTGCCACCGGAATTTATGCTATTTGGTATCCCGTTGTGGAACGTACTCGCATTGAGCGAATGGAAAAATTACTTGTCAATAGTGGGATTAGAAATATCCAACGTTTTGAATTAGCTTCTCAGGCAGACAGCCTGGAACTAGGAATGACCTCATCTGGCATGATTGTCATTAATCCACCATGGCAGTTAATGACAACAATGAAAGCCTTATTACCTAAGCTGACAAAAGCACTAGCTGTTGATGACGGTGCTTTCTACAAAGCCGATACCTTAGTCACTGAATAAATCAGCCGCTTATTAAACGTAGTCAGTGAGACTGTATTCAGCAACCAGTGTATGCGACTGACCTGGCGCCAGTTCAATACTATCTTCTGTCGCATTGGCCGTTTCAACACAAACGAACTGTTGATAGGCATCATTCGGCATGTCCATCAGTAACATGGCCTTATTCCACGGGTTCCAAACCACAGTTGTTTTGGAACCTTGGCTTTTAATAATCACCTGACGTTGCAAAGATTCATCTTCGATATACGTTTCCGATGGTGCTTTTTGATAAATACGATCTGTTTCTGACACAAAACGAACTTCACCAATCTGATACTTTTCGGCAAAGTTGAGCGTTTTATCTAAATAGTGGTGTTTATCGAGCCCCCTTAAATGTAGACGCTCAATATCTCCCACATTGAAATAAGTGTGTAAGGCTTGTGAGATAACAAAACTCTCGTTATCAACGTTATGGGTAGTCAGTGCCATTTTAAGGCTGTCACCAATGGTGACCTTAAAGACTAAAGAAAAATCACAATGCCAATATTTCCGGCTGGTTTCATTTGGTAATAACTGTAATGACACGACGATATCGTCATTAGCATTTTTAGTTGTTGAAATGACCTGCCAAACCTGATTACGAGCAAACCCATGTGCAGGCCGGCCATGACCACTTGGATCATCACCAAACCATGGCCAACAAATCGGCACACCACCGCGAATAGCTTTGCCACCACCATAAATGCTATCTGGACTGAGATATAACAAATCTTCATTTGCCGCTGCCGGTTTAAAGGATAAAACCTGTGCACCATAGGTTGATAACTGAGCCCGAGACTTTTCGGTTTCAATATCAATCATAACCGTGTCATTAGGGCCAGCTGAAAAGCTTAACGCCCCTGGAATTGCAAACTGTTGATTTAAATTTTCGATGTCTTGCATTTTGAAATATCTCAAACAAAAAGACGGGCACAATGCCCGTCTTTAGGTTACTGCGTTAACAGTATTTTTTAGTGGTGATGACCACCTTCACCATGAACATGACCATGTTCTAATTCTTCTTTTGTTGCTTCACGAACTTCGCGAATCTCAACATCAAAGTTCAGATGAACACCAGCCAGTGGGTGGTTACCATCAACAGTAATGGTTTCAGCACCAACTTCAGTAACAGTAACTAAAACTGGGCCTTGGTCAGTTTCAGATTGAAATTGCATACCCACTTCAACTTTATCAACACCGCTGAATAATTCAGCTGGTACTTCTTGTTTTAATGCTTCATGGCGTTCGCCGTAAGCTTGTGCAGGTTCAATGCTTGCTTTAACGCTATCTCCAGCTTCTTTACCAGCTAATGCATCTTCCAAACCTGGAATGATGTTACCAGCGCCATGAAGATATGCCAGAGGACCCGCGCCTTCTGAACTATCAATAACTTGGCCTTCGTTGTTGGTGAGTGTGTAATCGATAACAACGACTACATTATCTGCAACTTTCATAACTTCTCCTAAGATGTGTTGGGTAACAGCTGCAGCATTATCACTACAACTAAGCATACCAATGATTTGTATGAGGCTACATTAACCAAATTGGTATGCCGTACGCCATTAACCATGACGCTGTTCATTGCCAAAAAGCTCGTCGCTAATCAGCACTAATTCAACAATGTTGCTACTTTCAGTAACTATTCTGGCAATGCTGAAACCAGTCAGCATGTGATTGCAAAAATCATTATTGAGTCCAGGATTTTCATCTATTTAAAAAAATAGATTCAACCTGTTATCCAGCTATATTGGTACGGTTGATGAAATATCAACCCTGATGTTTATTACATTCAGCAAAACGCTAAACTGCTATGCTGAACACACGAAAACCAATACGTCGAAAAATAAAGCCGCTATTTTAGCATTATCCTAGGCCACACTTCACCATGACCAAACTGATCGCCTTTAATAAACCTTATGATGTTCTTTGTCAGTTCACTGATACTGAAGGACGTCGAACGCTTAAGGACTTTATTGATATTCCTAATATTTACGCCGCAGGCAGATTAGACCGCGACAGCGAAGGCTTGATGTTGTTGACGGATAATGGGCAGTGGCAAAAACAAATCGCTGATCCCAAAGATAAAATGGTGAAAACCTACTGGGTTCAGGTCGAGAATATTCCTGATGCAGTCGCTTTAAAACGCTTGCAAGATGGTGTTCAACTTAAAGATGGACTCACCCTTCCAGCAAATGCTCGGTTAATCGATCCGCCTAGAGTATGGGATCGTTCGCCACCAGTTAGGTTTCGACAAAGCATTCCGACACAGTGGTTAGAAATTCAGATTAGCGAAGGCAAAAACCGCCAAGTTCGTCGTATGACGGCTGCTGTTGGTCATCCAACCTTGAGGTTAATTCGCGCGGCAATTGGCCCTTGGCAACTTAACGAACTTTTACCCGGAGAATGGCGCGAAGAAAGTGACAAGTCCGTGTTAAAATGCGCCGATGATTTGGACACCAAGAACCACCGTAGCCGCCGTCATCGAACGGGATCAAAAATTTCTGATGGTAGAGGAACGCATCGGCAGCGCCGTACGTCTCAACCAACCAGCCGGTCACCTCGAAGACAACGAAAGCCTGATTGACGCGGTTATCCGCGAAACACAGGAGGAAACTGCTTGGCAGTTTCATCCTGAAGCATTGGTTGGCGTTTACCGCTGGCGTCATGAGGCATCACAAGAAACCTATATCCGCTTTTGCTTTACTGGCAGCCTTGGGGATTTCCTTGATACACCGCTCGACCCGGATATTACTCAAGCGGTTTGGTTAGATAAACAAACCATGCTGGATCGTGCCAGCCAATTTCGTAGCCCACTGGTTATGGAGTGCTGGCAAGACTATTTAACAGGCAAACGCTTCGATCTTGATTTACTGAAATAAATCCTATGGCAGATATGCAAAAAGTTGTCGTCGGACTTTCCGGCGGTGTTGATTCTTCAGTGTCAGCTTTATTGTTAAAACAACAAGGTTACGACACCGAAGGTCTATTTATGAAAAACTGGGTCGACTTCGCTGATGAAAGTGAATGCACTATCGAAGAAGACCGCAAAGATGCTATTTCAGTAGCCAATAAAGTCGGCATCCCATTTCATGAAGCAAACTTTGCCATGGAGTATTGGGATTTTGTCTTTAAGCACTTTCTTGATGAATACAAAGCCGGCAGAACACCAAACCCGGATATTTTGTGTAACCGTGAGATCAAGTTTAAAGCGTTTCTAGATCATGCAATGGAACTGGGTGGTTACCTGATTGCCACGGGTCACTATGCTCGGGTAAGAGAGATTGACGGCGAGTTTCAGCTGCTCAAAGGGCTAGACAATAAAAAAGATCAAAGCTATTTCCTCTACACGCTTGGTCAAGCGCAATTGTCACGTACCCTATTCCCATTAGGTGAATTACCTAAGACGGAAGTACGTAAAATTGCCGAGCAAGCTGGCTTTATCACTGCGGACAAAAAAGATAGCACGGGCATTTGTTTTATCGGTGAACGCCGTTTCCGTGAATTCTTGGGCCGCTACATCCCTGCTCAACCGGGTGAAATGCGCACGCCAGAAGGTGAGTTAATTGGCCAACATGCAGGCCTTATGTACTACACCCTTGGGCAACGCCAAGGTCTTGGTATTGGTGGTCGTAAAAATAGTACGGGCGAGCCTTGGTTTGTGGCCGGTAAAGATATGGCAACACGCACGCTTTACGTTGTGCAAGGTGAACATGAATGGCTTTACAGCACTGAACTTCGTGCTGAGCAATTATCATGGGTCGCCGGTAATGCACCTGAATTGCCACTGCGGGCTGCTGCTAAAACTCGCTATCGCCAACCCGATCAAGCATGCACAATAGATCGTGATGCTAACGGTCAAATTGTCGTTACTTTTGATGACAAACAACGTGCCGTCACGCCCGGTCAATCTGTGGTGTTTTATTTGGATGATATTTGTCTTGGTGGCGGCATTATTGTCGATACCAATGCACCTGGTATGCATCCATGAGCCAAAACAATCCGTACCAAGATAGAGTGATTGCCCTTGCCGGTCTGATGCAAGCCGTATCACTTGTTCAAAAAGTGGCTGAGACGGGTCAAGTTGATAACGATGAATTAGCCACTATGCTCAACAGCTTGTTGGCAATTGAAGCCTCATCGACGATTGATGTCTATGGCAAGCTTGAGAACCTTCGCACTGGATTGTATGCATTTAATCAGCAACTCACCAAAAAGAAGTCACCAAGTGATGTCATGTTGCTACGTTATGCCATTGGTTTACTGCATTTAGAGCGTAAGTTAATCAAACGCCCTGCAATGCTGGATTTGATTAGTCGTGAAATCGAACAAATACCTCAACAAGTCGACTATTTTGGCAGCTTAACCAGTCCACAGGTGATCGCAAGATTTGCAGGCATCTACGAGCGAACGATTAGCGAGCTAAAACCTGTCGTAAAAGTGTTTGGTGACGCTGGCCATCTGCAACAACCTGACAATGTAAATAAGGTACGCGCCCTATTACTGGCGGGTATTCGTGCAGCTGTGTTATGGCGGCAAAAAGGTGGCAATCGTTGGCAGTTTATTTTTGCCAGTAATAAATTGCTCAACACCTGCTCCGAATTATCAAAATCTATTTAGCGATCTATCATCCTCCTCGCTATCAGTCTTGAGGTAGCGAGAAACCATTCTGTTTTATCTCTGTCATAAGAAAATCTTAATAAAGCCTATTTATCATGCGCATCATGATCTCTTGTTATAGGTGTTAATGGATTTCAATTATGATTTTTGTAAAGGAGAACAGTTAAATGTTGCATGATTCCCCCAGCCGATATGGCATCGTCACCCGTTTTTTTCATTGGTTAGTTGCCATCCTGATTATTCAGCAATTTTTTAAGTTTGCCGATCGTATTAATGAGGGTGAACATTGGTTAGGTGATACTTTTGGGCCATATCACGTTTCGATTGGTGCGGTTTTATTCATACTGATGATTGCACGACTCATCTGGTCTGCAATGCAAAAACAACGCCCTGCCCCTAATGGCCAATTGGGTAAGCTTGCTAAAGGCGGCCATCATTTAATGTATTTCTTGGTTATCACAATGCCACCATTGGGTGCTTTGTATATTCATGGCAAAGGTTATCCCATTAAGGTATTTGGCTACGAACTGATTGCGAAACCTGATGGCAAGCCTGAATGGGCACATATGATTGGCGAATTACACAGTATTTTTGCTTGGGTGCTAGTGTTACTGGTAATCGCTCATATTGGCGCGGCCATTTATCACCATGCAGTTCGCAAAGACGATACGTTAAAACGCATTATCTAAAACTGTATTTATTACACACATAAAAAAAGGCTGTTTTCTTATCGAAAACAGCCTTTTTTGTTAATGCCCTACCGAATTAACTAGTAGCGGCTTGTTTGTACTCTTCCATTTCATGGAAATTCAAATAGCGATAAATCTCATCAGCCATTGGTTGAATACCAGCTACTTTCTCCAAGTATTCAGCGACGGTTGGGATTTTACCCATACTCGCAACTACTGCCGCTAACTCAGCAGATGATAAGTAAACATCGGCGCCATTACCTAAACGGTTAGGGAAGTTACGTGTTGAAGTTGAAACCACTTTGGCATTATCAGCAACACGTGCTTGGTTACCCATACAAAGTGAGCAACCTGGCGTTTCAGTACGCGCACCAACTCGTCCAAAGGTATTGTAAATACCCTCTTCAGTCAGTTGATGTTTATCCATCTTGGTTGGTGGTGCAACCCACAGTTTGACCGGCAAGTTACCCATATTTTCCAGTACTTTACCTGCTGCGCGGTAATGACCGATATTCGTCATGCAAGAACCGATAAAGACTTCATCGATTGACTCACCAGCGACTTCTGACAACGGTTTAATATCGTCAGGGTCATTTGGGCAAGCCAACAATGGCTCTTTGATTTCACTGAGATCAATTTCGATAACTGCTGCATATTCAGCATCGGCATCTGGTGACAACAATTGCGGATCAGCAAGCCAAGCTTTCATTGCATCGATACGGCGCTGCAGTGTTCTGGCATCTTGGTAACCATCAGCGATCATCCATTCCATCAATGCGATGTTTGAATTCATAAATTCAATGATAGGTTCTTTGTTCAAGTGAACGGTACAACCATTTGCTGAACGTTCAGCTGAGGCATCAGATAATTCAAATGCTTGCTCAACTTTAAGGTTTGGCAGGCCTTCGATTTCTAATACACGACCGTTAAAGATATTTTTCTTACCTTTCTTCTCAACTGTCAGTAAACCTTGCTGAATTGCCGCATAAGGAATGGCGTTAACCAAATCACGCAAGGTAATACCTGGTTGCATTTCACCTTTAAACCGAACCAATACCGACTCAGGCATATCCAACGGCATGACACCTAAAGCCGCAGCAAAGGCAACCAAACCAGAACCTGCTGGGAAGCTAATACCAATCGGGAATCGAGTATGAGAGTCACCGCCCGTACCAACGGTATCCGGCAAAATCATACGGTTTAACCAAGAGTGAATAACACCGTCACCAGGACGTAATGAAACACCGCCACGTGTGCTGATAAACTCAGGTAATTCGTGTTGCAGCTTGATATCAACTGGTTTTGGATAAGCGGCAGTATGGCAGAAAGACTGCATCACCAAATCTGATGAGAAGCCCAGACACGCAAGTTCTTTTAGTTCATCACGGGTCATGGCGCCAGTTGTATCTTGTGAACCAACCGTAGTGACTTTAGGCTCACAATACGCACCAGGACGCACACCTTCGACACCACAAGCACGACCGACCATTTTCTGCGCTAGGGTATAACCTTTATCACTGTGATCTGGCTCAACAGGACGCTTGAATACGGTTGATGGCTCAAGACCTAGAGTTTCACGCGCTTTATCAGTTAAACCACGACCTATAATTAATGGAATACGACCACCGGCACGCACTTCGTCTGGTAATGTGGTTGGCTTAATCGAGAATTCTGACAATACATCGCCAGCGGCATTCACAATCTTACCTTCATAAGGTTTGATAATGATGACATCACCAGTTTCCAGATTGTCGACATTACACTCAATCGGTAATGCACCCGAATCTTCAGCTGTGTTGAAGAAAATCGGCGCAATATTGTTACCTAAAACCACACCACCCTGACGTTTGTTTGGCACGTAAGGAATGTCATTTCCCATGTGCCACAGCACTGAGTTAATTGCCGATTTACGTGATGAGCCAGTACCGACTACATCACCGACATAGGCAATTGGATGACCTTTTTCTTTTAGCGACTCGATAGTGTCTAAAGCGCCTGGCATTTTGCTGACCAGCATCGCTTTAGCATGCAATGGAATGTCTGGACGGCTCCAAGCTTCGGTTGCTGGCGACAAGTCATCGGTGTTGGTTTCACCCGGTACTTTAAAGACCGTAACAGTAATTTCTTCTGCTAACTGTGGACGTGATAAAAACCACTCCGCTTCAGCCCATGACTTTAAAACGTTCATGGCGTATGGGTTATTGGCTGATTTCTCGACTAGATCATGATAGGCGTCATAAACCATGACCGTTTTTGACAATGCTACTTGTGCAGCATCCGCCGTCACATCGTTATCGAGCAGCGAGATTAATGGTGCGATGTTATAACCACCCATCATCGTGCCAAGTAATTCCGTCGCCTTAACTGCATCAATAAATTCACATTTCGCTTCGCCTTTTGCCAGCGCCGCTAAAAAGCCAGCTTTCACATAAGCGGCTTTATCAACACCAGGTGGTACCCGGTGGATGAGTAATTCTAAAAGTGCATCAGTATCGTCAGATTTTGGCTGCTTTAACTGTTCGATAATGTCAGCAACCTGTACCGCGTCTAAAGGTAAAGGCGGTAAGCCTTCGGCAGCACGTTCTTCTACATGATTTAGATATTCTTTTAGCACGCAATTTGCTCCACGTTATGTCGTTTGGTGCGACTATTTTAGCGCACATTCCGTTATTTCACCGAATCAAATCCGGTTTTAACGATGAGTTCTGCTATAATTTTGCCCACATTTCAGTATGTTTCTACGGAGTTTTCATGGAATTAACCGCACTGACCGCCATTTCGCCGGTCGATGGCCGCTATGCCGACAAAACCAAAGCCTTGCGCCCTTATTTCAGTGAGTATGGCTTGCTCAAAGCCCGCGTTGAAGTTGAGCTACGCTGGTTACATTTGCTTGGAGCCAATGCAGGGATTCCGGAAGTTCCAAAACTGAGCGCCGACGCTGAAGCATTTATTAACGACATTATTAATAATTTCTCAGTTGATGATGCACAAGCGATTAAAGATATCGAGCGGACAACTAACCACGATGTTAAAGCCGTCGAATACTTTATTAAAAACAAATTCGCTTCCAATAGCGAATTAAATGCAGTTAAAGAGTTCGTCCACTTTGCCTGCACTTCTGAAGACATTAATAACACTGCTTACGGCATCATGCTTAAAAATGCACGTGAGCAAGTTATTTTGCCTGAGATGGATAACATCATTGCTGCATTGCAAAAGTTAGTTCAAGAACATGCTGCGACTCCGATGATGTCACGTACACATGGTCAACCTGCTTCTCCTACAACTTTAGGTAAAGAAATTGCCAACGTTGTGAAACGTCTTGAACTACAACGCACCCACGTTGCTGCTGTATTGATGTACGGCAAAATGAATGGCGCTGTTGGTAACTATAACGCGCATTTATCAGCCTATCCAGATGTTGACTGGCCGATGATGGCGCATGCTTTTGTGACTGGTTTAGGTTTGCGTTGGAATCAATATACAACGCAGATTGAACCGCATGATTATGTGGCTGAATTGTTCCAAGCGATGATCCGTTTTAATACAGTTTTGATCGATTTCTGTCGTGATATCTGGAGCTACATTTCTATCGGTTATTTCAAACAAAAAACCGTTAAAGGTGAAATCGGCTCATCAACGATGCCACACAAAGTTAACCCAATCGATTTCGAAAATGCTGAAGGTAATCTTGGCATTGCGAATGCCACGTTTGATCATTTGGCTATGAAATTACCTATCTCTCGCTGGCAGCGTGACTTAACCGACTCAACCGTATTACGTAATATCGGTGTTGGTTTTGCCCACTCTTTATTAGCCTTTAGCTCAGCATTAAAAGGGATTAGTAAACTTGAAGCAGCGCCAGAAGTGATGGCTGCGGATTTAGATGCTAATTGGGAATTATTGGCTGAGCCAATTCAAACTGTCATGCGTCGTTATGGCATTGAAAACCCTTATGAAAAACTCAAAGAGTTAACTCGTGGCCAACGTGTTAATAAGGAAATCATGCAAGCCTTTATTGAAGATTTGGATATGCCAGAAGAAGCAAAAAATGCTTTGAAAACGCTGACGCCAGCTACCTATATTGGTAATGCAGTAGAACAAGCGCGTAACTGCTAATGACAGATGCCACTGCTCCTGTACAACCTCAACGTCAGGTCATTGAGGGCCGTCAGAATGCAGTGGCTGCTTGTTTACAACTGGTAGAACAAGCAAAACGAGAAATCTGTTTTTTTGCCCCATCTTTAGATAAACATTTGCTCGATAATAGTGCTGTGCTAGAAATAATTAGCCGCTTTGCACGATCCAGTCGCTTCAGTCAGGTACGTGTATTAGTACATTCAACCAATGACGCGATTAGCAAAAGTCATCAATTACTTCCCCTAGCCCAACGTTTGAGCAGCCATATTGCCATTCATCAATGTGATCGAGATGATCAAGACCAGATTCATCTTTGTTTATTAATTGACGATAATTCCGTTTTGTACTGCGCTGATCCATTACGTTATCAGGGGTATATGGCGACAGATGATCGCGCTAGAAACCTACAGTTGAAACAAGCCTTTGATGCCATGTGGGCGCGTAGTCAACCAGATCCACAATCACGTCGTTTACATATCTAATGAAGGGCTAACAATGAAGCAAATTTTTAGCGCTATTTTATTTAGTTTGTGGCTATTACCCGCTTGGGCCGTCACAACAATGCATACGATTGAGCTTAAACATAGTACGCCCGATCAAGTATTACCAGAAATCACGCCGCTATTGCCCGAGGATGCGGCTATCAGTAGTTTTAATAACACGATTCTTTTGCGTAGTGATGGTGCCACCTTTGAAGATGTGCAACGCGTATTAGACGTTATAGATAAGCCACAACAAAGTATTACGGTCACTGTTCTACGAAGTAAGCAAGTTTTGAATTACCAGCAACAACATAGCAACCGAATCAATATCGATAACCACGGTGCTGATGTACAAATAAATCGCTGGTCGACAAGTGATAGTCGCGACCGTGGTATGGAAATAGCATCACGTGGTCTAGCTGGAGAACCAATACAAGTCCAGACTGGAACCTTGATTGCCAAGCAAGAACAACTTGTTTTATTTGGCCATCATGGCGGAGCAGTTCAGCAAAACACCACGTATCTCCCTATCGAAAATGGCTTTCAAGCGGTGGTGAATGTTTTGGCCAATAAACAGGTTCGCGTAGAAGTTTTACCTATGTTTGCTGAATATGATGTTCGCACAGGTAATGTTGAGAATAGTCAGCTTCTCACCACGATAAATAGTTCAGCCAATAAATGGACATTAATTGGTCAAAGTGGTGATCGTGAATCATTTAACCAGAATGGCAATACCTATCGCAGCCACCGAGATGAACACGAATATATTTACCTAAAAGTCGAACTGAATTAATTATTTAAAAGAGGTTTATTAATATTTATGGATGTTAAAGAAGCTATCCGTAGCCGCCGCTCAGTAAAACACTATGATCCAAGTCATGTAATGAGTGATGCGGAAGTACAAGAGTTAATGGAGCATGCAGTACTATCCCCTACTGCCTTTAATATCCAACATTGGCGTTTTGTTCAGGTTGCAGATAAACAAAAAAGGCAGCAAATTTTTGAGGCCGCTTGGGGTCAAGCCCAAGTCGTTGATGCTTCAATGCTGCTGGTATTATGTGCCGATCTTAATGCTTGGGAAAAAGAGCCGCAACGCTATTGGCAGCATGCACCACAAGCAGCGCAAGACGCTATATTACCTGCCATCGAAAACTACTACGCAAACCATCATCAAGGCCAGCGTGATGAATGTATTCGTTCAGCAAGTATTGCCGCTATGAATATTATGTTGATGGCAAAATCGATGGGGTATGACACGTGCCCAATGGACGGTTTTGACTTTGATAAAGTCGCCAAAATCATTAACCTACCACACGATCATATTATCGTAATGATGATTACGGTGGGTAAAGCATTGCAGGAAGCTAGACCAAGATCTGGTCAATTAGCACTGGAAGACGTTTTTCTTAAAGACGGATTTTAAAAATTAAATAATGGGTGGTGGCGCTTCACTAACATTGTTGCGCCCTTGCCGCTTCGCCATATACAGCGCACGATCGCTGCGCTGCATAAAACTATCAACACCTTCACCAGCGACATAACGCGCGACACCGAAAGACATCGTGATCACACCCAATGGTTCATGCGTATCTTTACGTTGAATACGTTTTCCAGATATTTCATTACGCAAAGTATCAGCAATGGCTCGGGCGTTTTGCAACGAGGTATTCATTAACAAGATAGCGAACTCTTCACCGCCATAACGAGCAACTAAGTCACGCCCTTTTAGACTACCGCGTAAGGTGTCAGCAACAACCCGTAATACTAAATCCCCAACCAGTTGGCCGTGCTTTTCATTGAGCGCTGAGAACATATCCAGATCGCAGAAAATCAGCGATAAATCCATTCCTGTTGCATCAGCATCAGCACATGCTTTGGAAACTGCATCATCAAATGCTTTACGGTTGGCTAGCCCTGTCAAAGTATCTTTTTTGGCTTCACGGCGTGTTTCATCTAGCTGTTTTTTGAGTACTTCAACTTCAGTGACAGCGGTATTAAGACGCTCGCTTAGTAATTCACCAGCAGAAACAATTAAACGCGTTTCGATAAGAATCTCTTCAACCAAATCATGTAACTGCTGTTTTGACATGTCTGGTTGAAGACGTGCCAACATTGAATTTAGTTGATGATTGCTTTTGTCTGTGGAATTAACACCGGTATAGACAAAGTTAAGTACTTGCTTGAGTAAACGGCCCATTTCTTGACGCATTTCAAATAAAGCATGACGATCTTTCTCACGATCAAAAAAACGCTCATATAAATCACGACTTTGTTGTTCAGTAAGACGGCCGGTTTCAGCTAGTTCGGCATCTAATGCATCCATAAGATTGGCATTATTTCCCGATACGTATTCATACCAAACGGCATAGTTTGCAGGCGTTGTGGCGATTCCATGCTTTTTCATCATGGAAATCGCCAAACGCATGTATTCCGCAGTACGTTCTTCGTATTCGGTGTAATCCATTTATGTCTTGCCTGTCAGCCTTCTTGGCTAAAATTTAACGTTTCTTACCTGCGATTTTTAGACGTAATGCATTCAATTTGATAAAGCCTTCTGCGTCTTTTTGATCGTAAGCACCTAAATCATCTTCAAAGGTGGCAATTGACTCATCAAATAAACTGTCCGTTGCTGAACGTCTTCCGACCACGACAACATTACCTTTGTATAGTTTTATTCTGACATCACCGTTAACAGTTTGTTGTGACGCATCTATCATTGTTTGCATCATTTTTCTTTCTGGTGCCCACCAGTAACCGTTATAAATCATGCTGGCATAACGTGGCATCAATTCATCTTTCAAATGCGCGACTTCACGATCAAGTGTCAATGACTCAATGGCACGGTGAGCACGAAGCATGACGGTACCCGCTGGAGTTTCATAACAACCACGAGATTTCATACCAACATAACGGTTTTCAACAATATCTAAACGACCAATACCGTTTTCACCAGCGACTTTATTCAAATAAGTCATGACTTGTGCAGGTGTCATGGCTTCGCCATTAATGGCAACGATATCACCTTTTTGGTAGGTTAATTCCAGATAGGTTGGTTTATCAGGCGCATTTTCTGGTGATACCGACCAACGCCACATTGACTCTTCAGCTTCTGCCCATGGATCTTCAAGAATGCCGCCTTCATAAGAAATGTGCAGCAAGTTGGCGTCCATTGAATAAGGCGATTTCTTGCCCTGCTTCATTTCAACAGGAATGCCATGTTGTTCAGCGTAATCTAGCAGTTTTTGACGTGATAACAGGTCCCATTCACGCCATGGTGCAATAACCTTAATGTTTGGATTTAAGCCATATGCGCCTAATTCGAAACGAACCTGGTCATTACCTTTACCTGTGGCACCGTGAGATACAGCTTGTGCCCCCGTCTCTGCAGCAATTTCTACCAAACGCTTAGCGATCAGTGGACGCGCAATTGAGGTACCAAGCAGGTATTCACCTTCATAAATGGCGTTGGCACGAAACATTGGAAACACATAATCTCGTGCAAACTCTTCACGTAAATCTTCGATATAAATCTCTTTAATACCCAAAGATTGTGCTTTAGCACGAGCTGGCTCAACTTCTTCACCTTGGCCTAGATCTGCCGTAAACGTTACGACTTCACATTGATACTTATCCTGTAACCATTTCAGAATAACTGACGTGTCCAAACCGCCGGAATACGCCAGAACGACCTTATTAATATCAGACATTGGGGAAGATCCTGTAACTTGAAGAGATAAAGTTTTGTAGTTGGAATATTGTATCAAAAACCACGCAAAGCCAGCACTTCCTTAACGGCTTTACGTGATGTAGTTTTGCAACTAATTCGACGTGGTGCATCCACATAACGCAGCTTAAAACCTAACTGACGGTATAGCTTACAAATTCTTGGTGTTGCTTGATTAGATAACACCACAGGGCCAGTATGTTGTGCTAACCACTCTGCGAGACGTTCTTGATCCTGCCACTCGAACCCTTGCTGGGCATATTGCCGAAAAGGCACATCGTATGGCGGATCCGCATAGATAAAGTCATTATTTTGGATATCTAGTTGCTCAAAGTCAGTGTTAGTAAATTGCCATTGTGACAACACCGGCTGATAGTCGGCAAAATCCGTTAAATAATGAATCGTTTTGTAACGACCGAAAGGTACGTTGTAACCGCCCGATTTATTAAATCGGCACAGGCCGTTGTAGCCAGTTCGGTTGAGATAATAAAAAAGCTGGGCGCGTTGCTTAGGATCTTGCAGCTTTTCATTAAACTGTTGTCTATGCTGATAGTACAGCGCCTCATCATTTAACAAACTGATATCCATTTTCAACCCAGTTTTGAGCTGCTGATAAAAGTTGATGAGTGCGGGATTAATGTCGTTGAGTAAGGCCTCTTGCGGCTGTAATCCAAGGGCGACAGAAAGACCGCCACAAAACGGTTCAACAAGACGTTTGTCACTATGGGGACGCCATAACTTTTGTAACACTGGCAATAACCAGCGTTTGCCCCCCGCCCATTTTAGTGGTGGGCGTAATGACGTATTCACTTCGGACATTAAGATTCGACGATTAGATACAGACAAGGGCTGACCAAATTGGCCAACCCTTGTGGTGTTTCAAGCAACAAACCTTGCTGCATTACTTAGAGTGCAATGTTTGCCGAGGCGGCATCAAATCAGTGATGCTACCTTCAGCCATTTCAGCTGCAAAGCCGAATGTTTCAGACAATGTTGGGTGTGGATGAATTGTCAAACCGATGTCTTCAGCGTCAGCACCCATTTCAAGTGCAAGTACTGCTTCAGCAATCAATTCACCAGCATTTGGCCCAACAATACCGGCACCAATCAGACGACCCGTTGATTTTTCAAATAATGCTTTGGTCAAACCTTCATCACGACCAAGGCTCAAACTACGGCCACTAGCTGCCCAAGGGAAAGCACCTTTAACGTAGTCAATACCCTGCGCTTTCGCTTCAGTTTCATTTAACCCCATCCAAGCAACTTCTGGGTCTGTATAAGCAACTGATGGAATTGTCAGTGGTTCAAACACGGATTTCTGGCCGGCAATCACTTCAGCAGCCACTTTACCTTCGTGAGTCGCTTTATGCGCCAACATAGGTTGACCTACAATATCGCCAATCGCAAAGATATGTGGCTGATTAGTACGCATCTGTGCATCAACTTCAATAAAGCCCCAGTCGTTCACTTGAACGCCCGCCGCTTCTGCATTGATTAACTTACCGTTTGGCGTACGACCAACTGCAACTAAAATCTTGTCGAAAGATTGCGGCTCAGGTGCTTTATCACCCTCGAACGTTACTTTCAGGCCTGATTTCAATGGCTCGATTTTGCTGACTTTGGTATTCAGATAAATCGCTTCGTATTGCTTTTCAATGCGCTGATGTAACGGTTTAACGATGTCTTTGTCAGCACCAGGAATCAAGCTATCTTGTAACTCAACAACCGTGATTTTTGAACCCAACGCGTTATAAACAGTCGCCATTTCCAGACCGATAATACCGCCACCGATAACCAGTAAGCTTTTCGGCACATCTTCCAGATCTAACGCATCAGTCGAATCCATCATGCGAGGATCGTCATTTGGGAACACTGGAATTTTCGTAACGCGTGAGCCTGCCGCAATAATGCAGTTATCAAAACTAATGGTTTTGTCACCGTCCGCAGTTGTCACAGTCAGACTGTTGGCACTGCTAAACTGACCTTCGCCTTGAACGATTTCAACTTTACGTTGTTTCGCTAATGCTTTCAGACCACCAGTTAGCTTGTTAACAACACCATCTTTCCAGCCGGCCAGTTGTTTTAAATCAACTTTAGGGGCGCCGAAAGTCACACCATTTTCTGACATGTGTGAAGCTTCGTTGATGATTTGTGCTGTATGCAGTAATGCTTTAGATGGGATACAACCCACGTTTAAGCATACACCGCCAATGCGCTCATGGCGTTCGACCATGATGACTTTTTTACCCAAGTCAGCCGCACGGAAAGCAGCAGTATAACCACCAGGACCGGAACCTAAAACCAACACTTCGGCGTGCATATCACTATGGTCTGGCTTAGGTGCAGCTTGTGGCGCAGGTTTAGCTTCAGTCGCTTTTTCAACTGGTGCTGGTGCTTTTTCAGCAGGCTTATCAGCCGACGCATCTGCAGTATTAGTTTCAAGCTTTAAAATTACATCGCCTTCACCAACTTTATCGCCAACAGACACCAACAGCTCTACGATTTTACCGCTAGCTGTACTTGGAATTTCCATAGCTGCTTTGTCAGACTCAAGCGTAATGATGTCTTGGTTATTGGTGATTTCATCACCGACAGCAACCAGTACCTCGATGATCTCAACTGCGTCAAAATCACCGATATCAGGGACTTTTACTTCCACCAAACTCATAACAAGACCTTCCGGATATCAGACAACATTTGGCTCAGCATAACGGTAAAGCGTGCACCTGCCGCACCATCAATAACACGATGATCATATGAGATTGATAACGGTAACATCAGGCGTGGTACAAACTCTTTGCCATTCCAAACAGGTTTCATTTGATGACGGCTAACACCCAAGATAGCAACTTCAGGGGCATTAACGATTGGCGTAAAGAATTGACCGCCAATACCGCCTAAACTTGAAATTGAGAAAGTGCCACCCTGCATGTCTTTGGCACTCAAAGCACCATCACGAGCACGTTTACTAATTTCGCCTAACTCACCAGCAAGCTCCAAAAAGCCTTTTTTATCAACGTCTTTAATGACTGGGACCATCAAGCCATTTGGTGTATCAACGGCAACACCAATGTTGTAGTACTTTTTGTAAATCAGACTTTCTTTGTCTTCACTCAGTGAAGCATTGAACTCTGGATATTGTTTTAAGCAAGCCACAACAGCTTTCATAATGAAAACCAGCGGTGTCAGGTTCACACCTTTTTGCGCTGCCATATCTTTGTTTTCTTTGCGGAACTGTTCTAATTCCGTGATATCGGCTTCGTCAAATTGTGTAACGTGTGGAATATTCAACCAGCAAGCATGCAAATGCTTACCAGAGATTTTCTTAATGCGAGACAACTCTTCGCTATTGGTTTCACCAAACTGCTCAAAGTTAACCACTGGCACCGGTGGAATACCACTGCCTTGTGCTGCAGGTGCAGCCGCTGGTGCTGATAATGCTTGTTTAACGAATTGTTGAACATCTTCTTTGGTAATACGGCCTTTAGTACCTGTACCAATAACGGATGTTAATTTCACCCCAAGCTCTCTGGCAAAACGGCGAACTGATGGAGAAGCATGCGCACGTTTCTGACCAGATTTGTTATCCGGTGCATAAGGAATAACTTCATCGGCGCTGACAGTTGCAGTAGGCGCAGGTGCGGCTTCTGCTTTGGCAGGCTCAGCTTTTGGCGCTTCTTGAGGTTTAGCCGCAGCTGGTGCTGGTGTTTCAGCAGGTTTTTCTGCTTGTGGTGCATCACCGCTTGCTTCAACCAATGCAATCACATCACCTTCACTGACTTTGTCACCCACTTTGACTTTCAAAGTTTTGATAACACCGCCGAATTCTGCAGGAATACCCATCATCGCTTTATCAGACTCGATGGTGATCACTTCCTGATCAGCACTAATTTCATCGCCTTCGGCTACCAGTACTTCGATAATTTCAACGCCGTCAAAGTCACCGATATCCGGTACTTTCAATTCAATTAAATCTGCCATGATTACGCCTTAACTGGGTTTACTGCATCTGCATTGATTTCGTATTGCTTAATCGCTTTTTCAACCACGTCATATTTGATATCACCTTGGTCTGCTAACGCGTTTAACGTTGCAACAACAATGTGATGACGATCAACTTCAAAGAAGCTACGCAGTTGTTCACGAGTATCACTACGACCAAAGCCATCAGTACCTAATACGGTGTAGCTGCTCTTAACCCATGGACGGATTTGCTCAGCATACATACGCATATAGTCTGTTGCAGCCACGACAACACCTGGTTGCTCATCCAAGCACTCAGAAACATAAGCACGTTTCTTGGGCGCAGTAGGATGCAGACGGTTATGACGTTCAACGCTCTGACCATCACGAGTCAATTCGTTAAAGCTTGTTGCACTCCAAACGCTGCTTGATACTTTCCAGTCGTTTTCTAACAGCTCAGCTGCTGCTTCAACTTCACGCAGAATCGTACCACTACCAACCAATTGTGCTTTCAGCTTGTGTTTACCACCCGCTTTCAATTGGTACAGACCTTTAATGATGCCTTCTTCTACACCCTCTGGCATTTCCGGATGAGTATAGTTTTCGTTCATTGCCGTCAGGTAATAGAAAACATTTTCCTGTTTTTCATACATACGGCGCATACCGTCATGAACGATAACAGCAACTTCATAAGCATAGGTTGGATCGTAGCTGATGCAGTTAGGTACTGTGTTTGCCAAGATCATGCTGTGACCATCTTGATGCTGCAGACCTTCACCATTCAGCGTTGTACGACCAGCAGTACCACCAATCAAGAAACCTTTCGCTTGGATGTCACCGGCTAACCAGCACAAGTCACCAACACGTTGGAAACCGAACATCGAGTAGTAGATGTAAAACGGAACCATATTGACGTTGTAGTTAGAGTAAGCCGTCGCAGCCGATACCCATTCAGACATCGCACCCGCTTCGTTAATACCCTCTTCCAGGATTTGGCCTTTGGTATCTTCGCGATACCACATGACTTTGCCTGAGTCTTCTGGCTCGTACATTTGACCTGAAGATGAGTAAATACCAACGCTACGGAATAAACCTTCCATACCAAAGGTACGCGCTTCGTCAGGTACGATTGGTACGATATTTTTGCCAATAGACTTATCACGAATCAACGCTGTCAATACACGGACAAATGCCATCGTAGTAGACAGCTCACGCTCGCCACTTGACTTTAAGACCGCATCAAAAATCTTTAAATCTGGAATCGTTAAAGCTGGTGCGCTGTTGTTACGTTTCGGTAAGAAACCGCCTAACTCTTCACGACGCTTTTGCAGGTACTCTTTCTCTGGGCTGCCATCTTTCAGCTTGATGTATGGGATCTTATCAATTTGCTCATCAGAAACTGGAATATTGAAACGATCACGGAAGCGTTTCATTTGTTCGATTTCGAGTTTCTTCTGTTGGTGAGTGGTGTTCTGACCCTCACCCGCTTCACCCATACCGTAACCTTTGACTGTTTTCGCTAAGATAACAGTTGGTTGACCTTCATTATCAACAGCACGTTTGTAAGCTGCGTAGATCTTACGTGGATCATGACCACCACGGCTCAGATTCCAGATATCTTCATCTGTCATATCTGAAACCATGTCTAACAATTCTGGATACTTACCAAAGAAGTGTTGGCGAACATACGCGCCATCTTTTGCTTTGTAGTTTTGATATTCGCCGTCGACAACTTCTTCCATGCGTTTTAACAACAGACCATGTGTGTCACGGGCCAACAGCTGATCCCAGCCACTACCCCAAAGCACTTTGATGACATTCCAGCCAGCACCACGGAATAAAGCTTCTAATTCTTGTACGATCTTGCCGTTACCACGAACCGGACCATCCAGACGTTGCAAGTTACAGTTAACAACGAAAATCAGGTTATCGAGTTTTTCACGACCAGCCAGTGTGATGGCACCTAATGATTCTGGCTCATCCATCTCACCGTCACCCAAGTAAGCCCAAACATGGCGGCCACTGGTTTTAACGATGTCACGGTGTTCCATGTATTTCATGAAACGTGCTTGGTAAATAGCGAGAAGCGGACCTAACCCCATTGAAACTGTTGGGAACTGCCAGTAATCAGGCATCAACCAAGGGTGTGGGTATGAAGACAGACCTTTACCGTCAACTTCAAAACGGAAACCGTCTAACTGTTCTTCTGTCAGGCGACCTTCAAGGAATGAACGTGCGTAGATACCTGGTGATGAATGACCTTGGAAAAAGACCATATCCGCACCGTTACCGTAGTTATCACCTTTAAAGAAGTGGTTAAAACCAACATCATATAAGGTTGCAGCAGATGAGAAGCTGGCAATATGACCACCGACTGAACCAGGTTTCATATTGGCTTTAACAACCATCGCCATCGCATTCCAGCGAATGTACGAACGTAGTTTTTGTTCCATGGCTTGGTCGCCTGGAATACGTTCTTGTTGGTCAAATGGGATTGTATTTACATATGCTGTGTTAGCACTGTAAGGCAGATTGATGCCGCTACGACGCGCCATATCAATCAGTTTTTCAATTATGAGGTGGGCTTTCTCTTCGCCGGCGACTTCAATGACGGACTCTAACGCATCCAGCCATTCTTGTGTTTCCTGTGGGTCTTGATCGACAAAATCAGTCATAAATACCTTCTTAAGATCTAAAAACGCCGTTAATAACAACGCAGCATTGTAACAGTTTTTGCCAGATTTCATCCCCTAAATGGCTGCTACAGCTGATTAGGCAACAGCTTGATCACAGGTTATCCACAGATAGGTCGAGATAAAATTTGTGTTACAGCAGATACTTAAGTTCGCGCAAGGGCTACAGTCTTAAAAATTTGACGATAAATTCTGACAGCAAACAATAGCGATAAAATCACTATGTAGATGACCGGCTCCGTAATATCGGCCTTCACTAGCATCAGAAAATGTAGACATGACAGCGCTGCCACGACATAAGTTAGCTTATGTAACTGCTTCCACCGCTGTCCACCAAGGCGTTTCATCATTTTGTTGGTTGAGGTGATAACTAATGGTAACAATAGCAGCATGCTGATGAAACCAATAGTGATGAACGGCCGCTTAATAATGTCTTTAAGTATTTCAGTCCAATCAAAAAATTGATCGAGCCATAAGTACAAAAGCATATGAGTAACGGCATAAAAAAACACAAATAAGCCTGCCATGCGGCGAAATCGGATAATTTGATTAAAGCCCGTTAGCCATCGAATAGGCGTTAGCGTTAATGTCAGTAATAAAAATCGTAATGCCCAGGTACCTGAATCGCGAGTTATGGCCTCAATTGGATTTGCACCAAGCTGATCGGTAAATAAAGCGTAAGTCAGCCATATTGCAGGCACTAACGCTGCAATAAAAAAAAGTACTTTAAAGTGACTGACCCGCAACATATTGCTTAGAAATACTTTCGTAAATCCATGCCATCGTAGAGGCTTGCAACCTCTTCACCATAGCCATTAAACATTAAGGTTTCTCGCTTTAGAAACTCACCAATTCGGCGTTCACGTTTTTGGCTCCAACGAGGATGATCAACTTCCGGATTCACATTGGAATAAAAACCATACTCACCTGCATTGGCATGCATCCAAGCGGTTAACGGCATTTCTTCGACAAAGCGAATTCTGACAATCGATTTAATACTTTTAAAACCATATTTCCATGGCACTACTAGGCGTATCGGTGCACCATTTTGCCCTGGCATTTCATGCCCGTATAAACCTGTCGCCAGTATTGTTAATGGATGCATAGCTTCGTCGATTCTAAGACCTTCGATATACGGCCACTGTAAAACCCGGCGGTTTTGCCCTGGCATTTGTTGTGGATCAAACAAGGTGGTGAATTCGACAAACTTAGCATTCGCATTGGGTTTGGCCGCTTTTAAGATGTCAGCCAATGGAATACCAATCCATGGAATCACCATAGACCAGCCTTCTACACACCGCATACGATAAATACGTTCTTCGAGTGTTTTCCCTTTTAGCAACTCGGTATATTCGTAATCACCCGGATTATCACATTGACCATCGATTTTAATCATCCAGGGTTTATTGGGATCGGGGAAATCCGCAGCTAAAATCGCCGGTGATTGTTTATCAGTACCAAACTCATAGAAGTTGTTATAGGTCGTGATGTCTTGGTAAGAGGTTAACTTTTCCTCGGTTGAAAAATCACTGTTTTTAACATTCTCAATGACCTCCCCAGTTGGTTTTGTCTCGGCAAAACCCGGTGTTGCCATTGCTGCTGTGGCAAGCCCCATCGCACCGTTGATAAATTGTCGACGGTTAAGAAAAACATTGTGATCAGTTACTTCAGACTCAGGTAACTGCCATGATTGTTTTTTTCGGATAAACATTGTGCCCCCTACTCGACTTTTTTAGCCAACCAGTAATCAATACTGAGATAACGCCCCGCGCCCATGAAAAATAGCGTCACGAGCATGATGAAATAAGTGGCTGCGAACTCAATACCGTTATTTAAAACGACAAAATTTCCATATTCAGTTAACCAACTGTAATTGCCATGCTCCTGCAAAATATCTTTGGCACGAGCTAAGCGTTCAATCGCCTCAGGCGCATGAGCCGATGCAAACGCACTACTTGGGTCATGGATCGCCTGCCAGCCATTTTTCCAATGCACACTAAATGCAGCGACCAGCATCGTGACCATCAAAGGAATACTGATCCAACGCACCGCTAAACCAAGCAATAACAAAATGGCACCAAAATATTCTGCGCTCCAGGCCAAATAAGCCATCAACTCAGGGAAAGGTAATCCCAATCCCCAATCAGGATTGGCAAACCAATTAATCGTGCCTTGTAATGAACTATTTGGATCAAGTGGATTCCACTTATTGTTTGCCGCGACCCAAAATACAGGTACCAGATACAACCTTAATAAAACTGGTGCAATAAAATCGACTGCGCGCGTTTTATTAAGTATTGACTGAAGTTTATTTAATATATTTTTCATCGTGTGGCCTCTGCCCTTAAACAAACAAGGGCTCGGAGGAGCCCTTGTTGATATTGCTTAACAAAGGCGATTACTCACCACCACACTTGGCTTCACCGCATTTACCTTCACCATCTTTTTTCATGTCTTCGCCACATTTGGCTTCACCACATTTACCTTCGCCGTCTTTTTTCATTTCTTCGCCACATTTGGCTTCACCACATTTGCCTTCGGCATCGTGTTTATCAGCGAGTTGCATGTAGCCACTAGACAGCTCGGCACTGGCAAACGGGTTGCTGTCAGCATTTGCCATTGGAGATAAAGCCAAACCCGCTGTAAGCGCGACACCGGTTGCTAAAGCGATAGAAGTTTTTTTGCTTGTTGCCATGAGATACATCCTTTATAAATTTGCAAAAACCAACCGATAAAATTACCGGCCTTAACAACTAGACTCACAACAAATCGTTTTGTTACAGCTTTTTTTTAAAAAACAATAAGCATCTGTTTTTAGTAATTCATGAGCGATTTTTATCAACCGTTGTGTGTATGATGAGTGAAGAAAATGAACGCCTATCAACATTGCGTTAAGAAACTTAAGGGAATATGACGACTCATCCAGACAATCCATTCGCTGATGATAAACAGCTTATAGATGCCTTACTGTCTGGTGATGCCGCTGCATTTGATTGGTTAGTCAGTCAACATCATAACCGGATGCTGGCAATTGCAAACAGCATCATAGGTGAAGCTTTTGCTGAGGAAGTTGTTCAGGAAGCCTGGCTCTCTGCGATTAATGGTCTGGGTCAATTCGCTGGCCGAAGCAGTCTATCAACCTGGTTAATACAAATTACAGCAAATGGTGCAAAGTCACGCTTGCGCCGTGAGAAGCGGAATGTATCGCTTGATGAGGGTTGGGATGAGCAAGCGCATGAAGCGCGCTTTGATCATACTGAGCATTGGCGGCAGAGCATTCAACAATGGGAGCTGGCAACGCCTGAAGCCATCGCTGAAAATAGTGAGTTGTCCGCCATCATCGAACAGAGCTTTGCACAATTGCCACCCTTACAGCAATCCGTTTTGATGCTGTTTGATCTCGAACAAACCCCAATGCCAGAAATTTGTAACATTCTAGATATCAGTGCATCTAATGCACGTGTACTACTTCATCGTGCACGTGCGACGATTCAACAAAAAATTGCTAAATATCAGGACCCAAAATAAATGCTCAGTTGTAAAGAAGTAGCTGAACAAGCCAGCGACCATATAGATCAGCATCTCCGATGGGATCAACGGCTACGCTTTAAATTACATTTACTGATTTGTCGAAATTGTCGACGTTATGTCGCGCAGCTACGTTGCACGATTGAGAGCTTGCAGAAATTACCTATTAAACAAACGCCTCAACCAACTGAACAGCACAAATTACTGGCCAGTCGGTTGCGTGAGCAGGCGCGTAAACAAGATTATTTTTGATATTTATCTTTCCACTCACTATACGGCATTGCATATACGTATTCGCGAGCCCCGTCATAATCCATCTCAACACCTTTTTCTTCAGCCGCAGCTAAATACCACTTAGACAGACAGTTACGGCAAAACCCAGCCAGATTCATCAGATCAATGTTTTGGACATCTTTACGTTCTTGTAAGTGAGCCAATAGACGACGAAATGCTGCGGCTTCTAATTCTGTTTGTGTTTGCTTATCCATGATTTTCCGAATTTTTATATAAATAACAATTAACCACATGACCATTACCTAAGTCAGTGGTTTCAGGGTAGTCCAGTTTACATTCTGGCATCGCCTCTGGACACCGTTGGTGAAAGTGACAACCTGTAGGTGGATTTGCGGGTGACGGTAACTCACCACTGATACCGACAGGTGGTTCACTACTTTCAATTTCCGGTACAGCAGCCAATAAGGCTCGGGTATAGGGATGTTTTGGCTGCG
Organism: Methylophaga sp. OBS3; assembly: GCF_026319325.1. Classification (GTDB taxonomy): domain Bacteria; phylum Pseudomonadota; class Gammaproteobacteria; order Nitrosococcales; family Methylophagaceae; genus Methylophaga. Next base: position 712,748 of record NZ_JAPDMU010000001.1, read on the forward strand.
TTAATACCTGCTCGCGGCTGCCTTGCTCAACAATTCGTCCCAAGTACATCACGGCCACACGATGGGCTAAATAATCCACTACGGCGATATTGTGAGTGATAAATAAAAACGATAAACCAAATTCATGCTGAATATCGCGCAGCAGGTTTAACACCTGTGCCTGTACTGAAACATCTAAAGCACTAGTTGGCTCATCACAAATAATGACTTCAGGCTCAGCTGCCAGCGCCCTAGCAATACATAATCTTTGACGTTGGCCGCCAGAAAAAGCATGCGGATAACGATTTTTGATATCAGTACGAAGCCCGACGCGTTCAAGTAACGTATCAATATGCTCATCACGTTCAGCCACGGTCATTTTCCTAAACCGTGAGTGCAGCCCTTCCTCCAAAATATGCCTCACCGTCATTCGCGGATTCATCGAGGAGTAAGGATCTTGGAAGATGATCTGTAAGGCGTTTCTGATAGGTTTAAGTTGACGGTTTGAAAGTTTATTTAACGTTTTTCCTTGAAAACGCACGGCTCCAGAGGTCACCGGAATTAACTGAAGGATGCCTTTCCCTACGGTACTTTTTCCGCAACCTGATTCACCGACTAACGCTAAGGTCTCAGCAGGATGTAGTGTCAAACTTAAGCCATCTACGGCTTTTACTTGCCCAACTTTACGCTGCAAAATTCCTTTACGAATTGGAAAGTGAATCCGTAAATCTTTTACTTGAAGTGCTGTTTGTTTAGCAGGAATAACCTCAGATAATTTGGCAATTTCAGGTTTATGGTCAACCGATGACAGCTCTTCTGGCGCATTGTGCGGATCAAATAAATGGCATCGAACACCATCATCAACTTGCCCAAACCAACTCGGCAGTTTCTCCTCACAAACTGATATCGATTTATCACAACGATCAGCAAATCGACAGCCAGTAAAATGCTGATTTAACGGCGGTACCGTACCTTTGATGACTGACAATCGCTGATCCCGCTTCTGCGCACCGGGCAGCGCTGCAAATAGCTTTTGTGTGTAGGGATGACGAGGTTGAGCAAAAAAAGCATGTCGATCTGCTGCTTCGACAATTTGTCCGGCATACATAACGGCTACTCTATCTGCCATTTGAGCAACCACACCTAGATCATGGCTAATAAGCAAAATTGCCATGTTTTTGTCACGTTGAAGTTGTTTGAGCAAACCTAATATCTGGGCTTGGATGGTTACATCTAAGGCCGTTGTTGGCTCATCTGCGATTAATAATTCAGGCTCACCAGCCAATGCCATCGCAATCATTACCCGTTGTTTCATACCACCAGATAATTGATGTGGATACTCTTTTAAACGTCTGGTCGGATCAGGTATTCCGACATCATCTAAAAGTTGCATACAGCGCTTTTGTATTTCAGCAGCCGTTAATTTGAAATGCCAACGTAAACTTTCTGACAATTGTTGACCAATGGTCAGTACTGGATTTAAAGAGCTTTGTGGCTCTTGGAAAATCATCGCGACCCTACGGCCTCGAATATGCTCCATTTGTGCTTCAGATAAGCGCAGTAAATCAACGCCATCCAGTAAAATCTCACCAGCCGTAATGTTACTCGCTGGTTGTGGATTTAACCTTAATAGCGATAAAGCCGTCATGGACTTACCGCAACCCGACTCACCTAATAAAGCAAACGTCTCGCCTTGATTGATTTCAAAATCAATACCATCAACGGCACGAAATGGTGCCTCACCATTACCAAACCAAGTTTTTAAACCCTTAACTTGTAATAATGCTGTACTCATCGGCTTGCCTGCATACGTGGGTCAAAAGCATCACGGACAACATCGGCAAATAAATTTGCAGCTAAGACAAGAATGAACATAGAGATAAATGCTGCCGTTAATGACCACCAAACCACAGGATCTCTTGCCATTTCTAAACGAGCGCTATTGATCATATTGCCCCAAGAAATCATTGTGGGATCGACACCAACCCCAACGTAAGACAATACAGCCTCGGCCAACACCAGCCCACTAAAGTCGAGTACGACCGTTATCAAAATGATATGCATCAAATTCGGCAAAATATGACGATGCAATATCGTAAAGCCATTCACACCAAGTGCTCTAGCCGCTAAGACATATTCAGATTCACGAAGTTTTAAAGTTTCACCACGGAGGATTCGACACAAGCCTGTCCAACTGGTCACACCAAGGATTAAACAGAGGAATAAAAGCCGGATATCTGCGCGTTCGGCCGCTGTAGCAAAGCTTTCTGGGTGATTATTGATATACACCTGCAGCATTAACACAGCTGCAGCGATGAGTAGTACACCGGGAATAGAGTTTAGTGTCGTGTAGATATATTGGATGATGTCATCAAGCCAACCCCGAAAATATCCGGCCGCAATACCCAATAAAATCGCCAGCGGCAACATTACTAAGGTCGTTAAGGTGCCAATCATAAGACCTGTACGAATACTTTTTAGTGACTGATACAGGACATCTTGGCCGACTTTATCGGTACCCAAAACATGGTAATACTGTCCTAAGTGAATAAGATTAAAGCTGACCAGCAGGATTAAAAATAACGTTAAGTAGATTGTTCTGACAGGGAAAACACTCTCGCCGCTTAACCATTTTTTAGCCGTTGTTATAGTGCTTTTTTTCTGCCGAGAACTAAACTCAACAACCATTAACGCCATAATCGCTAGTGTCGTGACTAATGCCCAGAAACTACTAGTCATTATCCGCTCCGAAATATCCGACCATTTGGCATCAGGATCGGCTAAATGCCGTCCACCATAACGCAGGGGTGGATAGCCGTGGGTAAGGTTACCGTCCAGCATTTGCATTTCACGACTAAATAACCGGGTAGCAAATGGTGCAGAGTAAGTTTTCTCGACTTGAGTATGAAGTGGCGTAACTAAGACATCAAAGACACTTTTTACGTGACTGTCATAATGCACTTCATCACTGCCAGATTGGGCAGGTAAAGCACTTCGAAAATGTAGGGAATCCAATAAACCGATGCTGACGTAAACCGACAGCACCATAATCGCTATCACCCCACGTTTACGGGTAAAAACATGTAGCCATGGCGCACGAAGGTGCGGTTTACGTTGGATATAAAAGACGCCAGCCCCAATAACGGCCAGCAGGCTGAAGATTAGAATGTCCGTCCACAATAAAACCGGCAAAAAGGGCATAAAGCTCCTGTTTTAAATTTTTAGACGGCTTATATCTACTTTTAATTCCTTGGGCAGTGAGAAGGCAACATTTTCCTGTTGACCATTGTCTTCTTGCACATCTTCAATACCCAGCGCCTGCAAACGTTTGACGACATCTTGAACCAGTAGTTCAGGTGCCGATGCACCAGCAGTCAAGCCCACAGTTTCAATATTCTCAAGCCAAGCCGGATCAATCTCGTCAGCGCTATCAATAAGGTAAGCCGTAGTGCCTAACTTGTTGGCTAACTCTCTTAAACGGTTTGAGTTTGAACTATTTGTTGAGCCAACGACCAGAACCAAATCACATTCTTGCGCCAGACGTTTTACGGCATCTTGACGATTTTGCGTGGCATAACAAATATCATCTTTGCCCGGTCCAATAATATTAGGAAAGCGCTCACGTAAAGCATCAATAACAATCGCAGTATCATCGACTGATAAGGTGGTTTGTGTAACAAAAGCCAAGTTGTTGGGATCTTTAACCTCAAGCTTTGCAACATCCTCTGGCGATTCAACCAAGTACATTCCACCCTGCTCGGCTGAGTATTGCCCCATGGTGCCTTCAACTTCGGGATGACCGGCATGACCAATCAAAATACATTCGCGGGCGACTTTTTCGTGGCGAGCAACTTCCATATGAACTTTAGTCACTAATGGGCATGTTGCATCAAATACTTTCAAACCACGTTGCTTGCCTTCATTTTGCACAGCACGCGATACGCCATGAGCACTAAAGATTAGCGTCGAATCATCTGGCACATCCGTCAGCTCTTCAATGAAAATAGCACCTTTATTACGTAAATCATTGACTACTGTACGGTTATGCACGACTTCGTGACGTACATAGACCGGAGCACCGAATAATGTCAGTGCGCGTTCGACAATATCAATTGCTCTATCCACACCAGCACAAAAACCACGTGGATTGGCCATCAATAATTTCGTCATTACAACACCGCCTTAGGATATGAGCCTAGAACTCTAAAGACTGAAGACTCATCTTCAAGTTTATTTAATGCTGTGGCAACTGCCTCATCCTGACAGTGACCATCAATATCGATAAAAAACACGTATTCCCACATGCCTTTTCGGGATGGTCGTGACTCAATGCGACTCATACTAATACCACTATCAGCTAAAGGCTGTAGCAGTTTTTGTAATGCGCCTGGTTTGTTTTTGGTTGAGACCAATAAGGCCGTTTTATCTTCGCCACTGGCACTCACTTGCTGACTACCGATAACCAAAAACCGTGTGGTATTACCAGCTTCATCTTCAATATTACTGGCAAGAATTTGCAGACCATAAATGGCAGCAGCATTACTCGCGGCAATCGCTGCAGCAGATTCATCCATTTCAGCAACACGGCGCGCTGCTTCAGAATTACTATCTAACGGAATTAGTTCAGCATGCGCCAACTGATCACCGAGCCACTGACGACATTGCGCTAAGGCTTGAGGGTGAGCATAGACTGTTTTTACTTGGCTTAAATCAGCAGCTTTACCAAGAAGATAATGATGAATTCGCAATGACACTTCGCCATTAATTTTTAATGGTGAACTGATGAAACGATCCAAGGTGTGGCTGACGACACCCTCTGTAGAGTTCTCAACAGGCACAACACCGTAACAAGCATATTCAGTTTCAACGGCGCTGAATACATTGGCTATTGTACTTACAGGTTGAAACTCAGCAGAACCACCAAAATGTTTGAGTGCAGCTGCCTGCGTAAATGAGCCCTCTGGGCCTAAATAAGCAATACGAAGCGGCTTTTCGGCTGCCAAGCAAGCAGACATAATCTCTCTGAACAAACGCGCCATTTCCTTATCGGCTAAAGGGCCTTTGTTGCGAGCCATCACATTTCGCAAGACCATCGCTTCACGCTCAGGGCGATAAAAGTCACTTTGATCGCCAACAGATTGCTTTATTTCAGCAACTTGATGGGCAAGCGCGGTCCGTTCATTGAGCAGTGCCTGAATTTTTTCATCGACTGCATCAATTTGCTGACGCACATTTTGCAAAGCTTTTTGTTCTGACATCCTTAACCGAACCTACGCTCGAATTCCGCCATAAAGGCAATCAGTTTATCAACGCCCTCTTCTGGCATCGCGTTGTAGATACTAGCGCGCATACCACCAAGATCGCGATGACCTTTTAAGGTTAATAAACCTTGTGTCGCCGCCATTTGCAAAAACTGCTTGTCCAGACTGCTATCGGCTAATGTGAAGGGAATATTCATCCATGAGCGATAACGCGGATCAACTGGATTAGCGTAAAAATCACTACCATCAATAGCAGCGTATAACTTAGTCGCTTTACGGCCATTAATTTCGGCCATGGCTGACAAACCACCTTGCTGCTTCAACCATTGAAACACCAGACCAGCAAGATACCAACTGTAAGTTGCAGGTGTGTTATACATTGATGCATTGTCAGCATGAATTTGATAATCAAACATCGTCGGTGTGCCCGGTAATGTTTTACCCATCAAATCACGACGAATTATCACAATACACAAACCTGCCGGGCCAATATTTTTCTGGGCACCGGCGTAAATCATGCCAAAACGATTAACATCGACAGGTCGCGATAAAATCGTCGATGACATATCCGCAATCAGCGGGGCCTTACCCATTGTTGGAATATCATGAAATTCCACTCCATGAATGGTTTCATTAGGCGTGTAATGCAGGTAAGCGGCATCATCTGATACTTGCCAATCAGCAAAATCTGGAATGGTCGTGTAGTGACTTGGTTTAGCGTCAGCAACGACATTTACTTCACAGTAACGACGGGCTTCGTTAATCGCTTTTTCTGACCAAGCACCGGTGTTGGCATAGTCCGCTCTATGGGCACCCCGCAGCAAGTTCATTGGGATCATCGAAAACTGGCTTGATGCACCACCTTGCAAAAATAGCACAGCATAATCATCCGATATGCCCATAAGCTCACGAAGATCGGCTTCAGCCTGTTGTGCTATTTCGGTATATTCAGGTCCACGATGGCTCATCTCCATCACTGACATACCTGAACCGCGCCAATCGAGCATTTCCTCGCGCGCTTGTTGCATTACTGCATCCGGCAACATGGCCGGACCAGCACTAAAGTTATAGGCTCTCAAGGCTTACTCTTCTGCTAAATCTTCAACATCTGCTGAGTCAACAGCATCACTATCTTCGTCTTCGATGACGCGTTCTACACCCACCAATTTTTCATCTTTGGTGAGGTTTATCAGTCTTACACCCTGGGTATTACGGCCTACCAATGACACATCTTTAACTGGGGTTCTTACCAAGGTACCGCCATTGGTAATCAACATGATTTGATCTTCATCATCAACCTGGACTGCACCAACAACTTGACCATTACGAGCAGAGGTTTGGATTGAGATAATGCCCTGACCACCACGGCCTTGAACACGGTACTCTTCAAGATTGGTACGTTTACCGTAACCAAACTCGGTTGCCGTCAAGATTGGACCTTCAGGACGGGCAATGATCAAAGAAATGATCTTCTCACCGTCAGTTAACCGCATACCACGAACACCGCGCGAGACACGGCCCATTGAACGGACATCGGTTTCGGGGAATCGGATAACTTTACCGTTGGTGCTAAACAACATGACATCAGATTGACCATCAGTCAGTGCCACATCAACCAGTACATCGTCTTCTTTGAGATCAACAGCGATGATACCGTTAGCACGTGGACGCGAGTAATCTACTAAAGGCGTTTTCTTAACCGTACCGCTTGCTGTTGCCATAAAGATAAATTTATCGGCTTCAAATTCACGAATTGGTAATACCGCGTTGATCCGTTCACCCTCTTCTAATGGCAACAAGTTAACGATTGGTTTACCACGTGCAGTACGACCACCTTGAGGTAATTCATACACTTTTTTCCAATACACTTTACCGGCGCTTGAGAAACACAGCAGCGTGTCATGCGTATTGGCAATGAAGAGATGCTCAACGAAATCTTCATCTTTCATGGAGGTTGCGGCTTTACCCTTACCACCACGACGTTGCGCCTGATATGTATCAAGCTGTGTGGTTTTCGCGTAACCAGCATGAGACAAAGTAACGACCATCTCTTCTTCACAGATAAGATCTTCTAAAGTGAGATCTAAATGTGCATCAAGAATTTCAGTGCGACGTTCATCACCATATTCTTCGTTGATAGCCACCAATTCCTGACGGATAACCGCCATCAAATTATCGGCATCACTCAGAATCGCTAATAACTCTGCAATTTGATCTAATACTTCACGATATTCTTGCAAGATTTTGTCTTGCTCAAGGCCTGTCAGACGATGCAGACGCATATCCAAAATCGCCTGTGCTTGCACAGGTGATAAGTAATATTGACCATCGACTAACCCAAACTCTGATGCCAAATCTTCTGGGCGTGATGCTTCAGCACCAGCAGCGCCGAGCATTTCCAGAATCATTTCGCTACGCCAGCCGCGAGAAACTAGGCTTTCTTTTGCTTCAGCTGGGTTTGGAGAGGCTTTGATGAGTTCGATAACTTCATCAATATTAGCTAATGCCGTCGCCAAGCCTTCTAAAATGTGGGCACGCTCACGTGCTTTGCGTAGTTCAAAGATCGAACGGCGCGTTACGACTTCACGGCGATGACGAATAAATGCTTGTAATACTTGTTGCAGGTTGAGTGTACGTGGCTGACCATCAACAATAGCCACCATGTTGATACCAAACACGGTTTGCAATTGCGTTTGTTGGTAAAGATTATTAAGAATAACTTCGGGTACTTCACCACGTTTTAAAACGATAACCATCCGCATGCCGTCTTTGTCAGACTCATCACGGAGGGCTGAAATACCTTCGATTTTCTTCTCTTTAACCAGCTCAGCAATTTTTTCTAACAGACGCGCTTTATTAACCTGATATGGCAATTCGTTAACAACAATGCTTTGTTGACCTGTTGCATCATTGGTTTCAATATCAGCGCGAGCACGCATGTAAACACGACCACGACCTGTTTGGTATGCCTCAGCAATACCGCGCGCACCGTTGATAATAGCAGCTGTTGGAAAGTCTGGGCCCGGTACATATTCCATCAAACCTGCAACATCAATGTCTGGCTTATCGATCATCGCAATACAGGCATTGAGAATTTCAGTCAGGTTATGAGGCGGGATATTCGTTGCCATACCGACCGCAATACCTGAAGAACCGTTAACTAACAGTGCAGGAATTTTTGTCGGTAAGACTGCTGGCTCTGATTCTGATTCATCGTAGTTAGGGATGAAATCAACAGTCTCTTTATCAAGATCCGCCAGCATTTCATGGGCAATTTTCGCCATCCGCACTTCGGTATAACGCATGGCCGCCGGCGGATCACCATCCACCGAACCAAAGTTACCTTGACCATCCACCAGCATGTAGCGCATCGAGAATGGTTGCGCCATACGAACCATCGTGTCGTAAACAGCTGTATCACCGTGTGGGTGATATTTACCGATAACGTCACCGACAATACGCGCCGATTTTTTATAGGGGGCATTCCAGTTGTTGCCGAGTTCTCGCATGGCATACAAAACACGACGATGTACTGGTTTCAGACCGTCACGTACATCTGGTAGCGCCCGACCGACAATTACGCTCATCGCATAATCGAGGTAGGACTGCTTCATCTCCTCCTCGATGCCAATCGAGTCAAGTTCCAGCGCAATCTCAGACATTCAGTTTTCTTCCTAAAAAATGGGGTCGCGGATGATTGTTACAAAAGAATGAATATTACCACTCTTGCCGAATTACTGCACGACTAAGGAAATGGCTAGGGTGACCCAGCTTTTGCAAAATAATCGCTTAAATCAATCTCCAGCGTGGCGAGAATCTCTTCAAGACCATTTTTCCAACCGGTTACAACTTCTGATGGACGGGTTTCATCGATGTCTGCATCTACCCTGAAACCGGTTTGAAACAACATCTTACTGTCAGCATCGACGCCAGCAGGACTTAGGAAAAACTGCATTTCGACCACGGCAGTTGGCGAATGTGCGGGACGCGCATCACCATATAATTTGGTTAAGGCACTTTCTAAAACTAAATCATGCGGTTCATTTGGATCAGTTACGACCTTACTAAATAACCCGCTTTTGGCTAACCAGCGCTCCATTTGCGCAGTAAACATTGGCTGAGGATTGGTTAACAACTCATGAGGCGGTTGTGGTTCATATTGATTTTCGCCAACACGAAACATGATTGTCGCCTGACGATAATAGGGGGCAACCCGAATAGGTTTGATTAATAAGACACGGTCTTGCGCAAACTGCGGCGCTACATTTCCTCTATCAGCTTCGATGATATATAGCCTGGGTTGCGAAGCGTATTCATCAGCCTCTCCGCCACCGAAACTAAAGCAACCAGATAGAGTAAGCACCAAAGCCAATAACAGAATTTTTTGCCAGACAGTACGCACAGAGATCAACACTCCCTAACCAAGAAAAACCCTGCTTATGCAGGGTTCAAAAAACTATCGCTATAATAACGGTCAGTCGCCATTAACCTCAATAAGCAGGAGAGTCCTTTGGAAACATTAACCGCGCATATTCGTGATATTCCAGATTTTCCATCCGAAGGCATTATCTTTAAAGACATCACACCACTACTTCGAAATCCCGAAGCTATGCGTTTAGCGGTTAATGCGCTCATTCTTCCTTTTCAGGATCATCCTGTAACTGCTGTTGCCGGTATGGAAGCCCGTGGTTTTGTTTTTGGTGCGCTTGCAGCACAAGCGCTCAATGTTGGCTTTATTCCATTACGTAAACCCGGCAAATTACCGCACGATACACATAGTGTTGATTACGAACTGGAATATGGCAGTGCAGCATTAGAAGTCCACCGAGATGCCATTCAATCCGGTGACCGTATTCTTATTGTTGATGATGTACTTGCCACCGGTGGTACGGCATTGGCTAGCTGCCAATTGGTTGAAGCATTAGGTGGCGATGTTGCTGGTTGTACTTTCCTATTAGAGATTGGCCCGCTTAATGGTCGACAAAAACTACATCAGTATTCTTTACACAGCGTTCTGCAAACTTAGGTTGACCTCTTCTGGCCATAAGTTTAATAAATCACGACATACGGTTTCATAGTCATCGGCCTTAGTAATTGCAGAAATCATTGCAACACTGCCAACACCGGTTGTTTTAATCGATTCTGCTCTAGGCACATCTATGCCACCGATAGCCACTAACGGAATATCTTCAACGATAGTCAGCCACTCTCTTACTCGTTGATGGCCTTGCGGTTGCCAAGGCATCTGTTTACTGTCTGTTGCATAGACAGGCCCCAAGGCTAAATAACTCGGATTTATCGTCAGTGCCCGCGCTAATTCCCAATACGAATGCGTTGAAACGCCTAGTCTGATATCGGCTTTAGCAATCTCTGTGATATCTGCTTCATGTAAGTCTTCTTGACCAAGATGCACACCATAAGCACCAGCCTGAATTGCAGCCTGCCAATGATCGTTAATAAACAAACGACTCTCTGGATATTTATGCGCTATTGAAACGGCTCTCTGGATTTGCGCTGTTATCAGCGTTTGGTCTTCACTTTTAACACGCAGTTGTACGGTACGAATACCCGTTTTCAAACATTTCTCAACCCACTCGGCTGAATCAACCACTGGGTAAATACCAAGCTCAGGACAGTTTGGAAATTTAATCGCGGTTTGGTGAATACCCGCAACGCTCATATCAATGCGCGGCAATAAGTTACGGCTTAATTGTAACGGTTGATGCGAAAGCACATGATAAGGGCCAATCACTTTTGCATTTTGATAGCTTTGATTTAGATAAGTACGTCCCAATACAGTGGCATCACGCAGTGAATGCCCTAAAGCTAAATGACTGGCAATGGCCGACGCCAAGACACAACCCGTCCCCCTCACTACGTATTCATAGCGGTCTGTAGTGATATAAAACTGTTCGTCCTTGTCTTGAAAAAAATCACTGCATGATTCTTCAGAATCATGTCCGCCTTTGACTAAGCAAGCAGCTAGTCCACTGTTAGACAGTTTATACACAGCAACTTGATCAGATGTTTCACCAGATAACTTAATTAACTCTGGCTTATTCGGCGTTAACAACGTTACTAGTGGCAATAACTGTTTACTAATCGCATCAATGACTTGTTCGTTAACACCATGCCCACCACTACTTGCAGTTAATACGGGATCTAAAACTACCGGTATTGATTTACCCGATAACCACTTTGCAATCACGGCGACGATTTCGTGATTAGGCAATAAACCGATTTTGATAGCAGCGATCTCAAAGTCAGCAACACAACATTTAAGTTGCTCTGTAAAGTCATCAGCAGATAAAGCGTTAAGCGATATCAAACCTTGCGATGTTTGCTCTGTTAAACACGTCACCAACGGCACTGGATGTAAACCAAGCTGACTCACTGTTTGGATATCTGCGGTTAGCCCAGCAGCGCCTTGGGGATCTAAGCCACCGATTAATAAAACTGCTTGCTTCGTTATTGTATTGTCACCTGTCACAACATTAACCTTGCTGCCAAATCGGTTGGTCTAATGTTGGCGTACTTGGTTTGGCTTGTAAGCGTTTGGGCATAATGCCTGCTTCATAGGCTAGACGACCAGCATGAATGGCCTCTTTAAAAGCTTGGGCCATTACTTCTGGTGATAATGCTTCAGCAACCGCGGTGTTTAATAAAATCCCATCGAAACCTAACTCCATTGCCATCACCGCATCTGAAGGTTTACCTATACCGGCATCTACCAATAAATTCATTTCCGGTAAACGCTCACGTAATACAGTTAATGCATATGGGTTTAACAACCCCTGTCCGGTGCCAATTGGAGCGCCCCACGGCATTAAGACCTCACAGCCCAAATCTGCCAGTTTTTGGCAAAGCACAAGATCATCAGTGCAATAGGGAAAAACTTTGAATCCTTCTTTAATCAAGGTTTCCGTAGCTTCCAGTAAAGCAAAGGGATCGGGCTGTAAATTGAAACTATCACCTAAAACTTCTAACTTTACCCAATCCGTCTCAAATAATTCGCGAGCCATTCTTGCCGTTTTTACTGCTTCCGCAGCACTGTAGCAACCGGCTGTATTCGGTAATAAATGACACCCTAAGTCTTCAATCATTTGCCAAAACTGTTGACCGTTTTGACTATCACTAGCTGTTTGCCGACGAAGCGAAACAGTGATGACCTCAGCACCTGAAGCCTGAATAGCATCACACATGACTTTTGGGGACGGATACAAAGCCGTACCAATAAATAAGCGACTATTTAGTGTCTGCCCATAGACTTGCCATTGATTGGTTTGCATCATTAACCTCCGCTAATGGGTGACAATATATCGATACGGTCCCCATCATTAATTAGGCATTCTGACAAAGCTGTTTTCGGGATCACCGTATCGTTGACCACCGCGACAAAGCGACCTTTGTTAAGGCCTTTAGACGTGAGCAGTTCAGATAAACTTTGTTCTGAATACGATGACATTTGCTCGTCATTTAACGTGATATTGATTTCAGTTGGCATAAGCAGCCATATCCTGTTTTTCGGTGATCATCGTCATTAGCTCCGAGACCATATACGGGCCTAATAAGAAACCGTGGCGGTAAAAACCATTAATCTGATATCCCCAAGATGTTGTTCGAATACTTGGCAGGTGATCTGGGAGTGCTGGACGGCAATGAGCACGCATCTCTAATACTCTAGCCTCAGCAAAGCCTTTATCAATGGTGTAAAGCGCAGACAATAATTCCATTGCACTACGCACACTGATATCACTTCGATCTGCTGACTCAATCACCGTCGCACCAATCACATATTCATTATTGGGTCTGGGTGCCAAGTAGATGGGATAACGTGGATGCAGTAACCGCACACAATGTGCGATATCAACTTCAGGCGCATGCACACGTAAAACCTCGCCGCGAACACTTCTAAGATCAGCGATATCTTGTCGACTTCCATTGCCACGGCAATCTAAGGTCATATCAAAAGCTGAAAAAGGTTTATGTAGAGCCTCTCTACAAACCTTATCAAGTGACTTCTCATCCATCTGTGTCAGCGGTGGAATTTGATGCCACTCAGCTTGTTTCTGCAGCATTTCACCGATGGCTTTAAACAACTGCCGATTGTCTAAACACGCCTCATGCTCAAACCATAAGGCTTCATTAAAACTCTCCGCCAATGCCGGTGAATATTGTGCAACCGTGTCCTTGTCTAACCGCTGGAAATCACCGGGTTCAAGAATATGTTCTGCACGTAGCCGATAACGTTGTAATTCACTCTGATCACCGCTGTGAGCCACAACCATGGTGCCGCATTGGGGGAAAAACACCGGAGTTGTTAATTCCGCTAACCAATGACGCCATAATGACAAACTCTGTAAGCCCTGATCTCGTAGCGTTTTGCTATCCGTCACAGCTTCAGTAAATGGTGCAATCATTGATGCAGCAATATAACCGGCACTATCGGTACCGGTCATATCATCACTGGAGAGAATCGTGACTTCATGACCGGCAGCCAGCAAACGCCAAGCTGCCAATCGCCCCACTAATCCACTACCAACAATCAGAATGTTCATGCTTGAAGATTTCAGCGCTTAGACTTGCTGATAAATCTTACTACCGCCCGCTTTGAATTCCTCTGACTTCTCAGCAAACGCTTCTTTCACATCGTGAGAGATCTTCATTGAACAGAATTTCGGGCCACACATAGAGCAAAAGTGAGCAACTTTGGCTTTCGGCTGCGGCAACGTTTCATCATGGAATTCACGAGCGGTATCTGGATCAAGGCCCAGATTGAATTGATCTTCCCAACGGAACTCAAAGCGTGCTTTTGAAATCGCATCGTCACGGATTTGAGCACCCGGGTGACCTTTAGCCAAATCTGCCGCATGCGCCGCGATTTTGTAGGTAATGATACCTGTCTTAACGTCGTCTTTATTTGGCAGACCTAAGTGCTCTTTTGGTGTGACATAACACAACATCGCCGTACCAAACCAACCAATCATGGCTGCACCAATACCCGAGGTAATGTGGTCATAACCAGGCGCGATATCTGTTACTAATGGACCTAAAGTGTAGAAAGGTGCTTCTTTACAGACCTCTAATTGCAGGTCCATGTTTTCTTTGATCTTGTGCATTGGCACGTGACCCGGGCCTTCAATCATGACCTGTACATCATGTTTCCAAGCGATATCGGTCAATTCACCTAGAGTGCGTAATTCCGCAAACTGCGCAGCATCGTTGGCATCAGCCTGACAACCAGGACGTAAGCCATCGCCTAATGAGAAAGACACGTCATAGGCTTTCATGATTTCGCAAATTTCTTCAAAGTGCGTGTACAGAAAGCTTTCTTGGTGATGCGCTAAACACCATGCTGCCATGATCGACCCACCTCGCGAAACGATACCCGTTACCCGATCAACTGACAGTGGAATATGGGCTAAACGAACACCTGCATGAATCGTAAAGTAATCAACACCCTGCTCTGCTTGTTCAATCAGCGTGTCACGGAAAACTTCCCAGCTTAAGTCTTCGGCAATACCGTTTACTTTCTCCAGTGCTTGATACAACGGTACCGTACCAATTGGCACTGGCGAATTACGGATGATCCATTCACGGGTTTGGTGAATATGTTTTCCTGTCGACAGATCCATAACTGTGTCGCCACCCCAACGGGTGCTCCAAACCATTTTCTCGACTTCTTCTTCAATCGAAGATGTGGTGGCAGAGTTACCGATATTGGCGTTGATTTTGACCAAGAAGTTACGACCAATAATCATTGGCTCCGCTTCTGGATGGTTGATGTTGGCAGGAATAATTGCACGACCTTCGGCAACTTCTTTACGAACAAAGTCAGCCGTGATGTGATTGGCAGCACCTTCCGGTAATTTGCCTTCCGCTTCCATGGTTGCACGACCCATGCTTTCACGAATAGCAATGTATTCCATTTCAGGAGTAATAATGCCCTGACGAGCGTAATGCATTTGGCTTACGTTTTGGCCGGGTTTAGCACGACGAGGTAAACGACGATGCGCAAACAGCGGAATATCAAACTGCTGCTCATCTTGTTCACGGGTGTATTTTGATGTGAATTCACTTAAGGTTTCGGTATCACCGCGCGAATCGATCCAAGCTGCGCGAATCGGTGGTAAACCTTGTTCGATGTTGATTTCAGCGTTAGGGTCGGTATAGATACCTGACGTATCGTAAACCAGCACAGGTTCGTTTGGAGTACCCGGTAATTGTGGATCACGATTAGGTGTGTCGGTCAGTTTGATTTCGCGAAAAGGAACACGAATATCATCACGACTGCCTCGGACATAGACTTTTTCACTGCCGGCTAATGGCGCAGTACTAATACCACTCCGTTCGCTAATATCGATAATTTTTGGATTGGCTGACATACGTTTCCCCTCGATTGAATAAAAAAGTCGGGGAAATGAAAACGTTGCGCGTCAGCGAACAAGAATAAAGCATACACGGCGGCTACAGTCAGACATTAACTATACCGGTACACCGGCTTGTTTCCTACGGAGGTCTTAACCTCTTCAGGTTCAACGGGTTTCATCTCAGCCACATCTGAAAAACAGTGGGCACCCCGACAAGTGTTTTTTCATCGTAAATCAAAATGAAGATGGGATACAAGTCCAATTTCACCTAGCACTCTGGCACAATGTCAGCAATAAATTCGATTGGTTTTAATCCACATGTCTCGCGATAAATCCCCTGAAGATGACGAGTTTGCTTTGTTTCGGCAAGAAATGCGTGACGCTGAACCGTTGCGACAAGATCCTCGGGTGACACCCAGTCGTGAATTACCCAAAGCTGTTGTTCGCAAAAGAAAAATTGAATCAGAAGCAGAACCACTTTCCGCGTTTTCGGATATGTTTGCTGACAACGTTGTGGGTAATGAAGAGGTGCTTGAATTTCGTCGTCCCGGGATTCAACACAAACAATTTGCCAAGCTACGTAGCGGCAAAGTTCACATAGATGCTGAACTGGATTTACATGGTATGACGGCAGAGAAAGCCGAACCCATCCTTTCTGTGTTTCTTGAACAATGCCAACAACAACAAATTCGCTGTGTCAGGGTAATTCATGGCAAAGGCTGGGGCTCACGCGACAATCGCCCCGTTTTGAAAAGCAAAGTAAATCACTGGCTTCGGCAAAGTGATGCTGTTTTAGCATTTTGTAGTGCGACGATTGAAGATGGTGGTAGCGGCGCTTTATATGTTTTATTAAAACGTCAGTTTACTGACTAAACTGAGTTAGTTTTTTCATTAAGCGAAATTAAAGATAAGAACTGCTTTTCCGGCGCTGTTTCCACAAATATCTCAGCCGCATTTTCACTCTCAAACGCGGCATTTATTGTGACATTTTCATAAAGCCAGAACACATATCCCTCATGTTCTACGCGATATCGCCAGTCATACTGAAATTGATACCAGCCCTTTTGCATTTCGACCAATAATTGTGGCTCAATTGCCGCCTTTAAAGTGGTTTTAAATTCAACTTTTCCGGTTTGTAAGTCAAAACGAAAACGGTCAATTAATAAAAAATTATTAATCAGCTGGAATTGAAGCCGGTTACCTAATAAATCATCGCCATGATGATCAATAATAATGTCATTTTCAGTATCAACAAATGTTGGCTTTTCACGAAGCTGATAACCATTTGGTAGTTGCGATCTGAGTTGTTGGGCTTCTTCTGATAATTGGGATTTATCCCATTGTCGGGTAATGATTTGTAACGTTAGTTTTGCCATAAGTCTTATTGCTGAGTATTAACGTACGCAGTTTTTGCCACTGTTTTTTGCCCTGTACATTGCTTCATCAGCGGCGCGAATTAATGATTCAGCATTAGTCCCCTGCTCGGGATACATTGCGACACCAATACTCGCCGACATCTCAATGACGTCATCATGCCAATAATACGGGTGACTTAATGCAAGCCTAATTTTTTCGGCAACACTCCAAGACTGGAGGCGGTTCTCAATACCAGCCAGCAGAACAACAAATTCATCGCCACCAAAACGAACAACGGTGTCAGCACTTCTCACACAGCTACAAATGCGTATTGCCACTTCTCGTAGTAAGGCATCACCAACGCTATGACCATACTGATCATTCGCCTGTTTAAATCCATCTAAATCTAAATATAAGATGGCAACATTATGTTCTTCGCGACGTGCTAGCGTTAACGCTTGTAATAGTCGATCGTGTAATAGCTGGCGGTTTGGCAGGTCGGTTAATCCGTCATACAAGGCCATGTACTGAAGTCGGGCCAACATTTGTTGTCTTTCTAACGCATAACTTAATTGGCTAGCGACAAAGGTCAGTAATGACTCTTGATTAACTTCAAGGTTTGCCAATAACGGCGTTTTAAATGAGACTCTACCAAGCTCTTTGTCGCCAACGGATAAAGGTTTTGAAACCTCGATGCTCGTTGATAACGGATCATCATTCAAACCAAGTAATACACTTTCACTCGGCTGCCAGTTGCTATCACTGGTGAAAATCACTTTTAAGCCTTGTGTTTCGTAAACAGCCACACAGAAATCTAGGCCGGGAATAAAGTCACTAAGAATATTTCGAAGTGGCAGGTAAATCTCATCCAATTGTGACTGGCTATGAATGACCTCAGACACCGCTAATAGCGTTTGTTGCATCGCTTCTGCGCACTTAATACGGCTGATATCCCGAGCGACACCTAAACGTAATTGATGCGCTTCTGACCAACTGGTTGACCACATCAAATGCACGATTTGACCATCTTTGCGAATATAACGATTATCGAAGTTCATTACCGCATGCGTTTGCATAACGTCTTTGATACTTTGAAAAGTTTTATCTTTGTCGTCTGGATGCACAAATTCCAGCATTTTTCGGCCAATCAGTTCTTCTGCTGTGTAACCCAGAACCTGCTCAGCACCTTTGCTGGCATATCGGATAGTACTATCCTCGGCAACGGCAAAAAACGCATCGAGTAATAGATCAACTTCAGCTGGTAGCGGATTGAAAATATGAGTTTTTATATCAGGTTGCACTAAGTCTAAACCTTGACGTTATGTCCATTCATTATAGTCTGGAAGTCATCAAGCTAATAGCGCCAACTGATAATTACGGTTGCCAATCTTTCAAATCACGCACAGCGTATTGAACAGCACGCTGCCAGGCTTTATTTGTATTACCGCGAAAATCAAAGGCTTTTTTCTTTACTAATTGCCCTGTCTCAACATCTTTAATTTCAATATGCAGGGTTGAAATTAAATGACTCATCCTAAAGACATATGGCGTCATCACCCAGTTTGCATTGTATTCATCAGCAATTGATATCTCACAACCATTACAATTTTGGATTTTTTGTTCTGATTGTAATGCACCAATTTCTGCAAGCGCTTTATCGTCATTAATCACATCAAATCGTGTGTCATCTTGCAGCTGTTCCCTTAGGTCGCTACTAAAAGTATTTATCTTAGCTATATTGTCTTCCTTATCCCCTGTTACAGAGCTATCACCTGTTATTTCGAAATCCATGACTAGGGTTTTACCAAGATGCTTTTCTGACGCTAATGCGATATTCGCTGTTAAACCAACAGATATGGCAAAGGTTAGTACAGATATTATTTTCATGTTTGTGAGACCTGTCTCTAAATGACAAGGTTCAACGTAACAATTCACAGCGTGGCTGTTAAGGTAGATTTGACTGAGAAATGTATGATATTTGCCCAGTAAATTTAGAGAAAAAGACTACTTCGTATGCAATGTAGCTAAGCGTGAAGTTGATTTGGGGTATCAAGATCATTACTGACAATAACCTGATTTCGTCCATTTTGTTTGGCACGGTATAAGGCTTTATCGGCGGCGAGCAATAAACTGTTTATTTCTGTAGTTTGACCTTGCAGGCTGGCAATACCAATTGATACGGTGATGGCATCTAACACCTTTCCTTGATAACTGATTTTTTTATCAGCCACTTTGGTTAATAACGCTTCAGCACGATTTAATGCATCCTCCGGTGACGCGCCGGGCATTAAGACAACAAACTCCTCACCACCGAACCGGCATGGAATATCGGTTTCACGGAAGTGCTCTAACATGATATTCGCCACGGTTCTAAGTGCCATATCGCCCGCATCATGACCATGCAAGTCATTAAAGCGTTTGAAGTGATCAATATCACAGATAAGTAATGCCAATGGCGAATCGCTTCGTAATGCGATTTGTTGTTCCCGCTGTAATGCTTCATCAAAGTAGCGACGGTTTTTCAAGCCTGTTAACGCATCTTCAAATGACATGATTTGTAGGCTTTCACGCAGCTTAATACTACTTAAGGTGATCTGCAGCCTTTCAACAACACGACGGCCAAATTGATCCATCAGTTGTTTTGTTTCTTCGTTATCAGTTTTATTACGTTCTAAGCAGTCGATATAAATAAATGGCGTGATTTGACCCTGAATATCTTCAACATCAATAAAGTAACGTGTGACCGTCGGGTCAACAGTAACCAAGTTTGGAGAAACTAGGTCTACGCGTATTTCACGTGGCGCCAAAATTTTTGGCAATCGCTCACAAACCATTAATCCTGCTTCATGTAAATCAACACTGGTTTGGAGTGCACTTATCAGTTCTTCTAATTCCAGACTATATTTGTTCATCTGGGCTAATTGTTGTGACCGTTCAATTTCTCGGTCTGCATATGCCTGTAAGCTTTCGGTTCGTTCCGTAACGCGGCGCTCAAGCATTTGGTTCATCTCATGCAGTTTATCCTGCATTTGTTTGTAGTGATGTAATGACACCGAAGCCACAATCATCGTGAACAATAACGCGCCCAACTCCATTGGAAAATCAATCCACGGCACAACACTATGGGCAATCAACATATCAACCAGCAAAAACACGGCTAACAATACAAAAGCCAGCATCACTAACTTCTGTTCGCGACTTAACAATGAAAATTGGCGACGAACAATCAATAACATCACCGTTGCCGAAAATAGCAGCAACAAGTCAAATATTGGGTAAAAAACGGCAAGATTGGCGACCTGCATTAACGATAAGGTCAAAGCCACGATCCAGTAGATCCCATGCATCCAAGCAAGCGATAAAAACCACTGTCGCTCCCGCGCCTGACACCAATGACTTAATAACATGGCGAGAAAGATAGGCATGGCAAAATAACTAAACGCAGCGATATAGCGTTTTAGCAGTGGTGCGTTAAAAACGAGTTGCGCTGATAATGCTTCACCGATAATCGTGCCTGCTGTAGCCAGTGCAAATAAACCTAGATACATAAAGTCTTGGCTATTTTGACGCATGCAGGCAAATAACAGTGCCATTAACGCTAATAGGACGCTAAATGCCGCAATAATGAGGTCATCAACACCACCACGTAACAAGTGAAGCTGTAGCATACTTTTATCGATTATCCAGATATCGCCCCACATACCGATATCGGTGTAATCTGAAAAGATTTTTAACGATAGAGTTTTACCAGCAAGTTCGTCTGGTAATGGAATGGCGTGCCATGGCCAGCCTTTAAAAGATGGTGACTTATCGGCTGTGACCTCTCCAAACTGGTAAATTTTTTCGCCGTCTATATAAGCAGCAACCGTGAGATCGATGCTGGTAACGTAAAAAACTGGATTGTGATAATGGCCTTCCGGCAGTGTTGTCCGAAACCAAACGTAACTTTGGCCGTTTCGGTCAGGAGGTGAGGCTGGGAAGGCAATAGGCTGCCAGTTTTCAGGATTTTGTAATTTGGGATCATCAATATCGACATCACCCCAAAAATATTGCCAATCTGCACCTGACAAATCTTGGGTATCTGCTGGCGTCGCAGCAGCGGCAATATTTGAAATTAAGAAAAAGCCTAACAGCCAAAACAAGAAAATAACTTGCCTTGGCTGCCAGACGGCAACGCCCCTGCTAGAAATCAGCTGAGGCAGTCGCGACATTATCCAACCCAGCGTCGTGCATTGTGGAATAAACGTAACCAAGGTGAATCTTTACCCCAGTTATCTGGATGCCATGAGTGCTGAACACTGCGAATAACACGCTCCGGATGCGGCATCATGATTGTGACGCGACCATCGGTTGTGGTAAAACCTGTTTGGCCTGCTGCAGAACCATTTGGATTAAATGGATAAGCTTCGGTACTTTGACCATAGTGATCAACAAAACGTAACGCCATTAGTGCTTTTTCAGCGTCGCCATTTGCCGTGAAATCGACACGACCTTCACCATGAGCAACCGCAATCGGCATGATTGAACCCGCCATACCTTGTAATAAGATTGATGGTGAATCAGTGACTTCAACCAGTGAAAAACGTGCTTCAAACTGCTCAGACAAGTTACGGTTAAAGCGTGGCCAATGTTCACTACCTGGAATCAGCTCGGTTAGTTGTGACAGCATTTGACAACCATTACAGACACCTAATGCAAAAGTATCTTCGCGGTTGAAAAAGGCAGCAAACTCATCACGAGCACGGGCATTAAACAACACGGTACTTGCCCAACCACGACCAGCGCCCAGTACGTCACCGTATGAGAAACCACCACAGGCAACTAAGCCTTTAAAGTCGGCCAGTGTAATACGACCTTCGACAATATCACTCATGTGAACGTCAATTGCCGTGAATCCAGCATGATCAAATGCTGCAGCCATTTCTAACTGACCGTTAACACCTTGCTCACGCAAAATAGCAATCTTCGGCCGGTGACCGCCGACAATAAATGGTGCGGCAACTTGCTCGCTGATATCAAAACTCAGCTTGGCAAAGAGACCCGGATCATTTTCATCATTTAAGGTGGCGAACTCTTGCTCAGCACAATCTGGGTTATCACGCAGTGCTTGCATGCGATAGCTGGTTTCAGTCCAGAAACGTTGTAATGTCGCACGTTTCTGCTTCAATACGCTTTGGCCGTTAACCTGAATTGCAATATCTTGTGACTCACTAGGCGCGCCAATTAGATGGCTGTGCTTATCTAGCGCAAATTGGGCCAGAACTTCCAAAACAGTGTCTTGATGCTCAGCACGAACCTGTATGACCGCACCTAACTCTTCGTTAAACAAGACCGGTAAGGCATCACCCAAGCCATTCAACTCAATATCTAAACCACAGTGGCCTGCAAATGCCATTTCACACAAGGTGGTCGCCAGACCACCATCACTGCGATCATGATAGGCAAGCAGTAAACTGTCCTGTTTCAAGACTTGCATGGCCGCAAAGAAATTTTTCAATGTTTTGGCATCATCAACATCTGGACCTCTATGGCCTGTTTGTTGATAAACCTGTGCCAATGCCGAAGCGGCTAAACGGTTATGGCCGTGTCCTAAATCGATATAAATTAATTTGGTGTCACCTAAGTCTGTGCGTAATTGCGGTGTTAAGGTTTTGCTGGCATCAGTCACAGGTGCAAAGGCACTGATAATCAATGACAGTGGCGATGTAACGGCTTTAGTTTCGCCCTCTTCCTGCCACACAGTCTTCATTGATAAAGAATCTTTACCAACTGGTATAGCAATGCCTAACTGTGGGCATAATTCCATACCCACTGCTTTGACAGTGTCATATAGCAATGCATCTTCACCACCATGACCACAAGCAGCCATCCAGTTTGCTGACATCTTAATATCACCCAGTTTAGCAATATCAGCAGCAGCAATATTCGTTAGCGCCTCACCAATCGCCATACGGCCTGATGCAGGTGCATCAATAACGGCTAATGGTGTACGTTCGCCCATCGACATTGCTTCACCCAATAAACCGTGGTGATCTGCCAAAGTCACGGCGCAGTCAGCTACCGGTACCTGCCATGGACCAACCATCTGATCACGTGCAACCAGGCCAGTAATACTGCGGTCACCAATGGTGATTAGGAAACTTTTGCTACCGACTGTTGGTAATTTTAGAACACGCTCCAACGCCATTGGTACAGTGATGCCATCTAGTTCCAATTCTGGCTTTGGCTTGCTGTGATGTTTAACATCACGCAGCATTTTAGGCGGCTTACCTAACAGCAATGACAACGGCATATCGATAGGATTATTTTCAAATACCGCATCACCTAACATTAGGTGTTGTTCATCTGTCGTTTCACCCACAATCGCCCATGGGCAACGTTCACGCTCACAGATAGCCTGAAACACTTCAACATCGTCTGGGCTAACACCTAAAACATAACGTTCTTGCGATTCATTACACCAAATTTCCATTGGTGACATGCCCGGCTCATCATTTGGAATGACACGTAGTTCGAATTTACCACCACGACCACTGTCATCGACTAATTCTGGGAAGGCATTCGACAAACCACCGGCACCAACGTCATGGATGGAGACAATCGGGTTTTTGTCATCTAACGCCACACAACGGTCAATAACCTCCTGACAACGACGTTCCATTTCAGGGTTGCCACGCTGAACTGACGCAAAGTCTAAACCTTCTTCACTAGTACCAGAGGCGACAGATGATGCTGCACCACCGCCGAGACCAATTAACATTGCAGGGCCACCCAGCACGATTAATTGCGTGCCAGGTTTCATCAGATGTTTTTCAACGTGTTGTGGACGGATGGTGCCCATTCCACCGGCAACCATGATTGGTTTGTGGTAACCACGCACTTCAAAACCACTATCAGATGGCACATTGGCTTCGTATGTACGGAAATAACCACACAGGTTTGGACGACCAAACTCATTATTAAACGCAGCACCACCAAGTGGGCCATCAATCATGATTTGTAATGCAGAAGCCATACGAGCAGGTTTACCGTATGGGATTTCCCAAGGCTGTTCAAAGCCCGGGATATGTAAGTTTGAAACGGTGAAACCAGTCATACCGGCTTTTGGTTTAGAGCCACGACCAGTTGCACCTTCGTCACGAATCTCACCACCGGCCCCCGTTGCTGCGCCCGGGAATGGTGAAATAGCGGTTGGGTGGTTGTGGGTTTCCACCTTCATCAGAATATGTTGGACTTCACCTTCATAGCAGTAATGGTTGTCGGCCATATTGACCTGAAAACGATGGCTACGAGGGCCTTCGATAACTGATGAGTTATCGTTATAAGCTTTAACAACACCCTCTGGATGTTGTTCATGTGTGTAACGAATCATGTCAAACAAGCTGCGTTCTTGCGGCTTACCATCAATGACCCAATCAGCACGGAAAATCTTATGGCGACAGTGCTCTGAGTTTGCTTGGGCAAACATCATTAGCTCGATATCGTTCGGGTTACGATTTAATGCTGAAAAGTTATCAAACAAATAATCAATTTCATCATCAGCCAGTGCCAAACCCATATCAATGTTGGCATTTACTAATGCTTGGCGGCCACCGCCCAAAATATCTACAGATAACAATGGTCTCGGCGCTGTATGCATAAACAATTGTTCAGCATCATCCACATCGTCAAAAACCGACTCAATCATGCGGTCATGTAGCTTAGCGGCGATTAGCTGTTTTTGTTCTGCGTTAATCGCATGTTTGGTTTGCACAAAGAAAGCAATACCACGCTCAACACGCTTAACATCGACAAGGCCACTGTTATGGACGATATCAGTCGCTTTACTTGACCATGGTGAAATTGTGCCCGGACGCGGCGTGACAAGTAACAGTGTTTCATCACTAGCTGCGACAGAATCTTTACTCTCAGCAACCAACAATGTTTGTAATGTCGTTAAATCTGATGCTGACAATTGGCCGTCATTTTCAATCTCAGCAAAATAACGATATTCGCTGCGTACCCCAGTGATATCAGGTAATTCAGCGCGCAATCCACGCAGTAATTTCTCGATACGAAACGCAGAAAAAGCCGATTGGCCGATCAGATGCAACATTTGAAACCCGATTCACAGAAAACGAAACCGAATATGATACTTTATAGGCCATTTTTAGCCCAATAAAATTGAGCCACTATGTCAATCACTGCTTCAACTATTCAACGCCCTAGCCCGCTTCGCCTGCTTGGCATCTTGCTATATGACTCATTACTGCTGTTATCCGCGCTAATGGTGGCTGCTGGTATTGCTGTCGCTTTTAATGGTGGTGAAGCAATTGGTGCGCGCAATCCGTTCTTTTTTATCTATCTACTCGGCGTTGCCTTTGTATTCTATGGCTGGTTTTGGACCCATGGCGGCCAAACTTTAGGCATGCGCGCATGGCAGGTCTATTTGATAAGTGGCAATCAAACCGGCATTAATTGGCAACAAGCTGGATTACGTTTTGTCGTGTCGATTTTTTCTTGGCTGCCCGCCGGGTTAGGCTTTGCTTGGCAGTGGTTTAGTGCCGATAAATTGAGCTGGCATGACATCGTATCAGGCAGTGAACTTGCGCTAATCAAGCGTGAAAAAAATGCCAAACCTTAACCAATACGCTCGATTGATTTGAGCTTGTTATTAGTATCAATCAGGATTTGAAAACGACCACTGATACCATGCTGACCAATAAATCTTCTGATATGGGATGCGGGAAACTGGATTGATTGACCGCTATCTGTGACCACACGTACCGATAATGCTTCGCCTCGGTAATAACGCATGGCCTGATCACGGCCAACTTGCATGCTAAATGTTAACTTTCTGTCCACTCACCAGAAAACCTGCAAATAAATCCTGTAAATCTGCTATCGCTTTTTGTTTTTCCTTTTCAGGATAGGCAACCGCTTTGCCATTTCCCCACACTGGCGCAGGCCAAGCTGGATCATCCTTAAATCTTGCAATCACATGCACATGTAGCTGTGGCACTTGGTTACCCAAAGCTGCCATATTCATTTTATCGGCACCGGTAAGGTCTTTTAGGCGCTCGGCGACAAATGAGGTTTCTTGTAATAGCAGTTGCTGATCTTTCATCGACAAATCAAACATTTCACTCATTTGTTCACGACGCGGCACCAGAATTAACCATGGGAATCGCGCATCATTCATCAGCAAAATCTGGCAAAGCGGCAGATCACCAACCTCAATAGTGTCATTAGCTAACTGCTTGTGTAATGAAAACGCCATGATTAACTCGCAAGATATTTGTTAACGATTTCAAACACATCAGAAGACAGATCGGGTTGTTTTGCGATCGACTGTAATGCTGAGCGCATTTTTTCCTGGCGTGCTTCATCGTATTGACGCCATGAGTTAAATGCACCTAACTGACGTGCAGCAACCTGTGGGTTGAGCTTATCCAAGATCAGAATTTGCTCAGCTAAGAATTTGTAACCACTGCCATCTTTAGCATGAAACTGTGATGGGTTATTACGACAGAATTGGCCAATCACGGCACGCACATTATTCGGGTTTTTGATGCTAAACGCTTCGTGTTGCAACAAGCCTTTTACACGATGCAGTGTACCCGGCAAGGTTGATAAAACTTGAACCGTGAGCCATTTATCAACCACTTGGCGGTCATGTTGCCACTGATGGTAAAACGATTGTAATGCCTGTTGGCGTTCAGAGCCGTCAACATCCACCATTTGCCGTAAACCTGCCAACAAATCAGTCATGTTGTCTGCTTGCTTCATTTGCTTAAGACAACGTTGTGTCTGCATTGGATCTTTGGTTGCCATCAGATATGACAGACAAATATTTTTCAAACTACGCTGCGCCATATCCTCAGCCGCAAAGCGATACTCTCGTTTCACATTAAGCTGTTGATATATGGCTTCAAATTGCGCTTTTAATGCTTTTGCAATCGCAAGCTCTACCTGCTGGTGCACGGCATGAATCGCATCAACATTAGCGACATCCATTTGCGCCGCTAAATAGTTTTCAGTTGGTAACGACAACATTCGTGCCGTTAGCGCCGGATCTTGTTCCACTTGTTTTAGAACTGCCCGTAATTGTTCAATTAACAAGTCTGGCACTTCAAGCGATTTACCCGATTGATAATCAGCAACCATGGCTAACATGACGTTGATAAATAACGTCTGACCGGCATCCCAACGGTTAAAGCTGTCAGCGTCTTTGGCCATCATAAATGCAAGTTCAGCATTATCTCGAGGCTGATTTAATTTAACTGGCGCCGAAAACCCACGAAGCACCGACAAATATGGCAGCTCATCGACATTGATAAACGTAAATGTTTGGCTAGCTTCGGTTAATAACAGAACTCGCGTTTCTGCATCCGAGGCGTTTGTTTCGCCTTGTAATTGAAGTGCCAGACTTTGTCCTGATTGACCAATAAGACCAACTGCCACCGGCATCATAAACGGTAATTTTTCAGTCTGGCCTGGCGTTGAAGGGCAAGTTTGAGACAAGGTCACACTGAAAGTTTTCGCTGCTGCATCATAGTTACTTTCGACTGAAAGTGTCGGTGTACCAGCTTGTGAGTACCAACGTTTGAATTGGCTTAAATCAAGTTTATTAGCATCTTCAATAGCAGCAACAAAATCATCGGTTGTCACTGCTTGACCATCATGACGGTCAAAGTAAAGATCAGTGCCTTTACGGAAGCCTTCATCACCAGCCAATGTTTTTAACATTCTGACGACTTCGGCGCCCTTCTCGTAAATCGTTACGGTATAGAAGTTACTGATCTCGATATAACTGTCGGGACGGACAGGATGTGCCATTGGACCAGCATCTTCTGCAAACTGCATACGACGTAACATATCGACATCATCGATACGTTGTACTGCAGCAGAATTGAGATCAGCACTGAATGACTGATCCCGCATAACAGTAAAGCCTTCTTTCAGGCTTAACTGGAACCAGTCGCGACAGGTAACACGATTACCAGACCAGTTGTGAAAGTACTCATGACCGACAATACTTTGAATGGTATAGAAATCAGCATCTGTAGCCGTTTCTGGACTGGCTAAAACGCAGGCGGCATTGAAAATATTCAGGCCTTTGTTTTCCATCGCGCCCATATTGAAATCGTTAACGGCTACGATCATAAAGACATCTAAATCATACTCACGGCCGTAAGCTTCTTCATCCCAACGCATCGATTGTTTTAGTGACGTTAAAGCATGGTCACACTTATGGTGATTTTCAGGATCAACAAAAATCTGCAGTTTGACCTCGCGACCACTTTGCGTGGTAAAGCTATCTTCCTGGCAATACAAGTCACCAGCAACCAAAGCAAACAGATAAGCTGGTTTTGGATGTGGATCATGCCATTGCACCCAATGACGGCCATCAGCCGCTTCGCCAGCCGCTTGCTGATTACCGTTTGATAACAAATTTGGCCAACTCGCTTTGTCAGCCTCAATCGTGACGGTAAACACTGACATCACATCAGGACGATCTGGGTAATAAGTAATCCGACGAAAACCTTCGGCTTCACACTGCGTGCATAAAATCGAGCCCGAGTGATACAAGCCTTCTAACGCAGTGTTTTGATCAGGGTAAATTTCAGTTTCAATTTCCAGCGTAAATTGCTCAGGGACTTTAGGCAGCATCAGCTGATTATCAGAGCGTTGATACTGGTTTGCACCCAGCGTATCACCATCTAATTTGATCGACAATAATTTTAACTGCTCACCATCTAGCTTTAATTCCCCACCCTGACCTTCAGGATTACGACGCATCATCAGTTTGCTACTGACAATGGTTTTTGCAGGATCTAAAGCAAAGTGCAACGTGACGTTATCAACCAAATAAGCAGGTGGTTGATAATCAGCTAAGCGAATCGTCTGCGGCACCAACGGGGCGTTCATTTATCGTAAATCCTCAATTGTTTTAATCGGCCAGCATTCATAAGCAGGCACTTCATAGGGGTGTGCAAGTAACAATGCCGTGATAACTGGTTTTAAAATGTCATCAGGGCAAATCACTTCGACACGATATTCGTTAACTTGTTCAATTTCACCTTGTTGACCAATAAACGGCTGACTACCGTCAAGTGGACGAAATTGACCTGTGCCTAGTGTTTCCCAGCTACAGCTATCATAACCATTAAATTGCCCCGCGCCCGCATCAAAAATGGCTTTTTTGACACGCTCTTTGTGGGTTTCGGGAACATAAAAAACCAGTTTATACATATACGTTACCGCCATGGCCACTGTTGGGCATAACCATCACCACCAATCGCCAATACCGAATTATCGTTATTTCTAAAGCTGACCGCTTGGATAATGATGCCTGGACTCAATTCATTTTGCCTGGCGACTTTCCAGCATTGTTGTTTATCACCGTTTGGCAAACGCCAAATACACACGCGCTCGTTACTATGCCCCGTGATCAGTAAAGTGCCGTCGGCGGAAAAGTTAACTGCGGTTGTGGTGTAATCGAAGATTGGGAAATTTGGTAGTGGCCATTCTTTAGGCCACGGCGAGGTGCGAAGGCTTGCTTGTAAATCACCATTAGGCATAGCCCACAAATGGGTTTGGTCAGTATCACCTGCAGTAATAACAAAACGACCTTGCGGCTCGAATTTGACTAAGTTAACGCGATTATGATGTTTCCAACTATGGAGCTGCTCGCCGGTTTCAATGTTCCACAGACGTGCCATGAAGTCGTCACCACCTGTTAGTGCGAGCTTCCCATCAGGAGAAAAACTTACCGTATTAACTGGTTGATTAATTTCAGAGTTGATTGGGCTGCCATCGTGAACAAATATCTGTCGAACTTGGTTAGCAGCGATATCAAAATAAATGGCTGTATGATTCGCCAAGGCAATCAATAAAAAATCGCCTTCGGGTGACAAATCAATGTCGTTAACACGCATTGGAAATGCTAAACGGTTAAGGGGCTTCCCAGAATCAATATCCCAAACCAAGACTTTGTCATATTCGACGGTTGCCGCACGTTTTGCATCCGCAGAAAAAGCAACAGCTTGTGTGCCAATACTATTATCTGCATTATTTTGCCAATCGTATTTGATTTGGTTAGTGGTTGTATCCCATAGGCGCGCAGCCGTATTGGTGCTGCCTGACAATAGCAATTGACCATCGTTTGAAAACTCAGCGGCATAACTACTCTTACTATGCCGCCACTGCGATATATCAGGAGATGGCGCCTCACAAGCCGACAATAAAACGGCTAAACCAGCAATAACAGGGATTGATAACCTTGGCATCAGCATCCCTATATTGCTCAAGATCTTGGTAACGTTACGCCGCTCTGACCTTGGTATTTACCACCCCGATCTGCATAAGACGTATCACAAACTTCGTCAGATTCAAAAAACAACATTTGTGCCACACCTTCGTTGGCATAAATTTTTGCTGGTAATGGCGTGGTATTAGAAAATTCTAATGTCACTTGCCCTTCCCATTCAGGCTCTAGTGGCGTGACATTAACAATGATGCCGCAGCGAGCATAGGTGGACTTACCTAAGCACACCGTCAAAACATTACGTGGAATGCGGAAAGTCTCGACCGTACGTGCCAGCGCAAAAGAGTTTGGTGGAATGATACAAACATCAGAATTCACATCGACGAAACTATTGGCGTCGAAGTTTTTCGGATCCACAATCGCCGAGTTGATATTGGTAAAAATCTTAAACTCAGTTGAGCAGCGAACATCATAGCCGTAGCTTGATGTGCCATAAGAGATAATACGGTTACCATCACGCTCACGAATTTGGCCCGGTTCAAAAGGCGAAATCATGCCCTGCTCAGCCATCCGGCGAATCCATTTGTCTGACTTAATACTCATAAGTACTCACAAAACCCTTTGTCAAAAAAACCATAATAGCGATCAATCGTTCTTAATCACAATATTTGGGAATGCAGCAGAATAATCTTTACCTTGTTTCGCCAAGTTCGCAGCGATTCGACGAGCGATTGCTCTGTAGGCCATCGCAATATCACCATCAGGATTTTTCACGACTGTTGGCTCACCATTATCAGCATCTTCACGAATATTAATATCTAAAGGCAGGCTACCCAACATGTTCACGTCGTATTGCGTTGCCATGGCCTGACCACCACCGGCACCGAAGATGTGCTCTTCATGACCACATTGGCTACAGATATGGGTGCTCATATTTTCAACAACGCCCAAGACCGGCACTTTGACCTTCTCAAACATCTTCAAGGCCTTACGCGCATCAAGTAAAGAAATATCTTGAGGCGTTGTTACGATTACGGCACCACTGACAGGGACTTTTTGCGATAACGTCAATTGAATATCACCGGTACCTGGTGGCAAGTCGATAACCAAATAATCTAATGACTGCCAGTTGGTATCGCCAAGCATTTGCTGTAATGCTTGTGTGACCATTGGACCACGCCAGATCATTGGCTCTTCTTCATCGATCAGAAAACCAATTGACATACTTTGCAAACCAAAGCTTTCAATGGGCTCAATCGTTTTACCGTCAGCAGATTCTGGACGTTGGGTTGTACCCAACATGCGTGGCTGGCTAGGGCCATAAATATCGGCATCAAGAATACCGACTTTGGCGCCTTCTGCTGCCAATGCTAATGCAAGATTCACCGACGTTGTTGATTTACCCACACCACCTTTACCGGAGGCAACGGCAATAATGTTTTTCACATTTTCCAGCGCTGGCACACCCTGCTGAACTTTATGTTTAATCACTTTAAAGCCAACAGACACATCAGCATTCACACCATTGTCAGCCAATAGTGCTTTGATTTGTGATGCTAATTCGTCTTGATAGCCTTTGCATGGATAACCAAGTGTCACGGTGACGTTATCACCATCAACTTTGATAACCGCTTTACTCTCTGCTAACGACATTTCGGTAGAGGGATCGATAAAGCCTTCAATCAATTGCTTCACTTGCTCGGGGTTGGTCATGCTGACTCCTGAAAAACCAAATATTTGTTTCGTATTTTACGCCTTGCCCTCAAAGGCTTCATCCACACGGTGAGTGTGGTTATCCCCATCTCAGACAAAAAAACACCGCATTAATGCGGTGTTAGAGAGTTATTTAGGCGCGTTGAGTGTTGTTTGTTTTGGCCAGTCACGGTAATTAAATACCTGACCTTCTTGGCGAACGCGGGCAATTTCCGCTAAATCCAAGTCGGCATATACCCAACCTGGCTTATCACCTACACCTTCAACAAGGATGCCATTATCTGGAAAACCGTAATCAACTGGCGTGTAAATGCTGGCACGACCAGTGTTGACATCAACGGCTTCTGACCATGCTGCTTTACCAAATGTTGGTGACTGCACGACATAACATTGATTTTCTAATGCGCGCGCCTGGCAACCGATACGCACACGATAAAAACCTGCTTCGGTATCAGTACAGCTTGGTGCCAAAATCAAATCTGCACCGGCTTTAACTTGCTGGTTAGCAATTAAAGGAAACTCACTGTCGTAGCAGATGTTAATGCCAATCTTACCGATGTCAGTTTCTAGCACTTTAATATCAGCGCCAGCATTAATCAGCCATTGCTCATTTTCAAAGCGTGTCATGATCAGTTTATCTTGAAAACCAACCAGACCGTCTGGGGAATAAAGATTCGCGCGATTACGGAATGAACCATCGGTTTGCAGAACAGGGAAAGTACTACCCAAAATCATCAAATCGTATTGACGAGCCAACTCAACATGTAAGTCTTGCCACTGGGCATAAACATCTTGCATCGCATGCAATTGCTGACCTAAGTCTTTGTAAACTGACTCACCAAATAGTGATGCCAATTCCATACTGCCGTATTCTGGGAATACCAATAATTTGGCTTCTACTTCCGCAGCTTCTTTTACCCACTGGTGTAATTTTTCAGCAAAATCCGTCCATTGGTTAAAAAAACCAATGTCGTACTGCGCCGCAGCGACTTTTACTTTACTCATCAAAATTCCGAATATCTGACCTGCTTAGCTGCAGGCGCAATAAAACTTAAAGGGCTTTCATCCAGAAAGTCATTGGCTTTGGTGACTCAATGTCTTCGCCAATTTCTTTCCAACTAAAGGTGGTATGTAGTTCTGGATGCTTCTCATAACCACGTTTACGCCAAAAATTGTCTAATGGTTTGAAACCTGCTGGGCGACGTGGGTGATCTTCAGGGCGTTGAACACCACAAAAACAGCTATGAGTATAACCACCTAGCTCACGAGCATGGGCTTCACGATGATCAAAAAAGGCAACACCAGCACCTTGACCACGATATTTAGAAATTAAAACCGACTCACCACAATAAAAAATCTTATCGACATCAAGACCCGCTTTAATAAACGGCGCCTTTACTTCATCAGTTTCATATTTCAGTGGAATACCAGTTGACGCACCAACAACTTTATCGCCATCGAAAGCCAGCACAATGACGCTGTCTTTACATTCGATGTAGGTTTGTAAGTAACGTGCTTCGTATTCGGTATCGCCATCATACAAATACGGAAAGTCTCTAAAAACTTCGATTCGTAAACTGGCTAATTCAGGAATGTATTGTTTAAGTGCTTCGCCCGAAAGACGTTTCAATTCCAGCATCATAAAACTCGGTTAGGATTTGTGACGGGAATACGATGCCGCCATAGGCGGCACCGCAATTCAGGTTTGATCAACCTACGACTTGTTTGATCCAGTCTTCCAGGTTGTAGTAGTTAGTGATGCGAGCAACTTTGCCATCACGGATTACAAAGAAAGCACCTGCAGGCAGGTCATATTTTTGACCAGCAGCTTCTGGCAAACCTTCGTCTGTGCTTAAGTATTCACCCAATACTGTGAATTCAACTGCAGCACGGTCACCAGCATCGTTGGTTGTGATTGAGATATCAACGATTTGCTCTTTGTAGTGAGCGTTCATGCGATCCATAAACGCAGAGAATTTTTCTTTACCAACTTCACGGCCGCCTTGGTTAACGTCATGGATAACGTCATCAGTCAGCATTGCCAAAAAAGCGTCCATATCTTGACGATTAAAGGCAGCGTAATAGTCTTGCAGCAAAGTAACGGTTGCTTGGTTCATGGTGCAGATCCCGTGGATTAAAAAAACGGCGGATTTTAGCGTGTAAACACTTCAAAGAAAAGCAAAAAGTGTAAATTCGCTGCTCAGCCTAACTCACCACTGAAATCAGATGTTGATTATGAAATTGACGTCATCGACTCAGTTACGATGACGCGCAGTAATTCCCATTAACTTATAGGTCAACAAAGATGCTGCAAAGTCGTAAGCATGGAAGCCTTCGATTGGCGCAAACTCCATAATGTCGAAACCAATGATTTGTCTTTGCTTGGCGACAGACTCAAATAAATTTAGTGTTTGATACCAGCTCAAACCACCCGGCACTGGCGTACCAGTTGATGGAAACACACTTGGATCCATGCCATCGACATCTAATGTAAAGAATACTTTTTCTGGAAAATCATCAGGTAAGGTAATGCTATTAATGTTGTTTGGCACTAACTCATCACTGTCTTGGTAATAAACACCAAAGTCTTCACGAACTTGTTTTTCTTCTTCACAGTAAGCACGAATACCTAGTTGATACAGTGGAATCCCCATATCAACGGCACGTTTCATAACTGAGGCATGACTCAAAATGTCACCTTCATAGGCGTGACGTAAATCGCAGTGAGCATCGATTTGCACAATACCAAAGTCATCAATACCCGCGGCTTTTAAGCCTTGAATAACGCCGTAGGTCACTGAATGCTCGCCACCCAAAATAACCGGAATACCACCGTTTTTAATGATGTTGGCGGTTGCACTCGCGATGTTTTCCATCACCTGTTCAGGGGCAACACTGCAATCAACTGGTGGGCAGGTGTGGATTCCTAAATCACAAGGACTCGATTTACCATCCCATTTTTCTAACTGCCAAGAGGCATTCAAAATCGCCGATGGCCCTAAATTGGTACCACCTCCGTAAGAAACTGTTTTTTCATAAGGCACTGGCAATACATGAAACATTGCCTGTTGAGGATGTCCCTGATCAATCTCAGAACCAAGGAAAATTGGGAATTGTTCGTCCAGTTCAACACTCATGATAAACGCTCTTTAAAATCTTCATAACCGAATGTCTTAACGACTTTCAGGGCATCGGTTTCGCTATTCCAAATTGCTAATGAAGGCAATTTGGTGCCATTAAATGTGGTGGTCTTAACCATCGTATAGTGACCCATATCTTCAAAAACGATACGTTGACCAATTTCTAAAGGCGCATCAAAACTGTAATCGCCAATAACGTCACCAGCAAGACAGGTTAAACCACCTAAACGGTAGGTATGGGCTTTTTCTTCTGGCAGTCCTGCGCCGGTAATGTCTGGACGATACGGCATCTCTAACGTATCTGGCATATGACAAGTTGCAGACGTATCTAAAATTGCCTGATTTAGGTGGTTCCAAGTGATATCGAGTACTTCACAGCTCAAGACTCCCGTGCCGATAGCAACAGCCTCCCCCGGCTCAAGGTAAACAGCAACATCATGGCGCGCTTTAAATGCTTTGATTAAATCCACTAAGCCATCGATGTTATAGCCGGGTGCAGTGATGTGATGACCACCGCCAAAATTCACCCACTGCATTTGTGGCAGCAAATGCCCAAACTTCTCTTCAACGGCTGTGACCGTCCGCTCTAATGGTTCAAAGCCCTGTTCGCACAAAGTGTGAAAATGCAGGCCACTGATACCATCCAATAACGACTCATCTAGTTGCGACAATGGAATACCAAGACGTGAGCCTGGTGCACATGGATCGTAGATTGGCACGGCGCCTTCTGAGTGTTCTGGATTAATCCGTAAACCAAACGTCAATTCAGACCGTTGTTGCTGCATTTCCAGACATTCATCACGAAAACGCCGCCACTGGCCACATGAATTAAAAACTATGTGATGCGCAAAGGTTAATAACTCAGTGATATCTTCTTGGCTGAATGCAGCCGCAAAAACATGCACCTCACCACCATAGGCTTCGTGACCTAGACGTGCTTCATGTAAACCACTCGCACAAGTACCACTTAGATACTTTGCTGTTAATGGCGCCAAAGACCACATTGAAAAGGCTTTTAATGCAGCCAAAACTTTAGCGCCACTACGGGTTTGTACATCATGCAAAATACGTAAATTTCGCTCAACAGCGACTTCATCAACAACAAAACATGGTGAAGGCAGCCGACTTAAATCAAGCTTAGTAAAATCTGTAAATTGCATTAAATATCAAAAACCTAAAAAGTAAACTTAAACTAAAAAATATTTTTCGGTTGCTTATTTATCGAGGTCGAACGTATCCAGCTCGACAACATTCCATGGCAAACCATATTCATTTAAATCAGCCATGAATGGGTCTGGATCAAATTGTTCAATATTCCAAACACCCGCTTTTTTCCATTTACCTTCCAGCATCATTTTGGCGCCAATCATCGCCGGTACACCGGTGGTATATGAGATAGCTTGTGATTGAACCTCAGCATAGCAATCTTGGTGATCTTTGATTTGGTAGAGGTAAACCGTTTTGGTTTTACCGTCTTTAACACCCTTAACAATACAGCCAATACAAGTTTTGCCTTTGGTACGCGGACCTAAAGTTGATGGATCAGGTAACAATGCTTTCAAGAATTGGATTGGTACGATTTGTTGACCATTAAACTCAACAGCTTCAATACCGGTCATGCCAACATTGCCTAACACTTCAAGGTGTTTCAGGTAGCTTTCACCGAAGCTCATCCAAAACTGGGCACGCTTCAGCGTTGGGAAGTTAACAACCAATGATTCCAACTCTTCATGATACATACGGTAAATATTGTAGGTACCAACATTTTCAGGACAGCTAAAACTCGCTTTCTTCGACATCGCTGGTGTTGTGACAAACTCACCATTTTCCCAGTGACGACATTCAGCTGTGACTTCTCGAATATTGATTTCTGGATTGAAGTTGGTCGCAAATGGGTAACCGTGATCACCACCATTCACATCGATAATATCCAGCTCATGAATTTCATCGAAGTAATGCTTCGCTAAGTAAGCAGTAAATACATTCGTTGCACCGGGATCAAAACCGCTACCTAATAAAGCCATCAAGCCTGCTTTTTCAAATTTTTCGCGGTAAGCCCACTGCCATTTGTATTCAAACTTAGCCGTATCAAGCGGCTCATAGTTGGCTGTATCCAAATAATCAACACCGGCTGCCAAACATGCATCCATGATGGTCAGATCTTGATATGGCAAAGCAACATTGATGACTAAATCTGGTTTTTCTTGATTTAGTAAAGCCGTTAACTCAGGCACATTGTCAGCATCGACTTTTGCGGTACGAATTGGGCGTGATAACTGCGCCGCAATCGCTTTACATTTGTCTTCATTACGACTGGCCAGCACGATTTCTGAAAAGACTTCTGGTAACTGAGCGCACTTATGGGTAACTACGCCGCCGACGCCGCCGGCACCAATAATCAATACTTTAGACATAGCAATTAAAATCCTTGATTAAAACTTAGCTATAACGCAAATGGGTGAAAAATTGATGAATCTAATCATCTTTCAAAAAAGGTGTAACCATTCAAGCTGTCATTGAAAGCACGTAGCATTTGCTGGCGCATAGAGACTGAAATTTTACCGTCACGAACCGCCT
The DNA here is from genome assembly GCF_026319325.1 of Methylophaga sp. OBS3. Classification (GTDB taxonomy): domain Bacteria; phylum Pseudomonadota; class Gammaproteobacteria; order Nitrosococcales; family Methylophagaceae; genus Methylophaga. The sequence continues at coordinate 750,393 of NZ_JAPDMU010000001.1, forward strand.
GCTCAGCAAGCTTGCGGAACTGCTCCTGCATGACTTTAGGGTCGTACTCAACGTAACTCAAAACGTCAGCAATACTGTCACCATGGAACTCACGGATAAAGTCAAAGCTGCCATCTTCGTTAATATGGACACTGACAACGTTGGTATCACCAAACAAGTTATGTAAATCGCCCAAGGTTTCTTGGTAAGCACCGACCAAAAAGACGCCAAGGTAATACTCTTCACCTTCTTTTAATGGGTGAAGTGGCAGTGTTTTATGAATACCGTCTTCATAAGAAAACGAATCAATCTTCCCATCACAATCACAGGTCATATCCGCCAAAACAGCCGCACGCGTTGGTGCTTCATTTAAGCGATGAATCGGCATGATCGGGAATAACTGATCAATTGCCCAAATGTCTGGTAATGACTGGAATAAGCTGAAGTTACCGTAGTAAATATCAGACAGTAATTCAGGTAGGTTTTCGAGTTCAGCAGAAATACGGCGTGCTTGTGGCAGCAACTCAGAGATTTTCTCCCAAATCGCTAACGCCAAGTTTTCAGCGAGTGCACGATCTCGCAATGTGGCCTGACCATGATGGAAAAGCTCACGTAGCTCATCACGGTAGTACAACGAGTCGTTGTAACACTCTTGGAGATTCTGAACTGTTACATTATTCATGACCGAGTACAGATTAATAATCATGTCATGACTATCTTCTGGTGCGGCTTCTGGAATTTTACCCGGCTTATGATCACGCACTTCCAGTACGTTAAATAACAGCATTGAAGAGTAAGCAACCAAAGCTCGACCCGACTCAGAAATAATCACTGGATGTGGAATTTCGAGTGGATCTAAACACTCTTGTAGTGTCTCGATGATATTGTAACAGTACTCATCCAAACCATAGTTCATTGAGTGTGTGCTATTTGAGCGCGTACCTTCATAGTCAACCGCTAAACCACCGCCCAAGTCGAGGTAGCCCATAGGCGCTCCCTCTTCAATCAAGCCAGTGTAAAAACGGCAAGCTTCCATAACACCACTACGAATATTACGAATATTCGGGATCTGCGAACCTAAATGACTATGTAATAACTGCAGGCAATGCAGCATGTCAGCTTGTTTAAGCTGTTCAACGACTTCTAATAATGCATTTGTAGACAAACCAAAGATCGAGCGATCACCGCTGTCACCATTCCAGTGACCTTCCACTGTTGACGCAAGGCGGATACGCATACCGATTAGTGGGTCGATACCCAATGCTTTACTACGTTCTAAAATGGTTTGTAATTCAGTGGCTGTTTCTAAAACGAAAAAGCACTTAATACCCATCTGACGCGCATAAAGTCCAAGTTCAATGAACTCTTCGTCTTTGTAGCCATTACAGATGATGAGACTATCGTGATCACGTAACTGTGAAATCGCAATAATCAGCTCAGCTTTACTACCGGCTTCTAAACCATGGTGATAACGACGACCGTAATCAGCAATCTCTTCGATTACATGACATTGTTGGTTAACTTTAATCGGGAATACACCACGATATTGGCTTTGATAACCAGCATCTTCAATGGCGCGAGCAAACGCTTCGTTGATTTGAGTAATACGAATATCAAGCAGGTTTTCGATACGCAGAACCGCAGGCATATCAAGGCCGCGTTCTTTCATACCATTGACGATATCCAAGATAGAAACTTGGACATTCTTTTCGCCAATTTTTAAACTAACAACGGCATTACCCTCATCCGAAATATCAAAATATTCCGCACCCCAGTCACGCACACCATAAAGCTTACTACTTTGTTGTGCATCCCATTCAACGGGTAGATCTGTTGAATTGGAATCGTGGGATTGGGCTTGTGTCATCAGTTTGACCCCCTTTGGTATCAGGTAAATCGCGGAATTGTCACTATTTTAAAGCAAAAATGCAAAACAATTATGACACTGGCAAAGCTAATGCCAGCAAGGCTTTTCGTTAAATGATTGGCATCTCTTCGGGCACACTGGTATCGGTTGCTGGATCGAGTCGAATATTAAATGCCTCGACTGAGTCAGCCACTTCATCTGGCCGGTTAAATCGCGCAATGTGAAATAAGGCTTCCCCCTCATTCACCAATGGAATATTAGTTCGTCCAATGATGACACCACTACAACTGGCCTCAACCATGGTTTCAGTGGTTTCGCCACCATAAGGCGCGGCCACCATCCCCAAACAATCGCCTTTTTTAACATGAGCGCCCATGGGAACTAACATACGAAAAATACCACTTTGTGGCGCTCTAACCCAGGTACTGCTGCGCGCTACAAATGGTTCGATTGGTTTTAACTGTTTGCCGGTGTTAGCTGTTAACATGCCAATCTTGCGCATCACTGCCAAAACACCACGCACACCAGCACGAATTGCCAACTCATTAAATCTTAATGCTTCACCAGCCTCATACACGATAACTGGCACGCCAGCTTCTTGGCAGGCAAATCTTAATGACCCTTCAATAAGGCCTGAGTTCACAATCACTGGCGCATTAAACGCGCGGGCCATTTCTTCGACACCCGGACTATCTAATGCCGCACGAATTTGTGGCAGATTATCTCGGTGAATGGCAGCAGTGTGTAAGTCGATACCATGGGAACACTTATCAACTACTTCACTCATAAATAGATTTGCAAGTCGTGCAGCGAGAGAACCTTCTTCAGACCCCGGGAAACAACGATTTAAATCGCGTCTGTCAGGCAAATAACGTGATTGATTGATAAAACCATAAACATTAACCACGGGGATGGTGATTAACGTGCCTCGCAACCCTTTTAGCCGTTTACTGCGAATCAGCCTACGGATGATTTCTACGCCAACAATCTCATCACCATGAACGGCACCAGAAACAAACAGAACGGGCCCATCACGACGACCACGAATCACTTGTACCGGCATACTTAACGCCGTGTGCATGTAGAGATCCGGCAGCGGCACATCGACAATTTTGGTTTCGCCAGGTTTGATTGCCTTACCGGCAATAATCAAATCCTGCGCCATTAACCGCGACCTCGGGTTTTGGTATTACCCAACTTAGCGTTTTTTTCGGTGAATTCGATTATCTGCGTAGCAATATCTTTGTTGGTAGCAGTCTCAATGCCTTCCAGTCCTGGCGAAGAGTTAACTTCCATGACCACTGGACCATGGTTTGAACGCAGTAAATCGACACCACAGACGTTTAAACCCATAGTTTTTGCCGCTCTCACAGCCGTTGCCCGTTCCGCAGGCGTAATGCGAATGAGGTTAGCCGAACCACCACGATGTAAATTAGAGCGAAATTCGCCCTCTTTTCCTTGACGTTTCATGGCAGCAACCACTTTATCGCCAATAACGAAACAGCGAATGTCGGCACCGCCTGCTTCTTTAATAAATTCTTGAACAAGGATGTTAGCTTTCATGCCCATAAAAGCTTCGATAACACTCTCGGCAGCAGCTTGTGTTTCGGCTAATACAACACCGATACCTTGTGTGCCCTCAAGCAATTTAATGACCAGCGGCGCGCCACCAACCATTTTGATTAAGTCATCAACATCATCGGGACGATGAGCAAAACCGGTAACCGGTAAGCCGATACCTTTACGAGATAATAATTGCAGTGCACGTAATTTATCGCGAGATCGACTAATCGCGACAGATTCGTTAAGCGGGTAAACCCCCATCATTTCAAACTGTCGAAGTACAGCTGTACCGTAAAAGGTGACAGATGCACCGATACGCGGAATAACGGCATCAAACCCAGTTAAATTTTCACCTTTGTAATGCACTTCAGGCTTCATCGAGGTGATGTTCATATAGCAACGCAAAACGTCTAAAACATGGACCTCATGACCGCGCGCCTCAGCAGCTTCAACTAATCGCTGCGTCGAATACAACTTAGGGTTGCGCGACAAAATGCCTATTTTCATGCAGATTCTCCATTCGGCACACTACCCGACTGCGCCTGAATTACATCAATGAGATTTTGCCCTGCCAGATAAGACAGAGTGGGATTAACCACTATATTACCAGCGGTCATTGCGGTTCGCCCAAGTAACATTCTAAAGCGCATCGTATCGCGATTGGTTAACGTCACTTCAATGGGAAAACTGCTTTCACCAATTTGCAGTAATGTTTTGATCACATAGCGTTTTTCGGTATGACCACCAGAGTCAGTGACATCGCGTTCATCTAAAACGGGTGCTTCACACCACACTTCAGTTTCGGTATCCCCTTGATTGGGATGAACTCCAAAGCGCACCCAAGTCAGATTATCGCGCTCGAACGGTATAACTGAAAATGCATGGATAGCTGAGGTACGTGCGCCAGTATCCACTTTGGCTTTAATTTCATTGATACCTAATTCAGGCAAAGACAACCATTCTCGCCAGCCAACAATAATATGGCCTGATTCATCTCTATTCATATTTATAGTTGTTTGAAGTGAATAATAGACAAAACATAAACGAGCTTGGTCATTAATGCCAGGAAAAATGGCAGGTAAATGCTTTTGGGCGAGCGTGAAAAACGATGCGTTTTGGTTGCTATTGATAAAGCGAAAAACTTGAGGATATGAATTTGAGAAATGATTTAACTAGCCAATTAATCAAGCATATTTTTGTTCCAGTCTTTAACACCTTGCTCAATATTGGCTTTTTCTTGTGCCGCTTGATTACCTAAACCACTTAAGAAGTTAACAATACCATCACCAAATTTATCAGCAAGTATATTGCCAGTCATAACTACAACCGTTGCCATAATGATTACGTAAATATGAGCCACTATTGTTCGCCACATAAAGTCTCCAATCAAAACAAAACTTAGTTTAGATTAGCCAATATAAAAAAGCCCCAGATTTTCTGGGGCTTTTTAGGGTTTCTACTTCTACAAACTAAACTGAGTTATGTTTAGGTAGAAGGTTTAAATTTTGCAGGGATAGTGCCGCCTGTTGCATCATCAGGAACAGACCAGCGCATACCAGTAGTTGTACAATTGCCAGTGTAAATAACTGTCGAGTTTACTGGAACACCTGAACTACCACCGATGGCTTTGTATGTAATAGTTACAAGAGCTTGATCTGTGTTTGGAGTACCTGGAGCAATTACAATGGATGTCACAACGTCTGTATCAAACTCAGTACCTGCGTCAGTTGTACCATAACCGAATGCAGTATTACTTGTACTTGCACCTAACGTTCCTTCACTACAGGCAATACCTAATGCAGTTCGAGCAGGAGCAGACATACTTACACCCTCTTGGACTTTGGCACGGATTGTGTAATCTTGGTAAGCAGGTAATGCAATTGCAGCCAAAATACCGATAATCGCAACAACAATCATCAGCTCGATTAATGTAAAACCATGTTGAACCTGTTTCATTTTCTACTCCTTAGATTTGAGAAAACAGCAAAAACTCTAAATTTTGCTCAAATTTGTATAAGCCAAATCCGTACCAACTTTTAACATATTGTTTTTATTATAATTAACCAATAGTTCTTAACACAAAAACATCACCAGAACGTCACAAAGCGACAATTAATGTCAGTATTTACAAAATTCAACTGCGTTTTGAAACCTTGTTTCTTCTGGATAAAGGAGAAGTGCTTGGTGTGCATTACTACAGTAATTAGTTTTATCACCTAAAAACTCGTAAGCATCAACGAGCTTAATAAATAAGTCGACATCTGGTTGTGAAGCTTTTAACTCTTCTCCCCACACTGTGTAATAACGCACATTATCCGGTAAACCACTCTGAATACTTGAATACAGAATTGCACTAAGATCAATCCAACGCGCCTGATCGCCCAAATATGGGTTTTTGTATGCGTAAGGCAAGGGGGTATCCATTTGCTCACCCTGATAGTAAAAAACAAAATCCCAATTTGCTCGCAAAGTATGTGCGTAAAAAACAATAAGTAATGAAGTAACAGAAACAACAGTTAACCTAGTTAAGTTAATTGCCGCTTTAGTAATGCCAATCTGTTTAACATTTGTCTTATGGTTTAACAACGAATAAATAATGATAATAAAAACGAACCAATGGATTACTGACATATAAAAGGGTAGCTCTACCTGAGTATGTAACGCCATTGGTAACAACATCCCTGCAGATAATATCGCTCTATTGGTTGATGTTTTCACACCAGCTAAAATCACTCCAATTACAACGAGAACCATTCCAATAAATGCAATAACACCACCTTCTACAAGCCATTGAATGATCTCGTTGTGAGGGTGACTTACATATTTTGTGAGTAATTTTGCTTCGGGATTTTCGGTATAAAACTCTGGTTTGGCAAATTGCCATGCCGGACCAAAGCTGCCAATACCATGTCCCACCAATGGTGACTCAGCAATTAATCCCATTGAAATGGCATACATGCCAAGCCTTGCTTCGCCAGAGTAACCAGACTGCATCGCCCGCGCCTTATCAACGAGACGATCTCCACCCGGCATATTGGCACCACCAAAGAACCCTATAACAACAGCTAACAACAAGGCTTGGGATACTTTGTTTTTATTTAATTTGGTGACGACTACAGGTAGAACAACGGTTAACGAGATGATTAAGGTTAAAGTCCCTATTCTTGAACCTGATACACCAACAATGAATGCTGCCAACAAAGTGGCAATAATCAGTACCCAACTTCTTAAATTAATCCTTCTAAATGCCGGTCGTGTGGAGAGATAAACCGAAATCATAATGGCAGTGACCTGGTAGGTCGCCATGTTATTGATTTGTTGAAATAAACTTGTCGGAATGCCCTTTTCACTTTTAGGTAAAAAGAACGGCATATCAAGCTTTAACCAGATTTGCATTAAGCCAATAACACTAAATATCAATGCAGATATCACAATGATAAATAACAGCCTATCAACCCTAGCTTGACTAAGACGCGCTTGAAATAGAGCAAAAAAGAACGCTAAACCGCCCCAGATGAACAAAAGACGAAAGAGCCATTTCAAAGGCTGTTCAACGCCTGCAATAAAGCCACTGAGTGTTGCCAAAATGGGAAAGGCAGCAATCATCCATAGGTATTTGGGCAGAACGTATTCACGTGTTTTTAAAACTTTAAGAAAACTGTAAGAAATAAAAATGGTTGCTACTAACCAAATGGTGATGTTGTGAGGAATCCGTAATCCCTCGCCACCTAAGTTAGGGTGGTAATACAATGACGCCAACAGGAACAGTATCGCCAACATGATCTCCGCTGGCGTCCATCTGAGGTATTTCGTAACTGCTTGCGTCATGCTGATTTCCTTGCATATTAGATAAGTTTTTTCTGAGCCAATCACAGACAACTTGTTGTTTAGACCGATGGTTTTAAGTCAAAGGCAATACAAATTCTTTCTTCATTTGAGCTAAATGGAATGGTGCGATGAAAAACCGATGACGGAAACATCACAACATCACCGACTTCTGGTGCAATGGTTTTAGTTGTGAAGTTGTCATGCTGCTTCGGGTAATCATCGCCATGCGTGGATAACTCAATACTCCCCTCATGCTCATGCGTTTTGTTTTTGGGTAAAGACAAATATAACGAACCGCTTACCCAACCTTCTTCATGAATATGAGAGGTCAAATGGCCACCGGTTTTCATTTTGACGTACCAGGCACTCGCAATCACAGTCTGCTTTGGAAAACTCTTCACGAATATGCAATTTTCGCCTTTAAAACTCACACGATAACGATTGATTGCATCAACAACGAGTTCACCCACTTTTTGAAAAGAGGCTTCTGGTCGTTTGAAAAGATTACCGGCACTTTGCACACCATTGTGTAAGCGGCCCTGACTTTTTTCTTCGATATCCGCTTGTTCAATATCCGCCAGCAATTGCTTAAGTAATTCGCTATCACCTTTAAGCTCTGGAATATCTAGATGACAAACAAAATCCAGCGGATTGGGACAAAAGTTATAGTCATTATCGGTGCCAAAATTTTCAGCATAATGACCTGTTAAGGTCGCGAGGAATGGCGAGGTATGTTTGGTTTTTTTGAGTTTATCCAAACCCGCCTTAAACTCATCAAACTTGCTAGTTTTGTACAGGCAGTAAAGCATTCGCTCTTGCCAGTCCGCGTACTGCGATTTTTCGAAATACGCTAATGCTTGTTCCAAATCACCACTGTCATACAGATAAACCGCCAAACTATAATTTGCCAATGGCAATGTTGGATCTAATCTAAGCGCTTCTTTGTAGGCGGCCACGGATTCATCATAACGCCCTTGATCACGCAGGACTTCACCAATATTACTGTGCACTTCCGCATAATCAGGGTTTAAAGCCAATGCTTGGTTATATGCCTCAATAGCGTCAGCCAATCTGCCCTGATTTTTTAATACCGTACCCAAGTTAAAGTACATCTTGGCATCTTGATTAAGCTGTAATGCTTTTTTATATGCCGCTTCAGCCTCAATAGATTTACCCTGCTCTTGAAGACAAACACCAAGGTTGGCAATCGCCTCAAAAAAACCGGGCTGTTGATCAATTGCTTTTTGGTAGGCCTCCGCAGCTTGAGCAAACTTGCTTTGATATTGCAGTGCAAAACCTAAGTTGTAATACGCATCCGTAAAACCGGGCTTGAGAGTTACTGTCTTTTTATAAGCCTGAATGGCTTCATCTGTTCGATTTAAATTGGTTAACAAAATGCCTAGGTTAAAATGCATTTCCGCAATACTTGGGTCAATTTCCAACGCTTTACGAAAAGCCGCCACGGCATCTTTGAATTTATTCTGTGCAGCAAGCGCATTACCGTAGAGATTGTGAGCAACGAAAGCGCCGGGATAATTTTTGGTCAATTTTTTCGCCGCAGCTTCCGCCACAGCAACTTGACCACTATTAAGTGCGTCAATAACAGGTTGAACTTCTTGGCTGCTTGGTTGGCGCATTGTCATTGGGCGTTTCATATTGTTATTACGGTTTATTAATCAAGCACACGAATGTATAACAGCATGCCAACAGGGGCAAGCTTGCTACCCAAAAACGAATTAAGAAAATAAAGGTTAGATAATGGATACAGTGACACAGGCACTTTTAGGTGGTGCCGTTGGTTACCTTGTTGCCGGTAAAAAAGCGCCGAGAAAAGCACTGTTAACAGGCGCAGCCATTGCTGTTTTGCCAGATCTTGATGTCTTTATTAGTTACGCTAATGATTTAGATAAGATGACTTTACACCGGAGTTGGACGCACTCTTGGTTAATTCAAACTTTGCTTGCGCCCATTCTGGCATTACTCATCAGTTATTTTGACAAAACGATCAGCTGGCAACGCTGGACAGTCTTAATTTGGCTTGCCTTAGTGACACACTCGGCACTTGATGCTTTAACAGTTTATGGCACGCAGTTATTCTGGCCGTTTATGCCTCACCCCGCTTCTGGTGGCAGTGTTTTCATTATTGACCCTATATACAGCTTGTTATTGTTGGCTGGTTTTATTGGCATCTTATTTTGGCCATCGATTAAATCACGAAAGCTGATGTTGACGGTGTTTAGCCTAAGCATGGTTTATCTAGGCTGGGGATTAACCGCACAGCAATGGGTTACCGCCCAAACCAAAACGACACTTATTGAAAACAATATCAATTACCAGCATTTCCAAGTAAGTGCAGCACCCTTAAACACACTACTTTGGCGTATCGTGGTGGTAACGGAAGACAAATATTATCAAGGCTTTCGCTCAGTTTTTGATGGTGATGCGCCACTAGTTTTAACTGAATATGATCGCGGCATTGAGGCACTGTCTGTCTTAAGCGACTCACCAGCTTTAACCAGAATTGAGTGGTTTACACGTGGTTTATACAAAGTCACCCAAACTGATGAGCTTATGATCATTAGCGACCTTCGCATGGGAATGGAGCCTTATTATTTCTTCAGATTCCGTGTGGCGACATTTGATGACAACGAGTGGCACTTAGTTGAACCCAAACAAGTGCCTATGTTTAGAAACTCAGCAAATGGACTTCGTTGGGTTTGGCAACGAATTTGGCATCAGCAAGTTGAAATGAAGCCTTAATAAACGATGCCTTTGGCAAGCCAATCTTGAATCATTTGACGGGCTCCCTGCTCAACCGCTTCAGGACTAGGGTCTTGTAATTCAGCGGCAATGTTTGCTGCGGCTTGTTGCCCGGTTAAACCACTTTCAATGTATTCCAAGAGACGGGCACTTACCGCATTAAATTCTATGAACTTTACTTGATCATCCTCGTTTCGATAGACCAGTAAAAAATGTGGTGTTTCTGATATCGCATCAGGTTGATATTGCGGACTGATCTTATGTACAGGAAAGTCATAAGCTAATAACCATGCCAGTCGTGATTGCTGTAATGGTATTGTCAATACATCATCACCATCGTTCAACTTTCTAAAGCAAAACTCTGTGTTGTCTATACCAAGCGCTAACTCTACCCATTCGTAATGCGCCAAGGCTTTAATGAAAATTGGATCCGCTGAGGTATCCCTTTCGTTTTCCAAATACTCAATAAACTCACGAGCGATTTGGTTAAATAAAGGGCGCTGACAACGATGGCGAATCATAAAATCACGAATCATGGCCTGCCATTGCTCTTCCGTCAGCAAGCTTTTCAGAACAGGGAAAGCGGTACTGCAAAAATTTTGAATATTGTTGAAAACCAAACGTCGATAAATTGCCATCCGACGATCTTCGATATTTTCTGGTGCGGCACTGTTTGGATCACGAAGATGTCCGGCAAATGCCATCTGAACTTGGTGAAATTTAGCGGCTGTCATCGTTATACGCCCACTACCTGTTTTAGCTTTTCATCATCTTGATAGCTTCGAATTTGTTCTACTTCTGCAAATAAGGTTTGCAAATCAGGGATATTAAAATCTCGCTCCAACAAGGTCGGCTTAACGCCATGTTGTTGGTAACAATAAGCCAATAAATCCCAAACAGGCTCAATAACATCCGCACCATGGGTATCAACAATCAAATCAGCTGCTTCGTTGTTATGCCCAGCTATATGCATATAGGCAATACGGTTGCTATCGATGGCATCAATATAAGCTTTTGCTGAATAACGATGATTGATGCTGTTTACGTAAACATTATTAATATCTAGCAATAAGTCACAGTCTGCTTCGGCCAAAATCGCGTTCACAAATGTCAGTTCGTCGAGTTCTTGACCCGGCGCGGCATAGTAAGAGACATTTTCGATAATTAAACGACGCTGCAAAATGTCTTGTACTCGGCGGATCCTATCAGCAACGTAGTGAACGGCTTCTTCTGTAAATGGGATTGGCATCAAGTCATACAAATGCCCATCATCACTACAATAGCTGAGATGCTCGCTATATAAACGAACTTGGTGAGTATCTAGGAAAGTTTTGATACGTTTAATGAAGTCTTCATCAAGTGATGTTGGTCCACCAATAGAAAGTGACAAACCATGGCATAACATGGGGTAACGCTCAGTAAAAGCACGAAGTTTTTTACCAAGCCTGCCGCCCATTTCTAACCAGTTTTCTGGCGCAACTTCTAAGAAGTCTACGGGAGCGTTTTCTATGGATAGCAGCTCATCCATAAATGTCCGCCGCAGTCCAAGCCCAGCACCTTGTACACCATTCATTGAAATATGATTTATCGTTTCCATACAGCTAGGACGTCTATCCGATAGTTTTGTTACAAACTATTTTTCTTCGCTGATTTCAAACATGCTGCGATCAACACCAACGTTTCCGGTTTGCTCATCATAAAGATAAACAATCGCCTTGTAGTGCCCCGGCTTAGTGATTGTCGTTTGACCACTAAACATCCCTACCGGACCTATAAACTTAAGTGCTACCTCATCGATTTTTTCATCATCCTGCATGATGATAGCTGTGGCTTCATAGTTTTTTGCTTGCCAATGACCATCATGGGTAATCGGGCAACCACATAACAACGATGCTTTAGTCATAATATCGACTTTACCGCCCTCGATTACTGACGTCCAAGCATCAACAATAAAACCTGTCATCGAGAGCACAATGCCATCGCCGACAATATCTTTGCCCGGTACTACCCAACTCGTCATTGAGGTTTCTTGCAATGCCTGACGATATCCATAGGGGCCAATTAACTTAAATCGTAGTAACCGCGGCGAGTCTATATCGACAGTCGCTAAATAACCTGCTGTTTTCGCATCCGTTTGACGTTCGCCACGCTGAATAGGATTTTCAATCAGTACTTTAGTATCGCCGGTTCCGCCTTTGATCCAGCCTTGGTCTAAAATCTCACCAGTTTCAGCATCTTCAACTATCGCTTTAATACCACCGACACTGCTGCCAATAAATTTAGAATCAACGGCTTTAGCACGCACCATAATTTGCGTTGGCTCTGCTAATACTGGGAAAGAGACCAATAAAGTGAGACCTGCTAATAAACTTGTATTTAATTTACGCATCGTTATCACCTGCTAACCAAGCATCATAACCACCAATAATCGACACAGCGTTGGTATAACCTAACTGTTGAAGTGTAGCCGTTGCCAGTGCGCCACGACCACCAGACTTACAGTACACAACGATAGATTGGGTTTTATCGGCAAATTCAGGATGATTTGCTATCGAGAATTCTAGTAAGCCGCGTGGAATATGCACAGCATCATCAATATGACCTGCCGCATATTCGCCTGGCTCTCTAACATCTAAAGCAATGCTGTCTTCATTAAGCATTTGTTGAGCCTGAGAAACACTCACTTCTTGGATCACAGCCTTAGCTGCCTGCACCAAATCCATTGCTGTTTTTGCCATGTCGAACTCCTAACTTGTTAATTCAAACTTAAGACCAGCATATCAACTAATGGTTTTAGCACCATGCAGTTAAGCTGGTCACTGTTACAATACTGACCATCGTAACCGAAAATACGTTGCTGTTTAGGCGATGTATTAACTAATTGGATAGTTATGCTGGCTTATATTATTAGGCGCATCCTCTACGCCATCCCTATTTTAATTGGCGTCAATGCGCTGACCTTTGCTTTATTTTTCTTGGTTAATACGCCAGATGATATGGCACGTATGCAACTAGGTGATCGTTATATCCAACAAGAAGCGGTTGATGTTTGGAAGGCTGAGCGTGGTTATGACCAACCACTGATTTGGAATAGTGAAGCAACAGGAACCGATAAATTCACACAAACAATTTTCTTCGATAAGTCGCTCGCCCTCTTTGCTTTTGAATTTGGTCAAGCTGATGATGGTCGTGATATTGGCCAAGATATCCAAACTCGTATGTGGCCAAGTCTTGCCATCGCGATTCCGGTGTTTATTGTCGGTTTATTGGTCAACATCACCTTTGCCATGTTGATGGTGTTTTTCAGAGCGACTTATATCGATCTCGGTGGCGTTATTCTCTGTGTGATGCTGATGTCGATTTCCAGCCTGTTTTACATTATTGGTGGTCAGTTTTTGGTCGGTAAATTAATGCAGCTCGTACCCGTGTCAGGGTTTGCTGATGGTATTAATGCCATTAAGTTTATGATTTTGCCAGTGGCTATTGGCATCATTTCTGGTATTGGTGCCGGCGCACGTTGGTATAGGACTTTATTTCTAGAAGAAGCTGTTAAAGACTATGTCCGCACAGCACGTGCTAAGGGATTATCTGAGCTTCGCGTATTATTTGGTCATGTGCTTAAAAATGCCATGATTCCGATTTTGACTGGCGCTGTGGTGTTAATTCCGACCCTTTTTATGGGTAGCCTAATTTTAGAATCTTTTTTTGGTATTCCCGGTTTAGGTAGTTACACCATTGATGCTATCAATGCACAAGACTTTGCGATTGTCCGGGCTATGGTTTTCTTAGGCTCTGTGTTGTACATAATTGGCCTGATTTTGACCGATATTTCTTATACCTTGGTCGACCCTCGAGTTCGTTTGAATGATTGAGTTACAAAAGTTGAATTTACGTCAGCAGGCGCTTGCCATTTTATTAATTGAAAATGCAGCAGATAAAGCTATCGCTACCAGAGCTTTAGCAACATCTTGTCAGCAACATGGTTATGAATTAACGCGAGAGAAACTTACTGCACCGCATGTGCCGGGACGACCTTCGCAACCCGAGCTAGTGAACCCTAAAAATCTGCCAAGACGTCGTAATAGCAGCGAAACCGGCCATGCCAGTTTAATTCATGCCATTTGTCATATTGAGTTTAATGCGATCAATTTGGCTTTGGATGCTATCGCAAGATTTGAAGATATGCCTGAGGCCTATTACGCAGACTGGCTACAAGTAGCAGATGAAGAAGCAAAACATTTTCAAATGCTCAGTGAACATTTGGCAGATAGTGGCTTTGCATATGGCGACTTTTCCGCCCACGATGGTTTATGGGAGATGGCGCAAAAAACCCATCACGATCCATTGTTGCGTATGGCTTTAGTGCCAAGAGTTTTGGAGGCGCGCGGATTAGATGTCACCCCCAAAATGATGGAAAAACTCACCAAAAGTGGTGACCACCGAGCGGTAGAAATCTTAAACGTTATTTTGGAAGAAGAAATTGGCCACGTCGCAGTCGGCACACGTTGGTTCAACTATCTGTGTGACCAACGTTCTCTCGAACCGTTAAGCACATTTACAGAGCTTCTTGAAAGCTATTTTGATGGCGCGATTCGTGGCCCCTTTCATATCGAGGCCAGACAACAAGCTGGATTTACCGAGGCTGAATTAGCGTGGCTTGAACAGCAACGTTAATCTTCAGCTTGTTCTGCTTTTTTCTTTTTTTCCATCTCGGCTTTTTGTCTGCGTGATTCTTTCGGATCAGCAATCAGGCCACGATAAATTTCGATACGATCTTTGTGATGCAGGGTTGCATTTAGCTTACAGATTTTGCCGAAGATCCCGACTTTGTCTGAGCTTAAATCAATTTGGGGATAACGTTCCAAAATCCCCGAACGTTTAATCGCCTCTTCAACTGTAGTTTCAGGCGAAATTTCTATAGATAAAATTTGTTGCTCATCCGGTAAAGCATAGGCAACTTCAACGGTGATAACTTCCTGCTCAGCCATACATTTCTCTTGCTCGTTTACAAAAAGCTTCTACTAAAGAACCTGATATCTGTGTAAATACCGGGCCTAATGCTAAATCTAGCAAACGAGTAGAAAACTCAAAATCCATATCCAATTGAACACGACAGCCCTGGTTTTCACCAATCGGTGAAAATTGCCAGTGCCCTTCCAAATGTCGAAAAGGCCCATCGATTAACTCAATACGAATTGACTCATTGGGAATGAGCATATTACGTGTTGAGAACTCATGATGAATGCCGCCTTTAGCAATATCTAGCGCTGCGCAAATAACTCGGTCGTTACTACTAATAATACGACTACCGCGACACCACGGCAGAAATTGTGGATAGGCTTCCACATCATTGACCAAATCAAACATTTGCTGTGGTGAGTACTTCACCAGCGCACTGCGGGTAATGGTTGTCATTAGAGTTGAATACAGACCTTCGTTTATTAAAACAAAATGCCGATAAGATTAGCGAAGACGATAAAAATCGCCGCCGGCGCAATATACCGAACCAGAAAGCGCCATCCATGGAATAGAAATGCAGGTTTTGCCGCCAACTCATCCTCGCTGTTGGCACGACGCATTACCCAACCGGCAAAAATTGCGATGAGTAAACCACCTAAAGGCAACATGATATTGGCTGTCAGATAATCGAGCAACTCAAATGCAGTCTTGCCTGCAATCGTCCATTCACTACCAATATTAAATGAAAATACGGTGAGTAAACCCAATAACCAAATAATACCGCCAACCCAAATACAGGCATTTAAGCGTTTCAGCGAAAAGGTTTCGACCATCCACGTGACTACCGGCTCAGCAAGTGCAATACCGCTACTTAATGCCGCAAAAAATAACAGGACAAAAAACATTCCGCCAAAAATGGCACCATTTTCCATATGGCCAAAAGCAATGGGTAAGGTCTCAAAAATTAAACTAGGTCCCGCACCTGGCGACATACTGTTGGCAAACACTAATGGGAAAATCGCAAGACCAGCCAAAATCGCAACCGCGGTATCCATTAGCGATATAGCCAGTGTCATTCTAAAAATAGACGTTTTTTTCGGTAAATATGAGCCATACACCATGATGGCGCCCATTCCCAAACTGAGTGAGAAAAAGGCATGTCCCATCGCGGTTAACACACCATTAGCCGTCAATTTAGAAAAATCGGCATCAAATAAAAAGTGCACAGCATCATCAAAGTAACTGCCTTGTTGGTAGGCATACCAAACTAAGACCAGCAAAATCGCAAATAACGCAGGCATCATAAAACGAACGGATTTTTCTAAACCGCGCTGTACACCGCGACTGACAATCATCATAGTTAGAACGAGAAAGATGGTGTGCCACGCCAATAATTTTTCGGGTTCACTGACTAGCTCAACATAGATGCTTCTGGCGCCATCAGCAGTAACGCCCTCAAACGTATTCGCAAACGTCCGAAATACATACGACATCGCTTGGCCAGCGATAACACTGTAATAAGACAGGATTAAAAAGCCGGCAAGCACCCCCATCGCCCCCAAATATTTCCATGCTGAAGAACGCTTATCATCCTCAGCTAAGGTTTGGAGGCTATTCATGGGGTTTTGGCGGCCACGACGACCGATGAGGATTTCCGCCATCATGACGGGCACGCCAATTAAAAAGATACAAAGCAGATAAACAAGAACAAATGCACCGCCACCGTTTTCACCGGCAATATAGGGAAATTTCCAGATATTACCTAAGCCAACGGCCGCCCCTGTCGCTGCCAAAATAAATGCCCAGCGACCAGTCCACTCTCCATGCATCGATTTAGCGGGTCTGTTCATAGAAAACCTTGCTAGCAAAATTCACTCGATTTTGGGGGAAATCACAAAAATGCTCAAGCCAAGCGGTAAAACGCTTCTGTATAATGTTACTCATGGCAGCTAATAAAAAATCAAAACAACCTGATAATACGATCGCCCAGAACAAAAAGGCCCACTTTGAGTTTTTCATTGAGGAGACCTTCGAAGCTGGCTTGGTTTTACATGGCTGGGAAGTCAAAAGCCTCAGAGATGGTAAGGCCCAGCTTAGCGACAGTTACGTATTAATCCGTGATGGCGAGGCATGGCTTGCCAATGCCTTAATCACCCCACTCAAAACAGCATCAACACACATTGTTCCTGCACCACAGCGCGATCGAAAATTACTGCTAAATCGACAAGAATTAAATAAGTTAATTGGTTCAGTCGATCGCAAAGGTTTCACACTAGTTCCGCTATCGATGTATTGGGTTCGTGGCAACGCAAAGCTAAAAATTGCGCTCGCAAAAGGTAAACAATCACACGATAAGCGAGCATCAATTAAAGAACGTGACTGGCAACGAGACAAAGCCAGATTGTTCAAAAAATAATTAACCACTGGTTGAAAAACCGCATAAGCGTTACAATTTAGATTACCTAGGGGGGCGACCTGGCTTCGACGTGGGTTACGAAACCTAAGGTGCATGCCGAGTACTTCAGTTTTTCTCGTAAATCAAACTGGAAAAAAATAGTTGCTAACGATAACAACTACGCACTAGCTGCTTAATAACCAGTGAATGCCGTCCGACCAGAGCCGTGCTTGTGCGTCTGGAATCGGGCGTCGACTCTCACAAGATCGTCTCAACATATGCTTGGTATGAAGGGACTAAAACTTTACAAGATCGCTTCTTGTTTTCCCTGTTCATCGGGTAGCCTGAAGTTAAATTAATAGATGGAATAAGCATGTAGAGCTGAAGGCAGAGGATTTGCGGACGCGGGTTCGATTCCCGCCGCCTCCACCAAATAAAAACAACCACCTTCGGGTGGTTTTTTTATATCTTACTATTGAGCATTTCAAACGATGTTTGTTAATTAAACTTGCTTTTCACATTAGCCCACCGCATGATTTGCCTATCAATGATCTAACTGGGACGACATCAATGGCGACGGAAAACAGTTTGCTCACACTTGATAAAAAAGAACATAAAAAGCTATTAAAAATTTCAACAGTCGACCACGCAGATGCTGCCCGCGCTAAAGCATTATTAGCACTTGCTGATGGCGCAACACAACTTGCTGCAGCTGAACAATCAGGCCTCACCCTTCCGCAGGTTCGCTATTGGCTAGGACGCTTTCGCAGTAAAAGCGTTGCTTGCTTCACCAGCCTTAATTTAGAAACCGTCAAACCAAAGAAATTAAAGAAAGCGAAAAAAACCAAAGCGGACAAAAAGCCTAATAAAACCGGTAAGTCTAAAAAAGACAAATCATCCGCTAAGAAAAAGTCTGACAAAGACAAAAAGGCCAAGAAGAAAAAACCAAAAAAGTAAATACGATTCAATAACTTACCTTGAAATCAACTCCTAATTTGATTGTTAACCAACCGACTCATTCTTGTTGTTCGCTAGTTTGATGCTAAGTTCAAACCCTTATCGCTAAGCAATCCTTTCTCTACCTAACGAGAATATTGCTTATTGATTACTATAATGAATGTTAATTATTTGTTACAAAAAACAATTTTTTTGTTGACTCACTGTTAATATGCTTTGACTTTCCCCAAAAAGCGCTATAGTCTTTAGTTGCTTGCAAGTTTTACCGAGATTTGTTTTCACGTTCGATGTTTCCGCTTTAGTGCAACACCTTTAAGAGTACTCGTCCTGTTATCAAACCCCCGCGTCACTTACAGCATACCCGCTCTTAACGAGCATTTTAAGATTTAGAATAGGACGACATTATGTCAGCTACTGGTACAGTTAAATGGTTTAACGAAGCGAAAGGCTTTGGTTTTATTGAACAAGAAAACGGCCCAGACGTTTTCGCTCACTTCCGTCAAATCCAAGGCGATGGCTTCAAAACTCTGACTGAAGGTCAACGTGTATCTTTCACCGTTACCCAAGGTCAAAAAGGCCCACAAGCTGAAAACATCGTTGCGCTGTAAGACGTAAAGATATTTGCTTGAGAAAAGCCCCGCTAGGCGGGGCTTTTTTTTGCCCAATCCTAAGGGCAATTTTATCCGCACTCGTTTTGACAAGAACGGTGTATTTTTGTCATATCCGATAACTCGATTTCCATTTAACCGACTTGTTGCTTGATAACCAGCAACAGCTCTTTTACATTAATGTCTTTTGCGTATTTAGGCTGAGATGATGGATTTACAAAATATAAAAGAAATATTGGATCATTCGCTGGATACCGTCATGAATTGGGCCAGCAGTCCAGTATTCTATTCTCAGCTTGGGCTCATCGTACTTGCCTGTGTTTTAGGCTATTTTGTTGCTTCTTTTGTCCGTAAAAATATCCCATTACTTCATCATGCGCCAAATGCTGGACCACTGATGAATTTACGGCAGTCCATTTATAACAGTCGCGATCTGGTTTTACCATTGATGTTTATATTAGCGCTATCTTTAACCGCTGATATAAGCAAATCCATTTTAGGCAAAGATGGCATCGTTACGATTGCCATGAGCTGGGCTGTCGTTTTTATGCTCTACAAAATCATTGATAGATTGGTGCATAAAGCTTTATTCAAAAAACTGGCTTACTGGGTACTGCTACCTGTCGCCGTGTTGCACCTATTTGGCTGGTTACCTCCTGTCGTTGCTTATCTTGAAAGCATTTCGATTCACGTGGGTAATATTGAAATCTCAGCTTATGGCGTTGTTCGCGTCATCATTTTTGGATCTATTCTTTTCTGGCTTGGCCGTTTATCAAACCACGCTGGTCAACAAATCATTCGCAGTCAGGAAGACTTGGATGTTGGCACCCGTGAGGTATTTGCCAAGTTATTCCAGATTGTTTTGTTCTTCCTAGTATTTTTACTGCTGTTACAAATCATGGGGATTAACCTCACCGCGCTTGCCGTATTTGGTGGTGCGTTAGGTGTTGGTTTAGGTTTTGGTTTACAGGCGATTGCCTCGAACTTTATCTCTGGGATTATTTTATTACTTGAGCGCTCACTCAGCGTTGGTGACTACGTTGAGATGGAAGATGGTCGCAAAGGTGTCATTCGTGAGTTGAATATGCGGTCCACAACATTAGAAACCTTTGATGGCAAAGACATCATGGTGCCAAATGAGCAATTCATCACCACTAGCTTTACCAACTGGACACATAAAAATGTTAAGCAGCGTTATGCCCTTGAGTTTCAAGTTGCTTACAAAACAGACCTGCACTTCTTATTTGATTTAATTCGTAAAACGGTCTCAGCTCACCCACAAGTCATTAGCGGTGATGATGTACCAATTGAAGAACGTCCAGATGCTGAAATTGCGGGTTTTGGTGACTCTGGTGTCGATATTTTGGTTGAGTTTTGGATGGATGGTATTGATGACGGTGAAAATCGTGTCGGTGCAGATTTGTTATTAATGCTCTGGGACGCATTTCATGAGCATGATATTGAAATTCCATTCCCGCAACGTGAGGTTAAAATATTGAACCCCAGCTAAGGATTTGGCTGAACAATATGGTAATCTAAAATACTTGTTAAAATTGTGTCTTTGAAAATCTGAAAGCACATCTTAGTGATAGGGAAAATCATGTCAGAATACGACAATCTGAGACTAGACAATCAACTTTGCTTTGCCCTTTATAGTGCAACAAATGCAATCACGCGCGTTTATCGTCAGTTATTGGATGAGCATGATTTAACCTACCCTCAGTACCTAGTATTGGTCGTATTGTGGGAAAAAGATGGTATTGCTGTGCGTGACTTAATGAAACGCCTCAAGTTAGATTCAGGTACCCTTTCACCAATCTTAAAGCGTCTCGAGCGTGCAGGTCTTGTTACCAAACATCGTAATGATATTGATGAACGTGTTGTGCGTATTCAGCTCACTGATAAGTCAAAACAGCTCCAGCCCTTGGTTGCTGAGATTCAAAAACAAGTTGCTTGCCAAACCAATCTCAATAATGAAGATTTTTTTGCCCTTCTTAACAAGCTACACCAGCTTGCTGACACGTTAAATAAACGAGAGTTAAGTGATAGTAAACATGCTTAGTAATAACTAAACCAGCTTTACCAATTACTAATTTTTCGAAATAGTTGCCAACCTATATACAAAAATAAGAACGGCATTAATACCATCACCAAAATAAACTCAGCTAAGAGATAGATAGCAGCCTCAACACCTTGCTCTGCTTTTGACTCTATCGCTTGCAGTTTGCCTCGGATATCAAAGCTCTCTCGCATACCTTGATACCACTTACGGTCTGTTTCGATATCATCTTGTTGTAAGCTCTGAATTTCTTGCTGAGTCATGTTCAGTGTTGAAACCGCTTGCTCACGATCGGTATCTAGCCAGTTTTGCACTTGGTTTGCTGTAATTGCAGTGATGGGCACAGCTAATCGCAAAATACTAAGGATTACCACACACCGAAGCATATTGGTTTGTAATCGTTGACTTGAACGACCTAGCCATAAAATAGCCGTTGTAATCAAAACCAATGCAATGAGCAGGCCTCGAAATAGTTCAACATCACCTGCTGATAAAAGAATCTTTTGGATACCGATTGATGCAGAAGCCATCAATAAAACAAAAGAGACTTGCTCAATCAAATCATTGAGTGGGTCTAATACTTGACCAGGGGTCAAGGTTACCCCTACTCCCATTGGTTCAATGGCAAGTTCGGTGCCTTGCACCACCGAAATTAATGCATTCAAACCACGGGCTAATGCATATACCGTTAGCGTTACTTTCAACATCTCGTTGAGTTGTGTGCTGGCGAATTCTGTAAATGGAATACATGCTAAAACGAGCAGTATCAACATTAGAACTAATGACCAACGGCGGCGATTCATCGTCATAAAAACCTCTATAAAGCCTCGCGCTATCTTAACTTAAATGACTAACTTACATGTCCCATGTGACTACTCAGGAAAATCCTGAGATCAATCAGGGGAATCACTGATGTCAGATTTTAATCAACGGCGTAAATTTGAAATTGTGAGCTTGGAGAGACAAGCGCTTTTACTTAACGTTTTGGAGGATTTAATCATGTGGACTAAACCAGAATATTCAGACATGCGTTTCGGTTTCGAAGTAACAATGTACATTTGCAACCGTTAATTCCTAGCGTATGCAACTTAAGAGCCCCGTTTAACGGGGCTTTTTTGTATCTAATCATCTAACTCATAACGATGATCGGGTCTTTTATCTGACTTATCTTCATTACTCGCATCACGCAGTCCCCAGAAATAGCAAAAAATCAGTAATAGATAAAACCAAATTAATCCATCTTCATTAAGAACATTCAATAACGCCCAAAAAGGCACAATATAAAACACAGCATTTAATGCAATAGCCCAGAATTGATGAAAACGCTGGCGAGCTAAATCATATAAAAAGCCAGCAAACATGCCGGTCATATAACCGCCAACAACCGCTAAAATTAATAACAAGACGATGCCTGTACCACTTAGTTTAATCATCGCACACCTCAAACTTACATTTCACAGAGTGCTTAATTCACATTGTCATCGTAAAACAAAACCAGCATGATTAAGAGAGCACAATTTAGAGGAAAATTCCATGGCACGGTTAAAGTACCTACTGTTGTTGGCCAGTATTCTTGTGATGGGTTGTGGTAAAGACGACTCAGAGACTTTAGTAACGCAAACTGACCCTGTGGAACAACTTGCTCAGTGGTGTTACGCAGACTGGGCACAAAAAGACTGGACTCTGGGCGATAGCGAAGTCCTCGCTAAAAATAATGAAGCCTTTAGTGGTGGCATTCGCAAAGTTTGCCAGGCCCGAGCCGAATTGTATGCTGAAGGATACGATCTCTATCCATTTATTGCTGACAACAGTCAACGCGAAATCTATGCACTGGTGTTTACTGCATCAGTCGATGAAATCAAGTCCCATCTACGCTCACACCTACCCGCTTTACAAAAAATCTAAACGTAAAAATTCGTTTACAAGCTAGTCGAATCGTTTTTTTGACTCTATGATGCTCGGCATTTGTCAGTATTTCCAGAGTTAGAAAATAGATGCACCCATCACCGCAAAAGGCATTTAACACCTTTCAATACTATTTTGAGCAATTACGACACAACCGGATTTTTGAATTGGTTGTGGTCACTGTCATTATCTTTTCAGCATTACTGGCTGGCGCCAAAACCTACGAGCTCCCATCCAGCATGTCGCAAATGCTGTTATGGATGGACTATGCCATCACCCTATTTTTCCTGATTGAAATCACCATTCGATTTTTGGGTGAAGCCAATAAGAAGGAATTCTTAAAAAGTGGCTGGAATATATTCGACACGTTGATTGTTTTAGTCAGTTTAATTCCAATTGAAGACAGCGAACTTGCCTTTATTGGCCGTTTATTACGAATCTTTCGCGTATTACGAATGGTCTCCATCATCCCTGAACTTCGACACTTATTAAACTCACTGCTTAAAGCACTACCGCAGCTCGGTTATGTTGCTTTGATGATGTTTATCATCGTCTACATCTTTGCTGCTATCGGTACCACATTTTTTGCCGATATCAACGAAACTCTCTGGGGTGATATCGCTATATCAATGCTGACCTTATTCAGGGTTATGACGTTTGAAGACTGGACTGACGTCATGTATGAAACAATGGCCGTATATCCATTTAGTTGGATCTTTTATCTGGTCTTTATCTTTTTAAATACTTTTGCGTTTTTAAATATGCTGATTGGTATTGTCGTCAATGTCATGGAACAAGAGCGCCAAGAAGCTTATCAACAAGCTCATAAAAACGATCCGACAATTTCAGACTTATCCAACCAAATTAACGAGCTGAAACTAATGATTCAGCAACAATCAAAAAGCTAGGTACTAGCTGCTATTCTTCACATACGGTTCACAATGTCCTTGGCATTGTGACCCTTTTTTGTGGAGTAACATGATGTTGTCATTGCGTCTTATTGGCTTAACTTGTTTAAGTATTCTGATGGGCTGTAGTTCAACTCATACTCCTATTCGTACTGAGTCCCAAGTAGATCTCAACCGATTTATGGGTGACTGGTACGTCATTGCTAACATCCCAACCTTTATTGAAAAAGGTGCGCATAATGCCGTTGAGTCCTATGCTATGAATGATGATGGCAGCATCGCAACGACATTTCGCTTTCGTAAAGAGAGCTTTGATGGGGAAATAAAAATGTATCACCCTACTGGTTACGTCACCGACGATCCATCAAATGCTATTTGGGGAATGCAATTTGTTTGGCCGATTAAAGCCGACTACCGTATCGTTTATATTGATGAAAACTATACACAAACCATTATTGGTCGTGAGAAACGTGATTACGTATGGATAATGGCGAGAACACCGACCATACCAGACGCTGACTACCGTGAGTTAATATCGCTACTTACTGAAGAAGGCTACGATACGAGCCTGATTCAAAAAGTCCCTCAGCAGTGGCCTGAAAAATCTGAATAAAAGAAAATCGTGACCGAAACACAACATTTAACGCTAGTACCTGAGCTTGCTACAGATAAAGATATCGATGATTTACATTACCTACTAAATTTCTGTGCAAAATCGATGGCAGATCAAGGTATGCAACACTGGCTTGGCGTTTATTCGCTGCAAGCTGTTAATGACAACTTACAACATAAATCCGTTTATAAATTATCTTTCGAAGAGCAATTAGTCGCTTGTGTGGCACTATCCCAATCACCCGCAACGTATTACAAGGATTGTTGGCCAGATGCACCACGGGCAGATTATTACCTAACCATGCTTGCTGTCGTGCCAAATTACCAACAGCATGGCTTTGGTAAACAACTGGTCCAATTTTGCCAATCATTAGTGCCTCACGGTAAAAGCTTGCAATTAGATGCCGTAGCGCATTACCCTGCTCTATTAAATTTTTACCGAAAGCTCGGTTTTGAACAAATCAATCAAGGCATTGGCCTTGGAGATAAACGTTATTTATTTCAGTGGCTTGCTTAGGTCACTCAGCGTAAAAAGAATGAAACTTATCTCTGTATTAATGTTTCAAACACGAAAAGGTAAATAAGGCCATAACCATGCAAGCACTTGAAGAGCATTGGATTAGTTGCCCCTATTGCGGCGAGTCAATCAGCGTTTTAATCGATTGCAGCATTGTTGACCAGCAGTACATCGAAGACTGTCAGGTATGTTGTAGGCCAATTGAGTTTGCTGTTTATATTGATGGTGACAATGACGTTAGCATCAATGTAACAACGGATAATGATTAAAAACTTTAAGGAAAATTATCCTGTTCTTAATGGGATAGTTCACTCATCCAAGGACAAGGAGATAGGTTTTTAATAGACGTTGGATGCCAACGATGGAAAAAATATTGATAAACCAGCAATTTAACGCCACTGGCGTACTATTGTTATTATGTCTCTTTTTGCCTCAAGCCCAAGCTTCTCTGGACTTGTTGGCAGGTGTTGAGGCTGGTATCGAAACCGATACGGCCATGACAACACCAGATCTCGAACGCACTCAACAAGCCCTTTCTAGCCAAGCATCAGATACACCACATGCTTGGTTAAATGATGATACCGGTATCGCTTACCAAATCGATATTAAAAGAAGTTACAGTTTTGGTAGTTATCCATGTCTTGCCTACGATCTCACCATCACTAAAGACGATGAACAGGACATCAAATCCCTTGAAGCTTGCCAACACCGCAGCGGCAAGTGGATATCAGTCTCTCCCGGTTCTATGGCGCTTTAGCGAGGCGCATCAGCTATAAATACAGCTCGTTTAGGACCTGGGTAACCTTCAATCGTTTTCGTATTATCTTTTGGATCTAAAAAGTCCGCCAATGACTCAAAGGTCATCCATTCCGTTGCACGTTGTTCTTCAACTGTCGTTTCGGCAACATTTACACAACGTACGTTTTTAAAACCGCATTTCCTTAGCCATAATTCCATCGTGGGTACGGTTGGAATAAACCAAACATTATTCATCTTGGCATAACGTTGTTCTGGCATCAGCGTCATACCCAACTCACCATCAATCACCAAGGTTTCTAGAACAAACTGTCCCCCCGGTTTCAAACACTGACGACACTCCATCAAATGCGCCAGCGGTGAACGGCGATGGTAAAGCACCCCCATTGAAAAAACAGTATCAAAAAACTGTAGATCTTCAGGCATGTGTTCAATGCCAATCGGCAATACAAAATGACGATCACTTTGGATAAAGTGCTGCATGACTTGATACTGCATGGCGAATACCCATGTCGGGTCAATCCCCATAACCATCTGAGCATCTTCACCGACCATGCGCCAACCGTGATAACCATTACCGCCACCAACATCCAACACAACCCGATTCTTCAGCGGTTTGATATGCGGTAATACCCGATCCCACTTCCAGTCTGAGTGCCACTCAGTATCAATTTCTATATCAAATAGCTGATACGGCCCTTTCCGCCATGGATGAAACTGTTTGAGCAATGACGTTAACGTTTCACTAGGGAAGTCGTCCAAGTCGTCTGCTTTACCAATAGAAACCATATCTTTTAAATTAATAATAGAAGGTTTCACCCTAGGTAAATCAGCTATCGCCTGTTGCCAAATTGGCATTTTCCCATGACGTTCCGGATGTAATTTCGCTTCAACTTGTGATTGCAGTTGTTGACGCCAAGCGCCCTGGCCAGCTTGATCTAGCCAATCGTAGAATGTTTGATAAACCATTATTTAATTGCGATAAAAGATGCGAAGTTAAAGCATTGAAACCACTGCTCCACCTGACTAAACCCTGCTGTTAAAAAACGCTGGCGATGTGTTTCCGCCGTTTCAGGAATGAGGACGTTTTCTAAAGCACTACGTTTTTGGCTGATTTCCAAATCACTGTAGCCATTAGCGCGTTTAAAATCTAAATGAAGTTCTTGTTGAAACAACTGACTCGGCACTTCTGTAAAGGCAAGCTTTTCAGACAGGATCATGACACCGCCGGGCAATAAGCCATCATAAATTTTCTGAATGATGGCGTCACGAGACTCTGGCGCAATAAATTGCAGCGTGAAATTCATCACTACTACGGATGCTTTTTCGATAACACTATCAACAATATCTTCCTGCTTCAAAACTACGGGAACACGGTTATTATCTTCGCCCATGATGCGCTCAGCACGCTCTATCATGGCTGTTGAATTATCAATGGCAATAATTCGACAACCCTCAGCCTTGACTCGTTGACGCATCGATAAAGTCACCGCACCAAGAGAACAGCCCAAGTCATAACAGTCACTATTAGGTTTTGCATAGTGGCCGGCAATAATGCCGATATTGGAGATCAAGGTACCGTAGCCAGGGACTGAACGTTGAATCATGTCAGGAAAAACATCTGCCACACGTTCATCAAATCGGAAGTTGACCATTTTTGCCAACGGCGAAGCATAAATATTGTCGGCTTTGTCGACCATTATTGTTCACCCTTCTTCTTGGCTACATTATTTCTTAAATACACTGGCAGCGCTTGTTCAGCAGAGATTTGTAAACCTTGTTGATACTGGTGTTTGGCGAGTAGCAACATCGCTTCAGCACTCGGTAAAAGTGTGCTATCAATGTCAGACAATCTGTCTTTGATAGCTAGCGAAATTTGCGATTCATAAACTGCCCAGCCAGTGCCAGCGGCAAACCACGAGTCTTTATCATCTGATAATTTTACTAACTCAGGCGCCAATACCTGCTCTTCTGAAACCGCTACAGCAAGTCCATCTTGAATGACAAAATCGGCGTGATAGACCTCACTCATCCGCGCGTCCATGGCAACACTAATATGGGTAACGCCATGCTTTAAATAAGCACTCTGCGCTACAGCAGCCAGTGTTGAGATTGGTAATACCGGTAACTCATGGGCAAATGCCACACCCTGTGCAACAGCCACACCAACACGAACCCCGGTAAACGAGCCAGGCCCTCGACCAAACACTAAACAGTCAATGTCTTTTAATTGGCAACCAGCTTTGGCAAGCACCTCATCCAACATACTTAAAATACGCTCGGAATGTCCTCGCTGAGTAACCTCATGGACGGTGTGCATGGCGTCGTTAAATAATATTGCCGCACTGCAATTTTCAGTACAGGTATCTAAAGCAAGCAAGTTCATCGGATAGTCATTTCGCTGTCATAGGTCAGTCACAGAGCGGCATTATAATTCAAGCACTTGTTGCATAGGAGGCGACCATGTCTTTAATTATCGATTTCATCTATGTAAGCCGTGAATTATTACGCTTACTGTTTGTGGTGATGACATCACCTTTTGCCATTGTTGGCAGTTTGTTAATGATGGGAAGCGTTAGCTGGCAATAACACTAACAATCTGAATACGTTACCATAGGTCCAAAGCCAACGGAGGACCTATGGCACTAATTCATCAACAAGCAATTGCATTTATCCGTGATGACGATTGGCATAATGCTCACGAATTAATACAAACCGTTAAAGACCCTCTGGCCTGTTTAATTCATGGTTTTCTACACCGCCAAGAAGGCGATTTAGGTAATGCTAGCTATTGGTATCAACGGGCTGGTGAGCAACTTGCCCAAATACCAATTAAAACCGAACTCGAACGATTAGACGCCCTCGCTCGCCGTTAACGTTTACGACTACGTTTAGCTGGGGTTTTACCCGATTTGCCACGCACATGTTGAGTACGGAATTGTTTAGCAGCCATAGCTGGTGTAACCGCTTTACGACTTACCCGACGGCCTTCGCCCTGCTCACCTGTACCTGCTGGCTGATAAGTTGGTATAAGGTGTTTTTTACCATTACCAATCAAATCGGCACGACCCATATTTTGCAGCGCTTCACGTAACATCGGCCAGTTTTCAGGATCGTGATAACGCAGAAATGCTTTGTGCAGTCGACGTTTTCTCAAGCCTTTTGGTACTTGAATGTCACCGCCAATACGACGCACTTTATGCAGCGTATCTTTACCCGAGTGATACATTGCCGCGGCCGCAGACATCGGTGATGGTAAATATGCTTGTACCTGATCTGCCCGGAAACCATTTCGCTTCAACCACAGCGCCAAGTTCAGCATATCTTTATCAGTCGTACCTGGATGTGCAGCGATAAAATAAGGGATCAGATATTGTTCTTTACCGGCTTCTTTTGAGTACTTCTCAAACATCTGTTTGAATTTATCGTAGGTACCAATGCCGGGCTTCATCATCTGCGATAATGGCCCTTCTTCGGTGTGTTCTGGTGCAATTTTCAGATAACCACCGACATGATGTGTAACCAGTTCTTTAACATACTCTGGTGATTCAACCGCTAAGTCATAACGTAAACCAGAAGCAATCAAGATTTTTTTGATACCCGGTAATTTACGTGCCCGACGATAAAGATTGATCAGCGGTGTATGGTCAGTATTTAAGTTTTTACAGATACCTGGGAATACGCATGATAACCGGCGGCAGCTAGCTTCAATTTCTTCGCTCTTACAAGCAAGACGATACATATTCGCGGTTGGGCCACCCAAGTCGGAAATAACCCCGGTAAAGCCTGGCGTGGTGTCTCGAATCGCTTCAACTTCTCTGATGATCGAGTCTTCACTACGACTTTGGATAATGCGTCCCTCATGTTCAGTTATCGAACAGAAAGTACAACCACCAAAACAACCCCGCATGATGTTGACTGAAAAGCGAATCATTTCGTAGGCGGGAATATTCATCTGACCATATTGCACATGCGGGACACGGCTGTATGGCAGATCAAAAACAGCATCCATCTCTTTGGTAGTTAAAGGTATTGGCGGTGGATTCAGCCAGACATCCCAATCACCGTGCTGCTGCACAAGTGCTAGTGCATTCCCTGGGTTTGTCTCTAAGTGCAGAATTCTTGATGTGTGCGCGTAAGTGATTGGATCATCTTTCACCTGATTGTAAGCAGGTAGGCGAATTACGGTCTTATCTGCATTACGTGGTGAAACACGATGAATTTTAATGACGTTGGTTTTTGGCTCAGGTGCTACCGTTTGCTCGGCAGTTTCCGCTTGTGAGGTTTCACAAGACTCTGGCGTTTGCATCTGATATGGATCAATCGGTGGATTCAACTTACCCGGCGTATCAATGCTGGTTGAGTCTTTCTCCCACCATCCTTCACGACGACTGTGTTTGGTTAAAAATGCAGTGCCACGAATATCAGTGAGCTCACTTACGTCTTCACCATTGGCTAAACGGTGAGCAATTTCGACAACTTGACGTTCGCCATTACCGTAAACCAGTAAATCAGCTTTAGCGTCCATAATGACACTACGGCGAACTTTTTCTGACCAGTAATCATAATGCGCAATCCGACGTAAACTGGCTTCAATACCACCCATTACAATCGGCACATCTTTGTAGGCTTCACGACAGCGCTGACTGTAAACGACAACACTTCTGTCTGGACGTTTACCACCCTCACCACCTGCGGTGTAAGCATCATTACGTCGAATTTTCTTATCTGACGTGTAGCGATTCACCATGGAATCCATGTTACCGCCAGTCACACCCCAAAAAAGATTTGGTTTACCAAGCTTTTTGAAGTCTTCGGCACTTGTCCAATCTGGTTGGGCAATGATCCCTACACGAAAACCTTGTGCCTCCAACAGGCGGCCAATTAGCGCCATACCGAAACTAGGATGATCAACATAAGCATCACCAGTCACGATAATGACGTCACAGCTATCCCAGCCCAGCGCGTCCATTTCAGCGCGGTTCATTGGCAACTGTTTGGCGACGCCAAAGCGCTGTGCCCAGTATTTACGGTAGGAAAAAATGTCAGGAGCGGCGTGCATAGACCCTCAATGCGCAGCAGGCAAAAAAATCAAGGGGTTATTCTATCAAACTGCGGTTAAAACCGCTTTGGAAAATCAATCCTGCCGATAAGCAGCAAGTTCTGGCAGGCTATCAATAATAATGACCGGCGTGCCGTGGCTAACATACTTTTGTAACTCTCGGATTTCACTGTTTCGGAGTGCGATGCACCCTTTGGTCCAGTTCGACATCTCATGAATGTCTATTTTTTCCTGTGTTTCGCTACCAATACCATGAATACCAATCAAACCACCTAAAACGGTGTTCTGGGGTGGTAATTCGTTATACAAATGTGCCCCAAGAATACGACGATACTCTTTACGATCAATCAATCCCGATTTAAGCGCATTTTTGGCATCGTTCATGTTTGGATAATTTAACTGCATGAAAGTCAGGAACTGATTACTACTCCGAACTTCATGAATGCGGTAATAACCTTTTGGCGTTTTACGATCACCCTCACGCACTTTGGCTTGTCTACCACCACTGCCAAATGCAGCATGAAATGTCTTAATCGTGTTTTTGTCTTTTTTGATAAGCAGTTGGTTTTGATCACGGACAATAACGATTTCAATTCCGTCACTAGAAGCGGCTGCTGGCAAGCCCATCGCCAAACACATTAATAAGATAACTGCACGCCACATAGTTAACTAACCTTATCCAAAAAACTTTTATGTATTTTTGTCATAAAAAACATCAATTGTCACGCCTAATATACTTATTTTTATAGAAATAACCGCGTCAAAAAAGACTGATTTTGGCGTATTAGTTGCTGTAACAACTGTGGTAGTCCGATTTGCAAACTGTCTTCCATTTGTTCTGCAAGTGGTCGTAACTTTTTTAACTGTGATGGATTTACCACCTGTTTCATCGCTAAGCCAATCACATTACCTTTGTCCGCAACCGGCAAGATTAAGCTTTGGTCTTCAAAGCTCTGATTAACTAACTGCATGGTCCGATTAAAAGCAGATCGATTGCTGCCCCATAAGTTAATGCTCATCACACCTCGGGAAGATAACACTCCAGCACACGCATCAAAGAAAACTTGGGCATCAACACTTAATGCCATGCCTTCATGGTCATATGCATCGACCAGCAGTACATCAAATTTTTGCTCACCTTGATAAAAAATCTCACTTATTTTCTGATAACCATCATCACGATAAATCATCAGGCGAGGATCATTTTTGGGAACCCCAAAAAACTGTTGAGCAACATCAATCACATCCTGCCGGTACTCTATGACCGTGATCTGGCAGTTTGGATAGTGATACAACAAAAACTTAACAAGAGAACCGCCACCTAACCCAACAACCAGAATATGTTTTGGAAAAGGGTTAAACAGCAAACAAGCCATCATTGAGCGGGTATAACTCAACTCCAAACGATGTGGTAACTGGAGGGACATACTACTTTGGCGGGGAAAAGTGCCGAAGTGTAAAGAACGTATATCGCCAATATCGACAACTTCGATAATACCTTCATCACTACTGCGTTGAAGGACAACTTGACCGCCATAATATAGCTGCATACAGATCTTTAGTTAGCAATAAGACGACGATACAGCCAACTGTGTATCTGCTTACCTAGCGTATTCTCAATTCCAGTGAAATCGCGATCGGCTGCACTGACAATTCGCTGACTATATAAATCATTGCTGGTTAAACGTAAGTTGCTCAATCTCGTTACAGCAGCTTGTTTTAAAGACTGGTTAACTTGGCGCCCCATGATGTCTAAAACAGGGACTCGGGTTGCTAATAATCGCTCCGAGGTAACGGCCTCATCTGCACTGATAATAACGAGCGCTTTTAGCTGTTGAGGTTTGAACGTTAAGGTATCGATTGCAGTTTCAACCCCCATACCATGTCCGATAATAACAACACTTGGTGGATTTTTAGCTTGGATCCAAGCTAAAGCAGCATCCATCCGCTCTGCATTACTAGGCACCTGCAAAGCACTAGCAGCTTTCCCATCTTTATTTTCTGTTGGCTGACTTTCTTGATTACTTGCTAGCTCAGTGCTGGTATCAGTCACTGAATTTTCGTCTGGCGCTGCAGATTCGCTAACGTCACCGCTAGTTGGCTGGGTATCTACAACTTCAGCAGACTTATCTGTTTGCTGTTGGATTTGATGGTTTAGGGATACGGCAAGCGTATCCCATCCATACAGCGTTAAATCTTCACGAAGCTGATGGATTAAAGGACCATCAATCTGCGCAGACTGGTCATGCAGTATTAATACAGCACCTCGCAAACCACCTAGCCTTTGCGGTAAGTACGCAGCAGCAATACTGGTCTCACCCACCGCTAACTCAAATCCACCTTCAATTTTGCCACCGGCCTGCACGATGCCAGCAGGGTCTTGTGTTGCTTCTGTTGTCGGCGCTTCGGTCACAGCACCCGCTTGTACTTGGGTCACAAGCAACAAACTTAACATTGCTGATAATATGAATCGTTGCAAGGTATTCTCCGGTTAGCAAACGACGAAATAACTGCCCTCAGTATAATCACAGTAGTTATCTTTCAAAAGCTGAAAATTAGCCATTTTTGGGGTAAAGTAATGGGTTTTGAATCTGCATACTAAAAATAGTGAGAGACCGTTATGGCTGAATTTAAAATTGCTCCATCCATTTTATCTGCTGACTTTGCTCGCCTTGGCGAAGAAGTCGTCAATGTACTAGCTTCTGGTGCTGACATTGTTCACTTTGACGTAATGGATAACCACTACGTTCCAAACCTGACAATTGGTCCATTGGTTTGTGAAGCTTTGCGCAAGCATGGCGTTACTGCTGAAATCGACGTGCATTTGATGGTTAAACCTGTTGACCGCATCATTCCTGATTTTGCAAAAGCAGGCGCTAGCTACATCACTTTCCACCCTGAGGCTTCAGAACACATTGACCGCAGCTTGCAGTTAGTTAAATCAGAAGGCTGTAAAACAGGTTTAGTGTTCAACCCAGCGACACCACTGTCATTGGCTGAACATGTTTTAGATAAAGTTGACCGCATTTTGTTAATGTCTGTTAACCCTGGTTTTGGTGGTCAAAAATTTATTCCACACACGCTGGATAAACTACGCCAAGCTCGCAAAATGATTGACGAAAGCGGCTACGATATCGATTTAGAAATCGATGGCGGTGTAAACGTTAATAACATTCGTGAAATAGCAGAAGCTGGTGCTCGTACTTTTGTCGCTGGTAGTGCGGTATTTGGTGCAGCGAACAGCAGCGATCCAAACCAATACGAAACCGTTATTTCTGCACTGCGCGCTGAATTGGCTCAAGCCAAAATCTAAATCGCGTCAGGGATTAGATACATGCCCGGCCTCGTGCCGGGCACAATTTAGAAGCCAATCATGAAACAGGCACAATTTAATCAACTCGCCGAAGCTGGCTATAACCGAATTCCGATTGCTCGTGAAGTACTCGCTGATTTGGATACGCCACTTAGTACCTATTTGAAACTTGCTGATGCACCCTACTCTTACCTGTTTGAGTCAGTGCAAGGTGGTGAAAAATGGGGTCGGTATTCCATTATTGGTTTACCGTGCAAACACATCATCAAAATTTTCGGCTCACAGATCCGAGTCTTTAAAGATGATGAATTGGTTCAAACCCATATTAAATCTGATCCCCTTAAATGGGTTGCCCAGTTTCAAGATAGCTTCAAAGTGCCTGAAGTTGACGGCTTGCCAAAATTTAATGGCGGCTTAGTTGGCTATTTTGGCTACGACACTGTTCGTTATGTCGAAACACGTCTTGGTGATGCACCATCAAAAGACCCATTAGGTTGCCCAGATATCTTATTAATGGTGTCTGATGAGTTGGTTGTTTTTGATAATTTAAGCAACCGCTTGTACCTCATCGTGCATTCAGATCCAGCTGAGGCAGATGCGTTTGAAAAAGCCAATGCCAAGCTCGATAGTTTGATTAAAACCTTACGTGAAACGACGGCATCAGCTAAATCATCATCCAAAACGACAGAAGTTAACGAACAAGATTTCGTTTCTGGCTTTACCCATGATGGGTTTATCAACGCAGTTGAAAAAGCCAAACAATACATCACCGATGGCGACATCATGCAGGTGGTATTGTCACAACGCTTATCAATTCCTTTCCAAGCTGCCCCGATTGATTTGTATCGCGCATTACGGACGTTAAATCCATCACCTTACATGTTCTATCTGAACTTGGAAGATTTCCACGTTGTTGGCTCTTCACCAGAGATTCTGGTACGAATGGAAGACAACGAAGTCACGGTTCGTCCGATCGCTGGAACCCGTCAGCGTGGTAAAACAGCTGAGGAAGATAAAGCATTAGAAGAAGACTTATTATCCGATCCAAAGGAACTAGCTGAGCATTTAATGCTTATCGATTTGGGTCGTAATGATATTGGTCGTGTCAGCCAAACCGGTACCGTTAATCTTACCGACAAAATGGTTATTGAACGTTACTCACACGTGATGCATATCGTATCGAATGTGACTGGTCAGGTTGTGCCAAACATGAGTGCATTAGATGCCCTCAGAGCAACCTTCCCGGCTGGAACTGTCAGTGGTGCCCCCAAAGTGCGTGCAATGGAAATCATTGATGAGCTAGAGCCAGTTAAACGCGGCGTTTATGCTGGTGCAGTGGGTTATTTATCATGGTCTGGCAATATGGATACTGCGATTGCGATTCGTACTGCAGTTATCAAAAACGAACACCTCCACATTCAAGCTGGTGCAGGTATTGTTTACGACTCTGTACCTGAGTCTGAATGGCAGGAAACCATGAACAAAGCCCGCGCGATATTTCGTGCTGTTGCAATGGCCGAAGCCGGTTTACAACCGCCTTCTTCTGAACAGCGCTAACCAGGACTAGCCCATGTTATTGATGATCGACAACTATGACTCTTTCACCTACAACCTTGTGCAATATTTTGCCGAGCTTGGGGCGGATGTTCAGGTTAAACGCAACGACCAGATAAGTATCGCTGATATTGAAAGACTTAATCCCGCTCAAATCGTGATTTCGCCGGGCCCATGTACACCCAATGAAGCTGGTGTATCGCTGGACGTTATCAAACACTTTGCAGGTGTAAAACCCTTGTTAGGTGTTTGTCTTGGTCACCAGGCTATTGGTCAGGCTTTTGGCGGTGATGTTGTTCATGCACGTGAAATTATGCATGGTAAAACCTCACCCGTTTACCACGAAGATTTGGGCGTTTTTAAAGGCCTCAACAATCCTTTACAAGCCACCCGATATCACTCTCTGGTAGTCAAAAAAGATACCTTGCCTGATTGTTTTGAAGTAACGGCTTGGACGCAAAAAGACAACGGTGACCTTGATGAAATTATGGGGATTCGCCACAAAACATTGCCAGTTGAAGGTGTTCAATTTCATCCTGAATCAATTCTGACTGAACAAGGACATCAGCTTCTGAAGAACTTTTTGGATGAACACCATGGCTGAAAAGGTTATTACACTTCCACAAGCGATTAAGCGCGTTATGCAAGGCGAAAACCTTGCTGAGCAGGAAATGCTTGAAGTTATGAATACCATCATGACCGGTCAGGCAACGGATGCACAAATAGGTGGTTTTTTGATTGGCCTTGCAATGAAAGGTGAAACAGTTGATGAGATCACCGCTGCCGCTAAGGTTATGCGTGAGTTAGCAACACCTGTTTCAGTAACAGGTTCACCGGTAATTGATACTTGTGGTACTGGTGGTGATGGTGCCAGTAGTTTTAACGTTTCAACAGCCAGTGCTTTTGTGGTTTCGGCAGCCGGTGCCAAAGTAGCCAAACATGGTAACCGCTCAGTATCCAGTACCTCTGGTAGTGCTGATGTGTTAGAAGCAGCCGGTGTTAATCTCGATCTAACCGCAGACCAAGTTGGTCATTGTATTGCCGAAGCCGGTATCGGCTTTTTGTTTGCCCAAAAACATCATGGTGCAATGAAGCATGCCATTAATGCCCGTAAACAAATGGCTGTCCGCACCATCTTTAACTTACTAGGTCCATTGACCAATCCAGCCAAAGCACCACACCAAGTATTGGGTGTTTACGACGCTAAGTGGTTAAGACCAATGGCTGAAGTACTGAAAAACCTTGGCAGCAAACATATTCTTATTGTGCATGCTGAAGATGGTATGGATGAAATAAGTATTGGTTCTGATACTTTGGTCGCTGAATTGAAAAACGGTGAAATCCAAGAATACCGTATCAAACCAGAAGACTTTGCTTTGCAACGTGCTGACATTAGCCAACTGACCGTTAATGACGCACAACAGAGCCTAGATATCATTAAAGGCATTTTTGCCGGCCAGAAAGGGCCTGCTCGCGACATCGTTGTGATGAACGCGGGTGCTGCTATTTATGCTGCGGATATTGCACCAACTTTAGCGCAAGGTATTACCGTCGCCCAACAAGTCATCGATAACGGTAAAGCCCAAAATAAACTCGATGCACTTATTCAATGCAGTCAACAAGTAAACTGATATGACCGACAAACCCGATATTCTGAAAAAGATCCTTGCTCGTAAACAGGAAGAAATTGCTGAACGTAGTGCAAGAGTGCCACTCATTAAACTTCAAGAACTGGCAGAAAATGCAGATCCTGTCCGGGGTTTTGTTGAGTCAATGCAGGCAAAGTTAGCAGCAGGAAAAAGTGCCGTTATAGCTGAAGTAAAAAAAGCCTCACCAAGTAAAGGGCTGTTACGTGCTGACTTTCACCCTGATGAAATCGCCAAATCTTATGAAGATGGTGGTGCTGCATGTCTATCAGTTTTAACTGATCAAGACTTTTTCCAAGGTCATGAAAGCTACCTGCAACAAGCGCGTGAAGCCTGTAACCTGCCGGTTATTCGTAAAGATTTCATTATCGACCCATACCAAGTCTTTGAAGCTCGTGCGATCAATGCCGACTGCATTTTGCTGATTGTGGCCGCACTTGATGACCATCAGTTAGAAGAGTTAAGCCAATTGGCTATCCAACTTGATATGGACGTTTTAGTAGAAGTACATGACGCCGAAGAGTTACAGCGTGCCTTGGCCCTGAACTTACCGCTAATTGGTATTAATAACCGTGATTTACGGACATTTGAAACCAGTTTAGAAACGACTACTGAACTACTGAAAATGATCCCCGATGAAACCATCGTGGTTACCGAAAGTGGTATTCACACACCGAATGATGTAGCACTGATGCGTGAGCATGATGTGAATGCTTTTCTGGTTGGTGAAGCCTTTATGCGCGCCGATGAGCCAGGTCAGGCGTTAAGCGAGTTATTCGCCTAACGCCAAATAGTTATTAACCTGCTTGTTTGTTGAGGTGCATCCCTGAACGGCGGTGTTCCTCATCATATAAGATGACGGTTTTGCCATGCGCCCAGAGTAAACCTTGCTCTTGTAACTCTTTAAGAACACGGCCCACCATCTCACGCGAGCAACCAACGATTCGGCTGATTTCCTGACGCGTCACCTTGATCTGCATACCCTCTTCATGACGCATTGCATCAGGTTGAGCAGCTAATTCTTCAAGTGCTGCTGTAACACGACCCGCGACATCCAAAAATGCCATATCAGACGCTTTTCGTGTGGTACTTAACAGACGACGTGCTAACTGCTCAGCTAAGGTTTGTAGCAACACTGGGTAGCTGTTTTTTAGCTGTGTGGTCGCCATGCTACGAATTTGTTGATAACTGATTTCTTCAGTTCTACAGTCACTGCGAGCACGCACTGTCACCATACGGTCGCCGACTTCCGAGAACAAGCCGATTTCACCAATAAAATCACCTTGATTTAGATAAGCGACGATAAGCTCTTCGCCTTCTTCATTTTCCATGCAAATACTAACTGAACCCTCGCGCAGATAATAAAGTTTATCAGCAGCATCACCAGGGCGAACAATGATGGTTTTTGCGGGATAATGTCGGCTATGACAATGTTGAAAAAATTCAGCCAGACCGGCTTCGATTGCTTTATGTTTATGATAATCCATCGTTTTTCCCATCGCCGACATGGCGAATCATTACGAACAAATTCTGTCCAATGCTGACGAATATGGCAAAATTGTGACTATTTAGCAATTCAAAACAGGTATCACAATGAAAGCGCGGGTCAAATGGGTTGAAGATGTTTTGTTCTTGGGACAAAGCGGCACAGGACATACCATAGTGATGGAGGGTCCAGCTGATTCTGGTGGTAAAGACACAGGCATGCGTCCGATGGAATTGTTGTTACTCGGCATGGCTGGTTGTACTGCTTATGATGTCGTTGGCATTCTGAAAAACTCAAAACAAGACATCAGTGATTGTGTTGTCGCTGTTGAGGCCGAGCGTGCTGATGAAATGCCAAAGGTGTTTACTAAAATTCATGTCCACTACACCGTAACAGGTAAAAACGTGAAACCAACTTTTGTTGACAGAGCAATCAAACAATCAACAGAAAAGTACTGCTCTGCTTCAATCATGCTTGGCAAAACAGCAGAAATTAGCCATACCTTTGATATCGTTGAAGTTGAGTAAAGCTGATTATGGAAACGTTTATTTACAAAAGCCGTAAGCGTGAAGAACTCTATCTTTACCTTGC
This sequence comes from Methylophaga sp. OBS3, assembly GCF_026319325.1. GTDB lineage: Bacteria > Pseudomonadota > Gammaproteobacteria > Nitrosococcales > Methylophagaceae > Methylophaga. The sequence goes on from NZ_JAPDMU010000001.1 coordinate 789,718, forward strand.
TAACCATGATGATTTTTCTGTCGTACCAGAAGATTTAATGGCATCGCTGGGTAAAGAGCCTGAGTTTGTTATGAAGTTAACATTATCCGAAGAACGTAAGCTGGCTCGTGAAGATGTTCGTAAAGTAATGCAAAACCTTCAGGAAAAAGGCTTTCATCTACAAATGCCGCCTCCAGCTGATTTAATATTACAGCGTGAGCGAGCAGGTAAACCGCATTAAAAAAAAGCCCCTTCAGTATCAACTTTAGGGGCTTTTTAGTACTTAGTCCTTCACAAGCTTTTTCAATGCATAGAGCTTTTCAAGCGCTTGTTTGGGTGTGAGCTCATCAGGGTCAAGACTTCTCAATGCATCAATAATTGGCTGATGAATATTGTCTTGCTCAGTTACCTTGAATAAATCTGCTTGAGGCTGCGCCGTGCTATCAACTAGTCCACTAGACTGTGATTGTTCTAATTGCAGCAGCTTTTGTTTCGCCGTTTGAATAACATCTTTCGGCACACCGGCAAGCTGCGCTACCTGCAACCCATAACTTTGGCTGGCGGCCCCCGGTTTTAGCTGATGTAAAAATACGATTTTATCGCCATGCTCAATTGCATCTAAATGCACATTAGCCGCTTTTTGATAAAGCCCCGGTAACTGCGTCATCTCAAAATAATGTGTCGCAAATAAACAATAAGCGCCGATATCTCGAACTAGTTTCTCTGCGCAACTCCATGCCAGCGCCAAACCATCAAAGGTGCTGGTTCCCCGCCCTACTTCATCCATGAGCACAAGGCTATTCGCTGTCGCGTTATTAAGGATATTTGCTGACTCATTCATTTCAACCATGAATGTCGAACGCCCTGCAGCTAAATCATCACTTGCACCAATACGGGTAAAGACTTGATCAACAGGTCCAATTTCAGCGCTGTCAGCCGGTACAAAACTCCCCATATAGGCCAAGATAACGATCAGAGCAGTTTGTCTCATGTAGGTTGATTTACCGCCCATATTAGGACCGGTAATAATCAACAAACTTTTTTGCTGATTAAGTTTTAAATCATTGGCACAAAATGGTGTGTTTTGAATGTATTCCACAACTGGGTGACGACCAGCATTTATTTCAATAGTCGCTCTATCAGTAAGCTTTGGCTGAACATAATTTAACTTTTGTGCTCTTTCAGCCAAATTACAAAACACATCCAATTCAGCCAGCGCTTGAGCATTTTGATGGAGAGCGGGCAAATCGCCTTGAATGACATCAAATAATTGCTCATAAAGCTGCTTTTCAAGAGCAAGCGCTTTACCTTGAGCACTGAGTACTTGTTCTTCGTATGCTTTTAATTCTGGCGTTATGTAGCGCTCAGCATTTTTTAAGGTCTGTCTACGCTGATAGTCCAATGGCAGCGTCACATCATGTGCACGGCTCATCTCAATATAAAAACCATGCACCTTGTTATAGCCAACTTTTAACGTACTAATTCCCGTGCGCTGACGCTCTCTCAGCTCTAACTGTGAAAGATAGTCGCTGGCGTTAAGGTGTAGCTCACGTAATCTATCAAGCTCACTATCGTAGCCTTCAGCAATGACACCACCATCTCGAATGAGTAATGGTGGTTCTTCGATAATTGCCCGTTCCAGATGTTCTCTAAGCTCAGTAAACTTACCTAATTGGCGATCAAGATTTTTTAACAGGCCAGTATCAAACATTGCCAACTGCTCATGAAATGTTGGCAGCGTTTGTAGCATTACTCTTAGCTGGGTAAAGTCCCTTGGCCTTGCCGAGCGCAGCGCCATACGCGTGACAATTCGCTCAATATCACCCAACGGCTTTAATAACGTCTGTAGTGGCTCAACCTGTTGGCTATCAATTAAGGACGCAATACTGTTTTGACGATTAACGATAGTTTGTTGCTGGCGTGTTGGCTGCAATAACCAACGTCTTAACAAACGCCCTCCCATTGGTGTCAGTGTTTTATCAATGACCGATAGCAGCGTGTGTTCTTTGCCACCCGATAAATTAGTTTCTAACTCAAGATTTCGTCGTGACTGTGGGTCGATTTTAATAAAGTCTGTGGTTTGCTCAACACTCAGACTTCGCAATTGTGGCAATGCTGATTGTTGCGTTTGCTGAGCATAATTAAGTAAACAACCTGCAGCCTGAATCGCTAGAGGCATGTGTTCACAACCAAAGCCCTTTAGGTCTTGTGTAGCAAAGTGTTCGCACAAACGACGCTGCGCGGCCTCAGCATCAAAGTGCCATTCAGGTACTGACCGCCATTGTTTTTCAAAATGGTTTAACTGCTCTCTAGCCGAATCATCAGCCAAAATCTCAGCGGGCTTTAACCTTGCCAATTCGGCTTGAAGGGCGCCACTATCCTCAAGCTCGGTTACCCAAAAACGGCCGCTACTTAAATCAGCAGCAGCCAGACCAAAACCTTTTTTACTGGTCGCAATCGCCAGCAAAATGTTATCGCGCTGTTTATCCAGCAAGGCATCATCGGTCAATGTGCCAGGTGTCAATACGCGCACGACTTTTCGTTCTACAGGGCCTTTGGAGGTACTAGGGTCACCAATTTGTTCACAAATGGCGACTGACACACCCGCTTTTAACAGTCTCGCTAAATAGCCATCAGCAGCATGATAAGGAATACCCGCCATTGGAATTGGCGCGCCATTACTGTTGCCGCGAGCTGTTAAAGTGATATCGAGTAACTCTGCAGCTTGATGCGCATCGTCATAAAAAAGTTCGTAGAAATCGCCCATTCGATAAAACAGCAAGATATCTGGATGTTCAGCTTTAATGCGCAGATATTGCTGCATCATCGGGGTATGATTGGAAATGTCTTTCATCGATTTTCAGTTATGCGTATGCCAACAATTGCAGATGACACACTTTATCAACTCACTGAACAACTGGCGACCGAGTTATTAAAACGAAACTGGCAACTGGTTACCACTGAATCCTGTACCGGTGGGTGGTTAGCTAAGTGCTGCACGGATCTAGCAGGCAGTTCGGCTTGGTTTGGCGGGGGCGTCATCAGTTATACCAATGCACTAAAACAAGCTCTGCTAGGTGTTAAAACTGACACGCTCAGCCAATTCGGCGCAGTAAGTGAAGCCGTTGCGACTGAAATGGCTGTCGGTGGCTTAACCAACCTTGGTGGTGATATTAGTGTTGGTATCAGTGGTATTGCCGGACCGACCGGTGGTAGTCCCGAAAAACCTGTTGGACTAGTCTGTTTTGGTTTTGCCAGCGCAAACCAACAGTTTAGTAGCAAACAACTATTCGATGGCAATCGTGATGAAATTCGGCGTCAAGCTATCGCTTTTGCCTTAAATCAGCTCATCAAAATGCTAGAGTGACAGTCGCTTGTATGTGATAATCCGTCATTCTAAAAAAATTCAGTCTCAGGGGTAAGCAAATGGATGAAAACAAAAAGAAAGCGCTAGGCGTTGCCTTAGGTCAAATTGAAAAACAATTTGGTAAAGGTGCCGTGATGCGTTTAGGCGATGGAAGCGCCGCCCGTGACATCTCTGCAGTCTCTACTGGTTCAATTGGTCTTGACGTTGCACTGGGTATCGGTGGCTTGCCACGTGGTCGTGTAATCGAAATCTACGGCCCAGAATCATCTGGTAAAACCACATTAACCTTGCACGCCATTGCTGAAATGCAAAAACAAGGTGGTACTGCGGCGTTTGTCGATGCTGAACATGCTTTAGATCCTATCTATGCTGAAAAGCTCGGCGTAAACATCGATGACTTATTGGTTTCTCAGCCTGATACCGGTGAGCAAGCCTTAGAAATCACCGACATGTTAGTACGCAGTGGTGCTGTGGATATTGTTGTTGTCGACTCAGTTGCGGCTTTAACCCCTAAAGCTGAAATTGAAGGTGACATGGGTGACAGCCATATGGGTCTACAAGCTCGTTTGATGTCACAAGCCCTGCGTAAGCTGACTGCCAACATTAAACGTTCAAACACACTGGTTATTTTCATCAACCAAATTCGTATGAAAATCGGTGTGATGTTCGGTAACCCTGAAACAACCACCGGTGGTAATGCACTTAAATTCTACGCATCTGTCCGTCTTGATATTCGTCGTATTGGCGCCATTAAGAAAGGTGATGAAATCCTCGGTAACGAAACACGCGTTAAAGTCGTTAAGAATAAAGTCGCCCCGCCATTTAAACAGGTTGAGTTCGATATTCTCTATGGCGAAGGTATTTCACGTGAAGGTGAGTTGATTGACTTAGGTGTTAGTGAAAATATCGTAGAGAAGTCAGGCGCTTGGTATAGCTACGACGGTAATCGTATCGGTCAAGGTAAAGATAATGTCCGTCAATATCTGAAAGAAAACCCTGACATGGCGGCTGATATTGAAGCCAAAATCCGTGCTGTTATGCTGCCAAAGAATATCAAGGCGAAACCAGCCACTGATGAGGCAGATGCTGAATACGAAGCGTGAGCCGACGTTCCAGTAATCAACAAGCTATAGGCTTACTGGCACGACGAGAACACAGTGCCAGCGAGCTGAGAGCAAAATTAGAAAAATATCAGCATGATGATGTAGATATTGATAAGACGCTAGACTGGCTACAAAAAAACGATTTACAAAGTGATTCTCGATTTACTGAGGATTACATCAGGCACCGAAGCCAACGAGGTTGTGGTGAGCTTCGAATTCGCCAAGAGCTAAAACAGCGTGGCGTGAATGATGACCTGATAGCTGAGGCATTACGCTTGGCAGATATTGATTGGTTTGCGCTTGCAGTTGCAGTACGATGCAAGCGTTTTGGCGAGCAGACACCCGCCGATTTTAAGGAACGTGCGAAACAACAGCGTTTTTTACAATACCGGGGGTTTACTCATGAGCAAATTACAGAAAGTTTTAATCACAACACATGAAAACAAGCGCTGAAATCCGCAAATTGTTCCTCGACTTTTTCGCCAGTAAAGGCCATGAAATTGTCGCTAGCAGCCCATTGGTTCCAGCTAATGATCCAACGCTGTTGTTTACCAACGCCGGTATGGTGCAATTTAAAGAGTTATTTCTCGGTCAGGAAACACGTAAATACACGCGAGCAACAACGACCCAGCGCTGTGTGCGTGCAGGTGGTAAACACAACGACTTAGAAAATGTTGGTTACACAGCGCGTCACCACACATTCTTCGAAATGTTGGGTAATTTCAGTTTTGGTGATTATTTCAAACGCGAAGCGATTCAATATGCTTGGGAATTTCTGACCGTTACACTGGCATTACCACCAGAAAAACTCTGGGTAACCGTCTTTGAAGAAGATGATGAAGCAGCAGATATCTGGTTAAAAGAAATCGGTATCGATCCACAGCGTTTTTCACGTATTGGTGCCAAAGACAACTTCTGGTCAATGGGTGACACAGGTCCATGTGGCCCTTGCTCTGAAATTTTCTATGACCATGGTGCTGATGTTGCCGGGGGCCCGCCTGGCACACCAGAAGAAGATGGTGATCGTTACATCGAAATTTGGAACTTGGTCTTCATGCAATTCGACCGTTCCGCTGATGGCACACTAACGCCACTACCTAAGCCTTCTGTTGACACAGGTATGGGCTTGGAACGTCTAGCAGCGGTACTACAGCACCAACACAACAACTACGACATTGATCTGTTCCAACGCCTGATTAAAGCCATCACTGATTTGGCAGGTATCTCAGATACTAGCCACACTTCGGCTCGTGTTGTTGCTGATCATATTCGTTCTTGTGCATTTATGATCACAGATGGTGTTCAGCCATCAAATGAAGGCCGTGGTTACGTTTTACGTCGTATTATTCGTCGTGCTATTCGTCACGGACATAAGCTAGGTCTAAAAGAAGCATTCTTTTATAAGTTGGTTGCACCGCTGGTTGCCGAAATGGGTGATGCTTTCCCAGAGTTGGCAAAAGCACAACCATTGGTTGAGCGTGCATTAAAACTTGAAGAAGAACGTTTTGCAGATACTTTAGATAACGGCCTGAAAATTTTAGACCAAGCCATTGACGCCATGGCTGACAAAGAGATTCCGGGTGAAACTGTTTTCTTACTGTATGACACCTATGGCTTCCCTATCGATCTAACAGCCGATATTGCCCGTGAGCGTGATTTAACTATCGATATCGCTGGCTTTGAGCGTCATATGGAAGCGCAACGTAATCGTGCACGCAGCGCAAGTCAATTTGGCGGCGGTTTATCAGAAAGTCTAGTTATTGATGGCGAAACGGTTTTTACTGGCTACGACCACACGCAGCAAGAAGGCAAAATCACGGCTATTTTGGTAGATGGTGAAAACGTTGCTCAATTACACGCAGGCCAGCAAGGCATCATCGTATTAGACAACACCCCTTTCTATGCCGAGTCTGGTGGTCAGGTTGGTGACTTGGGTGAAATCAATTCTGCTGGTGCTCACTTCACTGTTACTGACACCCGTAAGCAAGGTAAAGCCTTTACGCATATTGGTGACTGTAAACACGGAAGCTTTGAAGTTGGCCAAACTGTTTTAGCACATGTTGACGAGCAAAATCGTCAAGCAACTGCATTAAATCACTCTGCTACGCATCTTATGCACGCAGCATTAAGAGAAGTTCTAGGTGATCATGTCACCCAGAAAGGTTCATTAGTAAATGCTCAGCGCCTACGTTTCGACTTTTCTCATTTCGAACCAGTCACTCCAGAACAACTTCGTGAAATCGAACGTCTGGTAAACCAACAAATTCGTGTTAACCATGCAGTTGAAACACGCTTAATGCCAATTGAAAAAGCCCGTGAAAGCGGTGCGATGGCGCTATTTGGTGAAAAATACGACGATGAAGTTCGTGTATTAAGCATGGGTGAGTTCTCAGTTGAACTGTGTGGTGGTACGCATGTTGGTAGAACTGGTGATATTGGTGTTTTCAAAATTTTAAGTGAAGTCGGTATCGCTTCAGGCGTTCGCCGAATTGAAGCCGTTACCGGTGATACTGCTCTTAACTATATTGAAGACTCAGAAAACCGTCTGCGCAAAATTTCAGACTTGGTTAAAGCCAAGGCAGAAAATGTCGAGGACAAAACTGCGCAACTGGTTCAACGCACGCGCCAATTAGAAAAAGAATTGGAGTCTTTAAAAGCCAAACTTGCTAGTAGCGCTGGTCAAGATTTAGCCGCTGAAGCTAAAGACATCCAGGGCGTCAAAGTCCTTGCCGCCAAGCTTGACGGCGTTGATGCCAAAGCTTTGCGTGATGCTGTTGACCAGTTGAAAAATAAACTCGGCAGTACTGCGATTGTTCTGGCAACAGTTGAAGATAGCAAAATCACATTAATTGCTGGTGTCAGCAAAGATCAGACTGCTAAAATTCGCGCCGGTGATTTGGTTGCACATGTTGCAACACAAGTTGGTGGTAAAGGTGGTGGTCGCCCTGATATGGCTCAAGGCGGCGGTAGTGAACCAGAAAACTTATCAAAAGCGCTTGATTCGGTAACTGATTGGGTTGCCAGCAAGCTGGAAAATTAAATAATGGCGCTTATCGTACAAAAATACGGTGGAACCTCAGTCGGTTCTGTCGAACGTATCCAAGAAGTAGCAAAGAAAGTCACGAAATATCGTCAAGACGGACATGATGTGGTTGTCGTTGTCTCTGCAATGAGTGGCGAAACCAACCGTTTATTGGCGCTTGCTAAAGATATCAATCCAGATCCACGTGGTCGAGAATTGGATGTCCTTTTGTCTACTGGTGAACAGGTCACAATCGCCCTACTCAGTATGGCTTTGGCAGAAATGGGCACGCCGGCTCAATCTTACACTGGTCCACAAGTCCGTATTTTGACTGATGATGCGCACAATAAAGCTCGTATCGTTCAAATTGATGACGACAAAATGCGTGCAGATTTAGCAGAAGGCAGAGTTGTTGTGGTTGCAGGTTTCCAGGGTTGTGATGACCAAGGAAATATCACTACCTTAGGTCGTGGTGGCAGCGATACGACTGCTGTTGCTTTGGCAGCCGCATTAAAAGCTGACGAATGTCAGATTTATACCGATGTTGATGGTGTCTATACAACTGACCCTCGCGTGGTACCAGAAGCACGTCGTTTAGACCGCATCACTTTCGAAGAAATGCTCGAAATGGCCAGTCTCGGTGCCAAGGTTTTACAAATCAGATCTGTCGAATTTGCCAGTAAATATAATGTCCCGTTACGCGTCCTATCTTCATTTACAGAAGGTGGTGGTACGCTGATAACGTCTGAGGAACAAGAAATGGAACAAGCGCTAATTTCCGGTATCGCGTTTAATCGTGATGAAGCCAAGTTAACTATTCTGGGTGTACCAGATCAGCCGGGCGTTGCTCATAAAATTCTTGGCCCTATTGCCAAGCAAAATATTGAAGTTGATATGATCATTCAAAATACTGGTCATGATGCAACAACCGACTTCACTTTCACTGTTCATCGTAATGACTATCAAACTGCATTAAAAATATTGCAACAAATCGCAACCGATTTAAATGCGCGGGAAGTAAATGGTGATGAACATATCGCTAAGATTTCTCTGGTTGGTGTCGGAATGCGTTCGCACGCGGGTATTGCAAGCAGCATGTTTGAGTCTTTGGCTCAAGAAAATATCAATATCAGCATGATCTCAACTTCAGAGATTAAGATCTCAGTTGTGGTTGATGAAAAATATCTTGAACTCGGTGTACGCGCGCTACACAAGGCTTTTAACCTCGAACAGGGTCAGTAACGCATTGATCTCAGGAAGTATTTCCTGTCGATTCCGTTAAAACTTGCTGTTATACTTGTACACAACTGTTTTTCAGACAAAGTTACCTGAAACCTCAGTTAAAAGAGACAGCAAGATCTCTATAGGGATAAAACAGGAATCATGGCACGAGGCCATTACACGTAAGGGAATAATCCCTACCCTCGTAGCCAAAATACAGAGTAAGGGGAATACCATGCTTATACTTACACGTCGCGTTGGAGAGTCACTGATTATTGGTGATGATGTTGTTGTGAACGTTCTGGGTGTCAAAGGCAATCAAGTTCGAATCGGTGTCGATGCCCCTAAAGACGTCACCGTTCACCGTGAAGAAATCTACGATAGAATTCAAGCAGAAAAAGATCAATCTAGCACCGGTTAATTCGGCATTTTCACTAGCCAAATCCATCTTTTCTGGTATAATGATCGGCTTTGATGGAGAGCTGGCCGAGTGGCTGAAGGCGCGCCCCTGCTAAGGGCGTATAGGCTAATACCCTATCGAGGGTTCGAATCCCTCGCTCTCCGCCAAATTACTTACTTTTATCGTTGCTAGAAACATCATTTAAAAGTATAATTTACCGTTTACAGCGCCTGTAGCTCAGCTGGATAGAGTACCTGGCTACGAACCAGGCGGTCGCACGTTCGAATCGTGCCAGGCGCGCCACTTTTTATAAGTACATTCAAGCAGTTATCAGTTTATCTGGTAACTGCTTTTTTGTTTCTCGCGTTTATAAATTCGACATATTAATTTGCCGCAATATAGCGACATTTTGGATAATTAGAACAACCTAGAAAAGTTTTCCCGGTTCCCTTTCCTTTCATGGCTTTTCTAGCCAATAAATTACCACCACACTTAGGACATGATGTTGGTACTTCTGACATTTCACCATCGAGTTCTGGCCGTAAGTAAACTTTCAAATTATTGTCATTAGGCTCATCAACAATCGGGTTTAAATTACCAGGCATAATCAGCTGGGTTAGCTGCGCTTGAATATCCTGTGATTGGTAACCTTGTCTCGCAGGTAATCTTAATAATGGAAGCTTGGCGACTGTCATCACTTCTTCTAGAAATTTGTCGCGAGCCTGTCTGGATGAGTTTGCATGACTGGCATCATCAAGCTCTATCGCACAAATTATTTCCGCCGTTTGTTTATCCACTAAAACAAAGTCGAGATGTTTAGATTGAATCCGGTTAAACGCGGTTCGCCAACTGCTTTTCGGTATACCTTTATGGACATTAATCACGTCCGCCAAACGAACTTTGGCATGAATATCATATTCAGATGAAACGGCTAACTTGAGTACATGATGAAATGAAATTTCCGCAGGTGTCAGAAGTGCTGTCACCTTAAAATACGGCAATGACTTTAGATTCTTAACATCGGGGATTTGCTTTATCGCAAATAAAACAATGATGACCAGTAGTGTTAGTAGGATGAAAACTTCCATGTTTATCAATTCCCGAATTATTGAATTAGAATCGCCACACCGCTAATGCCTGGGCTGTATGCTCGTCTACATCATCACCGAGCTTGTTTTGCCACCATTGATATTCAACACCTAAGTAAAGTTTATCTGCTTTATTGAATAGTGCATGACCGGCATCCCACCTGAACTGTGGCTGCGCCAAGATCCAATGTCTTACAGGTAAACCTAGTTCATTATGCCGGCTGCCAATATATTCAATATGTCCCACGATTGAGAACCGTTGTTGCCCGACTTTAAACGGTAAGCCCCAGTTAACATCAACCATGTAACTATCAGATTCAGCAGGTGCGCCGCCAGCTGATAAACCGCGATTATCATCAATATAAGCCGTAATATCCGTGTTCAAGAAAGTAAATGCTGGCACATTCCATGAAAACCTAATGCCGGGTAGATATTTTCGTACTTTGGCATCATGAGCATAGTTTATACCAGCAATCAGGCTCATATCTTTCACTGGACCGAAAGCAAAGTTTTTACCGGTTACTTTACTCAGACTCAGCGAGCCGTAGTATTCCAGATAAAAGTCTTCATCATTAAAACCATCTTTTCGATCGTCATCCAAATAGTCGATGAATAGAAAGTTTTGGCCATATTGCCAACCACTGGCATGCTGAAAGGTCAGAATATCGGTTGTACTTCTCTTGCCACCTACAAATCCTGGGCTCTTGATTTGCCCATGTTGGTAATGCAACTCGTTAATAGACCAATCAAAGGCAAAACTCGTCACTGGTAGACTAAGTAAAGCCGATAAAACACTCAGTTTTAATATTTTCATAATTGAGTGTTATTTAGTCGGTGGAATGGTAAAACCAATAACGCAAATGTCGTCCCTTTGCTCATACCGATTATCCGTCCATTTATTCAGATATTGCATGATTGCTTTATCTTGCTCAGGCAATGATAAAGCATTTGCTTGACGAATTGCGTCAGCAAATTCGTCCAAACGTAGACCATAGCCATGATCACCGCCGGGCTGATCTAAATAGCCATCTGTGGTCATGTAGAAATGTGTATCTTTACAGTCTGTAATGACGGTGTCAGTAAAGGTATGCACTCTTCTACCAACCAATGGACGACGTGCACCTTTATACTGGGTGAGTTCATCATTTCGCCATGCATACAATGATAGTTTGGCTCCTGAGAATTTCACTTCATCATGTTCAGCATCAATAATTGCTAAGCCGGCGTCCATATTCGTTGCCAAACCACGTGGTAACTCGAGGTCCAATAACATGCCACGCAATACTTCATCCATTTTCTGGAGAATTTTCGCAGGTGAATCTAAGCCATGCTCACGCACAGCATGATCTAACGCCGCTCTCGCTAACATTGTCATCAATGCACCAGGAACGCCATGACCAGCACAATCAACAATGGCAACCAGATGTTGTTTATCTGCTTGATGATATGCATAGAAGTCACCACCAACGGTATCTCTGGGGTGCCAGACAACACAGCAACTGCCGGGTAAACAACGCTGCATGACTAAATCAGGCAAGATGGCTTGTTGAATCAAGCGAGCATAATCAATTGAGTCGTTAACCATTTTATTAATCAACTCAATCTCACGATTACTGTTTTCGAGCTCTCTCGTCCGAGCACTTACCTTAGACTCGAGCTCATTGGTGTGCGATTGAATCGTTTTCACCATCTGCGCAAATGCACGTGACAAATCACCAATCTCATCTGTCGATTGCACCGGTAGACTGACATCATATTGGCCTTTTGCCAGCGCATTTGCCGAGCTTTGTAGTCGACTCAATGGCTGAATCAACATGCGTTGAACAGCGAAAGCCAATGCCACAATAATGAGCAAGATAACAGCAACAACCCCAAACATAATGCCGTACAACCAACGCTCGCTAACCACCTCTGCAACATTGAGGTTAATCAACGACGCGACATACCAATTTAACTCTGGAATATATGAGGTCACCAAAATATGAGGCTGGTTGTTGACCGTTACGTCCAACAATTGAATTGCATCTGGATTGCTATTTCCAAGCAAAGCCTTTGCCGCATCACGATCTTTATCTGCTAATAATTCAAATACTTGCTTACCTTCACTCTCTAAACCGGCTCCACTACCAAAAGCAATAAGAGATGCATCAGGATGCGCTTGAATGTATCCCTCTTGATCTAACGCCATGGTAGTAACACCCACCTCACCCGTTTGCAGCAAATCGTCAACAAAACGGGTTAAATCAAGGCCAGTGCCAATCATGCCAAGCGTTGAACCATTTTGGTCTTTCACAGGGATATTGAACCAAACACGCGTAGTACCTAACTGGAGGTCAGGGTTTACATTGATGTTGTAATCTCTGGTGTCTTTAATGATATTAAAAAACCAGCCATCATCTGGGTTACTCTCAGATAATTGATAATCTGGTGCTTTATCGTTTGAGCCTAACTCATTGAAATAATAATTTTTGCTTTTGGCATGAATTGCAAAATAGGCCTTGTCGCGAAAACTCTCCATATAGGATTGCGCTTCATCAAAGAAGATATCAGCCTTTTCAGAATTACTTTCATCGGCAAACCATGCTTTAGAGAAACTTGCCTTTGCAAACTGCTGACTCAACACCAACTCGCGGTCAACTGGAGCACGAATTTTGTAACGATTTAGTTCAGCAAGGTTTTCGGCATAAGCAGCTGCAAGACTTTTATGTACCTGTTTAAATGCCTGCCAAGTAATCAGCGTAGCCGGAATGAGAATAATCAACAAAACCAACACTAAAGCTGCCATGGCTTTGTTGCGTAAGCCCATTTTCAATATTGCCATTCTTCTCTCCGACGCCTGACAATATCAAGCAACTGTCACACGATTACGACCTGATTGCTTGGCTTGATACAAAGCATCATCAGCACGTTTAATCGTTTCATCAAAATTTTCATTTGCCCGAAAGGCAGTTAAACCCGCACTAAAAGTAATCGTATCGATAACTTTGGTTTGCGTGGGTTTATTAGGTAAGAAATGCGGCCAATCTGTCTCAATGACCTTTTGTAAAATCCGTTCTATCAAGATCTTGGCTTCAGTGACATTAAGCTCGGGTACGATAAGTAAAAACTCTTCCCCACCCCAACGGCTACAAACGTCTGAAATACGTACGCCGGTTTTAAGAATACTGGCAAACTTCTTCAAGACTTTGTCACCAAGCTCATGTCCGTAAATATCATTGATAGCTTTAAAATGATCGATATCAATTAATGCTAAACAAAACTGAACTTGCTTGCGCTTATAGAGTGCTTGGAGTTCTTTAAGCCTATGAATAGCAAAACGACGATTGGGTAGTTCTGTCAGCAAATCATGTTGGGCGTGATATTCCAACTGCTCATTCACATCAACCATATTTTGTTGATACAAATCTGAGATCCGCGCGATTTTCTGAAGTCGACGTAATTGCTTACCAAACTGTTCTTGCAGCTCGACGTTCTTATCGTAGGAAAGACCATCAAACGCATCAGCAATTCGCATCAGCTTTTGCAGCTGCCGCTTATGATCTTGCGACTCGTCATAAAGTCTTTTTAAAACAGGTACCAGCGGATTATCACGTAATTTTGGATCCAATAAGATTTTCTCAATCTCTGGATCTTGCTCTACTTTGGACTTTTCGTTCTGATTAGCCAAGGGTTATCTCGCTTCAATGCTGCCGCGCCGCAGCATTTGCATTTACTTAGGTTCTATCTTGAACGGAAACGAGCAATCTTCCATGAACTCTTCCACCATATCCACCACACGTTCATTGCGAGGGTCATAAAACCAAATAACTTCTACCTTCTTCCCTTTAAGGTAGGCATCTTCCATCATGTCAAACAAATCCATCATTGCTTTAACACTACTGGTATTCATGTAAGCAATTTGAATATGCATAACCAACGTGTTGTCAGCAGTCGCTAAAAACTGTTCAACCCATTCAAAGACTGGCGCAAAAAACTCATATGAATTTTCTGGGTAGGAATCACCTTCAATGGTGAATAAGCCACTGCTCGGCTCAGCATTCAGTTTTGGAGTATTTTTAGTCTGCTCTAAAAAAAGCGTATTAAGTTTCATAGTGTAATTAAATTCAGATAGTTGCGAGTATGCTTAAAAAAGCTTTTCCTTGTTCTGCATCTGTCAATGAACACGAAATCGGGTTTGATGCTTTGCGGCTAATATCAATTAGACCCAAGCCGGCACCAGAAGCACTATTTTCTTCCCGAGGTTCACGCAGTTGCTTTTTGAATGCAGCTTTAAGCTGCACTTTGTCCATTGCTGCTAAATCGTTAATTTTTTCGACTAAACTTTGACCATCATTTGGCTCAACAATATTGCCAGCCATCACCTGGTAACCACCTTCACTATGAGCAACAACAACAGTGGCTGAGCTTTGAATCTCAGAATACCCCTGTTTCTTGGCATAGTGTCGAATGTTTTGTGTAAGCTCGATATAGACACCAAACACATCCATAGCGAGGCTGGGTTCTGTTGCTTCAGTTTGCAAATGGTTTTTTAGTGCGTCACCTAATTCTTGGATAAGACCACTTGAAATCGGACCATTGAAGCATAACAAAATGTTTTTTTCATTTAGCTCCTGTCGTAGCGTCAATAGGTTAATTGATTGCATAAAGCATCCTGATAAAAGCTCACGATTTAAAGACTATACAACATAAACATTATGTCGAATGTGCACTAAACGGCATATTATATTTGAAAACAAAAAATCCCGGACAAAATGCCCAGGATTTCTTGCGTAAAAGCGTTTTTATTGTGCTTATTCGGCTTCTTTGACGATTTGCGCTTGGTGGTAATTTTCAATACCCATTTTATCGATTAAGCCTAGTTGTGTTTCCAGCCAATCAACATGTTCTTCTTCTGACTCAAGAATGTGTTTAAACAAATCACGGCTAACATAGTCACCTACTTGCTCACAGTAGAGGATGCCTTCTTTTAAATCTGGAATAGCATCCATCTCTAAAGCCAGATCGGCTTCCAACATTTCACGGGTATTTTCACCGATACGCAGTGCACCTAGATCTTGAAGGTTAGGCAAACCTTCTAGGAACAAGACTCGCTCAGTCAACATATCTGCATGTTTCATTTCGTCGATTGACTCATGATACTCATGCTCATATAAGTTTTTCAGGCCCCAATCCTTGTAGATTTTGGCGTGTAAAAAATATTGATTAATGGCAATCAGCTCGTTGCCTAAAACTTTGTTTAATAACTCAATGACTTTTTTGTCGCCTTTCATAGTGCTGTCCTTCGTTTAAATTGCATATAGCGATTATCGTCGATTAAAACCAAAAGTCAAAGATAACTTGTTGATATAAAAGGCAAATGAAAACGATTAGCATCTGTACTAAAATGCAGGCGTTATTCTGAACGAATGTCAGATATATTTTTAGCGGTAATTGAAAGACTTAGCGATTGCTAATTTTTTTCCCTAGGAAGATTTCCTAGTGATAAATGCAAGTAAAGCGTTATGAATAAATCGCTGTCATCGGCACAGATTGCGCATCGTTTGATTGCGTCAAATGCTGTTGTAACTGGCGATTAACTTTAAACTGACATTTGCCACAGCAGCTTGCGGCACCGGTGGTTTCACGGACTTTCTCCAAGGTATCAGCACCATCATTAACGGCGTTTTTAATCGCTTGGACATTCACATTGTTGCAAACACAGATAATCATGTAAGCCACCTATAAAGACAATGATGCAAATGATAATGATTGTTATTTAATTAGTCAATTGATTTTTACGCGCCTTTACATTTGTAAAACAAACTTGCTGTAATTGTTTTAAAGTCTTAACGTGCCAATACTTACCCGTGCTTCATTTTAAAGGCGATTCATGAAAATACCTGCGGCTACCATCTTAATCGTTGAAGATCATCGTGATTTAGCGGCCAATGTGGGCGACTATCTCGAAGCTGGTGGCTTTACCGTTGACTTTGCGGCTGATGGTGTGAGTGCTTTACAGCTTTGCGAAGAGAATCACTATGATGCCGTTGTGCTCGACATTATGTTGCCGGGCTTAGATGGTTTTGAAGTGTGCCATAAACTCCGCCAGCAGATGCATTTGAACACGCCTATCATCATGTTGACGGCCAGAGACACGATAAACGATAAAGTAAATGGTTTTGAAGTCGGTGCTGATGACTATCTCATCAAACCTTTCGAATTACGAGAGTTAGAGGCGCGACTAGTGGCTTTGATCCGTCGTCAACGTGGTGAACTTGAGGGTGCTAAATTACAAGTTGGCGATTTAAAGTTTGATTTAGAAACAATGCGTGTCACGCGAGGGAATGTAACAATCAAGCTCTCCCCTATTACACTTCATATTCTTCGCATCCTGATGCGTGAATCGCCTAAACTGGTCACACGTGAACGATTAGAGTCTGAAGTCTGGGGTGACGATGCGCCTGATAGTGATACTTTACGCAGTCATTTATATAACCTACGTAAAAATATCGATAAGCCCTTTGAGCAACAACTTATGCATACCATACCTGGTGTGGGTTATAAGGTTTGTCTACCTGAAGATTTATAAATCAAAGATTTCTAAATCGTGCATTCGGAAAATGCACACTGACTTCTGTGCCCTCGCCGATTTTGCTTGATAGCCTTAAACTCCAGTCATAACGGTTACAAAGTCGCTTCACAATCGTCATACCGATGCCATAACCGGGCGCCCCGTTATCTTTTCCACGATAGAAAGGTTTAAATAACTGGTTAATCTGGGTTTTATCCATACCAATACCACTATCCGCCACAGAAAAGCCATCTGATTGAATACGTATAGTGACACTGCCACGCAAGGTGTAATTAAAGGCATTTCGTAATAAGTTACCAATCAAAATCGGTAAAACCCGCTCAGGTGCGTCCACAATGAGCATGCCAGACTCTTCTACATTAATGCTGATGGCTTTGTCGTGATGAATCATTTGCAGGTTTTCTAGTTCTGCAGTGATAAGGTCATTCACAATCACCTGCTCAGATGGTAAAGATTGTGCCTGTTCACGCGCCAACAATAATAAGGTCTCAATCAAAGACTCCATATCGTACAAAGTACGATACATACGATTCACTTCAGCCGTTGCTGCATCACCATACTTACGCTCAACTAATTCAAGCGCTCCACGAATTACAGCAATCGGCGTACGTAACTCATGACTGACATCACGTGTGAAATTACGCTCTCTCTCCACGAAGTTTTCTAATCGCCCGGTAAAGTGATCTAAGGCACGAACTAAACTCGTCACCTCTTCATCAGAAATCTTACGAATATCTCCTAAATCGAGCTGTGGCAAATTGCCATCTTTAAAATCAACCTGTTCAACCGCTCGTGACAACTTAACAATAGGCGAAATAGCTTTATTTGACTGACGATAGGCAAACCAAGCCAACAAATAAAGTACAACCAGCACGAGTGCCAACGGTAATATCCCGAAGACGAGTGCCAACCGAGATACTTTCATCTCATCGAAAATGAGAAACAAACGTTGCCCAGCTTTATCTTCAACAAAAATAATCGGCTCTTGACCATTCATCTGGGCACGTTGTAAACCGGGTGACAGGTTTTGTAGTGGTAAAGGCAACTGCTGTAAATCGTTAACTGGCGAAATATACGCCCTAAGATTCATGGTATCTGGCAACGGAAAATTTGGATCTTCACTTCGTTTTAACCAAAAATGCTCAGCCTCACCCTCAAGCGCAGCGCGTACCAAAATATCTTCCAGTGTCGCTTTGGCAGCAAATACACCACCAAGTGTGACTAAACTAATCAAAACTATCTGAATTAAGAAAACCTTAATGAGTTTTGATTGCAGATTATTGTTGGCTTTTGCCATCCGTTAATTCACCTGCTTTTGGAACAGGTAATGACCAACTAACCACTCACTACCCTGTCGATAGCCAAATAATTCAGCACAAGCCATAAAGAATAACCGCCAACGCTGTAACCAGATTTTGCCCTGTCCTTTACCATAAAGCTCATCAAAAATCTGAATGATTTCATCACTGTGTTTATCCGTATTTTCCAGCCAAGCTTCAGATGTCTTTTGATAATGTTGGCCGTTCACAAGCCATTGCTTTTCGATCTTCAAAGTATCTTGAAAATGCAGCAAGGTATCTGCGGACGGCATCAAGCCCCCCGTGAAGAAATAACGTCCCATCCAGTTATCATCACCCTCAGTTTCAAAGGGATAAACCACACTCCGATGACAAAAAATGTGCACAAATAATTTACCATCGACACGTAACCACCTGCCGATCTTGTCAAAAAGCTGCTGATAGTTACGCATATGTTCAAACATCTCTATTGAGACGACCCGATCAAATTGCTCATTCAGTTCTAACTGGTTTACATCTTGGGTAATGATGCGAAGATTTGACAATCCACGTTCGTGAGCTTGCTTTTCAATATGCAGACGCTGAGAGTTTGAGTTTGAGACCCCAGTAATTCTTGAATACGGAAAGCGTTCAGCCAAATACAGGGTTAATGAGCCCCAACCACAACCAAGTTCTAAAATATCCTGACCATTTTCAAATTGGCCACGCTCAACATACCGCTCAAGCATGGCTTGCTCAGCTTCCTCTAAAGACAGCGTGTAATCATCCCACCAGCAACTACTGTATTTGAGATGTTTACCCAACGCTAACTTATAAAAGGCAGCAGGCACTTCATAGTGCTGTTCATTGGCTGCATCAGTCTCAATAGCGATAGGACTTTGTCTTAGCATCTCGATACAACGCGCTTTAAGCTCGCTAGCTGCCTGCAAATCATCAGCACACTCGTCTTGAAGACGTTGCTTTAATAGTCTTCTAATTCCCATGCGAATGACTACATCAGGTAACAACCTTTTTTCGGCAAGGTTAATGGCTGACATGTTTTTTCCTCCAGGGAATAAATGGGCTAGTTGTGTGTTGATAACGTTTATAAGCTTCACCACGACTACGAATAGCCTGCTGTTCGGTATAAGGAATTCCGGTCACAAAATACAAAAATAACAGCATCACTAGTGGCGCAAACCACAGCCAGATGCCGTTCTGCACGCCGACTGCAAGTAGTGGATAGGCAAACCAATGTAACCACTCAAAAAAGTAATTAGGGTGTCTTGAGTAATACCAAAGCCCTTGCTCACAAACCTTGCCCTTGTTTGCAGGATCTTGTCGGAAAGCTTGAAGTTGCTTATCTGCGATAGTCACGCCAGTAATCACGATAAGTATCACCATGACGCCTAAATACTGTGGCAAAGCAAATGTCGATATCTCACTTTGACTTAATAAATAGACTGGCAGTGCAAATCCCCAAGCCAATAAGGCCTGAAATTGGAAAAAGAAAAAGTGATAAAAACCTGCTTTTGCTCCCCAATACTTTCGTAAATACCGGTATCGACCATCCTCAGGTTCACCAACAACACGTTGATATAAATGCCAGCCCAGTCTGAGATACCAAAGTCCCATAATGAAACCTGCTGTAAGCCTCAGGCTTATCGTTCCTTCTCCCCAAAAGGCATAAACAAAAGCTAGTCCACTCAGGCTAAATGCCCAAAGCACATCAACAATCCCTGCGTTTTGTGTTTTTTGCTGCCACAGCCACCCAAGCAGCATCACCACTGATATGACTGCCAAACTAAACCAGAGCATACACATCATCCTGTTCTTGTTTACGCCAGCGCTTTGCTAACAACATGAGTAAAGGCACAGCAATAGCCCATGTAATAGCTGTAACCATGATGAGCATTTCAGGTTGCAGCCAGTTTAAGGCACCTATCTTGTGGCCAGCGTAATAAGAAATGGGACTACCGATCCCGGCAAAAAGCACCGTCAACAAAGGTCTGTTGATTAACCAGCCAAGAGAGTGATTTAAAATAAGGGCAAAATTTACCCACAAACATAAAATCCACCACGGCGCGATGTGAGCCCATGTTTGGGCGTTATAGGCCATTAGCCCCGTTACAGAGTATGTACTATCAAGCATTATTCCAGTCAGAACTGCCGCAATAATGAGTTTGGCATCTGTTTTCGGTAAATCCGTTAACAGAAAGTGCAGCAAAACAAAAAACATCGTCATTAATATCGCTGGCAAATTATTATCCGCAGCGCCAGATAAGACACACACCAGCCAACTAATTTGAAATAACACAAAGTTGATGAGGTTTTTACTCAACACTTGCTGGTACCCATTGCGGTCGACGGTTTTGGTTCTTGCTAAATAAAAGATGGACATCAGCAATGCTTCTCTCAGCAAAACCGCCCTCACAGTAGCAAAGATAAAACTCCCACATGCGAATAAAACTATCTGGATAACCTTGCTGACGAACCGTATCCAACTGCGACATAAAACGTTTTCGCCACTCAGCCAGCGTTATGGCATAACTCGGTCCAATATCTTCTAAATTGGTGAGCTTTAACTTTGCCTTAGCTGCGGCATTTGTCAGAACGGTAACACTCGGAATAAAGCTGCCAGGGAAAATATAACGCTTAATAAAATCAACCGATTTCACCGCTTGCTCATACCGGTGATCTTCAATGGTAATCGCCTGAATAATTGCCAGCCCATCATCTTTTAAAAGCTGACTACATTTCGCAAAGTAACCTTCTATATAGTGGTGACCAACCGCTTCGACCATCTCGATGGAAATAAGCTTGTCGTACTGACCAGTTAAATCTCGATAATCTTGAAGTAGAACTGTGACTTTATCTTCTAAGTTAGCGGCTTTGACTCTTGCCGTTGCGTAAGCATACTGCTCTTTAGAAATAGTCGTCGTCGTGACTTTGCAACCATAGTGACTCGCTGCATAGACTGCGGCACCACCCCACCCCGTGCCGATTTCCAATAAGTTGTCATCTGTAGTTAAAGCTAACTTGTCGCAAAGGCGTTTGAGTTTATTCGCTTGGGCTTGTTCGAGTGATTCATCTTCTCGGTAATAAAGCGCCGAAGAATACATCATCCAGTCCCGATCAAGAAACAATTCAAATAAATCGTTTCCGAGATCGTAATGGGCAGCAATATTTTTACGACTACCTTCATGACTATTACGATTAAAGTAATGCCAACCTTTCATTAGCCAACCAGCAACACGAGCTAAACCTTTCTCCATGTCATCGGTTAAGTCTTGGTTTCGAACCAAAATTCGAACCAACCCAGTTAAATCACTGCAATGCCAATCACCAGACATATAGGCCTCAGCAGCTCCCACACTTCCACCACGGACTACAGCCTCAAAAAAACGGTGGTCATACACCGTAAGATTGACCGTTAAATCAGCCTCACTATCACCTAATTCATAAACTGCATTTGCGGTATGAAGATAGATACAACCCTGACGAATTTGACTGAGTTGGTTGATAACCAGCTTTTCGTATAGCCTTGCAACTCGACCAACTTTCTCTAATTTATCAGCCGTAGTTACCTGACGATTCATAGGTCCTCTCCCTTAGCCGACGCTGTCTGTTTTTGTTGCGTATTTGGATGGTTAAAAAATGGCGTTTTCTTTAACCAAAGACGAAATGCCTGCCAATAAATTCGCCATAGCACGGCCAACGTTTGCATAGGAAAACGTAGCGGCAGTCGACGCATATTTTTTGCCGTAAATGGCTGAAACTGCATCTTTAATGTGGCATCAAACTGCGGCTCATCATCTTGATTAAGTTGCATATTGATCCAAATAGCATCTTCTTCTAGTTCAAACTGCCACTGATAGTGCATTGCCATCGGCATAAATGGTGAAACATGAAACTGTTTGTCAAAATCAAACGTTAATGGCTGTGTTTGACCGCTTACTTGCAGCACATAAGCATGGCGCTCGTTCCATGGCGTATTATTAATTTCAGCCACGATATACTTGAGGATGCCATCAGATGAGCAAAAGTAAAATGTTACCGGGTTAAAAATGACGCCCAGATAACGGGGATGCGTCAACACCTGAACTTGTCCGACAAATGGCTCGTTATAACTTTCTTCAATCAGTTTCGATACAGCCGTTTTTAACTCTTGGGCTGGATGCTGCAAGTAATCACGACGATAAAAGCTTATAAGGTTAAAACGCTCAAGTGACCAAAAGCGTGATTTTGCAAAGTGTGCTGGCTGCTTATCTAAATCCATTAACAGCATGGCAACCGGATATTGGAAACGGTGCGTATTAGGTAAATAACGCTGGTGTTGAACCCAGCCTTGATAAATACCATCAGGCAGCATCAGTGACTACCTCGGCTGTTTCACCTAATGCCTCGATAACACGTAGAGCGCTTTTCACACCATCTTCATGAAACCCCCAGCCCCAATAAGCACCACAGTAATAGGTATGTTGTAAGCCTGTGATTTCTGTCCAACGTTTTTGGGCACTTAATGTCGATGCGTTATACATCGGATGCGAGTAACGCCTGCTCAGAAAGACTTTGGCTGGATTAATTAAATGCTTACTGTTAAGTGACACAATAAATTCCAGCGGTGCATCTATATCCTGAAGCGTATTCATGTGATAACTGACTGTGCATTGTGTTGCCAGATCCGGAGAGACACGAACATTCCAGCTGGCCCATGCATTGTGATTACTGGGCAAAATTTGCTTATCAGAGTGCAACAGCATTTCATTTTGCTGATAACCAATGCCCCCTAAAATTTCTATCTCACTTTTGCTCGGTTTATCTAATAAACGTAAAGCTTGATCTGAGTGGGTTGCGATAATGACTTTATCAAAGCGTGTTGTTTCGCCATTAACCCGTAATGTCACACCATTTGCATCACGACTGACACTTTGCACAACAGCACTGGTGTGAAACTCGGCATTCGATTTGTTAACCAGCTTTTCGACATAACGCTTTGAGCCATGACTAATGACTCGCCATTCAGGTCGTGCTGTCAGGTTTAACATATTGTGGTTATGCATAAACTGAACAAAATAGCGTGCTGGAAATGCCTTAATAGAGATACTTGGGCCCGACCATAACGCACATGCCATAGGCAATAGATGATCATTAATAAACACTTGGCTGTATTTATTAAGTTTCAGATAGTCACCTAAGGTTAGCGAATCATCATCTGTTTTGAGTAGCTTTGGCGCCTCTCTATAAAAACGTACTAAATCCCAAATCATTCGATAGAACTTTGGATTTATCAAGTTGCGTCTTTGACAGAAAAGGCGGTTGATATCAGTAGCGTTGTACTCTAGCCCTGAGAGTAAATTTGTGACACTAAAGCTCATCGTCGTAGGTTGGCTTTTAACATCAAGTTCATCCAATAAGCGACTGAAATTAGGATAATTCTGTTTATTAAACACAATGAATCCGGTATCAATGGGATAGACTTTTCCCGCTACGGTCAGTTCATGAGTATCGGTATGACCACCTAGATAATTACCCGCTTCGAACAAACTCACCTGATGCTGTTTACCCAAGTAATAGGCAGCTGTGAGTCCTGAGATACCGCCACCAATAACTGCTATTTTCATGACGTTCTCACTTCACGGCGAGTTAATGGGACTGTTCTTATTCCCCAAATAAGCCCAACCTTTTCCATTAATTTTAAGAGATAAAAACTGATATCCACTTCCCACCAGTAAAATCCCTGACGAGCCGAAACGGGATAATGATGATGATTGTTATGCCAGCCCTCACCTAAGGTGAGTAATGCTAAAAAAGCATTGTTTCTACTTTCATCACCTGTTTGATAACGCTGCTTACCATAGCGATGCGCTAATGAATTAATCGAAAGCGTCGCGTGAATCAAAACCACTGTAGATACAAAGTACCCCCAGACCAATAGCTGGCCTCCCGTTGTTCCAAGCTCTGGTTGCAGATAAGCCAAAACCTCACCCAACACGAATAAACCAACCGCCAGCAACACTGGAACAAAAATATCGAATCGGTCTAACCAACGAAGCTCTGGATACTTACGTAAATCCGTGACGAGTTCATAGTCAGCTTGAAAATGACTGTCTGACAAAAACCAGCCCATATGACTCCATAAAAAACCTTGTTTAGGTGAATGTGGATCAGTGTCTTTATCAGCATGACGGTGATGTTGACGGTGATGAGCAGCCCACCACAATGGCCCACGTTGTGTTGCACTAGCGCCGAGTAAGGCAAAAATAAATTGCACAGGGCGTGAAGTTTTAAATGCTTTATGAGAAAAATAACGGTGATAAAACGCCGTAATAGCAAACATACGTATTAGATATAAGGCGATAGCAATCGCAACTGCTGTCGCAGAAATCCCCACCCAGAACACTGCTAAACAAGCCAAATGTAGTGCAATGAACGGAATGATGCGTAGCCAATCAACTTGACGGTTGCCCGAACGTGCGGGGGTATACGCCGTGCCGTTATCGAACCATCTAATTATTGATTTCATTTGGAAACTCTCATGTGTGAGTGCAATGTAGAGTGGTGTACGTGAATTGTATGTGAAAGCCCAGCCTGCTTTGTTTTCACCGCATTTTCACAAGTCAGCAGTTTAACTGGTAGCAATTAAATCTGTTTCGGTGACGTGATTTTGAAGATTAAGCAGTTATACATCTCCCTACCGTTTTTACTTGTCCTTTTAGGTTCTTGTAGTAACAAACCTAATCAATCAGCGTACTTTGACGCTTACCAGCAATCACTCAAAGATACGACGCCTGTCGCCGTCAATAACAATACAGTAGCTGATTTCAGTCGTATTTTTGCCAATATTCAAAGCGACAAACTGGCTAGCCTTGTAGAGGAGCTCTATGCCGACAGGTTTTATTTTAACGATACATTTCGCACCATCAGACATAAGCAGACGCTCATCAACTATCTCACCGAAACGGGTATAAACGTTGATGCACTAGAGGTTGAAATTCAAGATATTGCCAGAAGTGATAACGAAGTTTATGTCCGATGGACAATGTATATGGCATTTACTGTGATGGGAAAAATGGTTGAAAGTAATTCCATTGGTATCACCCATTTACGATTTAATGATGATGGAAAAATCATTCTGCATCAGGATTATTGGGATGGTGCTGACGCGTTTTATCAACACTTGCCCATTATTGGTCTTGGTTTAAGACATGTTAGGAGCAAGCTTTGAGAGCCAAATTTTTTCTGTTACTGATGTTAGCCGCAGCCCAAAGTCATGCAGCTGAGTTTGAACCGCATTATCAGCTTGGGGCACAAACACTGACTTTATGTTCACAAACACCCATGAAGAAAATGCTTTTTAACCTTGGGGATGTGGCTTTGTATGCCAAAGATTGTGCCATAGTGACGGCCGACACACTCACCTCACAACCAGTTCATTTAACGTTTAAGTATGAACGTGCCTTTGATGGCGATGATTTTATTGAATCATCGGATGTGTTGATTAAACGTAATACGGCTCAAGTGGAATATCAGGCGATACAAAGCGACTTAAATGCATTTAATGCTAATTACCAAGCTATTGCTGATGGCGAACGTTATGACATTGGTTGGTCAGAGGCGACCGGATTGGTTTTGAGCAAAAATAACCGACAGCTCAGTCAGAGCAATTCAGCTGAACTTGCGGGTATCTATTTTCGGATCTGGTTTGGCAAAGATCCTTTTAGTAACGCAATGAAAAACGCCCTACTCCAGGGCGCTTTAAATCGTTAAGTTTATTCTCCGCTTGGGAACAAGATTTTCTGTAATCCAGGGTGTTCTTGTAGAGGCTGTAAAGCGGGATCCTGCGTAATTTCCTCACGATAACTTTCGCTGCGGCTAATGGCCTCTTTCAAGTAGAACAAGGCTTCTTCGTATTGGCTTAGCGCCGTATATGAACAGGCAAGCTGATAAAACGCATGGCTATTTTCTGGATCAATCAATAACGCTTGATGACAAAGGTTTGAAGCCCATTGAGGCTCACCCAATTCCAATACCGCATCAGCTTTGTAGGTTAAGGCTTCACAATCATCACGCTTAATCTTCAAGATCTGATCGTAGATGCCAATCTTATGGGCAGCACTATGTTCCTGAGCTGCGCGCAACCACAAAGATTGCAGTTCTTGGGTACGCTCAATTTCCTCGCGGTTTTCTTCGATATGCAGCGTTTTTTGATTTAGCTGTTGCTCAATCGCATGTAATCGTTGCTCATACTGATTTACCAACTTAGAAATTTCTTCATCAGCCAGTGAGTGAACACGCTCGCGAATTTCACGAATTGATGTCCAGCCAACCAACACCAAAATCGATGTTGCCCCGGCAATCAGATAAAAGAAATAAGTGACCGTATTGGTTGAGTAACTTACCGCTTTATCTACTGCGTTAATTTCTCTATCAACGACTTGCTGCATCATTTCATGACGCTGTGCAGCCATATCTGTTCGCAGTTGTTTAAGCTCATCTAAAACATATCGCTCAATAAACGGTGAATAGAGCGGCTCATTTAAAGCCTCAACTTCGGCTTCAAACTCAGCGACTTGTGCATCAGGCAATGGCGTGACCTGTACTGGCGAGTCATCCGCCAAAACAGGTGTCGCCAAAAACATCAGCAGGGCTATTAACCGGCTAGACATATTGCTCGTCCATGGTCATGCACTTCCACCAGATGGCTATGCAAACTCTTAATCGCATCACCATAATCATCTTCATCAATAATGAATTGCATATCAACTTGACGCATCGACTGATGCATTGCCAATACACTGATATTTTTTTCAGCTAATGCCGCTACCGTTTTAGCCAAAATACCAGGAATTTTCATATCACTACCAATCGCCGAGACAATTGATACCTTCTGCTGATTGATCTCCGCTTCCGGAAAACTTTCAGTCAACGCATCACGAATACGACGAATCGTCTTCAGATTGGTTGAAAGGTAATGGGTAATGGTATTGGCATTAATATCCTTAGAAATAATGTGCGCCTTGAACCGACGAATCTGACTCAAGATCTCATTATCATATTGATGGATATTGCCAGCCATGTCCTGATCAAAGACTTCAAAAGCAAAGACACCTTTACAGCCTGCGATGATCTCAACACATGGCTTACTGCTGACATAATCACCCGTAATCAGCGTACCCGCATGTTCTGGCTCGAACGTATTGCGCACGCGAAGTGGAATATCATTCTGACGCAGACCTTTGGCAGCTTTAGGATGAATCGCTTCCATGCCTAAATTCGCTAACTGATCAGCCACATCATAATTAGTGCGGCCAATCGGTACGGCGTTGTCTTCACCCACTAGTCGCGGATCAGCACTACTTAAATGAAACTCTTTATGAATGATGGCTTCGTTGGCTTTTGTCAGAACAGCAATTCGACTAAATGTCATCTCACTGTAGCCACGATCAAACGTCGACATCAAACCAATTTCACTATGGGCATAACCTGTCACAATCGGTAGCTGCGTTGCCAAGTCAATCTTGGCAAAAGCCTTCTCAATACGTGCATCCAGTGTCATATGTTTGTCAGTTTGCCAACCTGTCAGATCAACAAATACTGCGTTAATGCCATCTTGTTTGAGCAGTTTCGCTGTATTCCAAGCGCTATGTGCTTCACCGATACTAGCTAACATTTCGCGCACGGTTGCCAAGTGCTGATCTAGAGCAAAGTGACCATGCTGACATAGGCGTTGCAGATCAGCTAATACACGATAAGCATCATCTAAACGCTCAATGATAAATTCATCAGCTTCAGTCGCTAGCTTAGTTTCACCAAACAGATTCTTATTAATAGCCAAAATTTCAACTTTCAGCTTATCTAAAGCCTCCTGCCAGCTGTCATCATTGACGCTGTTGGCAAACTCAGCATAAACACCTGCCTGCCCATTTTTCTTGTGTTCTAACAACAGATTGGTAATACCGCCATAAGCAGATACTACAAAGATACGTTGGTACAGGCTTTCTTCGTGTACTGGTTTGAGAATGATATTGTCGCGCACCGCAACATAATCACTCATCGAGGTGCCGCCTATTTTTTCAACGGTATGAAAACTCATAAAGGACTCTTTCGTCTTTTTGTTTGTTTTAAAAGATCAGGCAACGGTTTCAGCATCCAACTCGTAAGCGCCTTCGGCGTTATGGACTTCTTTACCGTTTAATGGTGGGTTAAACACACAAGCGAGTTTCAACTCTTTAAATGCACGCAGCACGTGACGGTCATGTAGGTTCAGGTTGTAAAGCGTACCCGGTGTGATTTTGTAAACTTTGCCGTCATCCAGTGTTTCAACTTCACCTTCACCACTGATGCAATACACTGATTCTAAATGGTTTTGGTAATGCATACGGAAATCAGCGCCCGCATAGATAGTCGTAATGTGGAATGAGTAGCCCATGTTGTCGTCTTTCAACAGCATGCGTGTGCTTTCCCAGTTACCATCTGGTGAAACGATACGACGATTTGTTTTTTCGGCTTCTTGTAGTTGTCTGACAATCATTTTTGTCTCCCATTAATTTAGTTATGAAACGCAGGCGGCCGACTGGCCGCCGCGAGGAGAGTTGGGCCATTAACCGTTGTTCGCTTTGCTCACTTCTTCACTGACTGAGTAATCGCCTTCGAAGAAATCTTTTTCTTCAGGGATAGTGTCAGCTTTAGCGCATACTTCCTTGATTGACTGCTCCAGAATTTCAATACCTTTCTTCAGGTTTTCATCACTGATCGTTAGTGGGCACAGGAATTTCACAACATGATCATCCGCACCACTAGTTTCGATAATGAGGCCTTTCTGGAAGCATTTACGCGTGATTTGGCCAGCTAATTCACCATTAACACAGTTGATACCACGGAACATGCCACGGCCATGTGAGTTAAAGTTGCCTTCACCATATTTGGCAACGATTTCGTCAACGCGGTCGGCGATAAATTGACCTTTACGCTGTACTTCCTTGGCAAAGGTATCGTCTTTCCAAAACGTATCGATAGCTGCTTTTGCAGTGACGAACGCATGATTGTTACCTCGGAACGTACCGTTGTGCTCACCTGGTGACCATTGGTCAACTTCAGGTTTCATTAGCACGACGGCAAATGGCAAACCGTAACCACTCAAAGATTTAGATAAAGTCACGATATCTGGGTAAATACCCGCTTCTTCGAAACTGAAGAATGTACCTGTGCGACCACAACCTGCTTGGATATCGTCAACAATCAGCAATACGTCATGACGCTTACAAACATCTGACAAACTACGTAACCAAGTCATAGATGCTGCGTTAATACCGCCCTCACCCTGTACTGTTTCAACAATGACTGCTGCAGGTTTATCAACACCACTACTTGAGTCAGACAACATTTTGTCTAACAGATTAGTAGTATCAAAATCGTCACCTAAGTAGCCATCGTAAGGGATACGAGTAGAACCATGTAACGCGATACCAGCACCACCACGGTGAGTTGAGTTACCTGTAACCGACAGTGAACCTAAGCTTTGACCATGCCAGCCATTAGTAAACGACACGATGTTTTCACGGCCTGTTTTCTTACGCGCAATTTTTAAAGCGGCTTCAACGGCGTTGGTACCTGTTGGGCCGGTAAACATCACCACGTAATCTAAATCACGTGGTTTTAAGATATTTTCATTGAAGCTTTCTAAGAACTCACCTTTAGCACGGCTGTGTAAGTCTAAACCTTGGGTAATACCATCGCTTTCAATGTATTCAAGCAGTTTCTTTTTAAACGCAGGATGGTTGTGACCATAGTTCAACGAACCTGCACCAGCTAAAAAGTCGATATATTCGTTACCATCTAAGTCATAGATGATTTCACCTTGAGCCCGGTCAAACACCCGTGGAAATGCTCTCGCATATGAGCGAACTTCC
This sequence comes from Methylophaga sp. OBS3, assembly GCF_026319325.1. Lineage (GTDB taxonomy): Bacteria > Pseudomonadota > Gammaproteobacteria > Nitrosococcales > Methylophagaceae > Methylophaga. The sequence goes on from NZ_JAPDMU010000001.1 coordinate 819,658, forward strand.
GATTCAATCTCTTCAAAAATTTTCATAAATTTCTCCTAAGTTATATTACGGGTAGCGCCTGACCGGATCAGGCGTTAATAGCTTTGAAAGGGCCAACTTTCACCAACATTTCCGTTTTATGTTGGCCGGCAAAATGTTTGTCTTTATCGAAATGAACGTCACTATCGATTTGGGTATCGAGCTTACGTGCCAAACCTTCAAAAAGAGCCCATGAAGCCTTGTTATCTGGCGTAATTGTTGTTTCGATACGTTTGATGTCTTGGTTAGATGGTCTTGCCAAAATACTTTTGATCATTTTGGTTGCCAGACCTTGTCCTCTGGCTCGCTCACCCACCGCGACTTGCCAAACAAATAATGTGTCGGGCTGCTGGGGCAAACGGTATCCAGAGATAAAACCTGCTACGTCACCATCTAATAATGCCGCTACTGATGTTTCAGCAAAGTGACTGGCTTGCAGCAAGTTGCAATACATTGAATTGGTATCTAGTGGTGGGCAATTTTCAATTAGTTGGTGAACTGAAGCACCTAACTCAGCGTTAGGTTGCACAAGTTCGATATCAAGCGTTTTCGCTTTTGGCTGTGTCATTATTTATTTAACTCTATTATTTATAGAACAATTAAATTATTTAATTAAAAAATCACAAAAACTGTCATTAAATCTTAATATTTATTATTTAACAGCATGTTAGCAATCAAGTTAAATCTATAGTACACTAAACATTATTAAAAACCAAATCGGATTTTTAAATGGCATCTTTAAAGAGGTCATTAGAATATAGTAGTGATTAAGTTTGTGAGGACGTGCAGTAAATCGAATTGATGCTGTAACCAAACCTAGAAAAAGTGGGACAATATGCTGAATCAATTACAAATAAATACTGAGCAGATTGATGATCTGGGTCTCAGTAATTCTGAAAAGGAACATTTGTTGAATCACATTGAAGAAGTGTTGGTCGCTTTACGGCGCGTGATACGTGCAACTGATTTGCACTCTAAATATTTGGTTAAGACAACCAGCCTGACTGCCCCGCAAATTCTGCTGTTGCAAACGCTGCGTGATAAAGGCCAAGTCACTATTGGTGAATTGGCAACGGACATGAGCCTGAGTCAGGCAACCGTTACCACTATTTTGGATAGATTGGAAAAACGTGAGTTGGTTTATCGTAAACGCTCTTTAACCGATAAACGAAAAGTCCATGCCTACCTCACAGATGCCGCACTAGAAATGCTCAAAAATGCACCGATCCCCTTACAGGACCGGTTCACGCGTGAGTTTAGTAAGTTGCAGGAATGGGAACAGACGATGATTATTTCGTCGCTAAAACGTGTTGCTCAGATGATGGATGCACAACATATCGATGCCTCCCCTGTACTTGATGTGGGTGGCTTACTTGATAGACAAGATGCCAGCCCTGAGTCAAAAAACTAAGGTGATGGATTCGGCTGTTGTTGGTGAATCGCTTCAATCCTAGCCAATACGTCTTCTGACAACTCTAGGTTTGCACTGGCGATATTGTTTTTTAGCTGCGCCATTGTGGTTGCCCCAATAATGGTTGAAGCATTAAAGGAACGGCTATTTACATAAGCTAATGCCATTTGAGAGGGATCTAACGAAAACTCATTAGCTAAATCAACATAAGCCCGTGTAGCGGCAACTGCTTGCTCATTACTATAGCGCGCATAATGTGGCCATAAATTAAGGCGTGCATTATCTGGTGCTTGATTGTCTAAATACTTACCCGATAACACACCAAAACCAAGTGGCGAGTAAGACAGCAAACTGACCTTTTCTCGATAACTAATCTCGGCACAACCGACTTCATACGTGCGGTTTAATAAACTATAAGGATTCTGCACTGAAGCAATTAATGGCAGATCTAAAAGTTTGGCAGCATTGATAAACGACATGATGCCCCAAGGCGTTTCATTGGATAAACCAATATGACGGATCTTCCCGGTATCAACATGTTTTTGAAGTGCTTGGAGCGTTTCAGCGACAGATGTCATTTCTGGCTCATCAGTTGGATCTTTAAAGCCTAACTTTCCAAAGTAATTGGTTTGACGTTCCGGCCAGTGTAATTGATATAAATCTAAATAATCTGTTTGCAGTCTCGCCAAACTATCGTTCAACGCTTTATCAATATTTGCCGCATCAAAGCGACTTTGACCGCCACGAATATGTGGGATCCAATCAGGCCCTGGCCCCGCTATTTTACTCGCGATAATGAAGTCATCACGTTTGCCACGTTGTTTCAACCAATTGCCAACGATTTTTTCGGTGGCACCATAGGTTTCTGCTTTTGGTGGAATGGCATATAGCTCTGCGGTATCAATAAAATTCACGCCTTGGGCAACAGCATAATCTAATTGCTCAAAGCCTTCGGCTTGCGTGTTTTGTTCACCAAACGTCATGGTGCCCAAACAAATCTCACTGACTTGTAGGTTGGTTTGGCCTAATTGATTAAATTTCATATTACTTCTTAGTTTTGAATTTTAAGACGTTATACAGCCATGAATCACTGCACATTTGTAAGGCAGCTTAATAGAAAGTCACGGTGAAAGTCTATTTGAAAGGCAGTATGGCTAATTAATATTATTGCCACTCACCGAGCGTAACTTATTTACTGCAAGCGATGCTGCTGAAGTACGTGTTTCGACGCCAAGCTTGGTTAACACATGCTCCATATGTTTATTAATGGTTCTAGGGCTAGTACCTAAAATCTCACCAATACTTTTATCGGTTTTACCCAGAATCACCCAATGCAAAACTTCAGACTCACGATTAGTGAGATTAAACACCGCACGTAATGCTTCGATTTGAGCGGTTTCAGACTCTTCACGAAGTAGGATCAGCCACTGATCTTCACTGTGCAAATCTGCTGCTGTAAAAATCAGTCGTCCACTTGGGTTATTGATTATCAGCGGACTGATTCTAGCCTTTCCACCTTGATGTAACTGGTTGACCCAATTACGCAGTGCTTCAGGCGTTTCTGGTTGCATACCTTGATCATCTGTCTCCAGATAATTACCCATCAGCTGTCGAGCGAGAGGTGTTTGCCAAACCACTTTGCCCGAATCGGGCAACACGGCGATAGCAGCCTGACCAAACGCATCTAATGCACTTTGCGTCTGATTAATCAGTTTTGAATTTTTAAGGTGGGTCTGAATTCGCGCAATAACCTCAATCGGACTCAGCGGCTTTGTCACATAATCAATACCGCCCGCAGCGAAACCGGCAACCACATGCTCAGATTCGGTTAACCCCGTCATAAAGATAACGGGAATATGTCGCGTATTAAGATCTTTCTTTAATTGTTTACAAACGGTGAAACCATCCATCTCAGGCATTAAAGCATCTAATAGAATCAGATCTGGACTCGCATCCATACTGATTTGGATTGCAGACTCACCATTATCAGCCACCATGACGGTATAGCCTGACTCCACTAAAGCATCATGTAAGAGTGCCAGCGTATCTAATGAGTCATCTACAACGAGAACAACGTAACTATTTACACTCTCAGACATTCTCTAACTGCTCTTCGATAAACTTTTTCATCTTACTTAATTGAAATTTGGCCGCCATATCACTGACTTCACTGATAAAACGGTTACAGGCAAGCTCTTGTAGCTCAATATCTTTAATTAATTGTCTCACACCTACGAGATAGCCAAGGTTAATCATCTCCAGAAGTTCTTTTAAAGTTGCTTTTGGTGGCAGTTGATAAGGGGCATCAATGGCTTTGGCTTCAACTACGTCAGACTTATTAATCCACTCTAATTCTAAGCGCTCACCTAACCAACTAATTAGCTCGAATAAATTAACCGGCTTCAGGATAAAGTCTTTGTCACGAATACCCGAATCATTTTCCAAGTTTTTATCAAACGCATTGGCTGAAATGATGCCAATCTTTACCTTAGATTTATGCACATTACGGATTAGGTGAATGGTTTCCCAACCATCCATCTCTGGCATGGCCAAATCCATAAATATGATTTCAGGATTAAAGTCGGGATAAATACGAATACAGTCTGCGCCAGATGCGGCCTCTTTCACTTCAAAACCTAATGGTGATAAGACATTAACCAGTAACTCTCGATCAACAGGCTCATTATCAACCACTAAAATTCGCCGACGAGGGCCTTTATATCCCACAGGCATTTGATTGGTAATGACGGGTAAATCACCTTCAACGCGAACCGATGGCAAAAACAAACGAATATTAAATATTGTGCCAACACCCACTTCACTTTTCACCGACAGCACACCGCCCATCAGTTCAGTAAGCAGCTTACAAATGGTCAGCCCTAACCCTGTTCCGCCTACATTTCTCGCTGCACTGCCACGAACGAATGGTTCGAATATTTTTTCCAGCTCTGCCGCTTTAATACCAGGCCCAGTATCTTCGACTTCTATCGATAAAAACTCACGGGCATGTTTCAAACGTAATTTAATGCCGCCCTGCTCCGTATACTTAACAGCGTTACCGATAACATTAATCAATATTTGACTTAAACGTTTGTGATCGGCTCGTACAACCTGAGGTAAATCAGAGCTGATGTCGTACTCAAAGGTGAGCCCTTTGTTGATCGCTTGCAATTCAAACATACTGATAATCTGTTGAATATAATCAGGAAAATGTAACGACTTAGTATCAAACTTAAGCTTACCACTCTCAATACGGGCAATATCTAACGTGCCTTCAATTAATGACAACAGATGCTCGCCACTTCGTAAAATGACTTTGATGGCATTTTTGTTATCTGCCTCAATTTCCGCTTTGTTATCCAATAATTGGGCGTAGCCCAAAATACTATTTAGCGGCGTTCTAAGCTCATGACTTATCCCAGTGATATAACGGCTTTTCGCTTCGTTAGCTTGCTCGGCAACCACACGAGCACTTTGTAACTCTGCGTCAGTTAATTCATGAAGTTTAATTTCGCGCTGTAACAAGTTGGTTTGGTGAATTGACTCTTGTTGGGCGACATGGCGACTTTGTGAGGTAAGCAATAACCACCAAACAATGATGCCACTGACAAGCACCATCGCCGAAAAGGCTTTTAAAAAGCCAACCTGAATCTCTGGCAGTATATGGGCAATATTGGCGGTGGTTGTCAGCGAAATATGCAGATAGATAAGACCAAAAATGGCGGCTAAAAATGACACTGTCATAGTCATCAGCAAGATGTAATGACCAACCCCACTTTGAATATAGCCCCAAAGCGACCTCGGCAAAATCTTAGTCATCAATGACTGGAACTGTGAGTCCAACTTAGCATGAGGTTTACAGGCATCATTACAACGAGCGTCTAGGCAACAACATAACGAGCAAATAGCACCCTGATAGGCTGGACAATAAGCAACATCATCCACCTCATATTCACGATCACAAATGCTACAAACTTCTTTCGTTTTTGCCGGACGAAATTGATGAGGTTTACGCGCTAAATAATATTTTCCCTTGGTCCACCAAGCGATTAATGGCGAACAAATTAACGCTGTAAACATCGCGATAAATGAAGAAAATGATTGCGCTTCAATCCCGAAAATTCCGACAAACGATAACACTGACAATATCGATGCTATTGCCATCGTGCCGACACCGACCGGGTTAATGTCGTATAAGTATGCTCTGCGAAACTCGACACCTTTAGGACTTAAACCTAGCGGCTTATTGATAACCAAGTCAGCAACCACGGCCGTTATCCAAGAAATCGCAATGTTGGAATACAAGCCGAGGATTTGTTCTAAGGCCTCGAAAACATCCAACAACATCAACATCGTGGCAATCATGACGTTGAATAATAGCCAGACAACACGCCCCGGATGGCTATGGGTTAAACGAGCGAAAAAGTTAGACCAGGCCAGTGAGCCAGCATAAGCATTTGTAATGTTGATTTTTATCTGAGATAAAACAACAAAAAACACCGTCACAGCCAGTAATACATCAGCATTATCAAACACATAGCTAAATGCTGTGTGATACATATAGGTTGGATTAATTGCCTCTTGAGCAGATTGACTGGCCGTAATGACTAAATAGGCGAGTAACACCCCAGCAAACATTTTGATCATGCCGATAAAAACCCAACCTGGGCCAGCAGCAATAACACCCAAATACCAACGCAGTCTGTTTTCTTTCGTTTTTTCTGGCATAAAACGCAAAAAGTCGACCTGCTCACCAACTTGAGGGATCAAAGCCATGCCAATAGCGATAGCCGTACCAAACATATAGATGTTAAAGCCGCTGTCGTAACCAGACGCACCCGCAAAGTTTATTACCCCTCTGACGGTTTCTGGTTCTTTGATAAAAATAACGACAAACGGCAATATCATTAAGAACAACCAAACCGGTTGGGTAATCATCTGAATTCGACTGATCAGCGTCACACCATGGGTTACCAACGGGATGATCACAACGGCGGAGATCAGATACCAAACCTGTATGGGAAAATCGAAATACATACTCAACGCATAAGCCATGATGACGGCTTCTAATGCGAATAATATGAAGGTAAAGGTCGCGTAGACAAATGAGGATATGGTCGAACCAATGTAGCCAAAACCCGCACCACGGGTTAGCAAATCCATATCTAAACCAAACTTTGCTGCGTAATAACTGATTGGCAAGCTGGTAAGGAAAATAATCAGGCTGATAGTCAGAATTGCCCAAAAGGCATTCACAAAGCCAAAGTTAACGGCAAGTGCTGCACCGATAACCTCTAAAACCAGAAAGGAAATGGCGCCTAAAGCGGTATTGGAGACACGAAAAATTGACCACTTACGGAAAGCATGTGGCGTAAATCGTAACGCATAATCTTCCAGCGTTTCGTTCGCAACCCAAGTATTGTAATCACGGCGAATTTTAACAATACGTTGCGGTGCATTATGTTCTGATGATTCCATCAAAGCATCATTGTTACTCAAGATGACTTCCTGATTAGTTTTATCCAGTTACAAGAATAGCAACCAGAAAAATCACTATTGGATGACATTCATTCATCCAATGGCATCATAACGTATGCGTAGGTTTACGTTATCTACGTAATATTACGTATAGATCGTTTTATAGTGAATACCGGGGCAATAGCCCCGGCACCAACTTTCCTTTTTAAGTGAACAACAAATAGGTGCCACTTAGGGTTAACAGCGTGGCCAAACCACGTTGGAGATATAAGCCAATCGTATTTTTAAACGTCGCAAGATAAACACCTGCTCCTAATAACAACATTGTCGCTAGGATGATGCCGCCAACCGCAGCAAAACCACCGCCTGTAGCAATCATTTCTTGGCCATGAACAAAACCATGTAAAACCGCGAAAACACTCGCTAAAATCAATTGAACTACCGTATTAATTTGCGTGTTTAACAAAATAACTAAGCCCATTGCTAAAACACTCACCGCGATAGCCAATTCAACAAATGCCATACCAGTTAATACCGCGCCAAGAACGATACCGACCAACATAAACAAGGTGAATTGAACAGGCACTTGCCACTTGGCTGCTGTTTGCGACTTACCCGCCCAGTAACCAACCGCCAGCATCACAAGCAAATGATCAATGCCGGTGAATGGATGACTAAATCCCCCTGCAAAATTAGCAATATCATGGCCCGGATGCGCTAATGCGATACTTGGAAAAAGTAAGGCCGCCAGCAGTGTGTAAAAAGATTTTTTCATTTTTTCCTCTCTTGGTTGAGCGGTTAGTTCAACATCAAACCTTGCTTTTCAATAAAGGCAATAATATCTGCCAGCCCGTCTTCTGCTTTTAAATTACTAAATACAAAAGGTCGTTCACCACGCATACGTTTAGCATCACGATCCATCACTTCTAATGACGCACCAACCAATGGCGCTAAATCGGTTTTATTAATGACGAGCAAATCTGACTTGGTTATACCCGGGCCACCTTTACGTGGAATCTTCTCACCAGCCGATACGTCAATAACGTAGATAGTCAGATCGGATAATTCAGGGCTAAACGTCGCTGCTAAGTTATCACCACCACTCTCAACAAATACGATTTCTAATGGATCAAAACGTTTGCTTAACTGAGCAACCGCTTCAAGATTCATGGATGCGTCTTCACGGATGGCCGTATGCGGGCAACCGCCAGTTTCAACACCAATAATACGATCGGCAGACAAAGCTTCGTTGCGTGTTAAAAACTCCGCATCTTCTTTGGTGTAAATATCGTTGGTGACGACTGCAATGTTGTACTTATCACGTAACTTCTTACATAAAGCTAATGTTAAAGCGGTTTTGCCTGAGCCAACTGGCCCACCAATACCTACGCGTAAAGGTTCTTTCATCTTAACGGTCTCTCAATCAGGATCGAAATAATCGGGAATACTGTGTTTCATGTCGGCAGCCAGCAATGCTCAGTGCCGGACAAAAATTGTGGATGTCATCATCAGCAATTTGCATGGACTCTTCGACCAACGCCGGAATCATCTTAGCGAGGTCGGACAAAATACGTTGTCCAGCGACCTGCCCTAAAGGCACGGCTTTCATAACTGCACTGACTTGGTTTTCTAAAAATGACCAAATATAGGCATGTAGAGTCTCTGCTAATGGGATTTCCCATTGCCAAGCACTGGCTGCATACATAGTTGGAAAAGCTGGCTGTTCCATTGACTCACTAAAAGCCAACACATTATCAGGCCACGTTGCTAAGTCGCGCTGTAGTCTTAACAGTGAATACGCCATTTGCTGCGTTTCAGCCAAGGCTTCACTACTATCACGCCCAGCTTGGTAAAAGTCATCCCAAGCTTGTACTTGCACGGTATCCATTTTTTGCCACGCCTCAAATAAACGACGTAACACGGGTAATTCAAAATTGACGTAATAGATCGACATGACATCGCCAATCCATTGTTTAGCTGTATCAACATCACGAACAGCCTGGGTTTCAATAGCCCACTCTAAACCTTGTGAGTAACTATACGCTCCCACTGGCAGCATCGGGCTGGCAAGCTGAAGAAGTCGTGATAATGACGCCGTCATAAAATGTTAATGGCTATGTCCATGATGGTGATGGTGGCTGTGAACATGATCGTCATCATCGTGATGATGGTGATGTCCGCCACCAGAGTACGCGCCCGATTCAGGTTCAAATGGCGCTTGTAACTCTTCAACCTGCACACCAAGTCCTATTAACATGTCTTTTAAAACGTAATCTGACTCAAGCTTTAACCAGCCATCACCAATTTCCAAAGGCACATGACGATTACCCAAATGATAAGCCGCACGGGTTAAAGCATGCGCATTAGTGGCAGTCACCTGCATTACTGATTGATCAGCAGCAACAACCTTAATCACTTCACCGGTATCGGCTTTGAGGTAATCACCGCCGCGTAAAATGGTGCCACGTTCCATAAACAAAGCGGCCTCAGTGCCGGACTGTAAGGTAACGCGAATACGGCTCTTTTGCCGTAAATCAAAGCTCAACGCGACAACATCATCAATCGTTGTATCACTATGAATATGAGAAAGCTTGGTCGAAAAAGACAGCATGTTTGTCCTTAGAATAAAAAGTAACGTTGAGCCATCGGCAGCTCGACCGCAGGCTCACAAATCAGCAATTCACCATCAGCCAACACTTGATAGGTTTCTGGATCCACGGTTATCTCAGGCGTCGCGTCATTCAACACCATATCTTTTTTACTGATGCTCCGGCAGTTTTTGACTGCAACCAGTGGCTTTTCTAAACCTAACGCTTGCACATCAGGGTTATTCAGGGCGGCTTGAGAAACAAATGTCACTGAGCTTTTTAATGCTTTGCCATAACTACCAAACATCGGTCGGTAATGGACTGGTTGTGGTGTCGGGATAGAGGCATTGGGATCGCCCATTGCTGCGGCTGCAATCATGCCGCCTTTCAAAATCAACGTCGGTTTCACACCAAAAAATGCTGGACGCCACAAAACCAAATCCGCCAACTTACCTGTTTCAATCGAACCCACCGTATCTGAAATACCATGGGTAATCGCTGGGTTGATAGTGTATTTAGCAATGTAACGTTTCACCCGGTAGTTATCGGCATCACCGTCATTACTTGCCGCATCTTCTGGTAAAGCGCCACGTTGTAACTTCATTTTATGGGCTGTTTGCCAAGTACGAATCACCACTTCCCCTACTCGGCCCATTGCCTGTGAATCTGATGACATCATGGCAAATGCACCGGTGTCATGCAGAATATCTTCAGCTGCAATGGTTTCACGACGAATTCGCGACTCAGCAAACGCAACATCTTCGGCAATGGAAGGGTCAAGGTGATGACACACCATCAACATATCCAAATGCTCATCTAAGGTATTGACCGTAAATGGTCGGGTGGGATTGGTTGAGGAAGGTAAAACATTACTTGAGCTAATGGCTTTGATAATGTCTGGTGCATGACCACCACCCGCCCCTTCGGTATGAAAGGTATGAATAGTGCGGCCTTTGAATGCATCCAAAGTGGTTTCAACAAAACCTGACTCATTTAAGGTGTCTGAGTGAATGGCGACCTGAATATCCATTTCTTCTGCAACTGACAAACAGTTATCAATCGCTGCTGGCGTGGTACCCCAATCTTCATGAAGTTTTAAGCCAATAACACCAGCCGTCACTTGCTCTCTGGCAGGCTCAGGTTTAGAGACGTTACCTTTACCGAAAAAGCCCATATTCATTGGGAAAGCTTCAGCGGCTTCAAGCATACGATGAATATGCCATGGCCCCGGTGTACAAGTTGTTGCATACGTCCCTGTTGCAGGCCCGGTTCCGCCGCCAAGCATCGTGGTGACACCTGACATTAAGGCTTCTTCAATTTGTTGTGGGCAAATCCAGTGAATATGACTATCAATACCACCAGCGGTGAGAATCATACCCTCGCCAGCAATAACTTCAGTACCGGCGCCAACAGGAATAGTGACATTCGGTTGGATATCGGGATTTCCGGCTTTACCAATTGCCCAGATATTGCCGTCTTTAATAGCGACATCGGCTTTGATAATACCGGTTACCGCATCAATGATAAGCGCGTTGGTAATGACGGTATCGGCGATTTCATCAGCACATAATTGTGATTGGCCCATACCATCACGAATGACCTTACCACCACCAAACTTTACTTCTTCACCGTAGGTCGTGAAGTCTTTCTCAACTTCGATCCATAACTCGGTATCAGCTAGGCGAATTTTGTCGCCAACGGTTGGGCCAAACATTTCAGCATAAGCTTGGCGGTCAATTTTTAAGCTCATGACAAGGCCCCCATGACTCTACCTGCAAAACCATAAACCTGACGTTGGCCTGATAAAGCCACTAATTCAACTGTTCGCATCTGACCTGGTTCAAACCTCACGGCGGTTCCAGGCGCAATATTTAACCGAAAGCCGTAAGCCTTATCACGGTCAAACAGCAACGCATCATTTACTTCAAAAAAGTGGTAGTGCGAGCCGATTTGTACCGGTCGGTCACCACTGTTTGAGACATCAATGGTTATCAGCTCACGATCTTCATTCATCGATAACTGACCGGGTTTCACTCGCATTTCGCCTGGAATCATCGTCATCGTCCTTAAATAATCGGGTTATGTACTGTGACCAACTTAGTACCATCTGGAAATGTCGCTTCCACCTGAATTTCGGGCAACATTTCTGCAATACCATCCATCACGTCATCTCGTGTTAATAAGGTCGCACCGTAATCCATCAGATCGGCAACGGTTCTGCCATCTCTTGCCCCTTCCATAATGGCTGCAGAGATAAAGGCCACCGCTTCTGGATAATTAAGCTTTAAACCACGATCTTTACGCCGCTCAGCCAATAGCGCTGCGGTAAAAATTAATAACTTATCTTTTTCTCTAGGGGTCAATTCCATTGCTTGTCAGCCCTTATCAATTAAGTGGACCAAATGCGTGGTCGGCTAGCCTCGCGCTCGCCATACCAAGGACGCAAATAGTGCCAAATTTTTTCAAAATACATTTTTGCTTCTTGGGCACAGCTACCCATATAACGTGCTGTAAATATCTGGGGTAATGCTGACACACCATAATCTGCTTTTGACGTCAGGGTGATGTCCTGACATTGCTTCAATACTTCAGCCGGCGTCTCACTAGCAGCAACCACTAAACTACCGAAGACAACATGTTCGTGAAGTCCAGCCATTGCCGTTAACAATTTACTGTTTGGGTTCATTAAAGCGGATTCATTCCAAATAAGCTTGTCTTCACGTCTGATTTGTAATTTTTGACGAAATTGGCCGGTCTGCCAACGCTCGCCACTGGCTTTGCGGCCTAAACAAACCACTTCCCAGCCAGCAAAGACAGCTGACTTGGCTAAATTCACTTGGGTATTTAAAACGACATCTGCACTATCAAATACGATATTTTCCTGTGGTAACCATTCAAGGCGTGCATTGTCAGCCACATTGATCACAATATCTTGGCTGGCTTGTCGTCCGAGTGATTTGTACCACTTAGTTGCCCCCGGTGTCGTTAATAATGCTGATGACTTTGAGGCCATATCAACACCAAGAAAGAGATGATCACCACCAGCGACACCACCTGGCGGATGAATAATCACACCATGTGCTACGTCAGGGCCTTCTGGGTAAAGGATTTTTTGCAGTACTAGCGGACCATGATGTTGCCTGCGCGCCAGTGTTGATTGATTTGAGCGGTGGTCAAACATCAGTTTCAGACTGGCATCCCAGCCAGTCATCAACTGATTTGAGGTATGACTAACTACTTTTTCTATTAACGGTAACGCTGATTGCGAGCGCACATTCATGCCAACACTCTCCTACATGTTGCACATAGAGCAACACATTTGTGCGCCAATAACAATAGAACTTATACCGTCAGGTACTTTTTAACCATTGCCGCATCTACGTTTTCACGCAGATCTTCATGGATAAACTTACCTTTCTCAATCACGATAATTCGATCTGCGATCTCCATGGTAAAGCTCAATACCTGCTCAGAAACAATGATGGTAATTTCACGCATCTGACGAATTTCATTTAAGACTTTGGCAATGTCTTTAATGATTGATGGCTGAATACCCTCAGTCGGTTCATCTAACAACAATACTTTTGGATTGGTCACCAAAGCACGGGCAATCGCCAACTGTTGCTGCTGACCGCCTGACAAGTTACCACCTTTACGATGACGCATATCATGTAGCACAGGAAACAATGAAAAGATGTCATCCGGAATCGATTTCATTTTCGATACTTGTAGACCCGTTTCAATGTTTTCCTGCACGGTTAAGGTTGGGAAAATCATCCGGCCTTGTGGCACATAAGCGATACCATTAGCAACCCGCTTATGGCTTTCCATGCCATTAACATCAACACCTTCAACAGAAACTTTATCAGCCTGACTTGGCAGAATGCCCATCAAAGATTTGAACAGTGTAGTTTTACCCATACCATTTCGGCCCATGATTGCCAGCGTTTCATTCTTATTGACGTTAAAGCTGATGTCGTGAATAACCTGGCTCTGACCATAACTAACTTGTAAATTTTCTACTTCAAACATGGTTAATCTCCAGCGTTAATCAATGACCAAGATAGACTTCGATGACTTTTTCATCCGCCTGAACTTTTTCCATAGGGCCTTCAGCAAGGATTTTGCCTTGGTGCAATACAGTGACCTTACGGGCTATTTTCTTGACGAACTCCATATCATGTTCGATAACAATCACCGAACGGTTTTCACAGATACGGTTTAACAGTTCCGCCGTTTCATCACGTTCCTTGGCGCTCATCCCTGCGACCGGTTCATCTAACATGAGTAGCTCAGGGTCTTGCATCAACAACATGCCGATTTCTAACCATTGCTTTTGACCATGACTGAGAATAGCTGCTTCTGTATCCAATAATTCATCTAACTGGATGTCTTTGGCCACCTGATTAACACGTTCAATGACGGCATCAGTGGTTTTGAAAAACAAGCTACCAAACACACCACGACCTTCTGGATAAGACACTTCTAGGTTTTGATAGACCGTTAGGTTTTCATAAATCGACGGAGTCTGAAACTTACGGCCAATACCTGCACGAACGATTTGATGTTCAGCCATCTTGGTCATTTCAGTATTTTTAAAGCTGATAGAACCGCTACTTGCTTTGGTTTTACCGCAAATCAAATCCAGCAAGGTGGTTTTACCGGCCCCGTTAGGACCGATAACCACACGCAGTTCATTTTTGTCGATATACATATTTAACGAATCAACTGCTTTAAAGCCGTCGAAGGAAACCGTCAGGTCTTCAATGGCCAATAAAAAGTCGGTATTTGTGCTCATTATTTGGCTCCTTCAGCAGTCACTTCAGTGTCAGTGGTTTCTGGTGCTTCTAACTTTTCTTCCGGCTTTTTGCTTTTGCCCATCAGCGGACGTAGGAAAGGTACTTTTGGTGCGTACTTATTCCAGATACCCGCTAAACCATTCGGGAAGAACATCACCACCGCGATGAACAAACCGCCCATCAGGAACAACCACAATTCAGGGAATGTTTCTGAGAACGCTGTTTTACCGGCATTCACTAATAAGGTGCCGTAAACCACACCAATCAGTGACATACGTCCACCTACTGCCGCGAAGATAACCATTTCAATTGAAGGCACAATGCCGACAAATGACGGTGACATAAAGCCAACCTGCAGCGTAAACATCGCACCACCGATTGCTGCAATCACTGCTGACACACAGAAGATAAAGATTTTGAAGTTAGATACGTCGTAACCAGAGAAACGAACGCGGTCTTCTTTATCTTTCATCGCCAATAACAATTGACCAAACTTACTGCTGAGGATGAATTTAGCCACCATAATCACGCCTAACAACAAGAAGGCATTGATGAAGTACAACAAGTATTTCGCTTCATCAGTACGGATATCCCAACCATTTAAAGTACGTAAGTCAGTAATACCGTTGATACCACCTGTGTAGCCTTGTTGACCGACGATTAAGACTGTCAGGATGACAGCGATAACCTGCGTGATAATGGCAAAGTAAACACCACCTACACGGCGCTTAAACATCGAGTAACCGATGATGAAAGCAAATACTGCCGGCACCACAAAAATCGCCAGGATAGTAAAAGCAAAGCTATCAAAGGGTACCCAGAACCAAGGGAGTTCATACAACTGGTTCCAGTCCATAAAGTCAGGAATACCTGGCGTAGTTTGGATGGCTGTGCTTTCTGGATCAGATGCTTC
Organism: Methylophaga sp. OBS3; assembly: GCF_026319325.1. Taxonomy (GTDB): domain Bacteria; phylum Pseudomonadota; class Gammaproteobacteria; order Nitrosococcales; family Methylophagaceae; genus Methylophaga. Next base: position 834,865 of record NZ_JAPDMU010000001.1, read on the forward strand.
CAGTTTTAAGAACATGGCCATCGCATAACCACCCAAGCCAAAGAAGATCCCCTGCCCCAAACTCAAGATACCGCCGTAACCCCATAGTAAGACCAAGCTCACTGCGGCAAAGGCATACGTTAAATATTTACCTACCAAGTTCAGTCGGAATAAATCCAATGCCAGAGGCAAAATCACCAAGATCAGAAGGGCTAGAATCGCAATCGATATCGCACCACTTCGACCGCCTAATAATCGTTCATAGACAAAATTCATGAGTTACTCCCTACTGATTATTTACGAACTTTGATGGAGAACAGACCTTCAGGGCGCATCATCAAAATGATAACCAGTGCCAGCAAGGTAAATACTTTCGCCATCGAGCCGCTGATGAAGAATTCCAAGATGGATTGCGCTTGCGCGATAGTAAATGCTGATGCGATTGTGCCGAACAAGCTGGCAGCACCACCAAATACAACAACCATGAAGGTATCAACGATATATAAAGAACCAGAGGTCGGACCTGTCGAAGCAATTGTCGTAAAGGCTGCACCAGCGATACCCGCAATACCGCAACCTAATGCAAATGTCAGACGATCCACTTGTTTGGTATTAATACCAACCGCGCCACTCATTACTCGGTTTTGGGTGGTTGCACGAACATTCAAGCCCCAAGTTGAGCGGTACATCAATAAGAACACAGCAACAGTGACTAATGTTGTCAGACCCAATACAAACATACCGTTAATAGGAATGAAGATTGATTCTGTTGGTGTCCAAGAACCCATCAGCCAATCCGGTAATGTTGGGCTCACTTCACGTGCGCCGAAGATTGAACGGAATGCCTGCTGCATAATCAAACTCAGACCCCATGTCGCTAACAGCGTGTCCAAAGGACGTTTGTAAAGGTGCCTGATGAGTACAAATTCTGTGAGATAACCAAATAACCCCGCCACAAAGAATGAGGCCACAATGGCTATTAAGAAGTAGTAATTCATTAACTCTGGGAAATACGTTTGAGTCACTACTGAGAGCAAGTATGTCGTATAGGCGCCCATCGCCATAAATTCACCGTGGGCCATGTTAATCACGCCCATTTGTCCAAATATAATCGCCAATCCCAGCGCCATTAGCAGTAACACGCTGAAAAGACTGATCCCGGCAAAGCCCTGCATGGCTAAAATTGAGGTCAATTCCTGTATTGAATACTCACCCATAACGGATACTCCGTAGTTTTCTGTTAATCAAAGGGTTGTTTTGTTGGGGACTGGCTTTCACAAGTTGGGCTGGCCGAAGCCAGCCCGTTTTACTGTGAAACTTACAGTTAAGGCCTATTGGTAACCTTCTGGGAATGGATTTGGTTCGATTAAATCCGATTCATAAACAACGGTTGCCTGACCATCTTTGTTCCACTGACCGATGCGGGTTTTACTCCACAAGTGGTGGTTAGGATGCAGTTTGACGTAGCCTTCTGGCGCAGTATCAAGCTCGATTTCGCCAGTACGTGATACTTCAACCACTTTATCGATATCGAAGCTACCAGCTTTCTCAACCGCAGCTTTCCACAACCATGGGCCAAGGTAAGCAGCTTGTGTTACGTCACCGATAACACTGTCATCGCCGTGCATTTCTTTAAATGCTTTTACGAATTCAGCATTGTTTGGGTTATCCAAGCTTTGGAAGTACTTCATTACTGAGTAGAAACCTTCCAGGTTTTCACCACCGATACCTAAGACTTCGTCTTCAGTAACAGACAGTGTTAACAGTGTTTGCTTGTCAGATGTAATACCTGCAGCATTCAACTGCTTGAACCAAGCAACGTTACTACCGCCCACAACCGCAGCGAAGATAACGTCAGGTTTTCTCAGACGGATTTTGTTGATAACAGAACCAAATTGCGTATCACCTAATGGTTTGTACTCTTCACCTACAACTTTACCGCCCAGTACTTTTTCGATATGGATACGTGCGATTTTCATTGAGGTACGAGGCCAGATGTAATCTGAACCAATCAGATAAAACGTTTTAGCGTCTTTTTCTTTAGCAACCCAATCCAGACCTGCCAAGATTTGTTGTGTCGCTTCTTGACCTGTGTAGATTACGTTTTTAGATTGTTCCAAACCTTCATAGAACGTTGGGTAGTACAGCAGACCATTTTCTTTTTCGAAAACAGGCAACGCTGCTTTACGTGACGCTGAAGTCCAGCAACCAAATACTGCTGCAACGTTGTCATTTACCAACAATTTACGAGATTTTTCAGCGAATGTTGGCCAGTCACTAGCACCATCTTCCTGAATGATTTCGATTTGACGACCAAGAATACCGCCACTCTCGTTGATCTGTTTAATGGCTAACTTTTCAGCTTCTTGAGCACCTGTTTCACTGATAGCCATGGTGCCTGTCAGTGAGTGCAAAATACCAACTGTTACTGTGTCATCAGTAACCGCCAAGCCTGTTGTGTTGACGTCAGCAGTCGGATAATCCGCTGCTACTGCGCTGGTAGTAATGAAGCCAGCAGCTACCATTGCACTTAACAGTGCGCCGGTTTTTCCCAAGAACTTTCTTCGACTAAAGTAACTCATCGTTTATCTCCTGATTGTCAAAAAATGTCGAACAGCGTTGTTCATTTCGTTAACGGGTGATCAATGTCCGATCATCCAAGGTCTTGCGGTTTTCTTGGTCTGCATTTGCAAACCATTAGGGTTAGATTTGGCAGCCTGACTACCGCTGTCCGACTTGCAGGTATGTGTTCCTGAACACCCACAACTAGAACGTCTTACTTTTCTCGGTTCATGTGCAGATTTTTCATTTCGCTCATTAGCAACCCGAGTGTTGCGATCCATCAGTGCCAGATAAGGAGCCGAAATAATCCGGCTTGCCATCTCGCCACATTCAGGACAACTCACCGATTCACTGGCTTCACTCATTTTGCGTAATGCGGAAAACTCACCACATTCAGAACAACGGTAGTCATAAATTGGCATAACCAAACCCCTTGCTTAGGAAGTTGAACTCAAGTCACTGCCCGGGGTGACAAACTCAATTGGGCCATCAACAGAAGGATTGATGTCAAAGTCAAAGATCTCTGTCGGGATCCATAACGTGGCACAAGCATTCGGGATATCAACCACACCACTGATATGACCTTGAACCGGCGCTGTACCTAAAATCGACAAGGCTTGTTCACCCGTGTAACCGAATTTCTTCAGATACTCGATGGCGTTCAAACACGCTTGGCGATAAGCAACATGAACATCCAGATAGTGCTGCTTGCCTTGTTCGTCGACAGAGATACCTTCAAACATTAAGAAGTCACCGTAAGTCGGTACCAGTGGGCTGTTTTTGAACAATGGGTTCTTGATGCCGTACTTCTTAACACCGTCTTTGATCAGGCTAACTTTGATATCTAAATAACCTGCCATTTCGATGGCACCACAGAATGTGATTTCACCATCACCTTGTGAGAAGTGAAGGTCACCCATTGATAGGCCACCGTCTTTCACATAAACAGGGAAGTAGATTTTCGAACCTTTGGTCAGATCTTTAATGTCACAGTTACCGCCATGCTCACGTGGTGGCACAGTACGCGCACCTTCTTGAGCAGCTTTCACTGCTTCATCACCTTTCAAACGGCCCATAACAGCAGCTTGTTGTTCAGGTGGTAATGCCAGTGGTGGCACACGATCAGGTTCAGTTGCAATCAGCTCAGCTTCACGCTTATTCCACTCTTCCAACATTTCGCGTGATGGCAAACAACCAATCAGACCTGGATGCATAATGCCGGCGAATTTCACGTTAGGAACATGACGTGATGAGGTGTAAATACCATGGAAATCCCAGATTGATTTACGTGCTTCTGGGAAGTGGTCAGTTAAGAAACCACCGCCATTCTCTTTAGCAAAGAACGCATTGAAACCCCATTGTTGGTCTTCAAACGTACCAACATCGAGAATCTCAACGACCATCAAATCGCCTGGTTCTGCACCTTCAACCCCGATTGGGCCACTGAGGTAATGCACCTGCAGCAAGTCAACGTCACGAATATCATCCGCACTGTCGTTGTTATCAATCTGGCCACCGGTCCAGTCCATACACTCAACACGGAACTCATCACCGGGTTTGACCATAGCGATCATGGGCAAATCTGGATGCCAGCGATTATGGATCTGGCCATCCTGCTCCCATGGTTTCTTGTCAAAATCGAGTTTTACCAACGTTTTCATCTCTATCTCCTACTTTGGAAAACAAATTTGCCTAGAAATGCGATTAGAATTGCAGCTGCATTGAAACAACGAATTGGTCTTGATCAGCTAAACCTTCTCTTTCCAAGTCGCGATACACAGCTGTAACAGATGCGTTATAGCCATCCATGAAGTAGTTCAAACCAAAGTCAGTACGTTCGGTTTCACCAGCGTCAGAATCAAAGCTTTGGTAGCGAACGAATGGCATGAATTGTCCCCAACCAATTTTTTCTTTGAAGATAAAACCAGTACTTACGTAGTACGCATCACCTTGTTCTGAAAGGAAGACATCATCAGTGTCGTAGTCAAAGTAGGCAGCCTCAAGAGACACCGCACCAGCAGCGACTTTTTTCTCAACTAATAAGTCAACAGTCCATTGAGAGTAGTCACCAACATCTGTTGCAGAAGCAGCGCCATCACCTTTATGACGACCCGCAACACCAATGGTGAAGATATCTTTGGTACCTAAGTAATTACCTGTGCCGTAATAACCTGGCTCTTTATCCCAGAAGCTGTATTGCAAGCGTCCGGCATACATCAGGTCATCATCTTGATCTGGGTTGTTATCGACATCAGCAATACCGCTGAACTCGAAAATTTTGTCGGCTTCGAAAGCACCGAAAGAGTACGCAAGACGTTGGTCAAAAGCAGTTGCAACTAATGCCACACCGTCATCACGACCGATAGTGCCGCCATTCCAACCATAACGTGCAGTAATATTTGCCCAGTAGCCATCACCTGATGTGTAATAAGGACCTGCCATGTTGGCACGGCTACTTGGTGACAAGAAACGACCAGCCCATAAAGCCATATCAGGTGTGAATTGGAAAATACCAACAGCATCGATAACTTGGAAAGTATCGTTACCACCCGACTTTTCTGAGTTAAACATCCCTTTGATGTATTTGTTCAGAGAACCTGAGAGGTATAAACGTGCACTATCCAATTCGAAGTCGTTACTATTGCCACCATCATTTGCAGCGTCTTCTAAATTGCTATAGCTAGCACGCATACCAAAACCGACGCTTACATACTGATCTTCACCAAATGTAATCGTACCGGCCGCATGCGATGCCGTTGCAGGCATCAAGGTAGCAGTAGAGGCCAAGGCGACCAAACTAGCGATCTTGTTCAATTTTTTCATTTTCTTCTCCTGAAAGACTCACTTGATAAGAGTGTTGTTGAATTCGCCTCGGTGCTCTTCAACTAAACAGTCGAGAGCCATACTAGTCAGGAGGGGGTTGAGCTTAAATACGTCAAATTGCGTACATGACTGCGTAGTCGTTTCGGTTAATCTGTCAGCACTGAATTAATACAAGAACTTAAGGAGTAGTCATGAAACCTTGCGTCAACTACGTATCAGGCACATTGCTATTAAGTAGCCTGCTTTTATTAACAGGCTGTGGTGCAGAGTTCAGTTATAAACGCGGCGCCCAAGCCCCAGACTTTCAAAATGAGAAACAGCGCTGTGAAACTTCAACGTCTACTGAAACTGAACTTGATCAATGTTTAGAAGAAAAAGGTTGGTTAGTCGTTAGTCCAGATAAACCATTTCTGCCATTAAGTCGTGGTGAGTCGAAAACAATTGCCGTTGCTGGCGATGTCATGGAGGAAATAGAAGAATCTAAACCCGTTGATCCACTAGAGCCACTCGAAGTGAACTCATGGTGGCGTTTAGGCGCTGGCCCAGAGCAGTTAATGACAGATAGTGAAAACTGCGTAGCTGAGCTCGGTGAAGAACACTCACCAAAAGCGAATATGAGTCTTGTAACGAGAGGATTAATTGCCTGTATGCAAAAAGAAGGTTGGGCAGTGTTACTTAAGTAACTTTCAGATAACAAAAAGCCCGTAAGGCTATTTAGCTTTACGGGCTTTTTGTTATTCAATTTGGTCGGGACAGAAGGATTTGAACCTTCGCCCCCTTGCACCCCATGCAAGTGCTTTACCCTTACTTTTCAATAACTTAAACAATTTTACGCGGAAAAGAAGCAATACTTATGTACTTGTTTTGCCTAGTTTTTATATTTTGTTTCCGCGTACTTTCTGCAACTAATCCTGAACGATACGCTCAATTTCATGACCACTTTCGCCCAAACTCACCATCAAAAGAAGGTATCACTTTGAAGTTACATTCCGAGATAGTTAGTCTGAATGTATTGTTTAGTTAGGGAGCTTTTTTCTCTGAGGATCTATCTTGTAACCTTCAGGTAAAGGCTTGAATATGTCACCAGTCTCGGGCCATCTTTTGGCACGGCTTTGGAAAGCTCTCAATTGGTCTATATCTAACGTCACGGCCACACAGTAGTCATTATCACCACCTTTTAACCTTGCTAGATCGCGCCTAAAAGATTCTCGAGCAGGTGATCGAACTCGACTGTCTCCATATTCGCGATTATTTACAAGAACAGAATACGCATGTATGTCAAGCGCAGATGATTCTACGAGAGATGAGAAGGTATCCAAGTCTCGATTCCAGGCAAGGACCATAAGTGCATCGACATTACCTTGGAATTTGAGACGTGATTTTGCGTTTTGTATTTCAGAACAAATCATGACTCCAAAATGAAAATCATTGTGCATATAGACAGGCTTGAATGGTTTTGGGTAGCCAGCCAGTTTAGGGTTCTGCCAGACCTTCCCATACTTCGAGAATAATTCTTTGTCCTCACCAACAGCAGGCTCCCACTTTGGCTGCCATATTCGAACGGAAGACGGAAAACCTAGACGATTATCACTGAGTACCAAATATGCTTCACTAAGTAGTTTATTGTCAGGAAAATGTCGATACTCGGTTCCTGCGATCAAGCTGATACCTAGTTTAGTCAGCCTGTTACCTATGCTATCTACCCACTCAAGGGGCACGGAGAGTTCAGGAAATATCACATAGTCAGGTTTTGGATTTAGTCCTATAGCTTGATTTACAACAGAGGAAATACGTCGGTATCGTTCTAAACTTGCGGCTCTCTTGCCCGAAGCCATTAACGACCAGTCTTTATCACTGGTTTTTATATTGGTCAAAACAACTACAACCTTGTTTTTTTTCTCTGTACCAATACTCAGCTTTCGTTTGATATTACTCGTGGCACGTTCCTTCTCATCCTGCTGGGCCGCAAGTAATGTCGGTTTAATCCATACACCTCTAACCGCTCTTACGTATTTTGCCCATAGTACAGCCGGATCGTTTTTTGGATCGTCTGCCTCAGTTCTGTTTTTATATAAACCAACACACTCTGGAACCAGCTCTGCAATCTCAGCCGGGTGATAAGGTCTAGTTGGAAATAAATAAGGCAAATAGTTTTCACCCTTTGTGTCACCATCCTTGAGTTTTAACAGACGCTTTTGTCTGCTCTTGTTGATAAATTCTTTCAAATCATCAGTATTCAATAACTGTGTATCTGAAAAAGCATTCATTATCTTTCTATCATCTTTTAACTTTCGTGATTTAATCAAAAGCTTCGATACTGCGTCAGTATTCAAAATCCTTTTGTATGGCTCTTTTGACAAGTCACATCTGGCTACCAATACTGCCTTCTCGTAGAACTGCTCGCTTGTTAAGCCCGCCAGAGGACTCTCCCCAAAAGGGCCGAGCTCGTCAAACACATAATCAATGAATAACTCTGCAAGCCTTCTTTTTCTTGTTGGACTAAATAAACTTGTTGGATTGTAGTGTTTGAGTGTGGCATCAATAAAGCACCATGTGAGAGTCTGTCTCAGGCGCATCCATAACTTTGCACCCGAAGTCGTCTCCTGACCATTTATAAAAATTAGTTCTCCTTTAGTTACTTCTTCGGACAACTCATCAAGGGCATCAAACGCCTTTAGTACAATTTTTTCTGCCTCTGCCCATTCATCAAGACTGACTGCAAAACCCAGCAACCTAGGCAAGTAGTTGTAATGCTGGAAAAGCCTGTCTGGACGAAGGATATGATCATGAGCAAATTGATAAAACTCTGAACGCTGTGTTTTCCACTCGTTTGACGGTAGATCTCTAGCGAGCGACTCTACATGTCTTAACTGCAACGCCCAACCAAGTCTTTTGATTGTAAGACCGTCGGCTTTCCTTAAGGTATCTGCTTGTTCACTAACTTCACCTGCAGCCGATAGTACTCTAGCAGCTGTAGAATCATCGATGTGATCAGGAGAGGGCATTAAACGGTGCTCACTCGACAACTCATAAATTTCTTTTTCGATACTATCAAGCAGATCTTTCCCACCCTGCCCCTGAAGTATGAACAACTTTTGTTTTCCAGCTTGAAGCGTTATCTCAGATTCAGCTTGAACATCTGTACCTTGGTCAATTTGCCAGACATCATCTGTCTTTGATGACGATAAATCAGTGAGATAGAGGTATTTCTTACCAATACGCTCTTGAATAAACCGCATCAAATCGAACGCATTCTCGATTGTTCCAGGATCACGGAGTACGAGGAACATGTCATCCACATATCGTCCATAATGGACAGGGGTAAGCTTTTCTTTTATCAGCCTATCCCAGGTGTGAAGAACTACATTTGAAATAACTCTTGAAACTGTTAGACCAATTACAAGGCCTGCAGGAACTTCACTTTTAGAAATATTTGCCTGCTTTGTAAACTTGCCGGCCTCCTTAGACCATAGCTGAAGAAAATCTGCTAGCTGTTTTGTGAATGATTTTTCTGCTTCGTTGAGAGAGAGTCCTAGGGACTTTTGAAGGCCCTTCGAAGCAATAGCTGCGGGGTCTATGAAGTGATAGTAAGTTTTCAAGTCCAGAGAAGCAGCAATAACATTATGTTCTTCATCCAGCTCATTACGAATTGCTTTTAACCCATCAGCACGCCATTTTTGATAAGGCTGATAATAAGGCAGGAATGAACCAACTGCAGTTATGTGAAAAGGTCGCTGTTTATTTTGAGCAATTTCTTCATCATTTCTGACTCGTCGTAGCCTAGCACCGTAACAACTATCATCAAGCTTGGCATCAAATTTATGCCCGATCGTATTTATCCAAAGAGCGGAGATGATATAAGTATCAACAGGAAAGTCGCCTATCACTCGAAACTCTGGGATAAGCTGATTATTTTTTTTCAGACTCTCAAAGGCTCTCTCGGGACTTGAGAAATGAATATGCCCGTTTGAAGCATTATTTTTTGGCTTAAAGCCAAGTTTTTTTGGCGACAGTCTGAAATCACCCAAAAAGGCAGCATCTGAAGAAAAACCGCTATTTTCTCTTAGAGATGCAAGCAAGTTATTCAAGTTTTCAAGCAGGTTTTCCTCATACTCAGCGAACTTAATTGCGGATGGGAAAGTATTCTCAAAAAAGCAATCAGCCTTCGCCTTTCGGTAAGCAACGATTAAGTCTTCAACTGAAAGCTGTTCCCATCCATTGAACTCTGCCGTATAGGTCATGCCAGTTCCTTCTGTATTTTTAGTTTTAGTAGTTACACGCGTTCGTTCAGTCTTACTTTTTACATATTCCAAAAATCTAGCTTTAACTGAAAATCAAGATTTGTTTATTTTAGTAAGCTTCGTTTGAACTAGCCGGCGATCCATAAAGCTTTTCATGCTAATAGTGAACTTTATCACACGAAGCAAACCTCTTGGGACACGTCCACATACGTGATAATGTTCGAGTCCTAAGACTCCCTATAAGAGTGACTTTATCAACACAATGCTTTGGCTAAGATTGCAATGACAATACTTAGGTGCTGATCAATCATGGATGAATCAAAATCTCACAAAACATTACATCAAATGGCCGAAAAATTTCGAGTCCCAGATAAGAGTTTCCCCAGCATTTACTTACCGTCAACTCATGTTGTATTCAAACTATTGGGTCTGCCGCATAACCTACCTTTGATGCTTGAAACAATTGAAAACCAGTACGACCTTGAATCGAATCTGACTAGGAGCATCAAAAATAAAATGGTGACAACGGGTGTTTCGATGAAGCATCGAGACAGTTATTACAATCTTGTGAAACAAGTTATACCCGATGATTTTTTATTCCATGAGTGTGAACTAACAGAAGTATTGAATAGAAGTAATACTGTCGGAAGTAATGCGGGAGCATGGCTAAATATAATCGAAGGTTTCTGTCACTCAAAGGGCAGATTTCATGATTTAGACAAACCAGTGATTGATTTTATAAAAACTCGAGCACACATAGACCTAGTATTTCTAGAAACATCTAAGAATCGTCAAATTAGTAGTGAAGACTTTATAACTCAAACCAGATGGGTCTGTGAGTTCATAAGATCAAATATGAATGTACCAAAAGAAACAATTGACAGATATCTGCATTCAGTTTCAAAAATACAATCACCCGGAGATTACTCAAGCTTCGAGCATGAGGATGTATTAAATATTCTTCGGTTCAAAATAAGTTGTGAGATAGATTTTTTCTTGGCTGCTACGGCCATCTATGACTCATCAATCGATAGAACTTTTCCTGAGTTAAATCTAAGTCAAAACTATCAGAAAATCCTACTCAAATATGCTAAGGAAGATGATATAAGAACCATAACCGAGTCCATACTGTGTGTTATGAAAGACTATTATGAACCTTCTTTGTCATGGAGCGGCCTTGCAAGCTACCTGAGTTGTGCAGAACCTAAGACTACCCTCAACAAATGGAGAAAAGGTAAAGAAGTTCCAAGCAAATACCAATTCTCTAGGTTAATAGAGAATTTAAATTTGGATTCTGATCTTGAAAGGTTTGTAATCTACCAATATTTCAAGGCATCAGTTATGTTCGATAGACTCATAGAAAAATGGCTAAAGTTGACTGAAAAAATTTCACTCGAATTTAAACCACAAAACATCATCATTGATGATAACGACAGGATAGAGTTAATCAAGTGCATCTTCCTACATGTGGAGAACTATTACGACTCATTTGAAATAGAAAACCACCAGCCAGAGTGACTGGTGGTTCCAATCTATTGATTAGTCATCATTGAATAAGTAATCATCATTATTTGGGTTATGTCCATCAGCCCAATCATCTAGATCTTTATCATTATTTGGATTGTTAACATCTGACCACAGATCGTTCTCTTCCTTTGACATCGACATAATTTTCTCCTTGATTTCAATTTAACAAAATCTCTGCTTATGCAGGATCTATGTGATTTATCGATATAAATCACAGGAGAAATTATGTTGAAATTCTCTTTTCGATAGGAGGGGGGAAAATGTTCCAATGAATTTGGGATATTGAAGGAGTTTATTTCTAGAACTTTATCAATTAGTAAGAAATTGACAACCAAACACCGGTTGTTTCCGCGTTTGTTTCCGCGTAACGCAAAAACTGTGTGCTTAAAATTTCGTAACTTATTGACTTAAATGGTCGGGACAGTAGGATTTGAACCTACGACCCCTTGCACCCCATGCAAGTGCGCTACCAGGCTGCGCCATGCCCCGACGTAATCTTTTAAAGCAAATGATGTGCTTTGGGAAAGTGCGGCATCTTATCAGATGCCGCATTTAATCTACTAGCTTTTAGTGCTTAGACAGACGCTGCCATGTGCTAACAACCGTATCAGGGTTTAACGAGATACTGGTAATACCACGGTCAAGCAACCATTCTGCAAAATCTGGATGATCTGATGGACCTTGACCACAGATACCGACATATTTGCCAGCGTCACGGCAAGCTGTAATCGCCATATCCAACATCGCTAATACAGCTGGGTTACGTTCATCAAATGTACGCGCAACCAAAGCTGAGTCACGATCCAAGCCTAAAGTCAGCTGGGTCATATCATTTGAACCAATTGAGAAACCATCGAAGTATTCGAGGAACTCTTTGGCCAGTACAGCGTTAGATGGCAATTCACACATCATGATTAAACGCAGGCCATTTTTGCCACGCTCTAAACCATTTTCTTTCAGAATCTTAACAACTGATTCCGCTTCATCTGTTGTGCGAACGAATGGAATCATCAATTCAACGTTGGTTAAGCCCATTTCGTCACGAACACGTTTCATTGCTTCAACTTCAAGTTTGAAGCACTCTGCGAAATCGTCAGAGCTATAACGTGATGCACCACGGAAACCAATCATTGGGTTTTCTTCATGTGGTTCGAACAGCGGACCACCAATCAGGTTAGCGTACTCATTCGATTTAAAGTCAGACATACGAACGATAACGGTTTCTGGGTAGAACGCTGCTGCGATTGTAGATACACCTTCAGCGATACGGCTAATGTAGAACTCAACAGGATCACCATAAGCAGTGGTACGCTCTTTGATGGCTTGTTTAACTTCACCTTCCATTTCGTCAGCATTCATCAGTGCTTTCGGGTGAATACCAATCATGTTGTTGATGATGAATTCTAAACGCGCCAGACCAACACCTTTATGCGGCAATTGTGCAAAACTAAATGCGCGATCAGGGTTACCCACGTTCATCATGATCTTCACTGGCAGTTCAGGCATGTTGTCGAGTTCTTCGACTTTATGCTCAAACTTCAACATACCGGCATAGATATTACCTTCATCACCTTGGGCACAAGAAACCGTTACGTTTGTACCCTCTTTAACTTTCTCAGTTGCATCACCACAACCAACAACCGCTGGAATACCTAATTCACGAGCGATGATAGCTGCGTGACAAGTACGGCCACCACGGTTGGTGATGATGGCTGATGCACGCTTCATGATTGGCTCCCAGTCTGGGTCAGTCATATCTGTTAACAGTACATCACCGGCTTCAAATTTTTCCATTTGCTCAAGGCTATTCAGCAAACGAACTTTACCTTGACCAATTTTGCTACCGATAGCACGACCGACAGCCAGTAACTCACCTTTCTCTTGCAAAGAGAAAGACTCACGTACGTTTTTCTTAGTACGGCTTTGAACCGTTTCTGGACGCGCTTGAACGATATAGATACGACCATCATTACCGTCTTTAGCCCACTCTACGTCCATTGGACGTTGGTAATGTTTCTCGATGGTAACAACCATTTCAGACAGGCTTTGAACTTCTTCATCAGTCATACAGAAGTGCAGACGCAAATCTTCTTCGACATCGATTGTTTTAACTGGGTTTGATGATTCACCTGAGTAAACCATCTTAATAGCTTTTTGACCGACTGTACGACGTAAAACAGCTGGACGACCTTCGGCTAGCGTTTGTTTGTGTACGTAAAATTCGTCAGGGTTAACAGCACCTTGAACAACCATTTCACCAAGACCGTAGCTTCCCGTTACGAATACAACATCACGGAAACCACTTTCGGTGTCTAATGAGAAAGCAACACCGGCACAAGCGATATCAGAGCGAACCATTTTCTGGACACCAGCTGATAAAGCAACTTCACTGTGATCAAAACCTTGGTGATCACGGTAAGCGATAGCACGGTCGTTGAACAGTGAGGCAAACACTTCACGGATTTGCTTTTTGATGTTGTCTAAGCCAGAAACGTTCAAAAATGTTTCTTGCTGACCAGCGAAAGACGCATCAGGTAAATCTTCTGCTGTTGCTGATGAACGAACAGCATAGGTTGTTTCTGAGCCGTATTCTTTTTCCAGACCTGCGTAGGCTTCATCAATGGCTTTTTCCATTGCTTCTGGATAAGGAATTGTCATAATCCAGTCACGGATTTCTTGACCTACTTTTTGCAGTTGAACAACGTCATCTACGTCTAAATCACGCAGGCGATCATTGATTTTGTTTTGCAGGCCATCATGAGCCAAAAACTCTCTGTAAGCATCAGCGGTTGTTGCAAAACCACCAGGGACAGAAACACCTAATGGCGCTAAGTTTTGCAGCATTTCGCCTAAAGAAGCGTTTTTACCACCAACTCGGCCGACATCCTCCATGCATAACTGATCAAGAGAAACAACATATTCGGTCATGACTACTACCTTGTTTTTTTAGATTTATTAAATGTAATCGTCGATTCGCGAATGCGTTCACGGGCAAGCCCTAATGAACGAACCACGCGGCTGGAAATTTCTTCAATGGAGGTATTGGTGGTATCAAAGACCGGGATGTCCACCTTTTCAAACATTGACATTGCCTTATTCAACTCCGCCTGACAGATTTCTAATGATGAATAATTACTGTCTGGACGACGTTGACGCCGAATTCGACTTAACGGGACAGGCTTAATAGTCAGACCTGCCAGCTTGTGCTGATGAATCTTCAGATAATCTGGTAATTCTTCAGCTTCGAGATCTTCAACTGTAAGCGGGTAGTTGGCCACTTTCAGTGAAAAGTTCATAGCCAGATACAAACTGGTCGGTGTTTTACCGCAACGCGATACACCCACCAAAATAACATCGGCTTCTTCATATTGATCAGGACGAATACCATCATCATGCGTAAGTGCATAATCAATAGCATCTAAACGACGCTGATAGGTCGTGTCACTGATTGAAATTCGGGAAACACCTTGCTTCTGAGAAGATTGCATGCCCAGAAAATTTTCCATGGAGCCAATAAAGCTATGGAAGAGACTGATCACATAACCGTCACAACTTTCTATTATAAATTGTGCTTCATCATTGACCAAGGTGCTAAAGACGAAAGGTTGAAATTCTGACTCTGCACTCAGCGCATTTATCTGCGCGCGCGCATCTTCAGCCTTCTCTGTAGTATCTACAAATGCCAGCGTGATGGTTTCAAACTCTATATCCGGAAACTGCGCTAACAAGCATTTACCGTAGGATTCCGCGGTTAAACCTGTTCGATCAGATACGAAAAAGACGTTTCTAACTTCGCTGTTGTTGTTATCTGCTGCGTCGCTCATTCGGTAATGATGTTCCGAAACCTATATCTTGATCAACAAAAAATTCAGTTATGTTTCAATAAACTCAACGAAATTGCATAACTGAAAAGTAAGTATTGCAGTGCAATATCTCTTTAGCGGAAACAATTGTAAATGCTCCTTTCCCCTAAATCGGTTTTACACATTTTGGTGAAACCACCCTATCTACAAAAAAGCCCCGTAGGCTTAGCCTACAGGGCTTTTCTTCGGTATGCTTGATTTGGTTAAGCTAAAAGCGCTCTTAGCGATTCTAACTCATCCAACATTTCCGCAATAATCCGTTTCTTGTTTTGGTCTGGTGCTTGAGTCACTTCCGGTTTGCTGTCCGTCTCAAGTTGCTGACGGGCACCACCGATAGTGAAGCCTTGTTCGTATAGCAAACCACGAATCTCACGGATTAAAACAACGTCATGACGCTGATAGTAACGACGGTTACCACGACGTTTAACAGGCTTTAATTGTGAAAACTCTTGTTCCCAATAACGCAAAACATGTGGTTTAACACCGCACAGTTCACTTACCTCACCGATGGTGAAGTAACGCTTGCCGGGGATAGCTGGTAGTTCGTTGTTATTACTTGCTTCTAGCATAACTGTCCACCCTCGCTTTCAATTTTTGACCGGGACGGAAGGTCACTACCCGACGCGCGGTGATTGGGATTTCTTCACCGGTTTTTGGGTTGCGGCCAGGCCGCTCATTTTTATCACGCAATTCGAAATTACCAAATCCTGATAATTTCACCTGATCACCCTGCTCTAAAGCAGCACGTATTTCTTCAAAAAACATTTCTACCAATTCTTTGGCTTCACGTTTATTAAAACCAAGCTCTTCGTAAAGTTGCTCAGTCATATCGGCTTTGGTCAGTGCCATTACTACCTCTTGTTGTTCTTTGTTGACCCGATATCAGGCTCTGATCACCGCACCAAGCGACGACTCAAGATTCTGTCTAATCTGCGTCATTAACGCATCGACTTCATCGTCGGTCAGGGTTCTTTCACTATGCTGGATTCGGAAAGCAATGGCTAAACTCTTCTTGCCTTGCTCGATCCCGTCTCCAGTATAGACGTCAAATAGTTGAAATGTTTTAAGAATATCAGAGTCGATAGACTTCAAGCAACGCTGTATTTGCCCTGCTGTTACTGTTGCATCAACTAACAATGCTAAGTCACGACGTATCATCGGATAACGTGATACACCTGAAAATTCAGGGACTTGTGCAGATAATACCGCAGAAAGCTTTAATTCAAATACAAAAACTTTACCGGTAACATCCAGTGTTTTGTTCAGTTTTGGATGCAATGCACCCAACCAACCAATCACTTCACCATTTTTGCTGATCTGAGCTGTTTGTCCCGGATGCAGTGCCGGATGCTCAGCTGCTGCGAAATTGACTTCACCACCAGCTAAAGTCAATAAAGCTTCGACATCAGCCTTAGCATCGTAAAAATCAACCTTTCGAGACTTTTCAGACCATTGCTCAGCTTGCATGTCACCGTAAATCAAACCACCAACCCGTTGCTCTTGGATGATGTCTGATTTATCACCGTTAAATACGCGACCAATCTCAAAGAGTTTGACACGCTCTTGTTGGCGATTGAGATTGTACGTCAGCGCTTGAACCAATCCTGGCCACAATGACTGACGCATAACCGATAAGTCGGCTGAAATCGGGTTAGCAAGCGCAATTGGGGCTGTTTCATCTACGGCAAAGTGCTGATGAATATTTGGATCAACAAAGCTGTAGGTAATCGCCTCAAAATAACCACGATCTACTAACAAATCCTGCAGGCGCTGTGTTTGTAATTGATGCTCAGAAATACTGGTGCTCAATACACTTGCTTGCGGACGCGTTTGTGGCAATTTGTCATAGCCGTATAAGCGACCCAACTCCTCAATCAAATCGACTTCAATTGATAAGTCAAAACGGAAACTAGGCACGATTACTTGCCAGCCTTCATTAGTGACAGTTACATCTAAACCCAAACGGTTTAATTTCTCAGTGACGTCATCAACAGCAAGTTCGATACCCAAAACTCGTTTAATGCGATTTGCACGCAGCGTAATTTGCGCAGGTTTTGGTAATGCTGCTTCACTCGTTTGTTCGATAACTGGACCCGGCTTACCCCCGGCTATATCAATGATCAGCTGAGAAGCTCTTTCGATAGCCATTGGCGCAAGTGATGGATCAACACCACGCTCAAAGCGATGAGAAGAGTCTGTATGCAAACCATAACTTCTGGCTTGTCCGGCAATCGCATCAGGCGTGAAAAAAGCAGACTCTAAGAAAATATCAACAGTATCATCACCAACCGTACTCGCTTGACCGCCCATGATTCCGGCAAGCGCTAGAGGCCCTTTTTCATCTGCGATCAACAAGCTGCTTGGCTGTAAGGTAATTTCTTGACCATCTAGTAATCTTAAAACTTCACCAGATTGAGCAAAACGAACATTAATACCACCATCGATTTTTGCTAAATCAAAGGCGTGCATTGGCTGCCCTAATTCCAGCAATACATAGTTAGTAATATCAACGATTGCGCCAAGGCTTCGTAAACCGCTGCGACGCAGTTTTTCTTGCAACCACAATGGCGATTCAGCTGTTGGGTTTACGCCTTTAACAACTCGACCTAAATAGCGTGGGCAAGCTTCATCTGCTGTTACAGAGACAGAAATAACATCCTCAGAAACAGCTGGCACAGGTTGAATATCAGGTGCCGTTACGTCAGTTTGACTAATAACACCAACTTCACGTGCAATACCGGCGACACCTAAGCAATCACTACGGTTTGGCGTTAAATCAACTTCAATCATCGTGTCATTGAGTTGCAGATAGTCACGAATATCAACACCAATTGGCGCATCAGCCGGTAATTCCATCAAGCCGTCAGCATTTTCTACCAAACCCAATTCTTTGGCAGAACACAACATGCCGAAAGATGGCTCGCCACGTAGTTTGGCTTTTTTGATTTTAAAGTTACCCGGTAATACCGCACCAATGACCGCTACAGGTATTTTTAAGCCTTCTCTAACATTGGCGGCACCACAAACGATGTGCAATAACTCATCGCCTGCGACATCAACTTCACAAACGCGAAGTTTGTCAGCATCTGGGAGTGGAACAACAGACTTAACTTGACCAACTAGCACACCTTCAAAATCACCAGCCACCGGTGCAACGGCATCAACTTCAAGTCCGGCCTGCGTTAATTTGGCAACAAGGGTATCGGTATCAAAGTTAGGGTTAACCCACTCACGTAACCACTTTTCACTAAACTTCATTGTCAGCCACTCACTTATTTAAATTGGCGTAGGAAACGCAGGTCATTTTCGAAAAATAGACGCAAATCATTTACGCCATAACGCAGCATAGCTAAACGCTCAACGCCCATACCAAAAGCCAGACCTAAATACTTTTCACTATCGATATTGACGTAGTCGAATACTTTTGGATGCACCATGCCGCAACCTAAAACTTCCAACCAACCAGTATGGCTACAAACACGGCAACCTTTACCATCACAAATGACACATTCGATGTCAGCTTCGGCTGATGGCTCAGTAAATGGGAAATAGGATGGACGGAAACGCACATTTAAAGGCTTTTCGAAGAAAGCTTGTAAGAAATCCGCCAAAATACCTTTCAGATCAGTAAAGCTGATATTTTCATCAACCATCAAACCTTCGACCTGATGAAACATCGGTGTGTGGGTTAAATCAGAATCACAACGATATACACGACCCGGCGCAATAATGCGTAATGGTGGTTGTGCTTCTTCCATCACACGAATTTGAACCGGTGATGTGTGCGTACGTAACAGCAACTCTGCGTCAAAATAGAATGTATCGTGCATCGCACGTGCAGGATGCGTTTCAGGAATATTTAGTGCAGTGAAATTATGATCACCGTCTTCAATTTCCGGACCTTCAGCAATTTGGAAGCCGATTTGACGGAAATAACGCTCAATACGCTGTAATGTTCGGGTAACAGGATGTAATCCACCTACTTCGCTATTACGCCCCGGTAGACTTACATCGATGGTTTCAGCAGCCAGTGCCGCATTTAATGCCGCCTCGCTCAACACTTTGTTGCGACTTTCAATTAGAGCAGCAACATTTTGCTTGGCGATATTAACTTCTTTACCGATAACGGGCCGTTCTTCAGCACTGACATTACCAAGCGCTTTTAAGTAAGCGGTGATTTCGCCTTTCTTACCCAGATAGGCGACCCGAAGATCATCCAATTGTCGGATATCGTCAGCTTCTGCAATTGCTCGCTCAGCGCGTTCAACGATTGTTTGCAAAGCCTGTAACTGTGATGCCAGTTCAGCCATATTTCCTCCACGAGGATCCATCAGAAACAAAAAAGGGCCGAACAAACGGCCCTTTTCAGCGTACTTATCATGTGATTCGCTACGCGCGAATCAACATTACTGTGCTAATGCCGCTTTAGCTTTTTCAGCGATAGTGGCAAATGCCGCGCTATCGTGAACTGCGATATCAGCCAGTACTTTACGATCGATTTCAATCGCTGCTTTCTTCAGACCGTCAATCAAACGGCTGTAAGACATACCGCACTCACGAGCAGCAGCATTGATACGTGCGATCCACAATGTGCGGAATACACGTTTTTTCTGACGACGGTCACGGTATGCATATTGACCGGCTTTAGTAACGGCTTGAACCGCTACACGATAAACATTTTTGCGACGGCCGTAATAACCTTTGGCCTGTGCAATGACTTTTTTATGGCGAGCACGTGCTGTGACGCCGCGTTTTACTCTAGGCATGGATTAGCTCCTCGATTACAGATTAGGCAACATCTTGCGGACTGACAAATGATCTGCTTTACAGACTGTCAGCGTTGAGCGTAATTGACGCTTCCGCTTAGTGCTTTTCTTGGTGAGGATATGGCTAGTAAACGCTTGAGCACGTTTAAATTTGCCACTGCCGGTGCGCTTAAAACGCTTCGCTGCACCGCTATGGTTTTTCAATTTGGGCATTTGGAACTCCGCATTGTTTAGTTAAAATTTATTTTTGTTTACTTGGCGCCAAAACCATAATCATTTGTCGGCCTTCTTTCTTCGGACGTTGCTCAACGGTCGACAGGTCTTTGAGATCTTCAGCTACTCGTTCAAGTAGTTTCAGGCCTAAATCCTGATGTGCCATTTCGCGTCCACGAAAGCGCAGACTAACTTTAGCTTTGTTGCCGTCTTCGAGGAAACGAGTCAGGTTGCGTAGTTTTACCTGGTAGTCTCCTTCTTCCGTCCCTGGTCGGAATTTGATTTCCTTTACCTGTATCTGTTTTTGCTTTTTCTTAGCAATGGCCTTTTGTTTATTAGCCTCAAACACATACTTGCCGTAATCCATAATACGGCACACTGGTGGTGTTGCCTGAGGGGCAATTTCCACCAAATCCAAATCCGCTTCTTCGGCCAGCTCTATAGCTCTTGCCAGTGGCAAGATACCTAACTGATCGCCGTTTGCGGCGGTAACACGTACTTCTCTGGCTGTAATTTCACCATTCAGCCGTTTTTGATCTGTAGCGATGTTTTTAATCCTCTAAAATAATTCGACCGCGGCGAGCAACGTCCTCATTAAGCAAGGAAACGAAGCTCTCAAGCGACATTGCGCCTAAATCTTCGCCCTTGCGGGTACGTACTGCCACGGCATTGTTTTCTGCTTCGCGCTCACCCACAACGATTAAATATGGGACGCGCCGCAATGTGTGCTCGCGTATTTTAAAGCCAATCTTCTCATTTCTCAAGTCTGTGTCGGCTCTAAATCCCTGATTTTGCAATTGTCGGGCGATCTCTTGGGCATAATCCGATTGTTTATCAGTGATTCCCATGACGATGACTTGTCTTGGTGACAGCCATGTTGGGAATGCTCCAGCATATTCTTCGATCAAGATACCAATGAAGCGTTCAAGTGAACCAAGAATCGCACGATGCAACATAACAGGGACTTGTTTACTGCCATCATCAGCGACATAAGTCGCATCTAAACGACCAGGCATTGAGAAATCGACCTGAATCGTACCGCACTGCCAAACACGACCTAAACAATCTTTCAGTGAGAACTCAATCTTAGGACCGTAGAATGCACCTTCACCTAGTTGCAGATCCCAATCGAGACCTTTAGCGTTTAATGCTTGCTCCAGTGCATGCTCTGCTTTATCCCAAACCGCATCACTACCTACGCGATTTTCTGGGCGTGTAGATAACTTGACGATAATTTCGTTAAAGCCAAAGTCTTTATAGACCTCAAAAAGCAAATCAATAAATGTTGATACTTCTGATTGAATTTGGTCTTCAGTACAGAAGATATGCGCATCATCTTGCGTAAAATTACGCAGACGCATCAAACCATGTAGCGTACCTGATGGTTCGTTACGATGGCATGAACCAAACTCAGCCATACGCAATGGTAAATCACGGTAGCTTTTCAGACCTTGGTTATAAATCTGAATATGGCATGGACAGTTCATCGGTTTCACCGCGTAATCACGGCTTTCCGAATGCGTGGTGAAAATCATGTCACCAAACTTGTCCCAATGGCCTGATTTTTCCCATAGACTACGATCAACGACTTGTGGCGTTTTAACTTCTTGGTAATCGTTTTCACGCATAACATTGCGGATATAGTTTTCCACTTCACGAAAAATACGCCAGCCATTGTCATGCCAGAAAATCATACCAGCCGCTTCGTCCTGCATATGAAACAGGTCAAGGCTCTTCGCTAATTTACGATGATCACGTTTCTCAGCTTCTTCTAAGCGATGTAAGTAAGCTTTTAATGCTTTTTTATCTGACCATGCTGTGCCATATACACGTTGCAGCATTTCATTCTCAGATTTACCGCGCCAGTAAGCACCGGCCAGTTTCATCAGTTTGAAAGCTTTCAGCTTGCCTGTGCTTGGGACGTGAGGGCCACGACACAGATCCATGAATTCGCCTTGGCGATAGACAGATAAGATTTCGTCTTTTGGAATATCTTCGATGATTTTGGCTTTGTACTCTTCGCCCATTTCACGAAAGATATCAATCGCAGCGTCACGAGGCACTTCTTCACGTACAACCGGTAAATCTTGATTTACCAAATCTTGCATACGCTTTTCGATTTTTTCTAAATCCTCAGGTGTAAAACCTTTTGGATAAGAAAAGTCGTAGTAGAAACCATCATCGATAACAGGACCAATCGTGACCTGAGCTTCTGGGTAAAGTTGTTTTACCGCTTGTGCCATCAAATGGGATGTTGAGTGACGAATGATATCGAGACCTTCTTCATCACGCTCGGTGATGATCGCAACGTCGGCATTATCATCAATAACGTGGGAGGTATCGACCAGTTTGCCATTTACTTTGCCAGCAAGGGCTGCACGAGCAAGTCCGGCACCAATATCATTGGCAATATCAAAGATTGTGACTGGTTTGTCGAATTGACGCTGACTACCGTCAGGAAGTGTGACTGAAATCATGATTCATCCTTGGTTGTGGCCGATACGAGGAGCCTAAAAACCAAAAAAGCGCTCAAGGCGCTTTTGGAAAACTGGTAGGCACGAGTGGATTCGAACCACCGACCCCCACCATGTCAAGGTGGTGCTCTAACCAACTGAGCTACGTGCCTGCCGTGAAAGCGCGAAATTATACGCAGTCAGACCGATAATGCAAGCTTTTAAACCACGACTGGTCCTAAAGCCAATTTACGCACTTGTTCAAGTTCATCACGCAGTTTTGCGGCCTCTTCAAACTCAAGGTTTTGGGCATGTTTATACATAGCGTTTTCAATCTGTTGGATACGTTTAGCCAACTGTTGAGGTGAAAGGCTGGCATATTTGGCATGTTCTTCGGCGACTTTCTGTAACTTTTGTTTACCCTCTGCTGATTTCGCATCATCCATACCGCCGCGGATCGATTTCACAATACCTGCCGGTGTAATGTTGTGCTCGAGATTGTGTGCCATTTGCTTTTCACGACGACGCTCAGTTTCATCAATTGCACGTTGCATAGAGCCAGTAATCTCATCAGCATAGAGAATGGCTTTACCATTTAAGTTACGTGCAGCACGCCCAATGGTCTGTATTAATGAACGATCACTGCGTAAGAAGCCTTCTTTATCGGCATCCAAAATCGCCACTAAAGAGACTTCAGGAATATCTAAACCTTCACGAAGCAAGTTGATGCCCACCAGCACATCAAACTCACCTAGACGCAAATCACGAAGGATTTCTACTCGTTCAACAGTATCAATATCAGAATGTAAGTAACGAACCTTAACGTTATGCTCACGAAGGTAATCCGTTAAATCTTCTGCCATCCGTTTTGTCAGTGTTGTCACCAGTACACGTTCATTAACCGCTGTGCGACGATTGACTTCTGACAACAGATCATCAACCTGAGTACCTACCGGGCGTATTTCTACGACAGGATCGACCAAACCTGTTGGTCTGACGACTTGTTCGACAACATTACCTGCGTGCTCAGCCTCATATTTGCCCGGCGTTGCCGAAACGAAGATGGTTTGTGGGGCTTGCCTCTCCCACTCTTCAAACATCATTGGCCGGTTATCAAGTGCTGAAGGTAAACGGAAACCATAATCGACTAATGTTTGTTTACGCGAACGGTCACCTTTATACATGGCGCCAATCTGTGGAATCATCACGTGACTTTCATCGATGACCAAAATCGCGTCATCAGGTAAATAATCAAATAAGGTTGGTGGCGCGGCACCGGCAGTACGACCAGATAAGTGTCTTGAATAGTTTTCGATACCATTACAGTAGCCAAGCTCAAGCAACATTTCTAAATCAAATCTGGTGCGTTGTTCTAAACGCTGTGCTTCGACAAGTTTGTTTTGATCAGTTAGCTCTTTGAGTCTATCGGCTAATTCAATTTTGATGGCATCAATAGCTTTCAATAAATTTTCGCGTGGCGTGACATAGTGCGTTTTGGGATAAATTGTGATGCGACTCAGACGTTGCAACACCTCTCCTGTTAAGGGATCGAAATAGCTAATTTGCTCTACTTCGTCATCAAAAAGTTCAATGCGAACAGCATCGCGTTCTGATTCTGCTGGGAAGATATCAATCACCTCACCACGCACTCGATAAGTACCACGTGCTAACTCAATATCATTCCGGGTGTATTGCAACTCAGCTAATCGGCGCAAGATATCGCGCTGATTAACAACGTCGCCTTGAACGAGGTGTAACACCATCGATAAGTAGGCGTCTTTTTCACCCAAACCATAAATACAAGAGACGCTCGACACGATAATCGCATCACGCCGCTCCAACATCGCTTTGGTTGCAGACAAACGCATTTGCTCAATTTGTTCGTTAACCGAGGCATCTTTATCTATAAATGTATCGGAAGACGGTACGTAAGCTTCTGGCTGATAGTAATCATAGTAAGAAACGAAATATTCCACCGCGTTGTTGGGAAAGAACTCTTTCATTTCGCTATAAAGTTGCGCAGCGAGTGTCTTATTTGGTGCTAAAACCATCACCGGACGCTGCACAGCTTGCGCAACATTGGCCACCGTGAAGGTTTTACCCGACCCAGTCACCCCGAGCAGGGTTTGCCACATTTCACCGTTATTCAGGCCTTCAACCAGTGATGCTATCGCAGTAGGCTGATCTCCCGCAGGTTGAAACTCACTGACTAACTCAAATTGTTTTTTCATAGGCTTTAGCAATATTCGCGATTGTCGTATATTACGAGGTTCTCAATTTAATTGTTTTTTCGAAGGTTTTATTTTGACTACCAAACTCTCACAGCGCGTTCAAAGCATCAAACCATCACCTACTTTAGCCATCACCGCACGCGCCGCGGAATTGAGAGCCGAAGGCAAAGATATCATTGGCTTAGGTGCTGGTGAGCCTGACTTTGATACCCCAGAACACATCAAAAACGCTGCCATCACTGCGCTTAACAACGGTCAAACCAAATATACTGCTGTTGATGGTACTGCTGATTTGAAACAAGCCATCATCAAAAAGTTTTCAAGAGATAACGGACTAGATTATCAGCCAAATCAAATCTTAGTCTCATGTGGTGGCAAACAAAGCTTTTTCAACCTTGCCCAAGCATTATTAGATGCAGGTGATGAAGTTATCATCCCGGCACCTTACTGGGTGTCATACCCAGATATGGTGTTATTGGCTGAAGGTACGCCTGTCATTATCGAAGGTGACATCGATCAGCGTTACAAAATTACGCCTGCACAATTAGAAGCGGCAATCACTGAAAAAACCCGTTTATTTGTTATTAACAGTCCATCTAATCCTTCAGGTATGGCTTACACCAAAGCTGAACTTGAAGCACTGGGCGAGGTGCTGCGTAAACATCCAAATATTCTCATTGCTACGGATGACATGTACGAACATATCTACTGGGCTGATGAACCGTTTGTAAATATCGTGATGGCCTGCCCGGATTTATATGAACGTACCATCGTGATGAATGGTGTCTCCAAGGCTTATTCAATGACTGGCTGGCGTATTGGTTATGCCGCAGGTCCTGAAACATTAATCAAAGCGATGAAAAAAATTCAGTCGCAAAGTACATCAAACCCGACTTCAATTTCGCAAGCTGCGTCAGTTGAAGCATTAAATGGCGATCAAACTTGCATTGAAACAATGTTAGTTGAGTTTAAAAAACGTCATGATTTTGTCGTTGCTGAATTGAATGAAATGGACGGCGTCACAGCATTATCTACAGATGGAACGTTTTACGTTTTCCCAGACATCAGTGGTGTCATTGAAAAAATGCCCGGTATAAACAATGACATGGAGTTTGCCGAAGCATTATTGAACGATAAAGGTGTCGCGGTTGTTCCGGGTAGTGCCTTTGGTCTACAAAACCATATGCGTTTGTCTATCGCGACCAGTGAAAGCAATTTACGTAATGCGCTTTCTCGCATCGCTGACTTCATTGGGTGAAATTAATTGCTGATAGGCCTTGACCCATAAGGCTCAAGTCACTATCATACGCATCTTTCTGTTCCCCGATAGCTCAGTTGGTAGAGCAAATGACTGTTAATCATTGGGTCGCTGGTTCGAGTCCAGCTCGGGGAGCCAAATGATTTTAAAAAGCCTCAGTAAGCATTGCTTCTGAGGCTTTTTTGTTTCCGGAATATCAAATCGAGGCAATCGCGTAATGACCTATTTAGAAGAACTCATTTCGGCGATTCAATTCTCAGGTGAATTGTTTCCAGCTAATAAACCTGTCAATGCAGCAGGTGCTGACGGCATAAAGCAATTCTTTGAAACGTTCACAACGCAACCAGAATATGATCCGTTATTTCAGCCTGGTGGCGTCATTCATAGCACTGCTTTACGATTTATTGAGTCTTACCCCCAACCAATTGCGACAAACGGTCTTGTGGCCACACAAGCCTTTCTGGAAGAGATCCAACAAAAAGTGTTTGGTGCAGGTTTCTGGGTTGGTCTAACGGTTGGTGACGTCGTGTTTAATGGCAAGCCCGTTTATGACACCTCACAAGCATCACTGAAAGCAGATGTAGAACAAGGCAACACCAAAAACTTTCATGCTTGGTTAACCTTCGGCAATCTTCAGATCATGGATTTAAGTGTTATTTCCATGTTGCTTGATAGCAAGACTGCCAGACCAGCGGATTTTAAAGACAAACGCTTGTTATCAACCAAGCCACGAAAAACGGCCAAGTTACAACACAAGCCTATAGTTGTTGCCAACGACTTCTTAAATAAACGCTAGTACAAAGACGGGACTCGCAGCGTCAATGTGCCTTCACGTTGTGCCATTTCCAGGTGTTTCATAAAGCTCATTCCCAGTAACACCACGTCATCATGCATGTGCGGATTAATATTGGCTGAAATATCTTGCAAGGTAATGCCACCAAGCGACACTTGATGTAAACGGGTTTGATACACGGTAATAGTTCCGTTAGCGGTACCAACAGTAATAGGTCTGCCTTGTTGCAGTTCAGCTTGCTCTGCAACGCTCGCAGGTACACTTATTGTTGTCGCTCCTGTATCAAGTAAAAAAGTGACTTCATGCCCGTTAATAAAGCCGGGCGCAACATAATGCCCAGCTCTATTACGTTGTAAAACGACTTCAGTCTCGGCACCCAAATTCGAAGAAGCCAAATGTTTATCACGCTTGGCAATAAAGCCATTAAAGAAAAGCGTTAATGAGCCCATCAACAATAACCAGAAAATGACTGTCATCACATTGGATGCGCCAGACTGTTTGAATCTCATTATTTTTATTGGCAACAACTTATTTCCCTACCATTTAAAGATTTACGTCATGTGTCTACAACGTTATTAGTGACAAGCTTTGTCGGTATTTATTCGTTGATAACGTAGTCAAATGATAACGTATCGGCTGAAGTGCTATCCTCTGCCCATGCAAACCAAACTAACAATACTATTTGGCCTACTACTTTTAATAACAGGCGCACTGGCAGAACAGACAATAGCAGCGCCTCAAACGCCGTTATGGTCAAATGATTTAAATCCGAGAATAGTCACTGGTAATTGCAGGGTTTGTCCCCTTTTACCCCGGACCAAGTGGTATTTTACCGATGAGTGGATTGCCGTCAGCGCCCAGACATCCCTACCAGCAGATATCTCATTACCTGATTGGCTTGAAGGCGCGCCTTGGATAGACATGCCGCCACCTATTTGGATTGGAAAACCCGATGCGCTAAGTGACGTCCTGATTGATAAGCAATCTGCACAACTTACCTTACCAAACCAGCAAGCTCAGGCTTGGCAAATCATTGATAAGATTCCACAAAACCAAAGTTACTGGAATGAAGACACCGCCACTTTTTTTAGTAACAAACCACTCTCTATACGCGGTGAAACGCAAGCAAATACCTTTATCGCACAAACTATCTGGCCAATGGAATTTGCTATTACAGGGACTCAGTTACAACCACTTTCAAACGATGAAACTATTGAAGATTGGGTTAGAGCAGATCAAGGTGGTGTGAATCAACCGCATACCGATAGGCTTATCTGGCAACGAGATGAAAACGCTACAACTAGTGCGCAAGGCAAACCAGTTTTGGCATTAATGCTAAATGGTGCACAAGGAGATGACCATGAAGCGTTAGCCGGGCACTTCGCATTGGTAACAGGTACATTTCAAGCTAAAGGTCATTATCAGGACTGGCTAGTTAATAACTTCTATAGTTTGGATGTGGTCAGTGAAAAAGGCATTATCGCTGCCGTCACGCCAATGGATAAATATTTAGCCGATCTCAATAGTGGTCAAAACTATTACCGCCCCTCTTATATGCTTGTTGCCACTTTAAATGATGCTGCACCGGCTTATCAGGTACAGCAATCTATGAATCAAGTGATGCAACATTTTTACCGCCATACTTTTCAATATCAGCATGCCGATCTGAACTGTACCGGCATTAGTATTGATGCATTAAAAGCTTTGGGATGGCATGCACCAGAACAAGGTAATAGTGGATTACTGCTGGCTGTTGGCGCCTACTTCTATAGTCTGGTGACCGATGGGTTTGATTTTCGCGCAGCACGTCAGCTTTATGATTATCTAATGACTGAAACCAGTCGTTTACTTCCTGCTGTTGCTTTTGATGTATTAAGCCAAGATATGTTGAATATTGTTCAGCAAACCAAATCTGAAACGCTCACAGAGTTTGAACAACAACTTGCCGATAATATCGATGCCATCTGGCTGGTTAAAATCCCACAAATTCCATCCAGTCGTGCTTTTGGTGATGCGCCAGTGTTCAGTTTTCAAGAGTATCTGGATATCACACCAGCCAATCGAGATGACTGGGTCACTATTCAATTACCGACACAACAATTACCCGAAAGCCTAAATACTACTCAGCCTGTAAATAAAGCGCCTTTTTTTGTGCCATGGCCAGTAATGCTTATTTTTATCGGTTTGTTGCTTTTGATAATCAGCGTTATTCAGCACTTTCGCCGCCAGCAGGTTAAATAGACTGACAAATACTCGTCACCATTAATTTATAATAGGTTTATGCATAAATTCGACATCGCCATATTAGGTAGTGGTTGGCTGGGCCTACCTTTAGTTCAACACTTCAATCAACAAGCAAAACGTGTCGCCGCTTCAACACGACAGTTAATGCGCTTTCCACAAATTGAAGCAGCAGGTGGGCTCCCCTTTCTCATTGACATTGAAACGTCTAATGATCGGGGTGACTTTCTAAACGCCCCTATTTTGATTATCAATATCACGTCAAAAAACACCGATGCTTTTGCTTACCTTGTTGAGCAAATTGTAAAGAGTGCTGTAGAAAAAGTTCTGTTGATAAGTTCAAGTTCGGTCTACCAAAACTTGCAACGCGTTGTTACCGAAGATGAAGGGGCTGAAAACCCAGTTAGTCCACTATTTCAAATTGAGCAGTTGTTTCAACAAAGTGATGGCTTTGAAACGACCGTTTTACGCTGTAGTGGTCTTATTGACAGTCGCCGTCATCCAGGGCAGTTCTTTCGTCACGGTAAGCAAGTTAAACAACCCGACGCACCGGTTAACCTCATACATCTCGATGATGTGATTGGCATTATTGATAGCATCATTCGGCAACAAACATGGGGGCAGGTTTTTAATGCCAGTGCGAATACCCATCCGACCAAACGGGAGTTCTATCAGTATGCGCGTTCTTTATTAGGGATGGAGGCACCGGACTTTGCTGAAAGTGATGAGCAGCCATTTAAAATTGTCAGTAATGAAAAAGTTAAACAGCTACTCGGCTATCAGCTTCAACATCCTGATCTGTTAAAAATTAAATTATGAGCCAAGCAGATAACTGTCCCTGTGGTAGTCAGCTTAAATACGCAGATTGCTGTCAGCGACTGCATTCAGGAAAAGCGAAGGCTTCAAATGCAGAACAACTCATGCGATCTCGTTATAGTGCCTTTGTACAACAAAACATCGACTATCTCATTGATACGCTGCACCCAATGCAGCGACAAACGGACGATAGAGAAGTCTTACAGCAAACCTGTCAAAACACGCGCTGGTTAGGATTACAAATTGTGAAAAGCCAAGACAAAAAAGACTCAGCTAAAGTCGAGTTTGTCGCGTTCTATGAAGATAGTCCTATCGGCCAACTTCATGAACGATCCAACTTTACATTAGAAGCTGGCCAGTGGTTTTATCTACATGGTGAGTTTTTACCGGCGATAAAACTGGGTCGCAATGACAAATGTATTTGTGGCAGTGGCAAAAAACTCAAACACTGCCACGCACCGTAACCTTACTCACCTAAATAACGTTTGCGCTTATTGTCGCGAAGTTTATGTAAATCCACCATAACCAAACCATCAATACAGTGGCCAAAGTTTGCATCAACATTAAAGTCGATGAAACGTACACCACCTGGCTCACAGACATCGGCATATTGTTTATACAGGGTTGGTACTGTTACCTGCATATGTGTTAACTGCTCTCTCATCAACACAAAGTCAGTTTCCGCACTGCCTTCAAATGTCGCATTAACCCTGTCCAGCATTTCCGCATCCATTAGGTAAGGTGTACGCGCAATAGCCAAATTATCGGCATCTGCAAAGTAACGGCGGTAATACTCCACAATTAACGCTTTTCCAAACTCAGGGTAACTATTACTTAAGCTCACCGGTCCAAACAAATATTGCACTTCTGGAAACTGCTTGAGATAGGCACCAATGCCATACCATAGATAATCTAGACTTCGTTTTCCCCAATACTTAGGGCTAACAAAGCTGCGACCTAACTCAATTCCCTTTGCAAAATAAGGCTGCATTTTGGCTTGGTAATCGAATAACTCTGCCGAATAAATCTCGCGACCGCTGTCATGAATTCGACCCACTTCACCAATGCGGTAAGCACCTGCAATTTCAAGCTCTTGTTCATCCCACAATATCAAATGACGATAGTCACGGTCATACTGATCGAGATCACGCTTTTTACCTGTGCCCTCTCCCACCTGACGAAACGTCATTTCACGAAGGCGACCAATTTCTTGCATCACGGCTGAGTCAGGTTGGTAATCGAATAGATAAATCTTCTTCTGATCTGCCGTTTCACCGAGTAGTAATGCCGACTTCAACTCTTGTTTAATTGCACGTCTATCTTGTGGATGAGCAATGGTATTTTCTGTTGCAAATAATGGCTTCTTGCCTTTTGCCAAACGATACAAATGGCGACGAATTAATTTAGCTTTTTCAGCTTTAACTAATGGTAACGCTTCAATTTGAGCGTATGGGATCGGCGCGCCAACGCTGATTCGCATGGTTTTTGAGTTTTGGTTAAACATCTCGTGCGCTAGCATCATACCTGACAGTGGTTTGTATACCATTGACGCGCTATAGAACAATGATGAATTACGTGCACCAACATAAACCGGCAAAATTGGCGCATTGGTTTTCTTGGCAAAGTTTAAAAAGCCGCTATTCCACTTGCCATCTCTCACGCCACTTGGTCGAATTCGAGAGACTTCACCAGCAGGAAACACAATCACCGCTTCATCACGGTTTAAGCTGTCTATGATCTTAGTCACACTACTTTTACGTGTAGATTTAGATAAGTTATCAACCGGTAAAAATAACGGACTTAAAGCATCGAAATTCAGCAACATGTCGTTCGCAACGATTTTGACATCACGACGGACTTCGCCAACCATTTTTAGCAATGATAAACCGTCTAGTGCACCTAAGGGATGATTCGCGACAATCACCACACGACCCGTTGCAGGGATGTTATTTCGGTGACGGTTGGTAATGCTGTAGCTGAAATTAAAGTAATCTAAAACTTCATCAATAAAGTCAAAACCAGTGAGCTGAGAGTGCTGCTCTAAAAAACGGTTAACTTCTTGTTCGTGAGTGAGGCGTCGTAAAAAACTTAACGTAGATTTTTTGATCCACGGTTTGCTGTGTTCAAATTTGGGGAATTTTTGTTGAACGGCTTGTTCGATGTTCAGCATGTATGTGCTCTAAGCTATTGAATAAACAATAGCTTAGAGCAGTAATATGACCGTTTGATAACGGTTTAATGACAGATAGATGACAGGCCGAAAGCCTGTAAAAATCAGGTTTTAGGCAGCTTGAACAGGAATGGCATGACGCATGTGCGTAATGTCATTGTTTTCGTTCAGATAAACTAAAGTTGGTTTGAAGTTTTCGACTTCTTCCGCTGCCATCGCCGTATATGCACAAATGATAATACGATCGCCTGGAGAGGCTTTATGTGCTGCAGCACCATTAACTGAAATAATGTTTGAACCATCTTCAGCGCGAATTGCGTATGTCACAAAACGTTCACCATTGGCGACGTTATAAATATGAATTTGTTCATATTCACGAATACCGGCAGCGGCCAGTAATTTACCGTCAATCGCACAGCTACCTTCGTACTCTAATTCAGAGTGCGTTACGCAGGCGCGATGTAATTTGGCTTTTAACAGAGTCAATTGCATATCGAACAAATCTTTTTAATAAGCCGCATATTATCGCTGTTTAACGAGAAGTCGACAAGCCAACAGCAACATTGTCTATCAGTCTGACCTCACCTAAGCGCGCTGCAACTAGAATTCGAAGATCTTCATTAAAATCAGAATCAAAAGGCATAAGGTTATCTGCGCGGCGTACTTCAAGGTAATCAACTGAAAAACCATAATCAGTCAGTGTACTAATCGCTGTCTCAATATCAGCTTGTATCGTCTTTTCCCCCGCCTTCAGCTTCGCTTTAAGCAAGTTTAGTTGCTCATATAACTTTGGGGCAATTTGTCTGTGTTCGCTTGTTAGACGATTATTACGTGAGCTCATCGCTAGGCCATCAGCTTCCCTATGCGTTGTACCGGCAATAATTTTGACGGGTAAGTTGAAGTCTTGTACAAGCTTATGAATAAGCAATAATTGCTGATAATCCTTTTCACCAAATACCGCGATATCCGGTTGCACCATGTTGAATAACTTGGTCACAACTGTGGCGACACCATCAAAGTGTCCCGGACGTTCTAGGCCACACAATTTGTCGTCCATTCCCGGTACATGTACAAAACTATGAAAATCCAGCCCGGCTGGATACATGACTGTGCTGTCGGGTTGAAAGAGTAAGTCACAGCCACTATCACTGAGCAACTGGATATCATTTGCTAAGGTGCGCGGATATTTTTCGAGATCATTGGGATCATCAAACTGCATGGGGTTTACAAAAATACTTACCACGACTTTGTCTGCAAATGCCGCTGCCTGCTTCAGCAAAGACAAATGACCATCATGCAAATTACCCATTGTTGGCACGAAGCCAATGGTGAGGTTTTGTTCGCGCCAGATTTTAAGTTGAGCGCGAAGGCCTTTGAGGCTTTCTTCTATTTGCATTAAAACTGTTGCTCAGCAGTGGGAAACTCGCCTTGTTTGACGGCATCAACATAACGGCCAATTGCCGCAGGAATGTGACCCATATCAGCGAGAAAATCATGACTAAAGCGCGGACGCTTGCCTGGCGTTAAACCTAACATGTCGTATAACACCAGCACTTGTCCGTCACATGCTTTACCCGCGCCAATACCAATGACTGGAATAGCCACCGCTTTGGTGATTTTTTCAGCAAGATCTGCTGGCACACATTCTAAAACCAACATGTCAGCACCGGCTTCAGCTAATAAGATGGCTTCTTCAACCATCTTGGCAGCCGCATCGGCTTCACGTCCTTGAACGAAGTAACCACCCAATCGATGTACCGATTGCGGTAATAAACCTAAGTGAGCACATACCGGAATACCACGCACTGTTAATGCTTTGATAATCGGGGCAAACTCAGTGCCACCCTCTAATTTAACCATTTGAGCGCCGCCTTCGGCCATCAAACGTGCAGCATTACTGATCGCTTGATCAATATTGGCGTAACTCATAAAGGGCAAATCGGTCACCACGAAGGCTTTCTCGGTACCTCTGACCACATTACGGCTGTGATAAATCATGTCATCAACCGTTACAGGCACAGTACTTTCTTGACCTTGGATAACCATCCCCAGTGAGTCACCAACCAGAATGACTTCTACACCGGCCTGCTCTAAAACATGCGCAAAGCATGCATCATAGGCAGTTAAAACAGCGATTTTCTCTCCCGCTGCTTTCATTTTTCGCAAACTGCTTAAAGATAAACGACTCATGCTTTCGCTTCTTTTATCGGTAACGGATTGTAGTACTGTCGACCACTCTGCAACGTGCAGATTTGATCCAGCAATTGCTGGTAATCCGCTTCACTATTTACCAGGTCAATTTGCTCTGCATTCACAATCAATAAGGGTGAGGCATCGTAATAATGGAAAAAGTCTGCGTAGGTATCCGCCAGTCGTTTTAAATAAGCATCTTCGACATGCTGTTCATAACTGATACCGCGTTGGCTGATACGTGACTTTAAGACCT
The DNA here is from genome assembly GCF_026319325.1 of Methylophaga sp. OBS3. Lineage (GTDB taxonomy): Bacteria > Pseudomonadota > Gammaproteobacteria > Nitrosococcales > Methylophagaceae > Methylophaga. The sequence goes on from NZ_JAPDMU010000001.1 coordinate 869,247, forward strand.
GTAACGGTGCCTGCAAATAAATCACCAAATCTGGTGTGCGATGATGCAAGGTCATATTGTCATAGACCATGTTGTAGAGGGCTAACTCATCATCATCCAATGAAATTTGGGCAAATAAACGATCTTTTTCCAGCATAAAATCTGCGACATGCAAGCTGGTAAACAAATCGTCTTGTTGTAATGTTTGTGCCAACTTAACGCGTTGCATCAAAAAACTGAGCTGCGTTGGTAATGCCGATTGTTTTGGATGCAAATAAAACTTTTCCAAAAACGGGTTTTGTTCGGGAGCTTCCAAAAGCGTATTACCACCAAAACTCTCAGCCAAACGTTTGACTAGATGGGTTTTCCCAACACCGATTGGTCCTTCAACAACAATGTAGTTATGTGGCAAATTTTTCATGACTAAAGTTGTTCCAATTTTTCTAATGCACCACGTGGACATTTGGCAGCAATAGCCTTTAACGAGTCTTTTCCTGGAATAGTGATATCACCAGCAATTTCCATTAAGGGATAGACCACAAACTCACGTTCATGTAATCCAATATGTGGCACGACAAGACGTTCATCTTCTATCATTTCCTCGCCGAAGAGCAAGATATCTAAATCCAACGTTCGCTCACCCCAATGTCTTTTGCGCTCACGACCATGTTGTTGCTCAATCGCCTGTAAGGCATCTAAAAGAGCATGGGCAGATAATTCTGTTTCCAGTAAAGCGACGGCATTTACATAATCAGGTTGATCCTGAGGCCCCATCGGTGCGCTGGAATACAAAGACGAAGCTTTAATCAACGAGGTAGACGGTATCGACTGTAAATCTGCTATTGCTGACTGTACCTGTTTTACAGGCTCAGCCAAGTTACTACCAAGACCGATATATGCCTGCATTACTCTGCTCGTTTTGCTGCTGGTTTTCTGCGACGGCGACGACGTGGGCGACGCTTAGGCTCAGCTTCCGATTTACTCAGCGAATTCACCATATTGGTTTGTTCGCTAGCAGTCGCTTGCTGAAATGTAGTCCACCAATCCGTTAACTCTTGGAGAGGCTCGCCCGCCTCAGCGCGTAACGCCAGAAAATCATATCCAGCACGGAATTTAGGCTGCAATAACAAAGCAAAAGCACGTTTGCCTTGTCGACGAGCCAGTCGAGGTTGCAAAGCCCAGATATCACGGGTCACTAAACTAAAGCGTTTAGGAATCGCGACGGTTTGAATTTGCTCCGCCAGCACTTCTCCAGCCGCACGTTGCATCGCCGGAATGTCTGGCATGGATTGACTTAATTCAATCCAACGCTGACGAAGCGGTTCCCATAGTAATGCCGCAAACAAAAAGGCTGGTGTGACGGGTTTATTGTTGGCCAGACGTTTGTCAGTGTTCTCCAAGGCTTTCATCAATAAAACCCGAGGATAATTGTCCGACTCTTGATGTAACAAAGCAGCGGTCTGAGGGTAAAGGTAATCAAACACACCGTAATGACACAACAATTCATGTGTCACAGCCGCTTGACCACTTAAATAAAGCTTAAGCGTCTCATCAAATAACCGGGCAGGTGGAATATCACTTAAAAGTGGTGCCAACTCTCCAATTAAAGCTTCGGTCTCAGGCTCAAGCTTTAAGCCAAGTTTGGCCATAAACCGGATAGCACGAAGCATACGAACGGGATCTTCACGGTAACGGACTTGCTTGTCACCAATCAGGCGAATCATGCCCTGTTGTAAATCGGCAATGCCGCCGGTGTAATCGACAATCGTAAAGTCTGCGATGTTGTAATAGAGTGCATTTACGGTGAAATCACGACGCCAAGCATCTTGTTCTAATGAGCCGTAAACATTGTCTTGCATGATTCGGCCATCCACCTGATTCTCTGCTTCAGGTGGCGCACGGAAAGTCGCGACTTCAATAATTTCATCACGACCAAAACGGACATGGACCAGTTTAAAACGTCTGCCAATTAAACGACTGCGGCGAAACAGTTTATGTACTTGCTCGGGTAACGCATCAGTTGCGATATCAAAGTCTTTGGGTTCATAACCTAACAATAGATCTCGTACACATCCACCAACTAGATAGGCTTCAAAGCCAGCCTCATGAAGTGTATTCAGGACTTTTAACGCACTTGGACTAATCAGCTTACGCGATATGTTGTGATCGGCACGGGGAACAATAAGTGGTGCTGCCCCAGCTGCAGCTGCACGGCTTTTTTTACCGGCTTTGACCTGTTTGATTTTATTAATTAGGTTATTGAATGACAGCATAAGTGCCGAATAATACCATGGCATAAGGGTTTAACAGCAATTTGAACGCCTTTTTATTTAGATATTTAGCGCCAATTGAACGGGTTTAAATGATTTTCTGTGAATATCAGATGGTCCTAAATGCATTAAGGCTTGTTGATGCGCCGCCGTTGGGTAACCTTTATGCTTGGCCAAATCATATCCTGGGTAAAGTTTATCTAATGTAACCATTTCTTGATCGCGTGCGACTTTTGCCAAAATTGATGCCGCCGCAATCGCTTGATCATGTAAGTCACCTTTGACAATGGTCAAAACTGGGTACGGTAATTCAGGTGCATGAATACCATCAACATGTACCTTTTCAGGTGTGACAGACAAAGCCATAACTGCTCGCTGCATTGCAAGCAGGCTTGCTTGAAGAATATTTAATTCGTCGATTTCTTCAACTTCTGCACGCCCCAACGCCCAACTTAAAGCGCGCTCTTTAATAATCGGCACTAACGCTTCTCTGCGCTTTTCTGAAAGTTTCTTAGAATCGGTCAAACCTTCAATAGGCTTGCTTGGATCTAGGATAACAGCAGCAGTCACAACTGGCCCAGCTAGAGGGCCCCGCCCTACTTCATCTACACCTGCGATTAACATCAGTTCGTTTCGTTGATTAAACGTAAAACAAGATCCGCTGCATTTTCAGCACCGCCAGCAGGCCCCAGTGCAGTCAGCACTTCTTGTTGAATATTTTCAGCGCGCTGCGGGCTTTGTGGGTGCGTTAACAAGTCGGTCAATAATTGTTCTAACCTAACATCAGTGACATCGTCTTGCAGTAACTCTGTGATGAGTGGCTTACCGCTGACAATATTACACAAACCGACATAAGGAATTTTCACCAGTCGTTTTAAGATGCGGTAACTCCAAGGTGAAACTTTGTATGCGATTAAATGCGGTGTGCCTAATAAAGCAATTTCTAAGGTAACCGTACCAGAGGCCGCGACTATGGCATCACAAGCTTTCACCAAATCATAAAAATCACCGCTTATGATTTGTACTGGGAGTCGACTTTTATCCACATATTGCTGGATATACTCACGCTCAATACCCGGCGCCAGAGGTAAAACCACCGTAATATCAAAATGACGCTGTTGTATACGTTCCGCTGCCGCCAGCATGATGGGTAATAAAGCATCAATTTCACTTCGGCGACTGCCCGGAAACAATCCCACAACGCGTTGCTGTGTTGAAAGGTGAAACTTTTGCTTTGCTGCGTCTTTATCCAGTTCACTATGAACAGCATCCACTAGTGGATGCCCCACACATGTCACCGGCACATTGGCTTCTTGATAAATCGGCACTTCAAATGGAAACAACACCGCCATATGATCAACGGTTTGTTGAATTTGTTTAACCCTACCGGCACGCCATGCCCAAACCTTTGGGCTAATGTAATAAAGGACGGGAATACCTAACTTCTTGGCTTGTTTTGCCAGCTTTAAATTAAAGCCGGGATAGTCCACTAAAATCAGTAAATCTGGCTTATCTCGTTTCAGGCGATTTACAGTTTCGTTAAAAATAGACTTGATCTTAGGATAGCGCTTGAGGACTTCGACCAGTCCCATAACGGCCAATTCAGCAAAGTCCTGAACAATATCAGCACCAGCCTCTCTCATTGCGTTACCGCCGATACCACCAATATAAAGATGTGGTGCTTTTTGCTTTAAAGCTGATACAAGTCTCGCGGCATGAGCTTCACCAGAAGCCTCACCGGCAACAATAAATATCTGCCGATCGTTTGCCATCTTACTCCTCCAAATAACCAGCTAACTCTAGACCAAAGCCTGAGACGCCCGTCAATTTAGTCGGTGTACCGATAACCCGCATTTTTTTTATCCCCAAATCAGCCAGAATTTGTGCACCGACCCCAAATGTCCTTAAATCCCAGCTGGTTTTAGCCGATACTTGGCTTTGTCCCAAGTCTTGCTGCTGGTAACGGGCAATTTTGGTTGCTAACTGTTTATTTTTCTCAGGCTGGCGCAATACCACGAGAACCCCTTTACCGGCCGCTTGAATTCGACGCATAACTTCAGGTAAAGGCCAGTGTGAAGGCTCACGCAATGAGGCTAATAAATCGCTGAGTGGATCAGCCATGTGCACACGAACCAGTGTTTCTTCATCCGGACTAATATCACCATAAACCAGTGCAAGATGAACTTGAGCATTTACACCGTCTTGGTAACTATGCAAAACAAAATCACCATATTCTGTTGGGAATTGGCATTGTGACAATGACTTCACCGTCATTTCATTTTGCAGACGGTAGCTAATCAAATCGGCAATGGTGCCAATTTTCACATCGTGTTCTTTGGCAAAAGCTTCCAAATCTGGTCGTCTTGCCATACTGCCATCATCATTTAATATTTCGACAATGACAGCAGCAGGTGATAACCCTGCTAATTGGGCTAAATCACAACCCGCTTCGGTATGTCCCGCTCTTGTCAGTACACCACCAGCCTGTGCTTTTAAGGGAAAGATATGACCTGGTTGTACTAAGTCTTCAGGTTTGGCATTAGCAGCGACAGCACGTTGTACCGTTAATGCTCTATCGGCAGCAGAAATACCCGTTGTAACCCCCTCTGCTGCTTCAATAGATACCGTAAAGTTTGTCGAATATGGTGTTTGGTTGTCCGTCACCATTAATGGCAAACGCAGTTGACGGGTACGCTCTTCAGTCAGCGTTAAACAAATCAAACCACGACCATACTTGGCCATAAAGTTAATGGCCTGTGGTGTCACTAATTCGGCAGCCATCACCAAATCGCCTTCATTTTCGCGATCTTCGTCATCCATAATGATGACCATTTTGCCGGCTTTGATGTCGGCGAGAATTTCTTCAGTGCTGTTTAATTTCATGTTGCCAAATAGCCGTGCTGTTTCAAAAAGTCAGGGGTAAGTTTGCTCTCTTGAGCAGGCAATAAACGTTCAAGATATCGTGCGATCAAATCCACTTCTAGGTTCACTTTAATGCCGACTTTATAGTCTTTGATAATGGTTTCTTGAAGTGTATGCGGAATGATATTCACTTCAAAACCTTTTGCCGTGACTTTATTCACGGTCAAACTCGCGCCATCAATACAGATTGAACCTTTTTCAGCGATATAACGTTGCAGTTCAGAAGGCACGTTGACTGCGATTTGCCACGAGCGTGCGACTTCTTTAATGCTATCGATTTGTCCCAAACCATCAACATGACCACTGACAAAATGACCACCCAGGCGTTCACCTACGGCAAGGGCTTTTTCTAGGTTAACTTGGCTACCAGTTTTTAATTGCGCCAAACTGCTTCGCGTGATCGTTTCTTGTGAGACATCAAATGAGAGCTGCTGATTGTCCATATCAACTACAGTCAGGCAAACACCATTAATCGCAATACTGTCCCCCAGTTTCACATCACCACAATCTAGCTTGCCAGCATTAATCACCAACTTCAGATCGCCGCCTTTAGGTTGTAATGCTGTGATTTCCCCCAACGCTGCAATAATGCCCGTAAACATGCTTTAAAATTCCTCGTTATAAATTGGCAAAGCGGTGATCCGCCAATCCTGACCAATAGGTCGCATATCAGTTACCTGCAAATCGATGTTTTGGTCCATACGAATCATGCCCGGCAGATTAAATACTGCCCGTGCATCACTGCCCATTAACTTAGGCGCAACATAAAACACCAATTCATCAATTAGTTTTGAACGCAATAAAGCGCCATTGAGATCGGCGCCAGCCTCAACCATTAACTCATTTACTTCGCGTTTTGCTAAAACCGTTAGTAAAGCGGCTAAATCTACTTGTTTGTCTGGGGTCGGCAGGACAACAGTTTCAATATCAGGTCGGATGACTTTATCGCCAGCCGTGGCTAACAACACCTTTTCACCACCTAAAATTTTGGCTTTGACCGGCATTCTTAAGTCACTATCGACAACAACACGCAGTGGTTGGCGAACATGTTCAGGATCGGGATACCAATCGCCTTGGGGACGAACATTTAACATTGGATCGTCAGCTAAAACGGTACCGATACCGGTCAAAATAGCGCTACTTCGCGCACGCAGTTTTTGAACATCCAAACGCGCTTCTGGCCCTGTTATCCATTTGCTTTCACCTGAGGCCATGGCCGTACGGCCATCCAAACTCATAGCAATTTTACTGCGCACAAAAGGGCGACCAATGCGCATCCGTTGGCAAAAACCTGGGTTTAGTTCTTCTGCTTGTTTGGCGAATAAACCTTCATGGACTTCCATACCCGCCTGACGCAAACGTTCTATGCCAGTACCAGCAACAATAGGATTAGGATCTGTCATTGCAACGAATACACGCTTAATGCCAGCGCGGATTAATGCCTCTGCACACGGTGGTGTTCGACCAAAATGACTGCATGGCTCAAGTGTCACATAACAATCAGCGCCTTGAGCGGCTACACCTGCTGCATTTAGCGCATTAATTTCGGCATGCGCCTCACCGGCACGATGATGCCAGCCTTCGCCAATAATGCGACCATTTTTGACGATAACACAACCAACACGGGGATTAGGATCTGTCGTGTATAGCCCTCTTTTCGCCAATTGCAGCGCATGGGCCATATATTGTTCATGTTCACTCATGCTAGCAATCTCCTAGTTGATTGACTAAGCGCATAAGTAGTGTTTTTCGCTTAGGATTTATTTTGGGACTCGTCACGATTTTTCATGCGTTCGATTTCTTCACGAAACGCATTAACATCTTGAAAGCTTCGGTAAACAGAAGCAAAGCGAACATAAGCAACTTCATCCAGTTCGCGCAGTGCCGCCATGACCCAGTCACCGACTAGTCGACTTTGTACTTCACGTTCACCAGTTGCCCATAATTTGCGGGTAATCGTTTTGACAGCATTATCAATGGCATCAGTACTGACGGGACGCTTTTCTAAAGCACGCATCAGACCTGCTCGTAACTTATGCTCGTCGAAAGCTTCGCGTGAGGCATCACGCTTTACTAATCTTGGCAGACTAAGCTCCGCCGTTTCGTATGTTGTAAATCGTTCATTACAACTTACGCACATCCGCCGACGGCGAATGGCGTCACCCTCTGCGGACAGCCGAGAGTCCACCACTTTGGAGTCGGCTGTTCCACAGAAAGGGCAACGCATTATCGATACTCCGGTTTACGCGTAAACCGGTAAACGGCTGCAGATTTCACTGACTTTGCCACGTACCGATTCGATAACAGTGGCATCACCACGGCTATCAATAACATCACACATCCAACCTGCTAGGTCAGTACAATCTTGCACGTTAAAGCCACGTGTTGTTACCGCAGGTGTACCGATACGGATACCTGATGTAACAAATGGTGATTGTGGATCATTTGGAACCGCATTTTTATTAACGGTGATATGCGCATCGCCTAACCATGCATCAACTTCTTTACCCGTCAGGCCTGCTTCGATAAAGCTAACCAAAAACAGATGGTCATCTGTGCCTTTAGACACAACATCATAACCACGTGCCATAAAGACTTTAGCCATTGCTTGCGCGTTTTCAATAACTTGTTGTTGATAGCTCTTGAACTCACCCAGCATTGCTTCTTTGAAAGCAACCGCTTTAGCTGCGATGACATGCATCAACGGACCACCTTGGAAACCAGGGAAAACAGCTGAGTTCAGCTTTTTCTCGATTTCAGGGTTTGATTTGGCCAAAATCAGACCACCACGTGGGCCACGTAATGTTTTATGTGTAGTCGTTGTGGTTACGTCAGCAATTTGTACTGGGCTTGGGTATAAACCCGCCGCAACCAAACCAGCAACGTGCGCCATATCAACTAACAGGTATGCGCCAACTGAGTCTGCGATATCACGGAATTTTTGCCAATCGATAATGCGTGAGTACGCAGAAAAACCAGCAACAACCATTTTTGGCTGATGCTCTTTGGCTAAACGCGCAACTTCTTCATAATCAATTTCACCAGTTTCAGTGTTGATACCGTAACTGACAGAGTTATAAATCTTGCCTGATGCGCTGACTTTGGCACCGTGGGTTAAGTGACCACCATGCGCCAGACTCATACCTAAAATGGTATCGCCCGGTTGCAATAACGCCAAATAAACTGCCGCGTTAGCTTGTGAACCTGAGTGCGGTTGCACGTTTGCGTAATCAGCACCAAAAAGTGTTTTAGCGCGTTCAATAGCCAGATCTTCTACCGTATCAACGTGATCACAACCACCGTAATAACGTTTGCCCGGATAACCCTCGGCATACTTGTTAGTCAGTGAACTACCCTGCGCTTCCATTACACGTGGGCTGGTGTAGTTTTCTGAGGCGATCAGTTCGATATGATCTTCTTGACGCTGCACCTCTGCAGCAATCGCGTTAAACACTTCATCGTCAAAGTCTGCGATGCGCATGCTTTTTTTGTACACGGTATTCCCCTGTCACGTCTGTAAAATGCTTGCGTATTGTATCTCACAACACAAGCTGCATCTATGTCAGAATGCTTTTTTACCAAGCAATAAAGGAAGATGTTATGCAGATTGCGATTCTTGGTGGTGGCCTGATGGGGCAAGCCATGACAGAACGCTTGTTGGTAGAACAACAAAAAGTCACTGTTTTCAACCGCAGTATCGATAAAATTCAAGCGCTTAAATCATTAGGTGCTTCGGTTACTGACAACGTGCTAGAAGCCGTTAATTCCGCAGATTTATTGTTGTTAACGCTAAGCGATGCGACAGCCATTGAGTCGGTGTTAGCGAGTATTCCAGCTGAAAAACTTGCTGGTAAATTACTCATTCAAATGGGTACTATTGGCCCGCAACAATCACAACAAATTGCCGAAAAATGTTTGGTGGCAGGTACCGCTTACCTTGAATGCCCAGTATTGGGGAGTCTGCCTGAAGCGCGCAGCGGCAACCTCATTCTTATGGCTGGTGGCGCCCATGCCGACTTTGAAAAAGCATTACCTGTATTGCGTTTACTGGGTAAAAAACCACAGCTTATCGGCGAGGTTGGCCAAGGTGCAGCAATGAAATTGGCGATGAATCAACTTATCGCTGGTTTGACAGCGAGTTTCTCTCTCAGCCTAGGTCTAATTGAAAGCCAAGGGATCGATACTGAACAATTCATGGGCTTATTAAGAGAAAGTGCACTTTATGCCCCCACTTTTGATAAGAAGCTTGAACGCATGCAGCAAAGGGATTTTGCTAATCCCAACTTTCCAACAAAACATCTCACCAAAGACACACGTTTGTTTCTTGAAGTAGCTGAGCAATTACGTTTGGACGCAAGTGGTTTGGAAGGCGTTTTGAAACTGCTCGATAAGACAGTATCAATGGGGCTAGATAATACCGATTACTCTGCTATTTACGCTGCTGTTTCACCAGATCGGAAATAAAAAAATGCCCGCATAAGCGGGCATTTCATTTTATACAGCGAGTAAGTCTCGGCGGATAATTGTTTCAACGCGATCTGGGCCGGTTGAAATAATATCAATTGGCACACCAGCCAACTCTTCCACTTTCAGAATATAGTTGCGTGCATTTTCCGGTAACTTATCAAATTCGGTGATACCCAGAGTTGATTCTTGCCAACCTGGCATATCGATATAAACCGGTTCACAGCCTGTAAACTCATCAGCACTCAATGGCAAAATATCAACGGCTTTACCATCACGCTCATAGGCAACACAGAGGCGAATTGTTTCTAAACCATCTAAAACATCAAGCTTGGTTAAGCAAAGACCTGTAATGCTGTTAATCCAGCTAGCACGATTTAAAGCAACCATGTCTAGCCAGCCACAACGGCGATCACGGCCTGTTGTTGAACCTTTTTCATGACCGCGCTCAGCCAAGTGTTTACCAACACCACAACTCAACTCTGATGGGAATGGACCCGCACCAACACGGGTTGCATATGCTTTGGTGATACCAAGTACATAATCAATATGACAAGGGCCAACACCAGCACCGGTCGCACTACCGCCTGCAGTTGTATTTGAAGACGTGACATAGGGATATGTACCGTGGTCGATATCCAATAGTGCACCTTGCGCACCTTCAAACATCACACGGTCACCATTCAGGTGGTATTGCTGTAATAAGGCAGGAATATCAGCAACCATGGCTAATAAAGTGTCGCGCATCGCCAATGTTTCAGCTAATACTTGCTCGAAATCAACGGGTGCAGCTTGGTAGTAATTAATCAGTGCAAAATTATGGAAGCTCACCACTTCACGTAATTTTTCTGTGAAGCTTTCAATATTTTTCAAGTCACCAACACGTAATCCACGGCGAGCAACTTTATCTTCGTAAGCAGGACCGATACCACGACCAGTAGTACCAATCGCAGCTTTACCACGGCGGGCTTCACGAGCCTGATCCAATGCCACATGGTATGACAGGATTAATGGGCAAGCGGCACTGATTTTTAAACGGTCTTTAACCGGCACACCACTCGCTTCCAAAGCATTGATTTCTTTTAACAATGCTTCTGGCGATAACACCACACCATTACCAATCAAACATTGTACATGGCTACGTAAAATGCCTGATGGTATTAAATGCAAAATGGTTTTTTTACCATCAATAACCAGTGTATGACCAGCGTTATGGCCGCCTTGAAAACGTACGACAGCTGACACGTTGTCCGTTAATAAATCGACAACCTTGCCTTTACCCTCATCGCCCCATTGGGAACCGATTACTACAATATTTCTAGCCACGTGTGTTTCCTAGTTCAACCACCTGCCAGTGGCCATTTTGTTGGATCAATTGTTTGTTACAAACTGCATCTTCACCAGATAAATCGTAAATCACGATTTGACCAGCTTCACGCAATGCTTGAACAGCTTTATGCTGTGATTCATCATCAGCCCAGACGACTGAGATTTTATCTGTTGGCTTATCATCCTCAGGAAACTGGGTTACCAGTTTCTTCAGATCGAGACTGAAGCCAGTTGCAGGTTGTGCATAGCCGAAGTCTTCACCGATATCATCATAACGTCCACCGAGCGCGATAGCTTGTGCTGAATCAGGCTGATAGGCCGCAAAAACGACGCCAGTATGATAGTGATATCCACGCAGCTCTGCCAGATCAAAGTTGACACGTAAGTCAGGCAAACGGATTGCGAGCATGTCCGCAAGTGACTGAAGTGTTTTTAGCGCACTTTTAACTGTTTCAGGTGCATTTACCAATAACGTCTCGGCACGCTCTAATACAGTTTGGTCACCATTTAACTCAGACAAACTCTGCAACATGTCACGTTGTTGGGTTGGCAGATTAAAGTCGTTTAATAACTGCTCAATCTCTGCCGCCGCTTTACGCTGTAATGCTGAAAATAGTGACTGCTCTTGCTGTTCATCAAGACCTGCAGCATCAGCTAATCCACGATAAATACCGACATGACCAATATCCAAAGAAAGCGGCCCTTTAAGCCCGCTGATTTTCAGCAACTCGACCATCAGCTGCATGCTTTCCATGTCGCTTTCAGGTCCAGCATGACCATAGATTTCAGCACCAAGCTGGATAGGGTTTCTGGAAGAAACTTGGCCTTCAGGAAGCGTGTGTAACACACTGCCGATATAGCATAAACGTAAGACGTCAGACTCACCTCTTAAGCGGTGGGCTGCAATGCGCGCTACCTGCGGTGTCATGTCGGCACGGATGCCTAACAATCGACCTGATAACTGATCAATCAGCTTAAAGGTCTGTAGATCTAGAGTTTTTGCAGTACCTGTTAATAAGGAATCCAGATACTCAACTAATGGCGGGACAACCAATTGGTAACCCCAACTTTGCATGCGGTCCACCAATAAGCGGTGCATTTTTTCAAGTTGCGCTGCTTCTTTAGGCATCAACTCATCGATACCTTCAGGCAGCAGCCAACTTTCTCTGATGCTCATAACGTCAATTTACCCAATATAAAATAGCGAGGCCAACCAACATGCTGATAAGTCCTACCCAACGTAGTTGTGTATCACCCATCGCAATGACTTGTAACAGTGCCCGACGAAATGCCGAGGGATTCAAAAACGGCATGATGCCTTCAATAATCAGCATCAATGCCGTTGCCAGCCATAGGCTGTGAATCAGTGCATCACTCACTGTGATGAGGTATCAAGGTCACCAAAACGCTTAAAGAAATCACCTTTTGGTTCAATAACCATTAAGTCGTCACCTTGGAAGATATTTTGGTATGCATTCAGACGGCGATACAGTGAATAAAACTCTTCATTCTGACCATAGGCGCTTGCGTATACATCTGTTGCCGTTGCATCACCTTCGCCTCGCAGGCTCTCTGCTTGACGACGCGCTTCTGCCAAAATAACGGTACGTTGACGATCTGCATCTGAGCGAATTTTTTCAGCTTCTTCAGCACCACGTGAACGTAAGTCTTTTGCTACACGCTCACGCTCAGCTTGCATACGTGCAAATACTGAGGCACTGACGTCTTGTGGTAAATCGATACGTTTAATACGTACATTGACGATTTCGATACCAAACTCTGCCGACGTTTCATTTGCAGAGCGCATCAAGCCAGCCACCATTTGGTCGCGATCACCAGATACTACTTCTTGGATGCTACGACGACCAAACTCGGCTCGCAGACCATCTTTAATGATTTGCGACAAACGTAGTTTGGCATTTTCCTCATCACCGCCCATTGAACGGAAATATTGAGCTACGTCTGAAATACGCCATAGAATGAACGAGTCAACGATCAGGTTTTTCTTTTCGCCGGTCAAGTAACGGGCTGGGGTAGCATCTAAACTTAAGATACGGCCATCAAAACGGCGCACTTGGTTTACAAATGGCATTTTGAAATGTAAACCAGGCTCGTAATCAGCACGCTCAATTTGACCCAGTTTCAATAGGATGACGCGTTCACGTTCATCAACAAAGAAAACAGAAGCACTGATCGTCACCGCTAAAATGAATGCGATAAAAATAAATAGATTAAATCTAGATTGCATGATTATCGACCTCCTCGGCTACGTGCATCATTGGCAGCATTGCTGCTATTGGTGCTGTTGCCAGCAGGAAAGTTTAATGAGTCCAAATCCACACGTGTTGGGTTATTACCCATTGAAGAACTCCGATTGCCCATACGATCCAGCGGTAAATACAATACGTTATTACCATCACTATCGATATCAACCATTACCTTATTAGTACGTGAGTAGACTGATTCCATAGTATCGAGGAACAGACGCTCTTCAGTAATAGATGGTGCTTTGTTGTACTCGGTCATGACCTGTAAGAAACGGCTAGTGTCACCATTTGCTTTGGCAACAACTTGGCTTTTGTATGCTTCCGCTTCTTGAATAATACGGAAAGCTTGACCACGCGCACGAGGAATTATGTCATTTGCATAAGCTTCAGCTTCGTTTTTCTGACGAACTTCATCTTCCCGAGCCTTAACAACGTCAGCAAAAGCATCTTGTACCTGCTCTGGTGGCTGAACGTCTTGCATGCTGACACTGGTGACACTCAAACCAGTTGCATGATCATCAAGCATTTTTTGCAAAATTTCTTCGGTACGTGTCGCGACTTCACTACGACCTTCGGTCAATACAAAGTCCATGGTCGATTGGCCAACAACTTCACGGACAGCACTTTCCATCATTTGACGTAAAATAGTATCTGAAGCACGAACATTAAATAGGTATTGTGCAGCATCTTTTACGCGATACTGACCAGCAATTTTCAGATCAACGATATTTTCATCATTGGTGAGCATTAACGACTCTGACAAAATACTACTTTCAGGACGAGAGCCAGCACTACGATAACCAATTTCTACTGAACGAATGTTTTCAACATTTACCACTTCAACGTGATCAATAGGGTATGGGAAATGCCAGTGAGGACCAGGCATTGTAGTTGTTTGGAACTGCCCAAAACGCATAACTACGCCACGTTCAGCAGGTTCAACAATGTAAATCCCCGACAGTAACCAAACGATAAAGATAATTGCTGCGATAAGGCCTAAACCAAATGAACCGCCGCTGCTGCTTTGATTATTACTCGGTTGTTGACCGCCTTTATTGCCGCCAAACAATCCACCTAATTTACGCTGAAGATTCCGGACGACTTCATCAAGATCTGGTGGGCCATCGTTTCCACGTTTGCCCCATGGATCTTTGTCACCGTTACCGGGTTCATTCCAAGCCATGTAATGCTCCAAAAGAGATAAATTTCGATTACGTATTAAACGTGACTATTTTACGGAGATGATTGCCAATGGCAACCAAAACCGGCTTTAATTCACAGGTTGTGCATAAGGTTCGTCAGCTGGAAAATATTCCTGTAACGCCTGACGTAACAAGTCTAACCCCGCGCCAGTGTGGGCGGATAACCATAAACGTTTGATTTCACCATGTTGGTCACGTTCTAACCGTGGTTGCGCATCATCTAATTTGTCTATTTTGTTGTAGACAATCAATTGTGGAACATCTTGCGCACCAATCTGATTCAAAACATCATCAACATGCGCCATCAACTCATCACGATCCACTGCTGCTGCATCAACAACATGTAGCAGTAACTCTGCATCACGTGTTTCTTCTAGTGTCGAACTAAAAGACTCCACCAAGTCATGTGGTAGCTGTCTGATAAAACCAACCGTATCCGCCAAAATCAGTTGCTGTGTATCAACCAGACGTAAACGACGTAAAGTTGGGTCTAACGTGGCAAACAAACGGTCATCAGCATATACCTCAGCTGAGGTCATTTTATTAAACAACGTTGACTTACCTACGTTTGTATATCCAACCAGTGAGACAACAGGTGTGCCACTTCGTTGACGAGAACGTCGGCCCTGATCACGTTGTGAGCGAACTTTATCCAGGCGTTTTTTTAGAGACTTAATGCGGGCGCCTAATAAACGTCTATCTGTTTCAAGCTGCGTTTCACCCGGACCACGTAAGCCAATACCACCTTTCTGACGTTCCAAATGCGTCCAGCCACGAACCAGTCTTGTCGACATATGTTGTAACTGTGCTAACTCAACTTGAAGTTTACCCTCATGAGAACGCGCTCTACGCGCAAAGATATCAAGAATGAGACCTGTACGCCCTAGTACACGACACTTGAGTTTTTGCTCAAGATTACGCTCCTGACTTGGTGAAAGTTCATGATTGAAAATCACTAATGAAGCATGATTTGCTTCAACGGCCAACCCGATTTCATCTGCTTTACCTGAGCCGACAAACAGTTTGGCATCTGGACGATGACGTTTACCAGTGATATCAGCTGCGATATTTGCCCCTGTTGAATTAACAAGCTCAAGAAATTCTTCATGGGTTTCTTCAAAAGCCAGTTCATTCAAATTCATATGAACTAAAACGACGGCATCCTGATTCTCATCATTGGAAAAAGCCGCATTACTATCTGGGCGGTCAAACAATCAAGTTACTCCTAATTATTCTTCAGAGGTGATAGAGACATTCCGTGCAGGAACAATCGTCGAAATGGCATGTTTGTAAACCATTTGATTTACCGAGTTCTTTAACAGAATTACAAACTGATCAAATGAATCAATTTGTCCCTGAAGTTTGATGCCATTAACCAAATAAATCGACACCGGTACATTTTCACGTCGCAAGGCATTCAAAAAAGGATCTTGCAGGGATTGGGCTTTAGCCATCAGAACACTCCGAAGTTGTTATTATTGTTAATCGTTTGCATTTACAGCATTCTAAAAGCCTGTACAAAATCGTCAAGCATTATCACCTGCTTGTAATTGTTGTGCGATGAATGCCATCACTGAAGACACAGGCAACGTATCCCCGCTATCAAACCAAGTTGCGGCTTTTTGTGCTCGTAACCAAGTTATCTGTCTTTTTGCCATCTGTCTTGTTGCGATAATCGCTTTATCGATAAATGTTACTTCATCAATAAGGCCATCAAGATGCATCCAAGCTTGTCGATAGCCGACAGCTCGTATTGCTGGTAACCCAGCATGGCAATCGCTACGAGATTTCAACTGACGAACCTCATCGAGAAAACCGTTGCTCATCATTTCTCGGTAACGATTAGCAATTCGCTGATGTAAAACATTACGTTGAAAAGGTGCTAATACGATGTCAATTGACCTAAAAGGTAAGTCTGCCTGTGTTTCCGAAATTAACTGACTCATAGGACGACCAGTAAGTTCGTAAACTTCTAACGCGCGTTGCAACCTTTGTGGATCTGTCGGACGTATGCGCTTTGCACTTTCAGCATCAACCTGTTCAAGTTGTTGATGAAGATAAGCCAAACCGAACTCTGAAGACTGTTTTTCAAGTCGTTGTCTAACATCGGAATTTGCAGGAGGTAATGCAGCAAGTCCGCGCTGCAAACTATTAAAGTACAGCATGGTACCACCGACTAATAACGGTAGCTTTCCACGCTCGGTGATATCGTGCATTAATTGCAAAGCATCTTCTCGAAATTGACCAACAGAATAGACTTCTGTTGGTTCAATAATATCAATTAGATGGTGTTTTACAGCAGCACGTTCTTCAGCACTTGGCTTGGCGGTGCCAATATCCATACCTTTAAATACTAGCGCAGAGTCAACACTAATAATTTCTACAGGTACTTCTTGGGCAATTGCCAATGCCAATGCTGTTTTGCCAGCAGCCGTCGGCCCCATTAAAAAAATAGCCGGCGGCTTTACATGTGAGTGCTCAGAAATAGGTTAGCCCTGTTTCATTGAGTCAAAAAATTCCATATTGGTTTTGGTAGACTTCAGACGGTCCATCAAAAATTCCATAGCTTCAACTGGATCCATAGGTGCCAGAATCTTACGTAAGATCCAGAGTTTTTGCAGATCTTCGTCGCTTGTCAGTAATTCTTCACGGCGTGTACCTGAGCGAGTAACATTAATCGCAGGGTAAATACGACGATCCGCCAGTTTACGCTCAAGCAAGGCTTCCATATTACCGGTACCTTTAAACTCTTCGAAAATAACTTCGTCCATACGAGAGCCAGTTTCGATAAGCGCTGTTGCAATAATTGTTAAGCTACCGCCCTCTTCGATGTTACGAGCAGCACCAAAGAAACGTTTAGGACGTTGCAAAGCATTTGCATCAACACCACCGGTCAAAACCTTGCCTGATGATGGTGCAACCGTGTTGTATGCTCGCGCTAAACGGGTAATTGAATCGAGCAAAATTACAACGTCATGTTTATGTTCAACCAAACGTTTTGCTTTTTCAATAACCATTTCGGCAACTTGTACATGACGCGTGGCAGGCTCGTCGAAAGTACTTGAGACCACTTCACCACGAACTGAACGTTGCATTTCAGTTACTTCTTCAGGACGCTCATCAATCAACAGAACGATGAGATCACTTTCAGGATAGTTAGCGGTTATTGACTGTGCAATGGCTTGCAAAATCATTGTTTTGCCAGACTTGGGTGGCGCAACGATCAGACCACGTTGACCTTTACCAATTGGAGCTGCCAAATCCATGATGCGGGCAGTTAAATCTTCAGTACTACCATTACCACGTTCAAGGTTAAAACGCTCATTTGGGAATAAAGGTGTCAGGCTCTCAAATGGAACTTTGTTTTTTGATTTATCTGGTTTTTCATAGTTGATTTCTTCAACTTTAACCAAGGCAAAGTAACGCTCACTATCTTTAGGTGGGCGAATTTTCCCTTTGATTGTATCGCCAGTACGCAGATGAAATCGACGAATTTGGCTTGGTGAAACGTAGATATCATCAGGGCCAGCAACATAAGAGTCTTCTGGCGATCTTAAAAAACCAAAACCATCAGGTAGTAACTCAAGTACGCCTGTTGTAAAGACATCCTCGCCTTGCTTTGCATGGGCTTTAACTAATGCAAAAATAAGTTCTTGTTTTCTGTTTCTAGCCAGGCCTTCAAGATTCATGGAAAGCGCAAGTTCCATCAGCTCAGCAGCTGATTGGCGTTTGAGTTCTGTCAGATTCATGTATTACCTAAAATGGGAGTTTTGATTTAGAAATGCCTTAGAAAACGTACAGAATTGCACGTCGATGTGAATTTTTAATGAGGATGTATCTGGAATTGATAGTAAGAATAGCAGTATTGCTACACCACGTCTAGCATGTAACTAAATAAATTTAATGACTTTTATTCAAAAAGTCACCAATTTGCAATTTAAAGGGATTTTTTTTGTCCAACCGTTACGTTCAATTTGCTTGGAGAGGACTATGCGATTTGGTTTTATTTTACTTTCGGTCAGCATTCTAGCAGCCTGTAGTAGCGTTCCTCAGAATATTAAATCCGCACCTACTAATGATGTTCAGCTTAATCAGGTTATTGCCAATAAGTCGATTACCGAGGGGAACTTAGTTAGATGGGGTGGTGAGATTGTTAGTGTTGAAAATGCAAATGATATGACGTTTATCGAAGTTGTCCAATTCCCACTCAACCATTACGGAAAGCCTGACACATATGAGGATAGTCAAGGTCGTTTTGTTGCTCGCACGTCAGATTTTTATGATCCTGTCGTATACAAAGAAGGTAGATTAATCACTTTTACGGGTGTGGTGGCAGGAGAAACGGCGAATCGCAAAGTTGATAATAGATCTTTATTGATGCCAATTATTGATGTGAATGAAAGTTACCGTTGGCAACGTACAGATCGGAGTTCTAGGGCCTATTACACAGATCCTTTCTATTCCCCATATGACAGTTTTTATTATAACCACTGGTATGGAAACCCTTGGCATGGCCCAAGATTTGGCTATCGTTTCTACTATCATTAAACAGGGAAACAATTTTTATAGATTTTTCGAAGGCGAAAAAAAAAGCCCGACTCGTTTAGAGTCGGGCTTTTTAGTATTAAAGCCTGGCAGTGTCCTACTTTCACATGGGAACTCCCACACTATCATCGGCGCTGAGCTGTTTCACTTCTGTGTTCGGGATGGGAACAGGTGGGACCAACTCG